>NZ_JBMMUD010000003.1:214628-528090 GCF_049257195.1 Pseudoalteromonas sp. SS15
GCCATTATCGCCACATACGTTACGTCATGCCTTTGCAACACATTTGTTGAATCATGGTGCCGACTTACGAGTCGTGCAAATGATGTTAGGCCACAGCGACTTATCGACGACACAAATTTATACTCATGTAGCGAGTGAAAGATTAAAATCGCTGCATCAAGAACATCATCCTCGTGCGTGATGGAATTTTTTTGAATTTATCCGGTCATACTGGATAACAACGAAATTTATGAGAACAGAATGAAAAAGTTAATTTTAGCTGCAGCAATGGCGTTATCTACAGGCGCAATGGCTGAGCAAGTGACTGCTCCTTTAGCTGACGCAGTAGAAACAAAAGTAAGCCCAATCGAAACTCAGTTAAATAACTTAGGCTTAACAGTTAAAGCAATTCAAGATAGCCCAGTCGCTGGCTTAAATACGGTTTTAACTGACAAAGGGGTATTTTACGTAAGCCCAGATGGTCGTTACCTGGTTCAAGGCACGATGATCGATGTTGAGAACCGTGAAAACTTAACTGAATCAGCTTTAAGTGGTGTTCGTAAAGACGGCGTAACTGAGTACGAAGACTCAATGATCGTTTACAAAGCTGAAAATGAAAAGCATCAAATTACAGTATTTACAGATATCACGTGTGGTTACTGCCGTAAGTTACACCGTGAATTAGATGATTATCTAAATGCGGGTATTACGGTTAAGTACCTAGCTTTCCCTCGTGGTGGTTTACGCGGTAAGGGTTACAAAGACTTAATGAATGTATGGTGTGCGGAAGATGCAGCAAAAGCATTAACAGAGGCAAAAGCGGGTGAAGAAGTGGCAGAAGTTAAAAACTGCTCTGCACCCGTGGCTGAGCACTACCAGTTAGGTCAGAGCTTTGGTATTTCTGGTACGCCAGCAATCATTTTAGAAGATGGTTCGATTATTCCAGGTTACCAACCAGCAGCAGCATTGGCGCAAGCGCTAGACGGTAAGAAGTCATAAGCGATAAAATTCGCTATAATCACCGTATTCTTAAAAAGGCCTAAGGGCCTTTTTTTGTTGTCTGTTAAATCTCAGTTTTAACGTTGTAATACTCGCTCTCTTAATTAACGCTTTTTGAGAGCAGGTATAAGGGTAAAAGAATAAATGCAAACCGTGATAGCAACACGTGAGCGCGTGGATGACAGTCATCTTCCTGCGCATCTTCATCCTGTAATTAAACAAATCTATGCAGCTCGCGGTGTAAGCGATTCTGTTGAGCTCGATAATCGTGCTAGCACCTTATTAAATTTCAACTTATTCAAAGATATGGATAAGGCCTGTGCTTTGTTAGTCGAAGCACTACAACAGCAAAGTAAAGTCTTAATCGTTGGTGACTTTGATGCTGATGGTGCAACAAGTACCTCGGTTCTGATGGAAGGGTTAGCACTGTTTGGTTTCCAGCATGTCGATTATCTTGTGCCAGACCGCTTTAGTTTAGGTTATGGCTTAAGCCCTGCGCTGGCAGAGCAAATTGTCACGATTGCGCCTGATTTAGTTATCACCGTAGATAACGGTATTTCTTGTATTAGTGGCGTTGAGATTGTCAAAAATGCCGGTATTAAAGTACTTATCACTGATCACCACTTACAAGGTGAGCAACTGCCAAATGCCGATGCCATCGTCAACCCAAATCAGCATAGTTGTAATTTCCCCTCAAAAAGCATTGCGGGTGTGGGGGTGGCGTTTTACTTGTTGGTAGCGCTGCGTCATAGCCTGCGCGAGCTGCAATACTTTGCGACTCAACAACAGTCTGAACCAAATTTAGCAGAGTTACTCGATATTGTTGCACTAGGCACAGTTGCTGACGTTGTGGCGCTTGATGCCAATAACCGCACATTGGTTTATCAGGGCCTAGCACGTATTCGTAGTGGTAAAACTCGACCGGGGATCACCGCACTTATTGAAGTGGCAAAACGCAATGCTGCGCGTTTATCTGCCAGCGACTTTGGTTTTGCACTCGCGCCGCGCCTGAATGCTGCTGGTCGACTCGATGATATGAGTTTAGGTATCGCCTGTTTGTTATCGAAAGATATCAACCAAGCAAGACGCATAGCAGGCGAGCTTGACGCACTTAACCATGAACGCCGTGAAATTGAAGCGGGCATGCAGCAAGAAGCGCAAGCCGTGCTGGAGCGCTTGGTATCGGCACAACAAAGCGTGCCTGATGTTGTCTGTTTATATCAAGACGATTGGCACCAAGGGGTGATTGGTATTTTAGCGGGGCGCTTGAAAGAGCGTTATCACCGTCCGGCAATTATTTTTGCGCAAGGTGATGAGGGCGAAATAAAAGGCTCATGTCGCTCTATCGAAGGGTTGCATATGCGTGACCTGCTTGAGCAAATTAACACGCAACACCCAGATCTAATTGCTAAGTTTGGTGGCCACGCCATGGCGGCAGGTTTAACCATTTTAGAGTGTGATTTCGAACGTTTTAAAACGGCGTTTACTAATGCTGCCAGTGCGATTTTAACCGAAGAGCATAAACAGAGCGTGTTATTGACCGACGGCGAGTTGCCTGCGACCTGTTTCAATTTAGACTTTGCACAACTGCTTCAGCAAGCAGGGCCTTGGGGTCAGCAATTCCCTGAACCTGTATTTGAAGGCGTATTTGAACTCATTCAGCAGCGTATTGTCGGTGAAAAACACCTAAAATTGGTGCTAAAACACAGCTCTGGTCAGTTAGTTGATGCCATCGCATTTAACATTGATGTAAAAGCTTGGCCAAATACAGCCGCACAATATGCCAAATTGGCGTATCAGCTCGATATAAATGAGTTTAGAGGCAAGTTCTCACTGCAATTATTAGTGCGAGAAATTCAAGCTCAACCCGCATAAATCCATTTATAGGGCACAGATTGTCTGTTATCATGGCGCGTTTAAAAATCACGCGCCTTTTTTATGGGCTGGAAAAGCATTCAGCTATTTATATTATACCAATTGCATTAAACTTCGAGTCGTTTATTGCGACAGAAAAAAAGGTTAATAACGAGGATGAAATTTCGACATATAGTAGTTCTATATTAGAAGTTTCAGACAAAGTTAGTGGCCTTTTTAGCTCGCTAGAATGACTAGTCAGTTAATAAAATTGGTATTATGTGTGATTCACGTTAATTTTTTTGGAGTAGTGAGCATGTTTGAAGTGAATCCTGTGATTAACCAAATCAAGGAAATTCGCGAACGCACTGAGCTGCTTAGGGGGTATCTTTGACTACGCTCTAAAACAAGAGCGCTTAGAAGAAGTAAACGCAGAGTTAGAAGACCCAGCAGTATGGAACGAGCCTGAAAAAGCACAAGCATTGGGCCGTGAAAAATCGAATCTAGAAGCAATTGTTGAAACCATTGATAATCTTGTTGGTGGTGCAGACGATGCAGAAGGCCTAGTAGAACTAGCCGTTGAAGCCGAAGACGAAGAAACCTTTGAAGAAGCACAAGCTGAAGTAGAAGGTCTAGTTGGCCAATTAGAAAAGCTAGAGTTCCGTCGTATGTTCTCTGGTGAACAAGATGCTAACGATGCCTACATTGACTTACAGTCAGGTTCGGGCGGTACTGAAGCGCAAGACTGGTGTAACATGCTATTGCGTATGTACTTACGTTGGGCTGAAGCAAAAGGTTTTAAAGTTGAAATCGTTGAAGCGACAGATGGTGATGTTGCCGGTATTAAAGGCGCAACCGTGCGTGTATCTGGTGAATATGCTTACGGCTGGTTACGTACAGAAACCGGCGTACACCGTTTAGTGCGTAAGAGCCCATTCGATTCAACAGGTCGTCGTCATACTTCATTTGCGTCTGCGTTTATTTACCCAGAAATTGACGACAACATCGAAATTGATATTAACCCAGCTGATTTACGTATCGACGTATATCGTGCATCGGGTGCGGGTGGTCAGCACGTTAACCGTACAGAATCTGCGGTACGTATTACCCACTTACCAACGAATACCGTTGTACAGTGTCAGAATGACCGCTCACAACATAAGAACAAAGCGCAAGCAATGAAGCAGTTAAAAGCGAAATTGTTTGAACTTGAAATGAAAAAACAAAACGCCGAAAAGCAGTCTCAAGAAGACGCTAAATCAGATATCGGTTGGGGCAGTCAAATCCGTTCATACGTATTAGATGACTCACGTATCAAAGATTTACGTACTGGCGTTGAAAACCGCAATACCCAAGCGGTATTAGACGGTGATTTAGACAAATTTATCGAAGCCAGCCTGAAATCAGGCCTTTAATCAACAAGCTAAACTAAGAGCTAAAAAATGACAGATCAAATCCAAGACGAAAATAAACTCATTGCTGAGCGTCGTGCTAAATTGGATGCAATTCGTGAGAATTGTGATGCCAATGGCCACCCGAACACCTTCCGCCGTGAAGACTATACGGCTGATCTACAGGCTAAGTTTGGTGATAAATCGAAGGAAGAGCTTGTTGAGTTAGACCATCAGGTGTCGGTAGCAGGTCGTATCCTTGCAAAACGTGGTCCTTTCCTTGTGTTACAAGACATGAAAGGTCGCATCCAAGCATATGCATCAAAAGACGTGCAAAAAACGCTTAAAGAAAAATATGGTCAACTAGATATCGGTGACATCATCGGTGTATCTGGTCCACTTCATAAGTCAGGTAAAGGCGACCTTTACGTAGACATGGTTCAGTACGAGCTACTGACTAAGTCACTTCGTCCGTTACCAGAGAAGTTCCACGGCCTAACAGACCAAGAAGCTAAGTACCGTCAGCGTTACGTTGACCTGATCACAAACATGGACACGCGTGAAACGTTCCGTATCCGTTCAAAAGTGATCGAAGGCATTCGTCGTTTCTTAGCTGAGCGTGACTTCATGGAAGTTGAAACGCCAATGCTTCAGGTTATTCCTGGTGGTGCAACGGCGCGTCCATTCGTGACTCACCACAATGCACTAGACATCGATATGTACCTACGTATCGCACCAGAGCTTTACCTTAAGCGTCTAGTGGTAGGTGGTTTTGACCGTGTATTTGAGATCAACCGTAACTTCCGTAATGAAGGTCTATCAACGCGTCACAACCCAGAATTCACGATGATCGAATTCTACCAAGCTTACGCTGACTACAAAGACCTAATGAACTTAACTGAAGACATGTTACGTACTGTTGCACAAGACGTTCTTGGCACAACGACAGTGATTAACACAGTTAAGAATGCTGAAGGCGAAGTAACAGAGACGATTGAATATGACTTCGGTAAGCAGTTCGAGCGCCTATCTATGGCTGATGCCATCATCAAGTATGGTCCTGACGCTGAAGAAATCGCGCACATCTTCAAAGATCCTGAAAACCACTTCGATGAGCTAGTTGCTTACGCGAAGAAAGTACACGTTAAGATCCCAGAGAAATGTGTATGGGGTGCAGGTAAGTTCTTATGTGAGATCTTCGAAGAAACTGCTGAACATAAGCTAATTCAACCGACTTTCATCACTGAGTACCCGTGGGAAGTATCTCCACTTGCACGTCGTAACGATGAAAACCCATTCATCACTGATCGTTTCGAATTCTTCGTAGGTGGTCGTGAACTTGCTAATGGTTTCTCTGAGCTTAACGATGCACAAGATCAAGCTGAGCGTTTTGCGCGTCAGGTTGAAGAAAAAGATGCCGGTGATGATGAAGCTATGCACTTCGATGCAGACTACATTCAAGCGCTTGAGTATGGTTTACCACCAACAGCGGGTGAAGGTATTGGTATCGACCGTCTAGTGATGTTGTTCACTGACTCACCAACAATCAAAGACGTTATCTTGTTCCCGCACATGCGTCCGCAAGCTGACTAATCTCGATTGAGTTTATCGATTAAGAGCCTTGGCAAATGCCGGGGCTTTTTTTTGCCTAACAAAAGCTATATTTAACAATTCGATATTTCAAATAGAGGTGAGAAATTTAGATAGATAAAGAAAAGAGATTCAGAAATAAAGGTAAGACTTCCCCGGCTTCGCGGATGCTGATGTCAGCCCTTGAACCCTAAGGTTCAAGGCGGAGTGTAACAGCTCACCGTAGGCTTCTCGGTACATGCCAAGCTTGCGCAATAGTAAGCAAACTACACCCCTAGATAAAGTTTATCGGCTCAGGGACTTAATCTGCTGTCCTACGAGCTAGGGAATTAACTTCAGTATATAAGACTCGCAGCAGAGGTAAACCATAAATCAAAAAATATCAGTTCAACTGCTGGCAAATTAAACGCCGCTGCTCATAAATGAAGCCCTTTAAAGACAATTGTTTGGAGTTGCTATACTGTGAGTGTTAGCATTGATAGCAATTAAATTAAGACATACTTTTTAAATTGAGTGTGTTCTTATAATGAAGATTCTTTGACGAGCATTAGCAATGACAGAAATGACCGATTACACACAAGCACAACTGCTGCTTGAAAAGCATGATATTTTCGTATCGCCTTCAGAAGCTCACGGCACCATCAGTGGTTTGCTGGCTTGTGGCTTAAACATTGATGAAAAAGACTACCTGATCATGTTAAGTGATGTGTTCAACGACGGACAAAGTTTCTCAAACGAATTAAAAGGTCTATTTGGGCAAATGTTCACACATGTTATGTCATGCTTCAACAGCGAAGAGCCAAGCTTTGAGCTGTATTTGCCAAATGAAGATGAAACCCTACTAGATAAAGCCAATGCACTAGTGGCATGGGTGTCGGGCTTTTTATTGGGCTTTGGTTTAAAGCAAAAAGACTATGGCAAGCTGTCAGCTGATGTCAAAGAAGTGATCAACGATTTTAGTGAAATAACTAAACTTGACACTGATTTCGGTGAGGAAGAAGAAGACCAACAAGCTTTCCACGAGATCGTTGAATATATCCGTGTTTCAGCACTGCTATGTTTTGCTGAAATGGGCAGAGAAACGGTTACTCCATCAAAGACGTTACACTAATGATCAGCATTCAAGAATTTGTTCAGCGCAGAAGCAAATTACTTGCGCAACTCGACAACCACAGCGTAGCGATTATTCCTGCTGCGGTTGAAATTACCCGTAGTCGCGATACCGAATTCCCGTTTCGCCAAGACAGTGACTTTTTCTACCTGACAGGCTTTAAAGAGCCTGATGCTGTTTTAGTGTTATCAAAAGACAAACAAGGTGAAGGTAAAAGTACGTTATTCTGTCGTAACAAAGATAAAACTGCCGAGATTTGGCACGGCCGCCGAGTGGGCTATGAAAGCGCCAAGTCTGACTACTTGTTTGATGAAACTTATCCGTTGAGCGAGTTAGACGATGAGCTTCTGCAACTGGTAAATGGCAATCGCACTTTATTTTACGCGCAAGGCACTTACAGTGCATTTGATGACAAGGTATGGGCATTGTTAAATACCCTGCGCGGTGCACCGAAAAAAGGCTATCGCGCGCCTGAAATCATCAAAGATACGCGCCCGCTTATTCATGAAATGCGTTTGTTTAAATCAGACGCCGAAATCGCTGTGATGCGCAAAGCGGGTCAAATAAGCGCTGAAGGTCATGTGCGTGCAATGAAGTTTGCCAAGCCAGATGCCACTGAATACCAACTGGAAGCCGAACTTCATCATCATTATGCCATGAATGGCGCACGCTATCCGGCTTATGGCACCATTGTCGGCTCAGGCAATAATGCCAATATTCTGCATTACACAGAAAACAGCGATACCTTAAAAGCTGGCGACTTAGTGTTGATTGACTCAGGCTGTGAGCTTGAAGGTTATGCCGCTGATATCACGCGAACTTTTCCTGTATCAGGTAAATTTAGCGAGCCACAAAAAACCATTTATGAGCTGGTATTAAAAGCCCAAGCGGCGGCATTTGAGCATGTGAAGCCGGGCGGTACTTTGGTTGGGGCTAATAAAGCGGTGATGACAGTAATGACCCAAGGTTTGATCGAGCTCGGTATTTTATCTGGCGAGTTAGATACACTTGTTGAAAAACAAGCATGCAAAGCGTTCTATATGCATGGTTTAGGTCACTGGTTAGGCCTTGATGTGCACGATGTGGGCGAGTACAAGCTCGATGAAGCTGACAGGCCATTCGCACCGGGTATGGTGTTGACCATAGAGCCAGGTTTGTACTTCGATGAAGATGCGCAAGTGCCAGAGCAATATAAAGGCATCGGTATTCGTATTGAAGACGACCTATTGGTAACTGAAAATGGTCACGAAAATTTGACCCAAGACGTGCCGAAAACCGTAGCAGAAATAGAAGCGTTAATGCAGCAGTAGGAGAATGCGTTGCAACACTTTGATGTTGTGATTGTAGGCGGCGGTATGGCAGGGGCCACCGCTGCTTTGGCAATCAAAAAGACCAGCCCAACTTTGCAAGTTGCCGTGATTGAGGCATTTGCACCAAAAAGCCAAGCACACCCTAGTTTTGACGACCGCTCAATTGCCTTGGCCGATCAGTCTGTGCAGTATTTAAAGCAATTTAACTTGTTTAATGCTGATTGGCCGTTTGCTGAAGCCATTAAGCAAGTGCACGTGTCTGATAGAGGTCACTTTGGTAAAACCTCATTGCACCACCAAGACTATAAAACGAATGCGCTTGGTTATGTGGTCGAAGTGAACCCATTTGGTGCTTATTTACATCAACAGCTAGCTAAAACTGACATTCAACTATACTGCCCAGCGACCATTAATGAATTAAAGCAAACACAAGACAGTGTTGAGCTGATCTTAAACGATGAAACTCAGTTAAGCGGAAGGTTATTAGTCGTTGCCGATGGCGCACAGTCCCCCACGCGCAAACAGCTAAACATTGGTTTTGATAGTCTGGCCTATGAGCAAGGGGCACTAATCGCTAATATCGAAGTTGAATGCGGTCATAGCGGCCAAGCGTTTGAACGTTTTACCGAGCATGGGCCAATGGCACTGCTCCCTATGACACAAAACCGCTACTCGCTGGTTTGGTGTATGCCTAACGCACACCTTGAAGATTATAAAACGCTTGAACCTGACGCCTTTATTGCTGAGTTGCAAGCTGCCTTTGGCTATCGCGCAGGAGTATTCAAGCAAGTTGGTATGCGCGCACAATACCCGCTGGTACTAGGGCGAGTCGAGCAGCTCGTTCATCATCGTAGCCTATTAATCGGCAATGCAGCTCATGCTATTCACCCAATTGCTGGGCAAGGTTTTAATTTGGGTTTAAGAGACATTCAAGCCTTGGTTGAGCTGATAGCCTCAGAGCAGCATGTTTTGGGTGAACATGCCTTTACGCAAGCTTATAATCTTGCGCGTGCACAAGACATCAAAACGGTGATGACACTAACCGATGCGCTCGTGCGACTATTCTCTAATTCTTCTCGTTTAATGGCACTCGGTCGCAGCTGCGGTTTGCTTGCCATGTCACTGTCTGAAAATTTAAAAGCACCGTTAGCCAAGCAACTAATGGGTCATGTTATTAAAGGAAAAAGCTGATGCAACAAGCGCAAGTATGTATTGTCGGTGGTGGCTGTGTAGGCCTTACTTTGGCGTTAGGTTTGGCGAAAAATAACATTAGCGTACACGTGATTGATGCGGGTAATGAACCTGCGTCACTTACAGAGCAGTTTGCTAATCGTGTGAGTGCCATCAGTCTTTCCAGTCAAACGTTATTTACTGAGCTAGGCGCATGGGATGATATTTTAGCGCAGCGAACTTGTGCGTATACGCATATGGATGTCAGAGACAAAGACAGTTTTGGCAAAATAGCCTTTAACAGCACCGAACTAGATTTACCTGAGCTTGGGCACATCATTGAAAATGGCGCTATTCGCTATGCGCTGTTTCAGCAGTTAAAACAGTATCCATCTGCAACGCTTAGCTTTAATACTCGTTATCAAGCTATTCATCAAACCGACACTGACGTGTTAATCACCTTAGAGTCAGGCATGCCAGTTATGGCAAAGCTATTAGTTGCAGCAGATGGGGCAAATTCGGGTATTCGTACTCAGTTTAAAATGCCCATTACCTTTTGGGACTACGACCACCACGCCATCGTTGCGACGGTTAAGACGCAAGAGACGCACAGCCACACTGCAAGACAAGTATTTTTACCAACAGGTCCTTTGGCGTTTTTACCGCTCAGTGATGAACACAGCCAATCAATCGTGTGGTCAACGTCACCTGAGCAAGCACAGTATTTAATGTCTTTAGACAACGCTGAGTTCAATAAAGCATTGAATGTCGCTATCGACGGTCAATGTGGTTTATGCGAAGTACAAGATGACCGAGCAGTGTTCCCACTGAAAATGCGTTACGCCCAACAATGGGTAAACGGCAAAATTGCGTTGATGGGTGATGCAGCGCACACCATCCACCCGCTGGCTGGGTTAGGTATGAACCTAGGTCTTAAAGATGCAGCGCTTTTAATTAAACTACTTACCGACAGCAAGCAAGAATTTGCCAGCACTCGCGTGCTACGTGAATACGAACGCGCTCGTAAACTTGATGCGCAAAAGCACATTGCCATGATGCAAGGTTTAAAAGAGCTGTTTGAAGGTGATAACCCGTTGAAGAAGCTGATCCGCGGTGTTGGCTTGAGTATGGTTGATAACCTAGGGCCGATTAAAACCCTGTTTGCCAAAGAGGCTGTTGGGAAAGGTAGTGCAAAATAGACCTACGAAGTAGGTTATTTTTGCGCAAGGGTGACGAGTGACCGAAACGAAGTTTCGCAGCACAAGGAAGTGAGGGTATGGATACCCGATGGGCGTAGCTACATGGATGTAATACAGCACTGCTCTTAAACTTTTCATTTACAGTGCGCGCAGCAAGACTAGCGTTGAGCGTGAGGCCTTGGATGGCCGAACCGGAACCAGGCTACATGGACGTAATATACTCACCAAACATTATTAAGACCGAAACGAAGTTTCGCAGCACGAGGAGGTGAGGGTATGGATACCCGATGGGCGTAGCTACAGGGATGTATTACAACACCAATCTTTTTACAGTAGTCTTCAATTTAACTCTTTGTCGCGTTGGCGACAGCAACCAAAGGGCGGCTGCCGCTGGCCGCTCGGGTGCGACCTTCGCTCTGGACTCCCACGGCGCCCCTCTATCACGCTAATTCTTCAAATAAATAATTGATGTGAACGTAAACGGCTGAATAGTCCATCCATGGACTAAGTCAGCCTTACATTTCATCCATGAAATGAATTACTCATCAATTACTTATTTTCAGGCGTGATAGAAGGGGGTAGGGCGTAGCCTGTTAGATTTATATTTATCCTGTAGGCGCTGACTTTATGTCGCGCTTTTTGAACCTTCCATTTGTGGTAACGTTGCTGGAAATTGCGCGGGGTAAACCCGCGCCTACAAAGCAAATTTTTAAACCATGTAGGCGCTGACTTTATGTCACGCTTTTTGAATTATCTTGAATACTCGCAACTCGCAACTCGCAACTCGCAACTCGCAACTCGCAACTCGTAACTCGCAAACTATTGTACGCTTACCGCTTACCGCTTACCGCTTACCGCTTACCCCAATCTCAACTCAATAAACTCCGCCAGCTTATCAACGGCATGCACAGATTCGGGTGAATTTTTTACCAAGCAAATACCAATTTGGCCGAGCTCAGGTAGGTGAGGGGTGTGTGACTGGTAGTTTAAATCGCTTGGTACGGTGCTTTTAGCCAGCACGGTGACACCTAGATCTTCTTTAATCGCGGCGATTAAACCGGTTAAATCGGCGTTGCTGTAAACTATACGGTATTTTAATCCGGCTTGCTGTAGGGCTTCGATAGCGCGGCGGCGGTAGATACACCCCTCAGGTGCGGTGACCAGCGTCACTACATCGTTCTTGGCGAGGTTTAAATTACCAACCCACACCAGCTGGTCTTGCATAAATACGGGGAACTGTTCTGAATTAAGCTCTTCATTTAATGCCAAGACTAAATCGAATTGATCTTGGCGCGAAACAGACAACAGGTGTTTGCTCAAACGTGATTTTACTTCGAGGGCAACATCAGGGTAAAGAGAAACGAAGTCGCCAATAATCGATGGCAGAATGCGGGCTGCGAATTCACTGGGAATTCCCAAACGTACTTTACCGGTCACACTCTCGGAGGTGAACTGCTGAATAATGGCGTCGTTTTGTTGCAGCATTTGTTTCGTCAGTGGTAGCAAGAGCTCGCCATATTGATTGATAACTTGTCGTTGACCTTGTTTTTTAAACAGTCGACAACCGAGCATTTCTTCGAGTCGTTTAATTTGTAATGACACCGCAGGTTGCGATAATCCCAGTAGTTCACCGGCCTTGGCAAAGCCACCTAATTCAACCACAGTAACAAATGTGCGTAAGCCGTCGTTCGATAAGTTCTTCATATTTAAAAAATCAATTTATAAAACCAAGTTACATAAGTATTATTTATCAATGTATAAATAAATACAATTTGTTGTTGCCCAAATGCACTCATATACTGCACAAATTAAAGTTTTATTAAGGTGTGGTTATGACATTTTCAGCCAGTATGTTTGCAAAACATCGTCAAGGCACAGCGCCTGCGCTAAATACGTTAGCGTTAGACAGCGCACAGTTGGTCTTAGACTTCAGTGGCTTCGAAACCACACCATTTTTAAACCAAGTTTTAGGTATTAACCTAAATAAACTATTAGCACCGGGTTTAGGCGTTAAAGGCCAATTAGCATCAGGTGCGGCATTTACGGTTTATTACTTCAGTGAAACGGCTTACCGCTTTGTGATTGAGCAAAGCCACGCTGATGAGCTGCAAAACTTGGTTGAAGCCCACCACAGCGATTACGACATTGAGCTGGTGGCGCGCAAAGATTTAAGCATGAGCACATTAAGTGGTGAGCAAGCGTTTGATACCATCATCAAGCAGTTTGGCTTAACACCGGGTCTGCGTTTATCAGACGAGCAAGTGTGCTACGGCCGTCAAAGTGGTGAAGTGTTCGTCACTTCATTGCTTGCAGACGACTTACAGCAGTATCAGTTGATTGCCCAAACAGACACTCTGAACAAATGGCATCAGCAGTTGCAAGAACAAGGCTTTAGCCTAAACTAGATTTCAAATAAAATTTGCTAAGGCACTCAATACGGGTGCCTTAGCTGTTATTGCATTAACCCCGCCTCAAAGAGGCAATCTTGTAGCCATACACTACAAGGTCAGTAATTAGTGAAGGAATGATATGACTTCTAAAACTGTACTACACGCTAAGCACGTAGAAGCTGGCGCAAAAATGGTTGACTTCCACGGTTGGGAAATGCCAATCAACTATGGTTCACAAATCGAAGAGCACAACGCAGTACGTACTGATGCAGGTATGTTCGACGTATCTCACATGACGATTGTGGACGTTAAAGGCGCAGACGCAAAAGCATTTTTACGTAAGCTTGTAGCGAACGATGTAGCTAAACTAGAAGTACCTGGTAAAGCACTTTACACAGGCATGTTAAATGAAGAAGGCGGCGTAATTGACGACCTTATCATCTACTTCTTCTCTGACACTGAATACCGCCTAGTTGTTAACTCAGCAACGCGTGAAAAAGATTTAGCGCACATTGCTAAAGTAGCGGCTGATTTCGCAGTAGAAATCACTGAGCGTCCTGAATTTGCGATGATCGCAGTACAAGGTCCTAACGCAAAAGAAAAAACAGCTAAAGTACTTGATGACGCGCAAAACGCTGCAGTTGAAGGTATGAAACCATTCTTCGGTGTACAAGCGGGCAACCTATTCATTGCAACGACTGGTTACACAGGCGAAGCAGGCTACGAAATCGTTGTACACAACGATGATGCAGCTGACCTTTGGCAAAAATTATTAGACGCAGGCGTCGCGCCGGCTGGCCTTGGTGCACGTGATACGCTACGTTTAGAAGCGGGCATGAACCTATACGGTTCAGATATGGATGAAACTGTATCTCCACTTGCTGCAAACATGGCTTGGACGATTGCATGGGAACCAGAAGATCGTGACTTCATCGGTCGTGAAGCGGTTGCCAAGCAACGTGCTGAAAAGAGCACACACAAGCTAGTTGGTCTAGTACTTGAAAGCAAAGGTGTTCTACGTGGTGGCTCTAAAGTTATCGTAGAAGGTGGCGAAGGTATCATTACTTCTGGTACATTCTCTCCGACATTAGGCTTTAGTGTTGCACTGGCGCGTGTTCCTCGCTCAACGGGCGAAACAGCGCAAGTAGAAATGCGTAAAAAGTTAGTTGACGTTAAAGTAGTGAAGCCTTGCTTCGTACGTAACGGCAAGTCAGTTATTTAATATTAATAAGGGCGAACCATCGCCCAGTTATTACACCGAACCAAAGGAACAAAAAGATGAGCAACATTCCTAGCGAGTTAAAATACGCGTCTTCACACGAGTGGGTTCGCGCTGAAGGCGACGGCGTTTACACTGTAGGTATCACAGAGCACGCACAAGAGCTTCTAGGCGACATGGTATTCGTTGAATTACCAGAAGTTGGTGACGAAGTTGACGCTGGCGAAGACTGCGCAGTAGCAGAGTCTGTAAAAGCAGCATCTGACATCTACGCACCTATCTCTGGTGAAGTTGTAGCAATCAACGAAGATCTTGAAGATTCACCAGAAAACGTTAACAACGACGCATACGGTGACGGTTGGTTGTTCAAAGTTAAAGCGTCTGACGAGTCAGAGCTTGAGAACCTTCTTGACGCTGAAGGTTACGAAAACGCAATCGACGAAGACTAATTGCTTCGTTGATCACAAAAGCCCCTTGTGGGGCTTTTGTTGTTTTAAACTTTTATAGTTTAATTTTAAAAAAGGTCCGTACTAAACCATACAGAGTACAGAACTTTTTCATCAACTTAGCGATAAGTTGGTAAAGCTGAAGCCAGAGCAGTACCCGCAGCAGGAATCAGCACTAACCCCCTAAATTTTTTGGATCATAGGAATCTAGACTAATGTCAAACGCTAAATCTCTTGAGCAATTAGAGCAAAAGCAAGATTTTATCCGCCGCCATATTGGCCCTACACCGGCACAAGTGAGCGACATGCTATCGGCACTTAACGTATCAAGCGTTGAAGAGCTAATCACGCAAACAGTACCAGCTGGTATTCGTTTAGAGCAGGGTTTAGCAGTGGGTGAGAGCCGCACAGAAGTTGAAGCACTAAGCTACCTAAAGTCTGTTGCTAGCCAAAATAAAATCTTCAAATCTTACATCGGTCAGGGCTACCACCCAACACACGTACCGAATGTAATTTTACGTAACGTATTAGAAAATCCAGGTTGGTACACAGCATATACGCCATACCAGCCTGAGATCGCTCAAGGTCGTTTAGAATCACTATTAAACTTCCAAACGTTGACGATTGACATCACAGGTCTAGACCTAGCATCTGCATCTCTACTAGATGAGTCGACTGCAGCAGCAGAAGCAATGGCACTTGCTAAGCGCGTATCTAAAGCGAAAAAAGCAAACATCTTCTTCATCGCTGATGACGTTCACACACAAACAATCGACGTTGTAGCAACACGTGCAGAGCAGTTTGGTTTCGAAGTGGTAGTAGGTCCTGCGGCAGATGCAGCTAACCATGAAATTTTCGGTGCATTATTCCAGTACCCAACAACAACTGGTGAAGTGGTAGACATCACTGACCTAATCGCACAAGTACAAGACAAAAAAGCGATTGCCTGTGTTGCAGCTGACATCATGAGCTTAATGCTACTTAAAGCACCAGGTAAACTAGGCGCTGACGTAGTACTTGGTTCTGCACAGCGTTTTGGTGTACCTATGGGTTACGGTGGTCCACACGCGGCATTCTTCGCAACACGCGACAAGTACAAGCGTTCACTACCAGGTCGTATCATCGGTGTATCTAAAGACCGTTTAGGTAACGATGCACTACGTATGGCGATGCAGACTCGTGAGCAGCACATCCGTCGTGAAAAAGCGAACTCAAACATCTGTACAGCGCAGGTACTACTTGCAAACATGGCTGCGTTCTACGCGGTTTACCACGGTCCACAAGGCCTTAAGACAATTGCACAGCGCATCAACCGTTTCGCAAGCATCTTAGCGACAGGTCTTAAAGCGAAAGGTGTAAGCCTTAAGCACGACACTTGGTTCGACACAATTACTGTGGTTGCAGACAACAAAGAAGAGATCGTTGCACGCGCAATCGCTGCAGAGACTAACTTTGCAACAAACCACGCGGGTGAGTTCTCAGTATCTGTGAACGAAACAACAACACGTGCAGACGTACTAGCACTATTCGACATCATCTTAGGTGAAGGCCACGGCCTTGACGTTGCAGCGCTTGACGCACAAGTATCTGCAGATGACATCACTGGTATTCCAGCAAGCCTAGTACGCGACGACGAAATCTTAACGCACCCTAACTTCAACTCGTACCACAGCGAGACTGAAATGCTGCGTTATATCAAGCGTCTTGAAAACAAAGATTTAGCGCTTAACCACTCAATGATCTCGTTAGGTTCATGTACTATGAAACTAAACGCGACTGCTGAGATGATCCCAGTAACTTGGCCTGAATTCGCAGAACTTCACCCGTTCTGTCCACTAGACCAAGCGCAAGGTTACCAAACAATGATTGGTGAGCTACATGACTGGTTAGTAAACATCACAGGTTACGACGCTGTATCTATGCAGCCTAACTCAGGTGCACAAGGTGAATACGCAGGTCTTATCGCTATTCGTAAATACCACGAGTCTCGTGGCGAAGGTCACCGTAACGTCTGTTTAATCCCAAGCTCAGCGCACGGTACTAACCCGGCATCTGCGCAAATGGCAAGCATGAAAGTTGTGGTTGTTGCGTGTGATAACGACGGTAACATCGACATGGCTGACCTTAAAGCGAAAGCTGAAGAAGTGTCAGAAAACCTATCTTGTATCATGGTAACTTACCCGTCTACACACGGTGTATACGAAGAGTCTATCCGTGAAGTATGTGAGATTGTTCACCAGCACGGCGGCCAAGTTTACATGGACGGCGCGAACATGAACGCGCAAGTAGGTGTAACTAGCCCAGGTTCAATTGGTTCAGACGTATCGCACTTAAACCTACACAAAACATTCTGTATCCCACACGGTGGCGGTGGCCCAGGTGTTGGTCCTATCGGTGTTAAATCACACCTAGCGCCATTCATGCCTAACCACAGCGTTATCAACGTACCTGGTACAACTGAAGGCAACGGTGCAGTATCTGCAGCGCCTTACGGTTCAGCGGCTATCTTACCTATCTCTTGGGCATACATCACAATGATGGGCAGCCAAGGCTTAAAAGATGCAACTGAAATGGCTATCGTGAACGCAAACTACCTAACTGAGAAGTTAAGCGAGCACTACCCAATTCTTTACCGTGGTCAAAACAACCGTGTTGCTCACGAGTGTATCGTTGACTTACGTCCTCTTAAAGAAGCGTCTGGCATCACAGAAATGGACATTGCTAAACGTCTAATGGATTACGGCTTCCACGCACCGACTATGTCGTTCCCAGTTGCGGGCACGTTAATGATCGAGCCAACTGAGTCTGAGTCTAAGGTTGAGATTGACCGCTTCATCGAAGCGATGGTTTCAATCCGTGAAGAAGTGCGCAAAGTTGAAAACGGCGAGTGGTCTGTTGAAAACAATCCATTAGTATTCGCACCGCACACGCAAGCTGATGTACTTGGCAACGAGTGGGATCGTGCATACGACCGTTTCTACGCGGCATTCCCAGTGAAAGCAGTTGCTAAAGATAAGTTCTGGCCAACAGTTACACGTATCGACGATGTACTAGGTGACCGTAACCTTATCTGTTCTTGCCCTGCAGTTGAGACATATGCAGAGTAATGAATTGTAGGTCGGGCTAATCCCCGACTTAGATTTTTGAAAACCGCCTTAAGCAATTAAGGCGGTTTTTTTGTGGCTGGGATTTGTATATTTTTGGCTTTACATATCTCGGTAGCAGCGATTTTATATCGCGTCTTGTGATGGTGTGTGGGTCGTGCTTTAGCGCGACAGGTTTTAAATCAGCCTTCAATTTAACCCTTTGTCGCGTTGGCGACGGCAACCAAAGGGCGGCTGCCGCCGACCGCCCCTTGGAACCCCACGGCGCCCCTCCATCACGCTTAATCTTCAAAACGCTATTGATGTGAACGTAAACGGTTAAATAGTTCATCCATGAACTAAATCAACCTTGCAGCGCATCCATGCGCTGACATTACTCATCAATTGCTTATTTTCAGGCGTGATAGAAGGGGAGGGGAGTTGTCTGTGGGTTTTGTAGTTTAGGGTTGCACGAAGCAAGACCTGATCCCTATTACTTTTCGACTTAGATCTTTTGAAAACCGCCTTAAGCAATTAAGGCGGTTTTTTTATGGATGGGGTTTGGGGCTGTCATTCTGAACTTGTTTCAGAATCTAGGTGTTTTCACGCTCGATGTTAGTCTTGAGTTTGGTAGCAGCGGCTTTATGCAGTTTATGTCATCCTGACGAAGGTCAGGATCCATTTTGTAGGGAGCAGGGAGGGTAACCCTCATTAATCTTCATTCTGAATTTGTTTCAGAATCTATGTTTTGTTCACCACCTGTCTTCAACTTAACTTTTTGTCGCGTTGGCGACGGCAACCAAAGGGCGGCAAGTATTTCAATTTAATAATGTGCAGAAATTCATCCATGAAGCTTCTGCCTGTCGGCATCCATGCCTCCACTTCCTCGCGCTGCGAAACTTCGTTTCGGTCACTCGTCACCCCACGGAGCCCCTCCATCACGCTAAATCTTCAAATAATGCGATTGATGAAGGTGCAAAATATACGTTGCGAAGCAAGGTTACTTTTGCGCAAGGTTAAAGGAGTAATTTTAACTATTGCAGAGCCTTTCTCTTTCCCATCCTTGGCGAAATCATGGCTTGGCTCGCATCCATGCGAGCACATTACTCATCAATTACTTATTTTCAGGCGTGATATAAGGGGGAGGGGAGTTGCCTGTTGGTTTTACGAACAATGTATCATAAGAGCTTTCTTCTATCTAACCCAAAGAAGTCACAAAGCAAGCCAATGTCAGCTTGAAGTTCACCCTCCAGTGAATTTGGTGAAATTAGTTCTTTCCTCATTGCTAAGCTTTCAAATGCTTTAGCTTGACTAAATAAGTTTTTCATTACTTTTGTGTTTGAAAAATATTCTGCAAGTAGCTCAGAGGGGATAGTTTGATACTGCTGTAGAACCATTTTTTCAATGCTTTTGGCGCTAATTTCAGTGCCTAATGAGAATGAGGAAATTAGCTTGGATGATGTTGAAATCAAATCTAAAGCTTTTGATTCACCTTGTTCACCATATCTAATCCCATTACTGATAAAGTTATGCCTTTCTTTCGGTTCTTTGTAGCTTATATCTTTGGTTAAATAGTCAATACAAAGTAAAAAATGGGCAAGCGAGACGTACAATAGCCTTAAGCTAGCTTCAGGTGCTATTCCGAGTGATAGTTGCTCTAAGAAATAGCCTACATTCTTCAGAATATGATTAGCGCCGTCGAAATTCAATTCATTCAATAAAGTAGACTTGGATGTAATGTATTTTTTCTTCCAGTCGCCATCTATTTCACCGCATCTAGCGTTTTCTATGATTTCAAATAGCTCGTTTTCTGTAACTCTATGTGTTGAGTAGCGCTCCGAGGAATTGAGCTTTGTCATGAAGTTACCGTCAAAAACCAGAACATCATTTTCAACACCAAAGTCTACAATATGGGATCGTTTATCTGTTGTTGCGACAACACACTTTTCTAGCCCCAATACATTTTGCAAACCTTTAGTCCAAAAAATCCGTTCAAGTGCTTGCGGTGTTTTTTTCATTTTGACGTCTACATTCGTTCTCTCTCTAGATATTGGAGATGGCCTAGAATATAGCCATAAATCGACGTCGGTCACATCATACCCTTGGTATTTGCAATCAATCGAGCGTACAACAAAATAACCTAAACTTAAAAAATATTGGCGTAATAGCTCTTCTGCTTGTTCGCCCTTTGGTAAATTGTTCGTTGCCATTATTTGATTCCGCCAGTTCTCAATTGGTCCAAAATTTCACTGATATTTTGCTTCAGTTGTGGTGTTTGATCTTTCCGTTCTAGCTCCCTAGCTGTTTCGGGGGGCTGATAAATTGAAACGTTGGCAGCAGGTAGAGCATCCAATGAGCTTTCGCTGGCATCGCCGTCATTTATAACCTGAAGCGCTAATCGACCAACTTCTTTTTTCTCCAGTTTCATTCTAAAGAGACCATTACTAGTTTTTTCAACCTTAACAACACCCTTAAGTTCTAACGCTTGGTAGTCATGGCCAATGGCTGTTGCCGGGCCAATCCATTCACCTCTGAGAAGCTTACCAACCAGCAGGTTAATCATTTGTATACGACCTCTTCCAGAGTGACTTTGTTTCATACCGTAAGTCAATGATGTAACAAACGCTTTAGCCAAGTCAAAGGCGTCGTCAATTGCCTTAGTCGAAAACTTGTTGAATGCTGACGGTTTTGTAAGAAATTCGTGAGTGCCGGACTCATTCCCGATAGTATTGACGTCAAACAGTGCAATAGAGTGAACTTTTGCAAATAAGTCTTCTCCAAGGACTCTTTTTGCTAAATTAACGCTTATGCAACCATCTTTTTGTAAAAGGCCATTGATTTCATTAATTTTGGATGCTTCAGCATCACTTAATGAATTGAGAACTGCGTAGGTTTTTTTTGTATCTTCGATTCTAAATAAATTGCCATTAAACAGTAGTTTGTTGTTGCCATAGGCTTGCTCCGAGTCCACAAATCCAATGCACTCGCTATTTTTAAATAAAATTTCAGTATCTGAGTTATTCAATTTGTATGAATCAGATATATATTCCTTGGCTTCTTTTTCTCGGATAGGAAGGTCTGAACATTTCTCTGCGAGCTCAATGGCTGCTTTTTCTTTTGGGTGGGGACTGGATTCATCAAATATTCTGAAAGTGTGCTCTAAGGTATTAGACGACGTCATACCAAGAACTTCTATCCCACCTTCACCTTTAAGAATAAGCTTTTGATTTTCAAGCTCACTGATTATACCGGGTAGTTCAAGTTTTGGGTGAATATTTGCCGCTCTTGCTAGAGCTTGCACTGAACTGTCAGGTATTTGCTTCTGACTATCCGCGGAAAGGCTTGATAATAAAGTTCCGCACTTTCCCGCAAAGCTTATTTGTTCAAATTCAAGGTCACCATTAGTTACGTTTTTTAATTTTGCGGAGTGGTGAACTAGCCAAGCTCCCTGTACTTTATTGTCCATATCCATTACTACTTTTTTGTGAAACGTTATAATTTATATGGGGATAGGTATTCCAATTACAAGTAAAATCAACGGAATAAAAATCAAACAAAATGAAAATCAACGGGGTCAGGTCTTGCATAAAAATTAAACAGGACACCCACCTCAAAAATTGACCAATAAATATCCATCGCCTACTTTTAAACTAAAGACTTTTAAGTAGGCACATACAATGACAAAGGCACGAGAGCAGCAAGTTAGCTTGCAAGATACTAAGTACTACCACTGCATTTCACGTTGTGTGCGTCGTGCCTATTTGTGTGGTGAAGATGCGCATACGGGCAAATCTTACGAGCATCGCAGACAGTGGATAGAAGATAAACTGCAACAGATATCTAAAGTATTTTGTATTGATGTATGTGCGTATGCGGTTATGAGTAATCACACCCACTTTGTATTGTATGCAGACGATAAAAAAGCAAACAGGCTTTGTGATAAAGCTGTGCTAATCCGTTGGCATAAACTGTTTAAAGGCACGCTCCATACCCAGAAGTTTTTGGCTGGTGAAAAGTTAGATAAAGGCCAGCAATTCTTTTTAGCAAGAGAAATAAAAGAGTTAAGACATCGTTTGTCTGATATCAGTTGGTTTATGCGGGTTTTAAATGAGCATATCGCCCGAAAAGCTAATAAAGAAGACAACTGCACAGGCCGATTTTGGGAAGGCCGCTTTAAATCACAAGCGCTATTAGACGAAGCCGCCTTAGCTGCGTGTATGGCTTATGTAGATTTAAATCCTATTCGCGCTAAGATGGCGAAAACGCCAGAAACATCAGAGCATACGAGCATTAAAAAACGCATAGAATCAGCAAAAGAGGGAAAGCAGCCCAAGAGTTTACTTCGCTTCTCAGGTAGTCCCAGAAAACATATGCCTAAAGGTCTGCCTTTTGAATTTAAGAATTATCTACAGCTGGTAGAGCAAACAGGGCAGTGTATACGGGCAGATAAAAGAGGTTCAATCGACTCCTCTCAGCCTATTTTAGCTAGGTTAAATATTTGCCCTGAAAACTGGCTAAAACTTACCACGCAATTTACCAAGTCTTTTAGAGGGGCAGTAGGGCGTGAACAGTCACTGCAAAGCTATTGTGATCATGTACAATTAAAGCGGCGCAGCAATTTAACTCAATGCCAAAGGCTTTTTACCTAAATATCTCATACCCTTATTTGTACTTACTTGGTTGTTTACCGGTAGCCACGTTGATTAATTATACTTTTACGTCACCCCCCTTGGTTTTTAATCATTTACTTACCTTTTTGGGTTTAGATATTTGAATTGGTTAGTCTGCATACAGACTTTGTTGTTGGCTTTCTGTTTTTAAAAATTAAAGTGGCTGTCCTCTTAAAACATCTAACCCAGCTGTATGCCGATGTGTTCGACAACAACTATGCTTCTCAAAGCTTACTGCAGAGCTTTGGTTTTAGGCGGCAAGAAAAGCCAGCTCGCCTTGAACCTAGAATAATTTTTCGATTTGAGAGGAAAATGTGAAACGAATAAAAGTTGATTAGCGAGACTGGAAAGAGGGAATTTGACGATAAAAAAGAATCGGTAAAAAGCGCCTTCGTATTCAAATCTTAAGGGGCGAGGCATTTGCTGATACCTTCAACAGTAAGGTCTAAGTTAAAGGTAGTTCATAAAGATATAAGATCAATTCTTGACCCCTTTGACCTTTCATAATTGTTTATCCTTAACCGTAAGGGTTTCAATAATAAACAGTTACACAGAATTTTTTACAGTCTCGTGTCCGGTTGGACTTGACCAGTACAGTGTGTCATTCCTGCTTTTTAATATTCTACTGAAATGACACAGATTTCTGGGCACATACAATGACAAAGGCGCGAGAGCAGCAAGTGAGCTTGCAAGATACCAAGTACTACCACTGCATTTCACGTTGTGTGCGTCGTGCCTATTTGTGTGGTGAAGATGCGCATACGGGCAAATCTTACGAGCATCGCAGACAGTGGATAGAAGATAAACTGCAACAGATATCTAAAGTATTTTGTATTGATGTATGTGCGTATGCGGTTATGAGTAATCACACCCACTTTGTATTGTATGCAGACGATAAAAAAGCAAACAGGCTTTGTGATAAAGCTGTGCTAATCCGTTGGCATAAACTGTTTAAAGGCACGCTCCATACCCAGAAGTTTTTGGCTGGTGAAAAGTTAGATAAAGGCCAGCAATTCTTTTTAGCAAGAGAAATAAAAGAGTTAAGACATCGTTTGTCTGATATCAGTTGGTTTATGCGGGTTTTAAATGAGCATATCGCCCGAAAAGCTAATAAAGAAGACAACTGCACAGGCCGATTTTGGGAAGGCCGCTTTAAATCACAAGCGCTATTAGACGAAGCCGCCTTAGCTGCGTGTATGGCTTATGTAGATTTAAATCCTATTCGCGCTAAGATGGCGAAAACGCCAGAAACATCAGAGCATACGAGCATTAAAAAACGCATAGAATCAGCAAAAGAGGGAAAGCAGCCCAAGAGTTTACTTCGCTTCTCAGGTAGTCCCAGAAAACATATGCCTAAAGGTCTGCCTTTTGAATTTAAGAATTATCTACAGCTGGTAGAGCAAACAGGGCAGTGTATACGGGCAGATAAAAGAGGTTCAATCGACTCCTCTCAGCCTATTTTAGCTAGGTTAAATATTTGCCCTGAAAACTGGCTAAAACTTACCACGCAATTTACCAAGTCTTTTAGAGGGGCAGTAGGGCGTGAACAGTCACTGCAAAGCTATTGTGATCATGTACAATTAAAGCGGCGCAGCAATTTAACTCAATGCCAAAGGCTTTTTACCTAAATATCTCATACCCTTATTTGTACTTACTTGGTTGTTTACCGGTAGCCACGTTGATTAATTATACTTTTACGTCACCCCCCTTGGTTTTTAATCATTTACTTACCTTTTTGGGTTTAGATATTTGAATTGGTTAGTCTGCATACAGACTTTGTTGTTGGCTTTCTGTTTTTAAAAATTAAAGTGGCTGTCCTCTTAAAACATCTAGTACTCACCCAGAAAATAGGCAAGCACATTACCGCGCATTATTTGAAAGAGACATTCCGCCTTATACGTTAGAGGAAATAAAAACAGCAACCGATAAAATGTGGGTACTTGGCAATGATAAATTCAAACAAAAAGTTGAGGAATTGTCGGGTAGAAGAGCCTCGCCTTTCCCAAAAGGCGGAGATAGGAAATCAGAGGCGTTTTTGAAGTCGAAATAACAAATCAATGACTCTGACCCCATTGAACTGAACCAGTTTTAACAACCCCTTTTCGATTACCCCAAGTTTTAAGTTAATTCCACCGAG
Organism: Pseudoalteromonas sp. SS15; assembly: GCF_049257195.1. Lineage (NCBI taxonomy): Bacteria > Pseudomonadati > Pseudomonadota > Gammaproteobacteria > Alteromonadales > Pseudoalteromonadaceae > Pseudoalteromonas > Pseudoalteromonas sp. SS15. The sequence goes on from NZ_JBMMUD010000003.1 coordinate 239,177, forward strand.
TGTTCTAAGCCTGACTAAGTTACTTTCAGTACTCAATTTAATGTTGATCTATGAGTACAGTCCAATGAATTCAAATCCTATGTCACAACAATATAATGGCTTGGAAGCTCAGCCATCTGACGATTTACAAAAGCTCAATCTACCGGCTGCACTGACCAGTTTGATCCGTGAGCAAAACAATGGCGGAGATTATTGGCTACTGCAAAATTTGATTGACGACGATGAGTAAAATGAGCAGAAGGAGAGCTACGAGATGAGATTATTTATTTTTAACAATGGCAAGTTAAAACATGTGCTTAGTCAAATTTATACAGAGCAAGATACCTTATATGAGGTGTTTAAAGAGGACTTGGAGAAGTTAGTCAAAGATCCAGACGGGGTGGCTACTGAGCGAAGAGAGGGTTTATGGGCTCCAGCATTACTCAGTTGTAAAAACATGAAATTCGATAAATCAAAAAGTAATTTCAGGGATTGGGATAAGAAAAATCAACAAACTCAGGGCGGAATCGATTCAAAGTATAACAACGCACCAAATGCGTTCGACTTTTATCTTGATAGAGGCACGGGTTGGATAGGGCTTGCTAAAAACTACTCCATCATCAATGAAATTAACGATAACGGAAAAATTGAAGATAAAAATAAGTCGTTAACAAGCGACGTAGGTTATCCATGGAATAACTATAGAAAATCAGAGCTTTGGGGGTTATTTAGCACCAAGGGCTTCAGTGAAGAAATAGCTAAACTGGAAAAAGGCGATAAATCAATTATCCCTCCTTCTGTGGGTGGCTTTTATACCGAAGACTCAGCTATGACTAAAAATAACTTTGAAATGATGCTTTGTATTACCAATAAGCTAGCAGCAACAATTAAAGCTATCGTAAATGTAGAGTGGCCAGCTATCGCTTACGATAATTCAGTGTTCGCTTTATACACTATGGGTGGATATTCAAATGCGAACAAAAAAGCAAGGCTTGCCTATGAAGGGTTAATTATAAATTTATCTAATAAAAATGGCGCATTTGGTACCCCAACAGAAGAAAGTATTGGTAAAACCCGTTACTTAGATAAACTAAAAGCAGTTGAAAACTTATTGGTTGTCTCTTATCGACAGATGCGCATGATGACCAAAAGCTATCACTTTGATTCATCTAGTTTGGATCTAGCGTGGTATCAAAAATTCTATAGCGGCATTTTATGGACTCTAGAAAGTCTATTAGGTGTCGTGGCGAGTATCGTAGGTTCGGTGTCTGCCTCAGGAGTGACGAAATTGGGCGCTGCTGGTATTAATGTCGCTGGTGGAGCCGTGGGTAAAGAGTTGCTCAGCGCCATTGCATTATATGTGGGTGATGCAAGGCAAAAATATGAACGCGGCGGTCAGAAGCAAGACGTTAATATCGTATTAGATAAAATGATGGATACTTTACTTATCACCTACACCACCTTTGAGTTATTTTTGATGACTTGGGGTTTGGAAAAGCATATTGTTGGCGCAACCGAAGACAAAATGCAAAAGAAGCTCACCAAAGTTCGCTTATTGCTAGAAGCAAAAGTAAGAAATAAAACTTTGGATGAAAATGACCCGCTCCTTACTCAATTACAATAGTTTTTTGAACCTCACTAAACTTAACAAGACCCAATTCAATTTCAGTGATATATAAGCTGTTTATTCAAGCCGAGTTACTCTAAACCTCGGCTTTTTACTTAACTATGCTTAAATATGAAGTTGTTTAAGTATGAAATCAATGACTCTGACCCCATTGATTGTGACCCCATTGATTGAGGTTGTTTATTTCACAGAGCTTTACTTACATCCTTTACTTCTTAGTCCCAAATATCTTATCACCCGCATCACCAAGACCCGGTATAATGTAACCTTGCTCATTGAGCTTTTCATCGACACTGGCTGTATAAAGCGTGACATCAGGGTGAGCCTCTTTCAGCGCTTGAATACCCTCAGGGGCGGCCACTAAAACCATGGCTTTAATCTCTTTTACGCCATGCTTTTTTAATAAATCAATGGTCGCGATCATTGAGCCTCCGGTTGCTAACATTGGGTCTACTACCAAGGCGACACGTTTATCTAAATCAGAAGTGAGTTTTTCAAAGTAGGGAACAGGCTCTAGGGTTTCTTCATCTCGATAAAGGCCAACCACTGAGACTCTGGCACATGGAATAATGGATAGCACACCTTCATTTAAACCCAGCCCAGCTCTTAAGATAGGAACCAAGGTTAGTTTTTTACCAGCTAGTTGTTGCGTGGTGATATCACCTTGCCAAGAAGTGGTGGTGGTCTCTTCTAGCGGTAAATCTCGTGTTGCTTCAAAGGTTAATAAACTGCCAATTTCAGATACCAATTCACGAAATGCTTTAACGCTAATATCGTGTGTTCGTAACAGTCCCATCTTGTGAGAAATTAATGGGTGCTTAACTTCAGCAACGCTCATGTTGTGCCCTAAACAAGTTTTTATAATTTAGTTAAGTCTAACAAGAAGGGGAGGGAACGATAAATTCTATTAGAGAATTTAAATGCACAATCTTAAGAACAGATTAGTTCTTGCCCTTGGCTTATTTCACCTTGCGCAAAGAGAATGTGCTCACTTCGCTCGCAGTCATTAACCCTTTGCACCTTCTAGCTAGATGTAAACTCAGCAGTTTTTAAAATAACTCATTTCACCTTGCGCAAAAGTAACCTTGCTTCGCAACGTGTATTTTGCACCACTATACTGGTACGATGAGTTTTTACTTTAAAACAAATAACTATAAAAGGGCAATATCATGCAGGAGTTTTTCGAGAAGTTTGCAATCACCACTAAAGTAAAGGTGGTGTGGGGTGAAATGGATGCGTTGGGACATGTAAACAATGTGTCGTATTTTCGCTACTTTGAAACCGCGCGGATCGACTTTTTACAGCAAACTGGACTGTTATCTGTTTTATCTGAACCGACGCATAGCCCTGTATTACGCGATACATACGCGCAATACAAGCGTCCAGTGACTTTCCCCGATACCTTGCACATTGGCTCGTATATTACTGACATTAAGGAAGATCGCTTTACTATGCGTTATGAAGCGTTTAGTGAGTCTCAGCAGGCAATCTGTACAACAGGGTATGCGAATGTGGTGATGTTTAATATGAAAACCGGGCAAAAATCACCAATTCCAGAGAATATGCTGGCTATACTTAAGCAGTATGAAATGGATGTTGCTCAATAGGTTTTGTTGGTGGAGGCGGGGGATACTTATTGAGCTTTGCTTTTTAGGTATTCTTATTCCCACCTCTTCAGGCTGAGTTTCTTCGTTTCGGTCATAACAAAATTATGCTGAGTAAAATACGCAATGTAGCTAGATGCAGTATCAGTAGTTTTTGAAAATGGTTTACTTCGCATTGCGGGAAAAATTTTGAAACAAAATTGGCGTGGTATTACATCCATGTAGCTTGGGTCCGGTTCGGCCATCCGAGGCCTCACGCTCAACGCTAGTCTTGCTGCGCGCACTGTAAATGAAAAGTTTAAGAGCAGTGCTGTATTACATCCATGTAGCTACGCCCATCGGGTATCCATACCCTCACTTCCTTGTGCTGCGAAACTTCGTTTCGCTCACTCGTCACCCTTGCGCAAAAGTAACCTTGCTACGCAACGTGTATTTTGCACTTAGTTCCACCGCAATTAGTCGAGGGAATGTTGCCTTTACGCTATGATCTTGGCACCAAGAAGTTAGTTATATTTTCAATGTCAAAATTAACCGCGAAGCAGAATATCAAAACCATTGTGACTGCGATTAAAGCCGAAGAACAATCGCTCAGGGCACGTTACCCAATTCTTAATCAACAAGACAGTATTGCGATGGTAATTATGTTGCTGTCACTTTTTTCACTCATTGGCGTTGGTACGCTTTACTACTTTGCGCTTATTCCTGCTTGGTTATGTATTGTTTTAGGGGCTTTCATTACCTCTATTTCTCATGAGTTAGAGCACGACCTGATTCACAAACAATACTTTAGTAATCGACCATCTATACATAATTTTATGATGTTGACAGTATGGTTGATGCGACCCAATACGGTTAATCCTTGGTATCGCAGGCAAATACACCTCCACCACCACAAGGTGTCTGGCACTGAGCAAGATTTAGAAGAGCGTTTAGTCGGTAATGGTATCAAGTCACCATTTTTACGAGCGGTAGTGATCATGGATGGGCTGCTTGGTTTACTGATTAACTCTAAGCGTTTTAGCAAAGAGATCAAAGGCTTTAAGTTTTTGCAGGTATTTAATGCTGGCTTTCCGATCACCTCGGCCTATTTTGCGATTTTATATGGCGTGATTACTTATCATGTAGTACAGCTTATTCAGCCGTTTGAATTGCCTCTTTGGGGCGCAGATATTCTTGCAGTGGCTGAGTTTTTAATGGTGGTACTGATTGTCCCGAACATGATCCGCTCAACGTCACTGAATTTTGTAACTTCTTCAATGCATTACTATGGTGGTGTGACTAACCTGCTAGAGCAAACACATGTGATCAGCAGTCGTTGGTTTTTGCCTTTCCAGCTTTTCTGTTTTGATTTTGGCCGTACGCACACCATTCATCACTTTGTGCCGAATCAACCATTTTATATCCGCCAGTTAATTAGTAAGAAAATACAGCCAGTTATGGCTCAGCATGGTGTACGTTTTAATGATTTGCAGAGCTTAAGGTACGCGAATCGTTATTTAGAAAAAGGTTGATAGGGGTGACTTTATGGTTGCGCAAGCTGTATATTTTCACTTGCGCAACAGGCAATAATTGCATTATCAAACTGCGATAGGTAAATCATTCACAACTAAAGACTGACCGTTCTCTTTGGCGCGAATGAAGCTTGATATTAAAACATCGTTTGTTAAAGCGTTAATGTCATCAACTTCTTCTACCATGCAAAACGAAATAGAGTCCCAACCAAAGCCTCTAACGAAAGCTTCAAGCTGCGTAATGTTCTCTTGATAATTTTCGTCGGTAGTTAATAAACCGATAGAATGCTGATTACCTTCTTTGTATTTTTCGCTGTTAGCTGTCGAGCATTTAGCATATCCGCTCAATACATAAACTTTACTATCATTATGATTCATGGTGCTTACCTGTTTAATGAGTGTTAGTGAATAGTAATATGCATTTTTTAAACCAGTTTAAAAGTTGACTCAAATTTTGTGCGTAAGTACATAAAAATAAAAGAGTAACCACATTTAATAATGAGCAAATGAAAAATGGTTTTTATGGTGTCAATTTTTTGAAAGTTAATGAGTATTTCAGGTTTTGAAAAATTGAGGGGGTTGAAGGGGGTACTGAATGAGTAAGCTAAGCAAATACGAGATGAATGATTAACTGTAATTTTAAGTGTTTAAACTCGCAATTCTACAAAGGGAGCTTATTGAGCTCCCTTAATGTGCAACACTTCAAAAAAGTTACTAATTTGTTGAAGGGTCAGTAACAGTTTTAGGGAAAGGAGTAGGTAAATCCTTTGTTGGCTCAGGGCAGGTCATTGCAGCTTTAGTCATCGGATAGTCATCAGTGATTTTACCACCGGCAATGTTTTTAGTAACAAATACAGGTAGCTGTTTTGAATCTTGACTCAAAGACTTTATTCTCTTTTTAGCTAGTTTTAAGTTCATCATTATTTCCTTTGAATTTTTAAAATGCTTGGCGTCGATAATTTATCGAACAGTGAACATATTTGATCCTCTTAAACTTTATTGCAACTTTTCGTTATCGATTTTGCAACTAAGTTCGGTCGTACCCTCACTTCTTTTTTGCTTTCCAAGTCCCACCGTATTGATATGTTTCAAAATACTGCTTCTTGATGACGAGTAAGCAAGGGCCACAGACAAATTGCCATTCAATGTTGCCGTTATAGCGGCATCGGTACATAACAGGCTTGTTTTGTTGGCATTGTGCGCAGAGTTTGTGGCGTATTCTCATTAATCTAATCCTCTTGATTAACCTTTTGATACGAAATGTGAGGTCGTTCGATCAAAACTAAAAGCGCAGCACTATGATTTCCTCCCCTCATTATGGGAATACCTCTGTTTAGTTTATTTAGAGGTAATTCATTTTATCTTTGGTTTGACTGTGTCGATTTTGCTACGTAAGCAAAAAATTATATTGCTGTGAATACACTCTTAAATGGCCTCAAAGTGTGTCTCGAAAGTGACACACTGCACATGTTTTATGTTCCGATATAGCGACACTAAAAAAGGTAAAAAGAATAAGTTTTCTTATAGCTTATTGATAAATAAGGTTTAAAATGTTGGTCTGATACTTGTTAATTGATTACTACGAATTCAATAATAATCGAGAATTAATATGAACAAGTTTATCCTTTCTAGCTTAGTAAGCAGTGTAATGTTTTTTAGTAGTCAATCAGCAATGGCTGATCAGGACTCAAGAGTTGAAACATTAAAATCCTATTTTAAACAGTGTCATAAGGCACAACTTTGTAATGGTAGCTTCTTGGTGGCTGAAGACGGAAAAGTGTTATATCACCAAGCTATGGGTGTTAACCATAAAGGTGAAATGCCGCTTTCAACTTCACACCAATTTGATATTGGCTCGATTTCAAAGCAGTTTACAGCGGTCGCCATTATGATGCTTCAAGAGCAGGGCAAACTTAATTTTGAAGATAAAGTCATTCAGCATATCCCTGATTTTCCGTATGAGCAGATCACCATCAAACACCTGCTTAATCATACATCTGGTATTGCTGATATGATGCCTTACTTAACAAGCTTGTACCGTCAGGGGAAAGTAACAACGAGTCTTGACCAAAATACCGTGCTAGATGCATTAATAGACCAAGCCCCAGAGGCGATGTTTCAGCCAGGCGCACAGTGGCGTTACAGTAATACCGGATATGTCGTGTTAGCGACTTTGGTGTCTAAGATCTCAAAGCAAAGTTATGGCGAGTTTTTACAAAGCAACATTTTTACACCTCTGAAAATGACACAGTCGGTAAGCCGTACAAGCAAAACAGAGCATAAATTAACCGAGCGTGTATACGGTTTTCGTCAGCAAATTAATGGCACTCAACGTGCATTTGACCAAATTCCATTTTTTGATATCGAAGGAATGGGAGGGATCTATTCAACAACCAGCGATCTTTATGCTTGGGATCAAGCGCTACATAGCCATAAGCTTTTAAACCCAAAGACGTGGCAAGCAGCCACACAAGTGACTAAAACAACAGATGGCAAAACCAAAGAATATGGCTTTGGATTTATGCTAAAAACGGATGCTTTTAATCAGCAAAAGGTCGGGCACAGTGGTCATTGGCGTGCATTTAAATCGATTTATACGCGTCAAATTGAAGATAATCGCACAATTATTTTACTGACCAACAATGGGCAAGATGACAGTGTAGATGCCAATGAAATAGCCGTTGATGCGATTTTGGCAGGCCAGACGTATGAATTTGTTCAGCAGCCTATTTCACAAGCACTTTATGGCGTGTTTAAGCAAGATATCAACAAGGCAATGAGTACATATCATCAATTAAAGGCCAATCAAGCAGCAGGGTATGATTTCTCTGAAGGTCAATTGAATGACTTAGGTTATGTATTGTTACAAGAAGAGCATGTTCAAGCTGCAATTGCTGCTTTTGAATTAAATGTTGAAGCTTTTCCCAAGTCGCCAAATGCATTAGATAGCCTGGCTGAAGCGTTAATTTCAAATGGCCAAAAAAGGGCAGCGACAGCACGTTTAAAGCAAGCATTAGAAATAGACCCAAACTTTGCTTCAGCTAAGCAGCAGTTGGCAAAATTAAATGGTGCGAAGTTATAAGGGGTAAGTGACTCTAATAAGCCTGAGCTTTGGTTAATCCTTTAGGTCTTAAGAAGGTTGGTAAATATTGCATTTTTACAACTCATAAAGCGCGACATAAAGTCGGCGCCTACAGCAAGTTAAGTTTTGGTTTGTAAGCGCGGGTTTACCCCGCGCAAAGTAAATTCGAAATAAAGGTTGGTATTACATCTCTGTAGCCTGAGCATGTCTAGGTTCTTTTTAAAACTGCTTAATTCAGCTTGCGCAAAGAGCATGTACTTGCTGCGCTCGTAGTCATAAATCCTTTGCACTTATAACGTGTATTTTGCACACGTTATCACTTGTACCTAAGTTGGTGTGGCTGTTATATTTGCGCGCGTAAATCATTGCTATTTATCAATTAATAATGATGAGTGGTTTTGGTCTTCTGCATAAGCGCAACATAGATTCTCTGGATGTCTGTTATGCCTATGAACCTCAACAATATTTAAAGGAAGAAAGGACGCATGAAAAAATTACTTTCAGCAATAGGCCTATGTTTACTCTCTTCAGCTGCTCAGGCTGAATATGATAGATATTGGCTGGAATACAGTGAAGGGCTTCAGTATGGCAGCTCGTTTAAAATTAAAGTAAGAGACAACGACACAGGCTGGGCGTTTGTTCATTCGAACTACACTGAAGAAGAGTTCTTCGGCACCACAAATTTGAATCGAGTAACAAAGACACGCCATGATGCTGAATTTAAAGTGTATGGCGTCACTCGATTTGTTTCTATGCCTTATAGCTGGGGTTATGTTGATGCGGGTGCTGGATTAGGTTACGGCGATGGTACATGGTCTAAAAACTGTGAGCACTATCAGGATGGCTTGTTAGGCTCTAGTGATATCTGTGACTTAAAAGAGGGGTCAAGCATAGGTATTCCACTTCATGCCTCTGCCACATTTGGTAAGTTTATCGGTATTGGTGTGAATGTAGATGTATTTTTGTCGTTAGAGCGAGACACAACAGCGCAAGTTGGGTTAGTCATACCTTTTGGGTTGTTTACTAAGTAATGTCGCGCAATCATAAGTTCGTGTGGTCATGATTTTTCGTTATAATACGCAATATTATTAGAGTTAATTTCAAGTCGTAAATCGAGAGTATATGGCCAGTACAGCACATGCCTTGCATATTTTGGTAAAGCATAAAGAGCAAGCAGAAGACATTCTTAAGCAATTAAAAAAAGGCGCTAAGTTTCAGACTTTAGCAAAGAAGTATTCTAACTGTCCGACAGGTAAAAAGGGCGGTGATTTAGGAGAGTTCAGACGCGGAACCATGGTGCCGCAATTTGATAAAGTCTGCTTTTCTTGTGAAGTTTTAACGCCGCAGTTGGTTAAAACTAAGTTTGGTTGGCATGTGATAAAAGTGCTTTATCGCACCTAATTTGTGAGCGGAGTTTCACTCTGCTCACTTAGCTTGCTCATATTTAAATGTTTTAAGTCAGCTTATTGAGTATGAGCTGCTCCCATATATGTTTATTGTTCGGTTTAAAGAGTCCGAAGTGGCCAATTGACTTTCTCTGAAACTGGCTCGGTTCAAAAATCTCTATTTTTGAACCGGCGAAGGAGAAGCGCTTTACTAAATCGTCTATAGTTTTTTTAGGTGAAAACCCGTTATCATCACTAAAACCAATTGCATCTAACTGGCCTTTGTAACTCGTGTAGAAGTGCTCCCCAAGGCTATTATCTCCAAATAAATAATTTTTATTTAAGCTCCATTTTCTCCAATCCCGAGCGACACCTTTTGGGAGCGCATGACCAATGCCAAATTTATTTGGCACATAGCCAATGGTTTTGTACAAAAGTGGAAAAACAAGATGCCATGCAATTAACAATTTGGGCTGGTGGACTTTTGGGTATAAATGCCAGGCGCACGTGCCTGAGCAAATTAAAATCACTTTTTGAAGGTACTTGATGCGAGGGCATAAACCAATTAAGTGACCTCCAGCGCTATGGCCGATTAGCGTAATGTTTTGCCAATCAGCCCATTGCTTTGCCGCGATTAAATCTAGAAGAGCTGTTAAGTCTAATTGCCCCCATTCCCTTAACTTTGATTGATCGTTTTTAATATTACTTTGGCTCGATAACCCGATACCTCTTGGGTCCCAAGTTATGACAGTAAATCCATGTTCACTTAGGTACATAGCCAAAGGCTCATAAAAAGACTGTTTAACGCCTAACGCTGAGTTGATCACAATGAGTTTATGAGTGTTCATTTTGTCAGGTGTGTATTTAGAAGCAGCAAGCTTCTTACCGTCTGTACAAGCAATCGTGAAATTTGTTTTCATATTCGCTCCTTTTATTTCTATCATAAACCGTGGAGTACACTCTATGGTCAAGAGGGGTTATGAGAATTAAAGCAATATGTTTAAAGACAGGACTGAGCAAAGACACCATTCGTTTTTATGAAAAGCTGGGATTATTAAGCAATGTAGAGAAAGGCTTAAATGGCTATAAAAATTATACTGATACCCATGTTGAGCAACTTAACTTGATAAAGCATGCAAAAGAACTTGGCTTTACCTTAGAAGAAATAAAGCAACTAGCCGATTTGTTATTCTCAAGGCAACTGACTATGTCTGAAATGAGTAGTTTCTTAAAGCAAAAAGAGCAAGAGATTGATAATAAAATTAAAAAGTTGCATGAATTTAAAGTACACATCAGAGAGACGTTAGAGGGAAGTTGTGAGTATAGAGCGCAGTTAGAGAAATTATCGGGTAAATGAGGGTCTTATCTTGGCGGCTATGAGAATGGTTTATTTATGATGCGCAAAATAAGCTTGCTTTGAAAGATGTATTTTGCACGATTTGGCCTCACGCTCAACGCTAGTCTTGCTGCGCGCACTGAAAATGAAAAATTTTAAGGCTATGTTGTTATACATCCATGTAGCTAAGCCCATCGGGTATCCATACCCTCACCTCCTCGTGCTGCGAAACTTCGTTTCGGTCACTCGTCGCCCTTGAACAAAAAGTAATCTTGCTTCGCAAGATGTATATCTTATCGCTTGTTAAAATTGCTTATTTCACCTTGCGCAAAATAACCTTGCTTCGCAACGTATATTTTGCACTTTTAAACCTTTCCTTAACGGGTTGCGTCTTATTGGTTAAGACAGGTGATTAAGAGAAAGGAAATACCATGAATTTATTAAAACCAACCTTAGCATTCGCGCTTTGTGCACTAACTTCTGCAAGTGTATTTGCCCATAACGGTCAACGCTATACTGAAACTGTGGAGAAGACGTTCTCAGCAGATGCAGGCACGCAATTACAAATTGAAAATACCAATGGCAAAGTAGAAATTGAAGCATGGGGCAAGGACGAAGTGCTTGTAACCGCAACTATCTACAGTAAAGACAAAGAGGGCAGGGAAAGGGTTGAGGTTGAGCTATCACAAAGAGGCAATACCATTGATATCGAAACTCACTTTGCTAAGCAGTTTGGCTGGAATAATAGCGGCTATGCCAAGGTAGATTACTTTATTAATGTGCCTGCGCACATTGAGTTAGATGACGTAGAGCTAAATAATGGTTCGTTATCTATCAAAGGCGTGACTGGAGCTGTTAACGCATCTTTAAATAACGGCAGTATGGTGGCGACAGGGCTTGCTGGTAATACGCGTGTAGAGAGCAACAACGGCTCTGTTAAATTATCGTTTAGCGATGAATTAACAGACCTTAGTGATGTGGATGTTGAGTCGCAAAATGGGTCGATTACGGTTTATTTCCCTGATTCGATTGATGCCAGCATTAAAGCCAAGTCGAACAACGGCTCTATTAGCAATAACTTTGGTTTAGAGGTAGATAAAAGTCGTTCGAATCGAAAAACGCTGTCTGGCGAAATAGGTTCGGGTAAAGCCAAAGTTACACTGTCGAGTAATAACGGCTCTATTCGTATTAAAAATCTTTAAGGGGTAATAAACCTGCATACTCTTAATTGAAGTATGCAGGTTTTATAAGTGGGACTATTTTTAAAGCTTTTTAATCATGATTTGGGTGTCAGTAACCACCCCTTTCTCTGCAACATCAAGGTTAATTTGCATTTGTGTATTTTGACCAATGAACTGTTCAAATTCGTCACCTAATTCTTCACCTGCAATTTCGGCGCCCTTTAAGAGTGCTTTAAAGAATTTATCGGAATTCATTGAAAATGCCATCATGCCGTTTGCTTCAACGGTTTGTTTAGTTAAAGTGTCAGCAAACTTTTTGCCTTGCTCACCGGTGTAAAAAGTTAAATGATTACCTTTTAATGCAAGGTAGATTGGTGCATCTAACTCATAGCCAGCAGGAAGAAATTCATTTACTTCAATCGCAGAGCCATTTGTAGGTAAGGTGACTCCTGCGAGTGTAGGTTCGAAGCTTTTAGCAATATTAAATAAAGCTTCAGCATCATCGGCAGAAATTGTCGCAAGTACATTGAGTGATTTGAAATCAGGTTGCCCTGGGTTTTGTGCATGCTCCACAATTTCGACATCAAAAAGACTTAAACTGACACCTTTTAAAGAGCCAAGCATGCCGGTCATCATTGCGAGTGCCGCAGGGTTTGCGTCTTTACTTTGCGCTTGCGCTGCGACGAGAGGTTGGCAACTAAATTCAGCCGAAGCAAAACGTGCCCACACTGTATTAACCATAGGGGAAATTTTCGACGCATTGAGGCCGTATGCAAAAGAAATCATCGCCTCTCCCATATTTTTTGCGTGCTCAGGGATAAAACCGCGAGCGTTGCTCATCGCATCAAGCACTTTCTTGTCTGTCGATGCGAATACAGTAGATACTTGAATATCAGCATAGTTATGTGTGATTTCAACTTTCTGTGTACCGGATACAATCGCAGGCCAATTACTAGCCATATCAGCAAAATCTTGTTGGCAAGCTTCATTTCGGATGAGGGCGAGGTCGTCTTCACTCCCTAATAAACCAAGCAAACCATCAAGCATTCTTGTGGTATTGCTTTGTGGGTTTTTCGCAGTAAGGGCATCAACTAGTAGAGTTGTGTCAAGGTAGGCGAGTGACTGGCCATCTAACTGATAGTCATTAATGTATTGTTCAACGCGATTCGTTTCACTGAGTGCTTTTGCAGGTTTTGTGGCTGCCAGTGCCACCTTTAAGTCTTCTTCGGTATTAAAGGCCGTGTCTAAAGTGAGTGTGACCCAATCACCTTTGGTTGAGACAACAATATCAAATAGCTTTTTATCTCCCTGCTCGATAAAAAAGCGGGTAATAGGCAGGCCAGCTAATTCAGCCGTTTCATAACGCACACCAGATTGTTCTGCGGCTGTTTTAATCGTTTGTACAAAGGTTTCAACATTGGCTAATTTCGCTCTGCCGACAGGCAGAAGCCCCACTGAATAACTTAACATTTTAAAGTCATTGTCAGCGCCCCAAGTGTTTGCAAAGGCTTCTGAAGAATTTAAGCTGTTAGTATAACTTTCCATAAGTCTAACGAAGAAACGCTCATTGCTAGAGGTATCGCTTTGTTGCATCAGCTCGACCAGATCATCAAATTGATGTGTGTTCTTAAATGCTTCAGGCAATACGTCTAGATATTCAAGGTATGGAAACCCTTCTAGCTGAGACCAAAAAAAGACAGTATCGGCAGGTACATAATCTAATTGTGGTAATGGGGTGTATGAATTGTTTTGAGTAGAAACAAAATATGCGCCAGAGGCAAAAGCGGTCCCGGTGACTGCTGCTAAAAGTAGTTTTTTCACATTCTTACTCCATAAGAATTATTATTATTCAAGTTCCTTTTAGGATAACAGGATATTACCAGCCAAAGTAGCAAAAATAGGGGCTAGTTACGGCTTTTTAGCCTAAATTACCGTACGCTTTATAGTGAAAAACGTTCAGTTAAAAACTTCGCCACCCCATCTTCGTTATGATGGCCAATCACAGCAGTAGCTGCTTGTTTATTCTCAATATTAGCATTTTCAGGTGCGTAACATTCGTCTGCAATTTCGAACATACTTAAATCGTTGTCACCATCACCAAAACAAATGATTGATTCTATATTGAGCATTTCTTTTAATTTAGCGATTGCAGTACCCTTGGTGGCTTTTGCATGATGCACATCTATCCAGCGGTATGTCTCATGTTCTATGGCTTGCCCTGAATAAGCGATTAAATGGTTGAGTGCTTCAATGGTGTTGTGAACTGAAATAACTTCATCACGGGGGCCAATCATACTGATGTTAGTAATTTGAAAGTCGTGATTCAACTTGCTTAAAGGCAACATGCGCGTTTTTGGTGATAACCCAAATTGCTCTAACAGTGCTTGTTCAAATCGGTTTTTATATTCGCCGTGAAAAACAATGCGCTCTCCTTGGTCGTCCAGTGCATTAATAAATGGGTGCGCAGAGTTTGATATCATTATTTCAGTTGCAGCTAATGTTTCATCGAGGCCTAAACAATTATCAAAGCTAAAACGCTGCTGTGTCGGGCAATAAGTAACAACGCCATTGGTATAAATTTGTGGCAGAGGAAATGTGTGATCTTTAATGATGTCTTCTGCAGATAAAAAGCTTCTGCCTGTGGCGATGGTGTAATGAATCCCTCGCTTGTCCATTTCGCGAAGAGTTTTAAGCGTAAATGGTGTTAGTTGCGAGTGTTTGTTGAGTAAAGTTCTATCAAGATCAAATACGACGAGTTGTTTTATTTCTTGCTGGGTATATATATTCAAGCTGAAGATCCTAGGTTGAAATATCAAAGAACATAATCTGTGCTGATGTAAGTTTCTACTTGCAAAAGCCTAACATAGATCATTGCTCGGTGAATGAAGTCACGGTCTAATAGCAACACTTAAAAGTATGTCTAAAGATTATGACAGAGGTATCACTTAGGTTTAGTTATCAATTCATCACACTGGGTAGCTTGTCACGAATAAAGTCGGCTAATGCTTTAATGTGGGCTGGAACACCAAGTCTTGATGGCATCACTAAACTTAAATTCGCTGCTTGTGTTAGGTATTCAGGCAATACTGGAACAAGCTCTCCACTTTTAAGCTCTGATTTACAGACATAATTTGGCAGTGAGGTAACACCCAGCCCAGCAATGGCTGCGCGCTTGAGTGTGCTCATATCTTCAGAGCAAAGTTTTGCTATGACCGTTTGCGATGTGTTTTGGCCTTTATCATCAATGAGGTTAATGGTACTAGCTTGATTAAAGCGACCGACCTTTAAGAAGTTGAGGTGAGCCAAGTCGGTAGCATCCCTTAATGGTGTCACTTTTTCTAACAGAGCGGGAGAAGCGAATAGCCCCCAGTCGACTCGCGCAATAGAACGTTGGATCAAGCTTGAGTCGGGTAGGTCGGTGCTGTGGCCTCTAATTGCTAAGTCGACGCCTTCAGCGATCAGGTTGGTCATGCTGTTTGAAACGCGCTGTTCTATTTTTACCTGTGGATGTTGCTCGGCGAACTCAATCAATAACTCCCCTAGAGCGTATTGAGCAACTCCGGTTGAGCAGCTGATCACAGCGTTGCCAGAGAGTTCACCTTGGGTATTCTTCATGGCAGACTCAGCCAGCTCCATGGCATCTACGAGCTTACGAGCATGCTCATAGAAGTGCAGGCCTTCTTGTGTCACCGCGACATGTCGAGAAGTGCGTTGCAGAAGTCTAACACCTAGGCGGGCTTCAAGCTGTGCTACGTGTCGGCTCAACCGAGACTTTGGCATTTGCAATGCTGTAGCCGCAGCTGTGTAACCTTGCTTTTCTACGACGTGCACGAAGTAGTAATAGTCGTTGAGATCTAGTTTCATGAATATATTAGGTTGTTCTAAATATGGAACAATAAGTCCGATTATTATCTGTTTTTGTGCCAATTCCAAGTTGTTATAGTTATTTCAACGCAAAGAATTCAACAGGAAATAGTAAAATGACGACTTATGAAAACAAAAATGAAACAATTGATTTCTCACCAGTGACAGGTAACCCACTTAATATTGGCGAAGGCTTTATCGGTTTAGGCTTTCGCCATAAGCAATTTAACGGTGTGATGGACCCCTTGATCATGGCAGACCATTATACGATGACAGTACCCACTTTTGGCGCACATCCTCATGCTGGTATCTCAGCAGTATCAGTACTGTTTGAAGATACTGAAGGAAAGTTTAATAACCGTGATTCGTTGGGTAATGATTTTGATATTGAAGCGGGTGATTTATATTGGCTCAATGCCGGTAGCGGCGCAATTCATGATGAAGCGCCAAGACCGGGGGCTAAAATTCATGGCTTACAGGTTTTTGTAAACCTACCTGCAAAGCTAAAACATGCAGCACCAAGTTCACTGCATATAAAGCGAGAAGACATGCCAACTCTTGAGGGGCTAGGTTATAGAATTCGTTTGGTGTTAGGAGAAAGTAATGGACGCTCTTCACAAGACAATGCCGTTTGGCCTGTGACCATCTTAGATGGTTATGCTGATAACCGTGCACAGTTTACGCATCAAGTACAAAGCGGGTTTAACACATGGCTATATGCCGTAGAGGGCGATATTGAGTATCAGTTAGGCGGCCATTGGACAATCTTAAAGCAAGGCTCATCAATTGCACTCACTTTTGAGCAGTTACAACAATTAACGGTGCGAGGAGCAGTTTCTAAACAAAGTCACTTTGTTGTGATGTCGGGGGAGCCGATCAAAGAAGCGTTTGTTCAACAAGGTCCATTTGCCATGACAACGCAAAAAGAAATAGATGATGTGGTGGCTAAGTATGAAGCAGGGGAGTTGGGGCAAATAGGCAAGAATTAGCATTTGATTGCAAAGAAATGTTCACTCACTTTGTGCGAGTGAGTGAATACATGTGTTGAGTGTGGTACAAAGCTTTTTATAAAACGACCAAACAAAAGTTTGCTTTACAAGGAATTCAATGCGCGTCCTAACCACATTGAGTGCGCTGTTTTTATCTCTCGCACTCGCTTTTATTGTATCTTGGCAGGCTATATCGTCTGTTAATTTTGCCTACCCGGTTTGGTATCTCGCTCTAGAAATTGATAAGACTATCGCAAAGTATGGCCCGCAAAACCAATATCGTTCTGGGTTTGAATCGACCACTCAAGCTCAGCATATGCAGTTCTTTGAAGAGATAGCTCAGAGTATTGATCTCCCACTAGAGCAAGTTAAACCTGCGTTACAATCGATAGTATATATCCCCAAAGGTTCGTACCTGAGTAAACCCTTATTACATGACGCTGAGGTACAACACTTATACGATGTCGCGGTGTTGTTAAATAACATTCAAACAGCATGCTATGCTGCGTTTATTATCTCAGTTTTACTGTTCTTATTGTCATTCCAACGCCAAACAAGGGCTCAAAAAACGGTGTGTTTGAGAGTAAAAGACGTCTATTGGATTATGTTATGTACACTGATAATGGGTTTAGTATTGGTTGCATTAATAGGCTTTGAAGCTGTGTTTTATCAGGTGCATGAATGGGTATTTCCTGCAAATAATCAGTGGTTTTTTTATTATCAAGAATCTTTAATGACTACCTTAATGCAAGCGCCAAATCTCTTTGCTTATATAGGAGGCTTGTTACTTATCAGTATGCTGGTTGTTCAGTTATTCACAGTATTTGTTTTACAGCGCGTTTTATCTAGCGTGATGCATAAGAAAGCAGGTTTATTTACGCCAAGCAGGGGCTTGATATAGAGCCTTAAAGTCTACTTTAGTGGAGCTCGCTTAATTTGCATGCCTTATGTTAAACCAAGGCATGCAGTTTCTTAATCTAAAAGGCCGTAACTTAATCTACCAAGCAATAAATACGCGTAAGCAGGTCTTGCGGGGCTACTTCTCGCAGGTCGTTTAAGTACTCTTCAAACGGTGGAAAGTCTTTTAATTGATATTGGCTACTTGGTAAATATTCACCAAACAACCAGTCATAAGGCTTTTCAAGTTCAGGGTAATCACCCTTAAATAGCAAAGACACAGAGTTAGAAGCGGGAATGCTCATGACTTCAAATTCATGCTGTTCTGGGAGGGTATTTAAATCAACCGTAATACAGGCTTTTGACCTTAACTCATCCGCTTTAACGGTTTTAGGGTCATCATAGTAAATGCCAAAAAAGCGTGTTTTATCGTTAATTAAACCTAGTTTGCCGGCCATCATTGAGAGCTTCTCAAATGCTTGGCCTATTTGCATATAGTCACCGCTGTGATCAATGGTGATTAATGAAAGTGCGGGCGTTGTTTGTTGTTCAACTTGGTACATGGTTTTGTATTCCTTATCTGATTTTGGATAAAGCACGGTCACTTGCTTATCAGCTCTTGCTGCACGATATTGGTTTGGTGTTTCTTGATAGTGTTTACTAAACGCCCGGTTAAAAGCTTCAACACTGCCATAGCCAACCTGTTTTGCAATTTGCTGTTGAGACAAGTCACTACGCACTAAATACGCCGCTGCTTTTAATAACCGCATTCTTCTTACCGTAACATTGATGGTCTCTCCGGCAAATTCACGATATATACGATGAAAGTGATAACTAGACATACAGGCCACATCAGCAAGTGCATTGACATCCAGCTCGCCATCCACATGTTCATAGATGTAGTCGATAACTCTAAGCAGGCGTTGCTCATACTGATTTTTGGTAACAAGTTTATGGTTCATGGTTTCACTCAAAATCTAATTTAAGGTGATTGTTCAGCGACATTGATAAGGTAATGCAAAGCCGTTTGATAATGTTTGCTAACTTTGAGTATTTGTTATGGGTAACACAAATTCAGGGGGTTTTATACTTTAGGTGAGTTTAAGTGGCGTTTACTTGATTTGCAGAGGTAAGGAATAAGAATAAAAAGCAAAGTGAAAAATAAACTGAACTGATATTTATATCATAGCCATGATAAATCAGTTCAGTAGGAGATTTTATTAGCTAAGAAACCAGTTTAGCTATTTACTCGTCGTCGAAATCAGCAAAGTCTGCTGATTCTCTAAAACCAGGCTTTGCTAAGATCTCAACATAAAATGACGTTAAGTTCTCATCTTGTGTTTTATCAATCAGTTTATTGATTTGTGATAAATGCACAGTTTCGGCTTCAGCTTCAGTGTTGCCGAATTTGCAGTCAAAGTCCCAGTAATCAACGCCTGCAGGTAGCTTTTTATTACGCTCGCGTTTTACATACTTTTTTAGCTCATGCTTAACCGCGTCAACACGGCGTGCGATTTTGATTTTAGGGTGAGTTAGTTCAAATGTTTTTTTCATAATTGCCTTCAAGCAAACAAGGACTCAAGCAGCCGTTAGCTGGTCGAGTAGGGGCATTGATAAACGAGGAAACTCGCAATTTCATCAATATTAACTTTAGCCGTTAAGTTTACGCGATAATTAGCGAACTGGCGAGTTAGATACGCCTCAGACGGCGTAAATAACGAGTAGGAGACTTGTAAAAATCGGGGGCTGAAATAGCTTCAGCCTCCTCATTAATTAAGTGCTTGCTGCGATTGAGTTTTGCTTGGCGCAGATGCAAGTTTAGTTTCAAGGCGCTCAAGTTGCTCAACGAGGGCACTTTGCGTCATTTCAAGCTGTGCGATGCTGCCGCCAATTTCTAACTGTTTTGAATCTCTGGTTTGTGCTTGAGATTTTAGTTTATCTATATCTGAACTCAATGCAGTTAACTGACTTTTGATTGATTGCGCATCATCTAATTGCTCTTGTAAAAGAGAGAGCTTTAACGTCATATCAGCTTGGTTATCTGACAATGACTTAATACTAGAGGCTGTATTAGATTGTGTTTTATTTTGTTGTGATTGTGAATTCTCTAGTGCTGCTGTTTGCTCGCGCAGTTTTTTAATTTCTGACTGATTGCGTCGCCAAGCTGATGCCCATAGCTTATCCATTTGTGTCCAAAGCTCATCGGTACGCTCGGTAATGGCATTCAGCTTTGCTTTGATGGCGCCTGCAGATTCACCCATTTCTTCACCTGTAGCAGACAAAGCTCGCTCAAGTTCGAGAATTCGTTGCTCAGAGGCAAACAGTTTCGCCTGAGTTTTTAAGTTTTGCTGGTGAAGTGTATAACCGCCAATTGAAAAGCCAATGATTGAAACGATACAAAGCCATAATGCAGTATTACTTGATTTAGCGGGTTGTTGATTAACCGTCTCGCTTTTGTCAAATGCAGGCGCTTTGTGATTCGATGGTGCTTGAGACTGCTTAAAGTCTTTAACCTGGTCTAAATCGGGCATAATACTAGGCAGCTCAGGTTCAATTCTTTTACTCAAAACATTTACCTTTGGTTTGGGGTTAAACAGAATCAAGAAGCTTACTGTAAAATCTGTTTAGATGGAATTAAAAGGGGCTAATACCAATCCTCAAAATAGATCACTTAATTAGCGTGATTGGTATAAATTAGGGTGAACTGAGGCAGTCAAAAAGCTAGATTAGTATTTATACGGTGGTTAACTTGAATATGGCTCAATAGAAGAGAGCTGGTTTCAAATTAAATCCTGCAACTAGTTTAAAGAGAAGTTGAACTCGATCATAAATTCTTTGGCTTTGTGGCCTATTGCATTTGTATCGAAGATCCAGAGGTTTACCGCTTTAAGCACATCATCATCAAGCGTTTTATGGCCAGAAGACTTCGTCATAGTAATAAGGTCGATCAGACCGTGCTTGTTGACTAATAACTTGATAACTACTTTCCCTTCAAGTTCATTCTTTCTGGCTTTATAACTATAGCTTGGAGGCGCGCCTACAGTTAAATTTTGGTAAACTAACTCGGTTGAAAGAGCACCAGAGATTAAAATAGATTCAGGTGTAGGTAATGAGCTCTTGCTGAGCTGGGCAGGTTGATTTGTTTCTGCTTTGCCATGGCCTTTTGAGGCCTTGAACTTGTCTATACTTTCTGTTTCTGACTCTTGCTCTCCGGTGCTGTTTTTATTGCCTATACTCACTTTTAATACATTGTCTTTCTGAGTAAGTAAATTGATATTTGATTTATAATTATTTGCGGAGGTTAATTGCGATAAACTGAAATCAGAGGCTTGTGCAGGTCGAGAAAAAAGAGAATTAAGTGTGTTTTTGAAACTGAAATTGTGTCGTTCATTTGAAGAAGACATCCATGGCGAAACAAACATGATGGTTACGACCATGACTATTGTTACCGCCATGATTAAGCGGTGTGAATCATTATTTAGATCCAGACGTTTCAATATTAACATTGAAAATCTCATTGCTTTTTAAAGTATCGAGTACTTTTACGAAGTATTCATATTGGCTTTTGTTATCAGCGGCAATGTAAATGACAATGTCATCTTTGTGGGTTGACTTTAATTCGACAACCTTTTTACTCAACTGTGCCCACTCTACAGCTTGCTTATCAAAAAATAGGTTATTATCACTATCAATACTTATTGATTTGAATACTTGCGTGTTAGATTGTGAGTTGTCAGCACTAGGTAAATCTACTTTCATACCTTCATGTCTCACCATAAACAACATTAAGTAAAAGAATACCGCGAGCACTAAGAAAATCACATCCATAAGCGGTAGTAAGTTTACAGGTCTATTTGGCTTTGAGTATTTAGACAGTTCCATCTAGCTTTACTTTCATATTGGTGAGAAACATATCTTCTTCAACTAAGTTTTTCTCGGAAATACTTTGGAAGTAACTATATGTAAAAAGAGAGAAAAGGCTGACAATTAACCCAAAGGCTGTTGTAATAAAGGCTTCTGCCATGCCTACCATGGCTGTCGCTGGCTCTAAATCTGTAAATGAGCCCGCCAGATTAAAAGAGCTGATGATCCCCCAGATGGTGCCTAAGATCCCAAACAGCGGGGCTACACTAGTGATAACGTCGAGAGAACGCATGAAGCGGTTATTCTTCATGAATGTTGACTTTAAATGATTCTCAATCTCTTCATTGTAGAGGATTTTCTTTTTCTGCGATTGTTCTGCAAGTATGATAGCTCTGTCTTTTATACCGTTTGCGGCTGTTTTAATGTGGAGTGAATTCAATAAAGTTGTTCTGTAAGTTAAATTTTTATCAGTATTAACTTTTATCCAGTAAATACTTCGTTCAACTAAGATGATTAATGAAACAACAAGCAGCGTTAAGAGAGGCCACATAAAAATACCTCCCTTTATAAATAATGTTTCCATACATACTCTTTATGACTTTGTAATCGGTACTAAAAATAACCTATCTCATATGTTAATTAATTTCAATGCCACTAATGATATTACCTTTGGGTAAAGTAGCTTTCTGATATAGTTAGTATTTATCATAGAAAGTCACTGTAGGTTTTATTTAAAAATGATCTTCGAGTTTCTAAAATAGAGTTTTTATGCATTCAATCGCTCATAAGCTAACCCCCGGTATCGCTCAGCTAGGTCAACCAGTGTTGAAACAAAAAGCGCAAATTGTAGAAGATATTCTCGGCGACGAATGTCAAAACTTGATAAAAGACATGATGTCTACGGTGGAAGAGGCTGGTGGAGTCGGGATAGCTGCGCCACAAATTTATCACAGCTTGCGTATTTTTATTATGTGTTCAAAGCCTAATGCACGATACCCCGACGCACCTCTAATGGCCCCTACTGCCATCATCAACCCCGAGATAATCGCTGCCAGTGAAGAAACAGAAAAAGGCTGGGAAGGTTGTTTGAGTGTACCGAGTATGCGAGGCTTAGTGCCTAGGCATCAAACTGTGACAGTAAAATATCACGATGCGCAAGGGCTACAGCATGAAACCGCCTTTACGGGCTTTATTGCACGTATCTTTCAACATGAAATCGATCACTTAGATGGTCTAACGTTTATCGATAGGCTTGAGTCGATGGAAGATTTAGTGAGTGAAAGCTATTGGTATGAGCATTATATGTCTCAGGGGTAAGAATGGGATTTAATCAGGCTCACTGAAAAGTGAGCCTGATTAGTTTTTGCGATTAAGTATTTTGAGTCAAAATAGAGGCTTTTACTTTGATTCTTCTGTGCCGTTAATCTTCTGGACCTAATAGTGTAAAGGTTAAGTGTTTGCGCATATCTTTTAAGATCACGCCTTTCTTTAGCATGGCTGCGCTTAAGCGTTTCTGCCATTTTAATAAATCTGGTTTTGCTGCTTCTAGCGATTGCTCATCTTCAAATTGAAAGCACAATAACAGCGAGCCTGGAAATAAATGGTATTCCACATCGAACCAGCATTGCAGCATGCCTGGAATTTCTTCACGACCTTGCGCTTCGATCATATCAGCGATTTGTAAAACTAAGGCTTGTTGCTTTTGTTGTACTTTTGAAAGCTTCTTCATAAATGAACCAAAAAGACAGAGAGTTAATACTGCACAGGAGTATACCTGAGCTTGAGTGGCTAAAACAGTGAGAGACAATGCGACAAGCATTACTATTTAAGCAATGTCATAACTCGAAAATATATCTCATTCCGATTCAATCTTTTCTCGAAGACAATAATTTATTACTGTGCTGCGTTGAGTAAAAGCTTTAAAAATTATCTTCTAATTTGAGTTTTCCTTCGTATAAGAAGTTTTCGTCTTAACCGATGAATTGATTCAGTCGGTTTTCAGGTCTGTAAGTTAGTAACAGTATTAATAGGTTAACACTATGTCTTTCATTGCTATGGTGAGTTTGGCTGTCTTTGCAGCAATACTCTTGGCGCTATTTAAAATACAACAAAAAGAGGCACCACTCTCTCGGTTGGTATTAATCGGTTTATCTCTAGGTAGTGTGTTTGGTTTAGCACTGCAATTTTTCTTAGGTGAAGGGCACGTTGCGATTCAAGAAACCTTAGCTTGGACCAATGTGGTCGGCAGTGGCTATGTCGGTTTGCTTAAAATGATCATCATGCCACTGGTGTTGGTGTCGATGATAGCCGCGGTGGTGAAGCTAGATAAGTCAGGGGCTCTTGGCAAAATCAGTGGTATCTCCATTTCAATTCTTTTAATCACCACTATGATTGCTGCATTGATTGGTATCACTATTACACAGCTTTTTGGTCTCACCGCAGAGGGGCTGACAGAAGGCGCACGCGAAACCACTCGACTTGCTGACTTAGAAACGCGAATGGAAAAAGTCAGTGATTTATCAATTCCCGAAATGCTGGTGAGCTTTATTCCAACGAATATTTTCCAAGATCTCGCATGGGACCGCTCTACGTCGATTATCGCCGTAGTGATCTTTGGCATTTTAACGGGCATTGCAGCACGCAAAGTGATGCAAGAGCGTGAAGAGTTAGAAGCACCTATTCGTACTTTTGTTGAAACATTACAAGCCGTGGTTATGCGACTGGTAAAAATGGTGATTTCACTGACCCCTTATGGTGTAGCGGCTTTGATGGCGAAAGTGGTTGCGACTTCTAGCCTTACTGACATTCTGAATTTACTTGGGTTTATCGTTGCGTCTTATGTCGCTATTTTATTAATGTTTGTGGTGCATGGCCTGCTGGTGGGCATGTTTGGTGTAAACCCAAAACAATATTTTCAAAAGATTTGGCCTGTATTGACCTTTGCTTTCACCTCGCGAAGCAGTGCCGCAACGATACCGCTTAATGTTGAAACGCAAATCAACAAATTAAATGTGCCACCTGCCATAGCAAATTTATCAGCGTCATTTGGCGCAACCATTGGTCAAAATGGTTGTGCGGGTATTTACCCTGCGATGTTAGCGGTTATGGTTGCACCGACCGTAGGGGTTGACCCAATGAGCTTCTCTTTTATTGTGTCATTGGTTGCGATGATAACTATTAGCTCGTTTGGTATTGCTGGCGTTGGCGGTGGTGCAACTTTCGCAGCCTTGATTGTATTGCCAGCAATGGGGTTACCTGTGACGATAGCGGCCTTACTTATTTCTATTGAGCCACTGATTGATATGGCGCGTACCGCGTTGAATGTATCAGGTTCAATGACAGCGGGTACCATCACCCATCGTATTTTGGGTGATGCAGCTAATGCAGAAGTCGCATCGGATGACGTATCTTCGGCACACTCTAACGAGCAGTTTTCAAAAGCGTCCTAGTCTCACTCGAGAGTGCTCAGAGTTGGGAGTGCGATGCTTTCAACTCTGATTGCTCAACACCTGAATATTCTGAAAAGCATTTATTATTTTTTAGCTGCGCTTACTTTTGAAAGAAATGAAGCGAACGCAATGCCACAAGACACTGAAATTGCAGTAGAGATTGAGTATGGATGTTCAGTAAAAGCTGAAATCAAAAAGTAGCATAAATTGAAAGCTGCCAATCCTATCAGAAGTTTTACGTAAATATTTGAAGACATTGATTATGCTTATTAAAAAAAGGTTAATTGGTTGTACCTAAATTAGCTGCTTTATACAAGCCATCCATAGTAAAACTTAGCACTATGAATGGCTTAATAAACAGGCCAATTAGCCTTAACTTTGGTTATTTAGTTATAGCTGGCAAGCGTTATTCGCTAACTGCCAAACTCCCCATTGACCTGTTGTGCCAGGCTCTTCGCCTTTCGTCCACCAACCTGCTTTATAAATATCGCCTTTGTGGCTTACGAGTTGATTGGCTAAGTACACGGTATTGCGATCCCATGGCTGTGCGCATGAGGCATCAGACACGGTAATTGTGCGAACGACCGTCGTAGTTTGCTGCGCACTATCAGACACACTATAAGTCAGTTGATATTGCCCTGCTGTATTTGTATCAACGCTGCCTGTAACCGTGATATTCGCTGTTAAATCACCGTCTTCTTCATCAACTGCCGTAACACCTGCAAGCGCATTAAAGCTTGAGCCGACCGCTATCTGCACATCGCTTACACCACTAAACGCAGGTTTGTTGCTATACACTTCTACTGTTCTGGTCGCCTTGGTTTCGTTACCTGCTGAATCACTGACGCTATATACCAATACGTATTGGCCTGTTGTTGAAGTATCGACATTGCCTGAAACGATAATGTTATTGGTTAAGTTACCATCTTCTTTGTCGGTAGCACTGACACCTGCGAGTACATCGAACACATCACCTTGGCGAACACGCGCATTACTCACACCGCTGAATACTGGCGCATTCTTTGGTGGATCGATTACTTGACCATGAATAAATGGGCCATAGCTTTTAATAAAGCTTTGGTTGTAGGCTGTACCAGCTGCGTTGGTACCCATATCCCAGTTTACCGACCAAGTCATCACCCCTTTAAGTGGCTGGCCTTGCTGTTTTAACTGATTAAACGCGTTGTACAGGTTATTTGGGTTTTGAATATAGCCCGATGCCGCAGCATCGTTGTTGGTTGGAATACCAAAAACCAGTTTATCGTGCGGGATTTGATGGAAGCCACGAGTCCCGTTCGCAAGAGAGTCAGACATATAATAAATAAACTCTTGCTTGAGCGATTCGTTGGTTTGCGCTATCCAACCCACACCATCAACATACACGCCGTCACCACCTTGGTTGTAAAACTGTGGGTTGATCCAATCGTAATAACCATTTAATGCAGTGATGTAAGGAATGTACTTACCCGCTTGTGTTAAATAGGGGAATTCGGGTGCCATAGTCACCAAAAAGTTTTTGCCTTGCGCAGCATAGTGGTCTTTTACAAGGCGCAGTGCCGCAGGGATCACGGTTTGGTTATCGTCAGCAGTAACTGCTGTTTGTTCAAGGTCGATGTCTAAACCATCAAAGCCAAACTTATCAGTTAAGCGGATAATTTCATCTGCGAATGCTTGTTCGTCACCGGTTTTTAGGCCAATTAATGCATCAGCGCCACCTAGCGCAAGTAATACACTGCGACCTTGGCTATTCAATTTCGCAATTTGAGCAATAAAGTCTTGCTCGGATAGCCCAATTTTTGGGTCGAGTTTAAAAGTCGGAATACGCCCCTCAGCAAGGTCATACACCTTCATAAATGAGACGTTGACGACGTTATACTGGCTGTTTACTTGCTCTAGCGTCAAACAAGGTGCATTACCGCCTTTGTATCCTGCGCCATCACACCAGTTATGCCAATAACCGACAACGACACCACTTGGTTGGTTAACCATAAGGTCACCAGAGCTCGCTAAGGCACTGCCTGAAGCGAGTGATGAAAGGCCCATTGCAACTGCTGCAACTAGGGTATTTGATGTTTTCAACATGTTATTAATTCCTTTTGTTGTTTTAATGCCATGCAATAATTTGCAGACGAGTTAACTGCCTAAATTCGGAGTAAAAACGACAAACCAGACTTTAGGCTTGATTAAGACAAGGTAGAGTACGACCATCAATCCTTGATATACCTTGTGTAAAATAATTGTAAATAACCTACCGTCATCTATATGAGTTTGGAAAATGAATTTTTCTAATAAAGGTACTTTTTGATATCAGGAGAATGGGTTAGGAAGGGGCGGGAGAAATAAAAGAATCGTGCTACTGCACGATTCTAAATTTTCATTAATTTAAATTTAATCATCATAATTAATATGAGATATTGAGTTGCTATGCCTTAATCTTTCCAGCATTGCGTGATTTGCGCACTTTGACAAAGCGCAGGGTGAGTCGGGCACATTTGCCAAGAATATGGATCTGGCGTGAAGTAACCCGCAGCAATTTTTGCTGTTTGGTCATTACTCAAAGATTTTTGTGAAAGTTGTTTAAGTGACTGCTTTTTGATTTGTAGTTTCATAATGTTTCCTTGTAAATAAAACGTTAAAAAAATTATCGGTAAAAAGCGTACTTTGGCAAATGAAAAAAATACAACTTAACAATATCCTGACTATAACTTTTGAGGCGTTATCACTTTATTGGCATCAAGCAGTGCATTACTTGTGTTAGCTAAGCCACTATGACGTGCACCCCCTATCAGCCATGGTGTGCCATTAAGCGTTACCGAGCCTAAACCATGAAGGGCCGCTGGCCACTTTGATATGCTGTGCCAAGCATCTGTTTTTAAATCATATTTTAGAATATTTTGATAAACGCCGCTGTGATGTTCACCACCAAACACGTAAATACTCTCATTGATGATTGTTGCTGCATGTCCGGCTCTTGGTTCAGGTAAATGCGCTAAGGGTTGCCAAGTATCAAGCTTGGCGTTGTAAAGTAAAACTTCTGACAAATTACTTCCCCCCATTTGTCGGCCACCTATAACTATCCAGCCATGCTTGCTTGTTACCGTCGCTGCGCTATTGCGAGGGGTTGGCAGCGGTTTTGCGTGTGTAAACGTATAGTCTGTAGGATTAAACACAAAATGAGCAGCGGTATCCGTACTGTGTTGCCATTGTCCATTTTGGTTTTTTTGTGGGCTTCTTCCGCCTGCCAAATGAATTTTACCCTTGATAACAGTTCCAACCGTTTCACTCAAAGGGATAGGGAGCTCGGCAACTTTGATCCATGTATTTTTTGTTTCATCGAGTAATAACACATCAGCTGTATTCAGCCATTGCCCTTGTGCTGAGTTTATAAAGCCGCCAAAAGCAAAGAGCTTTCCTGCTGCTGCCTGAAGATAAGTATGATGTCGACCTTCAGGTAAGCTAGGGGCTTGTTGCCATTGCTTTTCTTCGGTTGACCAAAAATGTACTTTGGCGGTCATATTGCCTTGCTCTGCAGGCAGGGTTGAAGAAATGCCGCCAGCAACCCAAATCTTATTCTTATAAACTGCTGGATATATTTCTTGTACAGCTTCGGGTAAAGCGGGTGGAACTTCGTGTGCGAACAAATCATTAGCTAAAGTCGCAGATAAGAGCAGACATAGTGCGGTAAATGGCGAGCGCATAATTTTCCTTAAAAACTTAAATATCAGATGTTTAGCATACAGAAATTAATCTTTTTAGGTACAGGTGAAGGTTGGTATGAGTTATATACTTAGAGAGGCGATTGCTAAGTTGCTGAATTTAAAAGGAGATAGGCGAACTACGACGTGGGTGAATAAAATTCATACACGTCATAGATGAAAGCTTAATCTTAAGAGAAGTTAGTTATCGGGAAACATCTCTTCTAGCGATAACCCAGACAGCTTTTTGATTGAGTTAAGCAAATAATAGAGTGCAACAAAAAATAAAATCATGCTTGGAATAGCTATCACTGGATAGCTGAGTGCTGTCATCCTACCAAGTTCATTGTTAAAAGCCTCAGTGCCAGTTGGGCTCACGACAATCACTTTGGCTAAGATGTAATTCATCGCTGAAGAAAATACAAACGAAGCCCCTAAAATATTCGATGCTGTAGTTTGTATTTTAGGTAGTTTTTCTAAGTTACCTTGTTCTGCGAGTGCTTTTTCTATGCGCGCCACGTCTAACGTATTTTGATTAAACAACATAGTTTTTAAAAGCGGGTACTTAGTGTGTTGACTGACAAAAATCGCAATTGCGATTAAGCCCGGTACCAGCGCTTCTTTAATAGCGATGTATTTCA
The DNA here is from genome assembly GCF_049257195.1 of Pseudoalteromonas sp. SS15. Classification (NCBI taxonomy): domain Bacteria; kingdom Pseudomonadati; phylum Pseudomonadota; class Gammaproteobacteria; order Alteromonadales; family Pseudoalteromonadaceae; genus Pseudoalteromonas; species Pseudoalteromonas sp. SS15. The sequence goes on from NZ_JBMMUD010000003.1 coordinate 268,281, forward strand.
CATCGAGCTCTAGTAAGCTGATCCCGCCAGTCAATAAGACAGAAACGATACCTAAGATAGAAATAAAACTAAATTTACCGACTTTTTTTAATTCCCAAAGACCAAACCCTAGAGGAAAGGCAAGCGCTACCGCAACACCTAGGCTTGGCCCGAGGTGTTCTTCACCTGAAAAGCGAGTCAGGATGATAACGGGCACTATGATATTGAATAAAAGTTGACTGAAAAATCCACTTGGTTTGTTTTCTTGCTGCGTCACAGAAACCTCATATTAGTAACTAAAGCACTGCAGCAGTGTACGTTAAAGTCATCGACTTCACCAAGCAGATAAAACGCGTTTTTTAGTGTTTCATCTCGAAACATTTCGTTACGCGAATTACTTGTTGTGACTTATAATTTTGTACCTGTAATGAGGTAAACTCATGGAAACTACCAAGGATGAAAACATGATTAAACATACTCGATATCATTATATTGATAATCTTCGCACCATTGCATTGTTACTCGGCATTGTATTTCATGCGGCACTTGCATACGGTGCATCATTTCAAAATATCTGGCTCACGTCTGATGTGACTAACCATATAGTATTTGATTTTATAGCGAAGTGGACACACTTATTCAGAATGCCCTTATTCTTTGTTATTGCAGGTTTTTGTGGGGCTTTATTGGTCAATTTAAGAGGAGAAAATAGCTACCTCTTCAATCGTTTTAAGCGGGTGTTTTTACCTTTTCTGGTATTTCTGCCCATAATTTTAGGTTCAACCCTCGCAATCTCATTTTGGGCTGCATCTTTTGTGCAATACCGCCCGCCCATTTTTGAATTGTTCGAGTTAGTTGAATCGCCGACTATCAGCACCATGCATTTATGGTTCTTATTTAATTTGTTTCAGTTCTGTTGTGTGTTTTGGTTGCTGTCTAAATGGCAAAGTGGTTTTCAAGCCATCATGGGTTTTATAAGCCGACCTATCTTTCTTATTGCGGTGTTACCTTTTGTTGTTGGAGTTTCTATGTCGCAGCAGATGATCCCATTTCCTCCACCAGATAAGCTTTTTCCTCAGTTATGGTCATATGGCTTTTATGGGGTATTGTTTTTGGTTGGCGCAAGCCTTTTTCATCACCATAGTGTGATCCGAAGGTATGAAAAAAAAATAGTTTATCTGTTACTTATTGCCGTTGTGAGCAGCTACTTTTATTTTGCCCATTTGCCAGCTCCGTTGGCGATAGTAGATGTGGTTACGGCTATAAACAATGGCGGGGTAGTGCATGTTGAAGTCGATGCGTTTTTAGTTGTGATGCAAACCTTAGCCATTCTTAGTTGGACTGCGGTGTGCTATTTATCAGGTTACAAATGGTTGAATAAGCCCAACAATTTAAGTCGTTACCTTTCAGATGCTTCTTACTGGGTTTACCTTATTCACCTTCCTATTTTGATGATTATTCAATTTGTTTTAATCAACACTTCATTTAATGTGTTTATAAAATTCAACGTATCTATATTAGTGACTTTTGTTTTGTCTATTTTGAGTTATCACCTTTTTGTAAGAAGTACATTTATAGGTACCTTTTTAAATGGTAAGAAGCGCAGCGTTAAAGGGTTTAATAAATTGGCTTAAATGCGCCAGCTTCATACGCTTTATCAACGATTCTGATTAATTCTGCATTAGACATATTAAGCTTATGCTTTTTACTAAAGCCAAAGAAGGTTTCTTTGGCTCTTGCTTTATCTAACGAGATAGGTGAAATCCATAATGTCGAGAGGTCTTGTTCTTTTGATAGAGAAGCAAACTTTTCGGGGCTGACCATAAGAATATCGATGCGGTCTTTGAGCAATAATGAAAAGCCCACTCTGGCATTTTGAATTGAGATCTTGTCTAGGGATGTGTCTTTATCGAAACGTGGGAAGTAGCTTTCACCTCTTGCGACGCCGATAATTTTTCCGTACAGATCTTCATATTTTGTAACTCTAATTTGTTTTTTTGAGATAACACGTAATTGGTCTGCTGTTTTGAAAGGCGCGAAAAACGCAAACTGCTTTCTAGGTGTTGTTGGACTTAAACCTGCAATGACATCTACTTCTCCACTTTCTAAGAAAGCGACACAGCGGGCAAAATTAGGCGACTTTATAAATGTAATCTCTTTATTTAGCACTGTGGCAAGTACCCTCAGAGCATCAATATGCACACCAGAAGGCGAAGGCTCGAGCACCTGATAGGGAGGGTGGTCGTCAATACACGCTTTTATTGGCTGTGTCTGTGCTTGGGTAAAATGTGTTGTTATTAGTAAAAGTATCAAACATGCTTTCACTAAGTGCATTTGATTTGGCCTTTAATAATAAGGAGAAGTAAATTTAAAAGCATGCTTGTACATAATTTAACAGTTTACGTGCAAGCCATATGACATACTTTATGTGAATTACTTTCAGTTTAACTCAATTATCAATTTTAAGGAAAGAATGAAAAATGAGCCGCTTGACGACCTTTGTTATCTTATTTATGTTAGCCCTCAGCGGATGCAGTGCAGATCCTGAAGTAAATTGCTTTTTAATTACAGGTTCACAGCATTGTGCTGAAAGTAACAAAGCATTGAATAAACAGAATAAAGCACTCAAACAACGTTGTTTGAAAGCGCAATTTGACCACAAATTAGCAATAGAAGAGCAGGATAAAAGTGCACTTAAAACGCATCAAAAATCAGTTGATAAGTATTGCTTTGAAACGAAGAAAAATGAAAAAGGCTTTTAGGTCTTATTTAGAGTAACCACATACCTTGTGATTACTCTATATTGTTCTGACTTAACTTTTTTATCGTCGACCAATACTCAAGCTGCCAACCCCACCCATAAATTCACAGGTGCTTAAATCAATTTTCGCTTCGTCATAGCTATCCCAAATGTATCTTGAGATCAGTCTATTTGTATTTGCATCATGACATAGCACTTCGTAGAAGGTTTGACCTTGTGCTTGTTGTGTTGAAGCCGCAACAGCCTGTTGAGCCGAAGCTGTGGTAATAATAAATGTCGCAGCAGCGATAATTAATGTCTTACATTTCATAATTAATTTCCTTTTATTAAACATAGCTGAACCTGAATTTGGTACAGCAGAAATTAATTTATCTTTAAACAAAAAAATATCAAGCGGCACGGAGCGATTTCAGGTGACGGTGCTTTGTAAGGCTCGGCGGTACTGGGATGCTAGTCGATGCTTAATTTGTAACTTGATGTGAAGTTCTATTGACGACTATAGAGTCTTTACTTAATTTGATTAAACCCACTAAGGGTAAAACTTTTAAGGAAAAACATGAAATTAAAATTACAAAAGAAGCCACTAAAATCATTATCAAAAGATTCAGCTTTACACCTGCAAGCAACTCCTCAAGTTGTCGGTGGTGTGAAAATCACTGAATGGTGTAGTCGTGATAAAAAATGCTTAGTAACAGAAACCTGCTATGTGACTGACCAAAAAGACTGTACGGTGATGTAAACGGTATTTCATTCAAACAGAGCCTGCAGCTAACAGGCTCTTATCCATACTCAAAACACCTGCTAATTTATACTTATGCAAACACCTGATATCCTATGCTCATTCAGTATTTAGAGCATGAAAACATGATTAAAGAAAACGACATCATTGAAACACTTGAAGAGCTTGAAGCTTTTTTATTATTGGTTGAAAACGGTGGTTTAGGACTAACCAATGTTGAAGGGGTTGCTTTAGCAACCAATAACAGTAATGGTCGCCCATTTGTTGCGGTATTAGATGATAAACATCAGCTTTTACTTGGTCGCTGGGTATCACAAGACGTTTACGAAAACGGCAAAGACATGGTGCGCTATGGGGTTAAAAAACGCCACTAATTAACACCCTGCCACCAGCTAATGAGAAGTGATTTTGTTTGCCCATAATGAGTCTTACAAAGTGGCTTCTCACATTAACGCGACTTATTATTGCCGCAACCCGCAACCCGCAACCCGCAACCCGCAACCCGCAACCCGCTAACTATATAAAAGTGCTCGTTAATTTTTATAGGTCATTTGCCCAATAGGCCAGTCTAAGACATTTGCTCCATGTAATTTTAGATTTTGATGTTTATCTTCAATATCGATTTTTACTGTTGGAGCGACCACGATGATCCGCGTTTATGATTTACCCACAAGAGTGTTTCACTGGCTTTTTGCCTTTGGCTTTTTAACTGCTTTTACCCTTGCTAATACCATAGACGATGAGCAAGCCACTTTTTCGTATCACATGATCGCAGGATCAACCATGTGCATGGCGCTTATCTGGCGTGTTATTTGGGGTTTTGTAGGCACTAAACACGCCAAGTTTTCTGATTTTAATTTAAACCCATCCGCGTTAATGCATTACTTGAAAGGAGCACTGAGTGGCAGCAATTCGCACTCAGTGGGGCATAATCCTGCTTCGAGCTGGGCGGCAATCACTATGATGTTATTAGCGGCCTGTTTAGGTGTAACAGGCTTTTTGATGACCAATGGATCATTTAATGAGGTGATTGAAGAGGTGCACGAGTTATGCGCCAATGCGTTTATGCTGGTGGTGGTATTGCATTTATGTGGCATTGTGCTGCACACCATTAAATATCGGGATCCCATAGGTAAAAGTATGGTAAGCGGTGAAAAGTCGGTATCAGATGACACTAAACATGTGGCCACATTTACCATTTTGGGCGTGCTGTGCTTGGTGGCTACTTTGCTATTTACCACGACTTTGATAGCACAATTTGATCCACACACGCGTACAACTTCAATTTTTGGGGTAACTTGGCAGTTATCAGAGTTTGAAACTGACGAGCACAAAGCGCATGATGAGCACTATGAAAATGATGAGCATGAATAGAGTTGTGATACCAACCCTCAATAATACTCAATCATTTTGAGGGATTAAAACTGACGCTAACTGCGTTAAAAATTTCTTATTTAGAGTTACTAAATCGCAAAACTTTCGCCTTGCCTATATGGATGTAGGTACCTCGGCGATAGCAGGACGCGTGAGCGGTGTTATCGACAAATTTTCCTTGCCTCATAAGGGATCTCTTAATTAAGAGGATTGGTATTATGACTCGTAAAGACCGTCTGATTTTACTGTCTACCTTGTTAATAATTACGGTATTAATCGCAGTAGATCTCTCTACCGATTTAAAAGAAGGTGTGGCACTGTGGCATCTTGTTATTGAGGGAGCCGCGGGGGTTATGGCGCTCATTGGTATTGCGTATATTTTTAAAGACATTGTTCAGCTTAAACAAGACTTACAGTCTGAGCGGGCACTGGCGAAAGATTATCGAGCAGAGGCCGAATTGTGGCGCGAGAAATCTAAAACCTATTTAGATGGTTTATCGATTTTAATTGATGAGCAATTAACCCTTTGGCAGCTCACCCCCGCAGAGCGAGAAGTGGCGTTTTTATTGTTAAAAGGCATGAGTTTAAAAGAGCTTGCTGAGCTTAGAGGCACGAGCGAAAAAACTGCCCGTGCCCAGTCTATGTCTATCTATGCAAAAGCAGGCCTCAGTGGTCGTTCAGAACTCTCGGCGTTCTTTTTAGAAGACTTGTTGCCAGCTAGGGAACCGGACTAACCCAGCGCCTTAATTGCCTGTCCAATGCCATCTAACGTTAACGGATACATGCGTTTATCCATTAGTTCATAAATGATGTCGATTGAATGATAGTAACGCCAATAATCTACTGGTTGTGGGTTTAACCAAACTACATTATCAAAATGATTGGTGATGCGTTTTAACCAGGCGCTGCCGGGCTCTTCATTCCAATGTTCAACGCTACCGCCGGGGTAGTTGATTTCATAAGGGCCCATAGTGGCATCGCCGACAAAAATCACTTTGTAATCTGAACCGAAACGGTTGATCACTGTCATGGTGTCGAGCACGTTTTGGAAGCGACGTTCATTGTCTTGCCAAACGTGTTCATAAAGACAGTTATGAAAGTAGAAAAACTCTAAGTGCTTAAATTCACTGTGCGCAGCGCTGAATAACTCTTCACAGGTGTGAATGTAATCGTCCATCGAGCCGCCGATGTCAAAAAACATCAGCACTTTAACGGCATTATGACGCTGCGGCTGCATTCTTACATCGAGCATACCGCCTTGCTTGGCAGTGGCTGCGATAGTGTGGTTTAAATCGAGTTCGTCACTTTCGCCACTGCGGGCAAATTTGCGCAGTTTCTTGAGCGCCAGCTTCATGGTGCGCGAGCTGATATCGGCATCTTGGTCGAGGTTTTTAAACTGACGTTTGTCCCAAACTTTCACAGCTCGACGATGGCGGTTACCACCCTGGCCTATGCGAATACCCTCAGGGTTATAGCCGTAGGCACCAAACGGCGAAGTGCCGCCCGTGCCAACCCATTTGTTACCGCCAGCATGTCGCTTTTGTTGCTCTTTCAAACGCTCGGCAAGGGTTTCCATAAGTTTGTCTAGGCCACCGAGTGATTTAAGCTGCGCTTTTTCTTCTTCACTGAGCTGTTTTTCAAACTCTTTTCTTAGCCAATCGCTGGGCAGATTATGTTGTTGTAACTGACTAAAAATATCGATGCTTTCAACGCCTTCAAAATACTCGGCAAAGGCGCGGTCGAATTTATCGAATTGGGTTTCGTCTTTCACCAAGCACAGTTTGGCAAGCTCATAAAAGCCGTCAATGTCGGCAAACACCACTTGTTGCTTTAAGGCGTTAATTAAATCGAGTAGCTCGCGCAAGCTGGCCTTTACGCGATATCTTTTTAGGGTGAAGAAAAAATCGATAAGCATGGGGTTAACCGCGCTTGGCCATAAATGCTAACTTTTCTAACAGGCTGACATCTTGCTCGTTTTTAAGCAGCGCGCCAAATAATGGCATTAACCCGCCTTTGTGCGTTTTATCGTGAAGTGTCTTAGCATCGATGTCTTCGGCTAGTAATAATTTAAGCCAATCGATCAATTCACTGGTCGATGGCTTTTTACGTAAGCCATTTACTTCGCGTAAGTTGAAGAACACGCCCAGTGCCGTTTGCACCAACTCTTGTTTGATATTTGGGTGGTGCACATCAATGATGCTGGCCATTTCTTCAGGTGTTGGGAAGTTGATATAGTGGAAGAAACATCGGCGAAGGAAGGCATCAGGCAATTCTTTTTCATTGTTCGAAGTAATAATCACAATCGGGCGTTGTTTAGCTTTAACAACTTCTTGTGTTTCATATACATAGAATTCCATTTTATCGAGTTCTAAAAGCAGGTCATTGGGGAATTCTATATCCGCTTTGTCTATTTCATCGATAAGGAGAATTGGGCGTTTTTCGGCGGTAAACGCCTGCCAGAGTTTACCTTTGACAATGTAATTGCTGATGTCGTGAACACGATCGTCGCCAAGTTGGCTATCACGTAAACGTGATACAGCGTCGTACTCATAAAGGCCTTGCTGTGCCTTGGTAGTTGATTTGATGTGCCACTGAATAAGCTCGGTATCGAGTGCTTTTGCCAACTCTTCGGCAAGCATGGTTTTACCTGTACCTGGCTCACCTTTGATTAATAATGGTTTTTCTAGTGTGATTGCCGCATTCACTGCAAGCTTAAGAGAGTCAGATGCGATGTAGTTTTCAGTACCGGTAAATTGCACGACGTTGCCTATTTTTTCTAAGAGATCTGACCTGTAAGTCTGCCATAAGTATTTTATAGATAAAAGAGAAGCAATTGGAAGCAACCTAAGCAGCGCTCTTGCTTGATGAACCTGCCAGAGCTTTTATAATGCTCCCACGTTGTGCCAACAAAAAGAGCAAATGGTGGAAGTAAAAAACTTATTAAAACAAGAACGTGTTGATTATATTTTGTCTGAGCTGCAAAAGCGCTATCCAAATCCGCCAATTCCTTTAGATCATAAAGACCCATACACCTTGCTGGTGGCGGTGTTATTGTCGGCGCAATGTACCGATGAACGTGTAAACCAAGTAACGCCTGCATTGTGGGAGTTAGCTGATAATCCGTTCGATATGGCTCTACAAAGTGTCGAAGACATTCAAGCCATTATTCGCCCTTGTGGTTTATCTCCACAAAAGTCGAAAGCGATTAAGCGTCTTTCTGAGATATTAGTTGAGCAACATGGCGGTGTGGTGCCAGAAGACATGGCTATTTTAGAAACGCTACCGGGCGTGGGTCATAAAACCGCAGGGGTGGTGATGGCGCAAGCATTCGGTGTACCGTCGTTTCCGGTCGACACCCATATACATCGTTTAGCGCAGCGCTGGGGTTTAACGAATGGTCGCAGCGTTGAGCAAACCGAAAAAGACTTAAAGCGTTTATTTCCTAAAGAAACTTGGAACGACTTACATTTGCAGATTATCTACTATGCCCGTGAGCATTGCCAAGCAAGAAGTTGTCATGGTTTAGTGTGCCCAATTTGCACCACTTGTTACCCGAATCGCAAACACCCGAAGAAAATCAAAAAGCCTTAATAACCTCATGTTTAAGGCATAAGATAAGAACTCCCAACAAGGTTGCTTTGTTGGGAGTAAGCTGAAAAGTTATTTATCTGTGTTGACTGGAGGCTCTTCCGTCGTTGTTTGAGTTGGTCGTTCGGTTAGGCGTGAGATCAGCAATTGTTCGACACGTACTCCTTCAACATCTATGGCCTCAAATTTAAAGCCTTCGTGAATAAAGCTATCGGTACGTTTTGGAATGCGTTTCATCACATAAATCAAAAAGCCTGCAATGGTTTCGTACTGATCCATATCTGGGAAATGATTGATATTTAGTTGTTTTATCACGTCAATTACGGGTGTATTACCTGCAACTAACCAAGAATTAGCGTCTCTTTGAATAATTTGCTCTTCATAGTTATAGCTGACTAAGTCGCCCATAAAACTGCTGATCAAATCTTTCATAGTGACAAGGCCAACCACTAACGCATACTCATTGACCACCACGGCAAACGTTTGATTCGCACTTTTAAAGGCGTTCAAAGCCTCTGAAAGCGTGAGTGTATCAGGCAAATAAAGTATGTCTTTTTTTACGATTTCTTCGCTTAATTGAACACTCTCGCCATTGAGCAACTGACGCAAAATATCTTTCGATTCAACATAGCCTTTGAGCTTGTCTAAGCTACCATCACAAATTAAAAACTGGTTATGCGGATGAGCCTGAATTGCGGCACTGATCACTGTATTATCGTCGCTTAAATCAAAGCTAATAATTGCCTCGCGAGTGGTCATCACACTTGGCAATGTGAGGCTGTCTAGTTCAAATACGCTGCCAATGAGATGGTATTCTTGCTGCTGCAAAGTGCCATCTTGTGCGCCTGCTTCCATGACCGCCACGATGTCTTCGGTGGTGACGATTTCTTCTCGCTCAGTGGGGAGTTTGAAAATACGTAAGACTAGGTTACTCAAACCATTAAACATGAGTACGAATGGCGTCAGGCCGAGTGTTACCATATTCATTAAATTCACTACACGAATGGCAACCGCTTCGGGCATGATCATGGCAATACGCTTTGGTAATAAATCGGCAAATAAGATGAACAGTGACGTAATGATAAAAAACGACAGCAAAAAGCTTATCTGCCCAAGTAAAGGCCCAGAATAAAACACTGACACTAACTCTGATGTGTAGGGAGCCAGCGCTTGCTCACCAATAATACCGCCCAAAATAGCAATGGCATTCAGTGCGATTTGGATCATCGCAAAGAATCGCCCCGGTTGCTCTTGTAAAGCCAATACGGTTTCGGCATTTTTGCTGCCTTCGTCGACCATGACGCGTAATTTTATTTTACGCGCAGCAGCAATCGATATCTCAGACATAGCAAATAAAGCACCAAAGAAAATTAAGATGCTGATAGCGAGTAGGTCGCTCATTGAGTTCCTAAAAAGTAAGTACCCGAGTTTAATTTATCACAGCGGGTTTAAACAAAAAGTGAGCAATTATTAAGGATAAACAAGGCCTGTGCAATGATTATTTGAAATTATTTTAATGTTTTAAAAATCAGTGGTTTACTTTGTTTTTATGCTGTTTTTAAAGTTGTTTTTTTAAATTTTACTAGTAGGCATTATTTTTGTAGGTGATGAGTGAAAATTGGGCTAGCATAGCGGCGTTAATTTACACTTATTTCTGTTAGGATTTTTACAGCATTGAACATCACACTTGCCGAGTTATTCTCGATTGACCCTTTTACTTGGACTGAATTAGGCACCGCTATTTTATGTGGCTTTATTGTCGGTTTAGAGCGTCAGTTACGAGGCAAACCCGTTGGTATTCGTACCTCTTCTTTAATCGTGCTTGGTACTTACTTGTTTATCGCTGCGTCGAACTCACTGAATAATGATGTAACCGATACATCGCGGATCATAGGCCAAGTCGTGACGGGCGTGGGCTTTTTAGGTGCAGGTGTAATGCTTGCCAAAGATGGCATCGTCGTCGGTGTGACTTCAGCAGCGACGATTTGGGTGCTTGCAGGGATTGGTGTCGCTATCAGTGTGGCGGGAGAACTCGCTGCAATTAAGCTTTCGATATTGGTAGTTGGTATTTTATATGGTGTTGATGTGCTTGAAGATTACTCGGCATCACTGACACGGGGTGTACACAGTAGATTTAATAACTGGAAAAACAAACAGCGCTGATCATAATCAAACTCTCTTAATTTGTAACAACATAATTCAAAGCCAATTTTCATCGTGACAGCCGAATAAATAGGCGTCATGATGAAAATTCAGGGCACCCCAACACCCACTTCCATTTTTATTAATTTCAGCGTCAAGCTAACTATTATTTGCGAACAATTAATTATGAGCAGTGAACTCTCTTTCTCACGGGTGAAGGATTTCCCTTTGCTGATGTGGATATTACTTTTTGGCTCCTTTATTACTCGGGGGAGCTTCTTTATGGTGTGGCCGTTTTTGGCGGTCATTCTGTACGATAAATTTGCCTTAAGCGCGACTGAAGTCGGGCTAATCCTATCGACGGCGGCCGTGGTGGCGGTCTTTGTTAGTTTTATTGGCAGTACACTCTCTGACAAGCTAGGTCGACAAACGGTGATGTATGCCACGGGTGTGCTTTATATCGTGTCTTTTTCTCTATTGGCTGAGGCCGATACCGTCACTATGTTTGCCATCGTGATCACCTTGTGTTCAATTGCTACAGCGCTTTGGCGACCACTGGCTTCGGCGCTGATTGGCGACATTATTGACGATAGCAAAACTCGCGAATTAGCGATGCAGAGCATGTATTTTATCGTGAATGTGGGTTGTGCGGTTGGGCCAATTGCGGGTGTTTGGTTGGGTTTAACAGGCCAGCAGTCGAGTTTTTATATCACAACCGTGGCCTTTGCATTTTTGCTAGGGCTGCTAGTGTGGGGCTTTTCTCATCATAAAAAGTCTGATCATAAAAGGTCTCATCATAAAAAGTCACAGCAAAATACAGAGAGTCAAAGTACGAGTTCGGCAGAGTTAGAGAATGATAAACCTTTAAAAGAAAGTATCGGCATGAAGCAAACCTTGGCTATTTTAGCTAAAGACCGCTTACTTCAATGCTTGATATTAGCCAATGTCATCTGTTTGTTTATCTACGGACAAATGGACAGCTCATTAGTGCAATACCTAACACGCGAGAATGTTCCGCAATTACTTGAGCTAGTTTCATCACTGATTTTTACCAATGCCATGGTGATCATCACTTGCCAGTTTGTGTTATTGCGGATCATGGCTAAAGTCGAACTGGTACATCGTATTCAAGTAGGCTTGGTTTTGTTGATGTGCTCGCAGGTCTTTATGGCAATCAATGCACCGAGTTTCTTCTGGGGCTGGATAGGTGCTGTTGTGGTGCTGAGCTTAGCTGAGGCGATTTTATTCCCGACCATGAACGTACATATAGACCGCATTGCGCCTGATAATCTAAGAGGGGCTTATTTTGGCGCGTCCGCGTTTTACGATTTTGGCTTTGCGTTCGCGCCTCTTGGCGGCGGTATTATCCTCGATTTATTCGGTGGCTTTTGGCTATTTTTGGTGTGTTCAGCCATGTGTGTTGTGGTGATGGGGTTGTACTATGTACTAGAAAAGTTACCTCGACCAGACTTTGCAGAGCCTACGAAAAGCGAAGTACATTCTTAGTGTTTATACGCACAATGTGCAGTAGCTCATTGTGCGTTTCCAATAAATTAGCTTGTCTTATTGGTGACAAGGTAAGTAAACAAACCTGCAGAGATAAACATAAATAAGCTATAAATACTCGGTGCAATCGACATTGTCGTACTTTCTAAAATGGTACTGGTGATCAGCAATGTGAGGGTGCCGTTTTGCAGCCCAACCTCAAGGGTGATGGTGCGCGACTGAGCATCGTTATGTAATAGCTTTTGACCAATCAAATAACCTAACAACATAGTGACGATATTGAGTAAAACAGCCGCAGGTCCTGCAAGAAGAATAAACTCAATAAGTTGACCTCCTAACTTGATGCAAATGTTTAAAATAACCAGAGTCAGTATGGCCACAGAAAACCAACTTACGTACTTTTGCGCACAGTTTGCAAAAGCAGGCCATTTCGCGCGTATCCCCATACCTATTAAAACGGGGAATACAGTCACTGCCAGAAGTTTGAACCAAGTGCTTACTATGGGTAATTGAAAATTTTGAGCTTGCTCACCATAAAATGCGATTGCCCAAGTGGCCAAAAAAGGGATAGTAAATGGGGTGATAAAACCAATGACTGCCGTAAGCGAAACGGATAAACCAACGTCACCTTTTGCCAAATAGCTGTATAGGTTTGATGTTGTGCCACCAGGACATAAAGATAAAATAAATAAGCCAATGGCTAATTCGCCCGATAAGCCGGTTAAAGCGATAATGGCAATCGCGACCAATGGTAGCAATAACATTTGGCAGCCAGCGCCAATTAAGAAACTCTTAGGCTGTTTGAAAACCCGAGTAAAGTCATCTAGGGTCAAACTCATGCCGACACCAATCATAATTAAGATCAGCGCGACAGGTAAACCTATGCTGGTTAGCATTGTAGGCATTTTATTTCCTTATTCAGTTTAGTTTTTATTGAGCCATTGCATACTATTACCTACAATACGCCCAGTTTTTACACTGTATTTAAGAAAAGATTATGACTGATAAGACAGATTTACCAGCAATTCCAGATCACCTTTCAATTAATCCTCGTAGCAAGTTCTACAATGAAGAGATTTTACAGCACGATATTGGTGTGCGTTTTAAAGGTAAAGAGCGTAACGACGTTGAAGAATATTGCATCAGCGAAGGCTGGATCAAAACAGCTGCACCTAAGGCGTTAGACCGTTTCGGTCAGCCAATGCTGATCAAATCAAAAGGTGAAGTTGAAGTATTCTTCCGCTAATTACTGGGAGGAGTAAGCGTCTGCTTACTCCTTTCAATTATAAAGTTATTTTATAACTGCCTTTGCCAAAACACCTTCAAACTCCCTCTACACATTAAATTTCATTTTTATTTAGACTGCTGCATTAAAAAGTCAGCCACTGCTTGATAGGCAGGTAACGAGGTTGGGTCAATCACGCCATTTGCAGCAATAGGGTGTGAGGCTAATCGCACTATTACCATCTCAGCAATGGGGTCTATATAAATTGTTTGCCCATGCACACCACGTGCTGCGAATGCGCCATTTACATTGTGAAAATGCCACCACATACTGCGATAACTACCGTTTGGCATTGAGCTAAAGCCTGCTTTTGAAAAAGCGTTTTTATCACCACCTGATTGAATACTCGCTATCGCTTTTGCAGGAATAACTTGTACACCGTCAATCGCACCTTGATTTGCAACGGCAAGTCCTAGGCGAGCTAAATCTCTTAAGGTTGCACTCAACCCACCACCTGCGAAAGGCGTGCCTAAGCCATCAACTGTAATGTCGGCACTGTGCTCTGCGCCAATTTTTGACCACACCAGCTCGCTGGCTAACTCGTCGAATTTTTTGTTCGTCACTCTAGAGACAATCCAACCTAGCACGTCTGAGTTGACAGTTTTATAGCCAAAAGCTGCACCATGCTGACCTTGCTTTTGAACAGTTTGTAAATACTCAAAATAACCGACAGGCCCAGTGTACTCTTTGGGTTTAGGTAGTGGGTTTGCCGCATAACTGTACTGCCAAATATCGGCGTTAGGATCAGCATAATGCTCGCTATATTTGAGGGCTGTGGTCATATCCATGACTTGTCTTACTGTGGCATCACCAAAAGCAGAATTTGTTAGCTCTGGAATAATGTTTTTGACGAGTGTTTTATCGTTTAGTTTGCCTTGAGCGATAAGAATTTCAGCGACTAGGCCGGTTAAAGATTTGGTCATCGACATGGCAGCGTGTTTGGTGTGCTCATCTAAGCAGCCCCTATAGCGCTCATATACAACTTTACCTTTGTGCAAAATGAGCATGCCATCAGTGTAATTGGCTGCCAAACTTTGTTGCCAAGTCATCAGCTTATTACTGTTGCTAGGCTTAAATGTTAGTTCATCAATGCCCGGTAATAAGGCGTAATTTAGCGGCGTGTAGGCGTAAGGGTTACGTTCTATGCTGGCGGTCGGTAGCAATTCACGCATATGACAAACCGACCAGCGTAATTTAGGAAAACTGAAAAAATTAGAGTCAGGCAGAGTGACGCGTTTATCTACCGGTGGTGGAAACCCAACCATTAATTGCAATGTGTTGGGATCAGATTGAGCGTCTGTTAAGTTATTCTTTACTGAGTTCGATGCAAGTGATGATGTCGAGCCCAGCATTATTGAAAAAGCCAACAGCGCAGTACTGAAGCGCATAAAAATACTCCTTTAAGTTAATTACCTTTACCTTTGAGTTTTACGCAGAAAAAGTCAATAAAAACATAGATTGAAAGTCAGTGAGGCTCATCCATCACCTTACTGACAGGTGGGGGAACTATTGATACACATATTCTAGTAATATAGGTGTGAGTCGCAGTGACACTGTGGGTCGGCATTCAATTCTGAAATACTCAGTGTTTGGTGTGTTGAGGTTTGCTCATCCCATACAGTAGCTTGTTGTTTCTGAGCATCAATGGCAACCACTTCTACAGGATGGTTATTATATTCAACCCATTCACCACGTTTTAATTCATTTGCTTGCATAACCACCTCTCATCTTTTCGGTATAAATTAGGTTACGATTTAAACAATGTGATGGATTACTTGTTGGGTGAAATTTGTTCGATTTCTATATTGGTTAGCCGCTTTTTGTTTAGGGCTACGCTTTTTAGTTGGTGATAAAATCTTCTGAAGAGCTTTATCAAAGCAAAACCAATAATAATGCTACACAGGCTAATCACAGTTATTTTTAGCAATATTGGCCAGTTGAGCTCTGCCACAGCCACTTGTAGCCAAACAACCAGAGGCAAATGTACTAAGTAAAGCCCATAAGAGGTGTTTGCAAGTTTTTGTGTGAACGCATTTGGTTTGTTTGCCAGCTTTTTGAATAAACCAATAAACAGCATGCAAGAGGTCCACATCATGACAGCATAACTGATTACAAAGGCGACTTTAATTTGAAGATAGTACTCGTGCATATATTGCATTTGATAACGAGAGAGCATAACTGCAGCGATACAGCTGCACAACCAAACACCTACTTTAAAAGCGCTCAGCTTAGTAAAATCTGCAAGTGTTTTCTGGTGATTGAATAATACCCAGCCAAATAAAAAGAAACCGCTATATAAACATAGCACTGGCCATTGTGGTGTTAGGCTTTTATCTGGGGTATCGACCCCCCAGTGCTGCATATACCAAAGGCAACAAGCAGACAGAGGAATAACAAGAAAATATAAGCCTTTGCTGGTAAGTTTATGCACAAGAATTAAGCGTATTCTTCTAGTAAACTTAGGTGCTAATTGAGAAAACTTGGTATGGAGCAAGTAGAGTAATAACGTCAGTAAAGTGGCCAAAGTGAGGTAGTACAAAAACCACAAATGGGTGCCGACAAATAAGCTCATCGATAAGCCTTTAAAATCGCTAAAGCTTGTCACTACAGCCGCGATTATATTCGCTTCACCTTGCATACTTTCGGCACCTATTATCCAGCCTGACACCAGCAGTGGCCTAAGCAATATCCAGCCTAGTAAAAACGGCAGCACAATCCGTGTAAATCGCGATGTTAAAAACCGCGTTATACCGACTTTTTGTAGCGTCATACAAGAGAAAAAGCCGGCAATTAAAAAGAAAACCTCTAGGCGAAATGCGTGGCTAATGAACACAAACACCGACACCCAGTCACTGGTTGAGATATCCATCACCGCCCAGCCGATGAAGATAGGTAAAAACGATAGGCTGGCATGATAGACAACGCCCAGTAATAAAGCATAGGCGCGCACTGCGTCTAAATAGTGCAATCGGGTTGTGATCGTCATTGTTATGTCTCTCAAAGTGAAGGGAGAGGCCTGTATTCAGGCCTTGCTAAGTTCGGAACTGAGAAACCTGAGATATGAATAATAAATCTATCTCCAGCGGCTACTTTCAACACTAACTGCGTTGAATTTACTTGCAATAGGCCAGCTATTGACGCGTAAATTCGCCTGGTTATCGCTAAAAGTCTCCGGCTGCAGACGTTAAAAATTACTTATTTCTTCAATATCAATATGTTAGTAAATTTATTAACCAAAACTCAGGTTAATAAAAGCCAATTTCATCAATTTGATAATCGAATTTGGCTTGTTGCAGGCTAAACGCAACAATGCTTAAGCTATTGAGGGTTTTAGGGTCTAGTGGTGTTTGAGCCGACCATGCGCGTTTCATGTCTTTGAAAGGCAATTTGACGGTATGGAATTGTCCATCCGCTTTGATCATGACTGGAAGTGCATGATAGTCGTAGTTATCAATCGCACTGCTATTGGCCGACACAGATAACATGCCTTGGTTGATTTTAACTTTTAAAACTATGCCCTGATATTGGCTGGCATCGAGCTGTTTGCCAAATTCGTTCAGTGGCAGTACCGAGCTTGCCCAGCCCGGTTGACCTCGAGGCGGCACAATATCGCCCTTTGCTGAAAGTAGGCCATTGTTGACGCTAATCTGGGTTTTGGTTTTACCGCCGGCGCTGGTGTCGTCAATAAATAGTCTTTCAAAGCCCATATTGTTGTGTGAGGGCGAATTAAAATCATCGACCAGTGTTTGCGACTCTTCCGCCCAAGTGGCATGTGAAAAGCTAATTAGCAGGGTAAGTTTTACGACTTCTATAAAGTGTTTAAATGTCATGTTAGTGTGCTCTATGTTGATTATCGACTGCAAAAAGCCTGCGGCGTTTTTGCTTGGTTTAATCAATAAGTGCCGGGCGGTTTAAAAAGGTGACAAAATAAATCACAAAAAATTTTTTAATTTTTGTTGTCACCTTTTTGGCAGGGCTGGCACTTATACCTAAAGCGCCTAAAACTAGTAGGTAGTTTGGGTATAAAACGAAGAGATAAAAACAGGCTTGAGGTATGTTCAATACAGCAAAAAAACATAAAACACTTGATGATGCAGCTTTGGTGATGCGCGCGCTTGGCGGCAATAAAAACGCTTTTTGCGAAATAGTAGAGCGCTACCAAACACTACTTTGTTCATTGGCTTATTCTGCCGTGGGCGATATCAAATACAGTGAAGACTTAGCGCAAGATGCATTTGTTGAGGCGTGGAGAAAGCTCGATACTTTACACGACCCAAATAAACTCAAGGCTTGGCTGTGTGGCATTCTTAAATTTAAGATAAGTCACCATTATCGTAAGCAGGCTTCAAGTGCAGAAAAACACGCTGAACAGCTAGAAAACGCAGAGCATATTGGTGCTGAAAACGCTGAACTAGAAGCCAATGCAATTTCAGCACAGCAACAAGCCTTAATGTGGCAAGTGCTTGAACAGCTCGATGATACCTACCGTGCACCGCTGATTTTATTTTACCGAGAGCAGCAATCTGTTGAGCGTGTCGCCAGTGAACTGGATTTATCCCTCGACACCGTAAAGCAGCGCTTGTCGCGAGGTCGGAAGATGATGAAAGAGGCGGTAACTGCTCTGGTTGAAGTATCGCTTAAACATTCAAAGCCTGGTCTGGCCTTTACTTCTGCGGTCATGTCTGCAATCAGCGACATTGCACCACCGGCTAAAGCGGCAGCAGGTTTAGGTGCTTTTAAAGCAGGCACAGGGTTTAACTTTGCCAGCATCATGGCCGTGCTAGGCTCAGCATCTGGGTTTGTAAGTGCGTATTTTGGTTTGAGAGCCAGTCTTGAACAATCTCGCACTGAACGAGAAAAAAGCTTAGTGAAAAAAAGCGTGTTCTTATTTATGTTCGTTGCCGCGCTGTTTGTAGGGGTTTTGTTATTACTCAAACCACTTGCTTATGCACAGCAAAATTATGTCGATGAAATTACCTTAGTCGCGCACCTTAGCGTATTTATGTTTGTTGCTGCTTATATCTGGTTAGTAAAACACGCATTTAATGCTATGAAGCAATTAAGGGCGCAAGAGCGGCTTTTTAACCCTGAAGCCTTTAGTGCAGAGCAAGATAAACCCAATGCCAAACAAAGGGAGTACATCAGTCCTATTCGTTTATTCGGTGTGCCACTGATCCATATGCAATTTGCCATGCCAGAAAAAACAGATAACCCCGCCGTTGGTTGGATAGCTGGTGGCAGTAAAGCGTATGGGTTGCTGTTTGCATGGGGTGGGATTGCCGTCGCGCCTATTAGTGTGGGTATAATTTCATTTGGCATTTTAAGTGTAGGGGCAGTAGGTATTGGATTATTGGCCGCAGGCACGGTGGCCATAGGTGGGTTGGCATTTGGCGCTTCAGCCATTGGCTATCAGGCATTTTCGTCTTTGTCTTCATTGGCATGGGAAGGTGCTGTGAGTGGTGGCTTTGCAGTTGCTGTAAACGGGGCAATTGGCGCAATTGCGTATGCTGATCAAGCAAATAACGAACTCGCCGCGCAATTGACGAACTTATCTTTTATCAACCAGCATTATGCTTGGCTGCTTGGACTCATTGCGGTATTTGTGATTGTGCCAGCGGCGTGGCATTCGAATAAAGTTAGAAGCAGAATGAGAAAAAACGCGCTGAAATGATCAGCGCGTTTTCTAAGTTAAAACTCGTTATTTCTCAGCTTTTTCTCAAATAAGGCCAGTGGCAAAGCCTGCCAACATAAAGAAAACAACCATCCAGATAATGGGCAGTTTTAGCTGTTTCATTAAGTAAAAACCCACTAACACCAAGGCAATATCAAGCGGCTGTAGTACTGCACTAATAAAGACAGGTTGATATAGCGCCGCAGCAAGTAGACCTACGACAGCAGCGTTAACACCGGTTAAAGCGCCCGCAACCTTTGGCTTTTGCGCCAGCTGTTGCCAGTTCTTTAATACCGCTAATAATAATAAAAAGCCCGGAAGAAACACTGCGGCTGTGGCAATGATCGCGCCTGCAATAGGGTTGCCTGGTAGTAGCTCATAGCCAATGTAAGTCGCGAAGGTGAACATAGGCCCTGGCACCGCTTGTGCGGCTGCGTAGCCCGTTAAAAATGCATCTTGGCTGAGCTGATCTCCGACGATATTTTGCAGTAGCGGTAGCACCACATGGCCACCACCAAATACCAAGCTGCCCGCCTGATAAAAGTCATTAAACAAGCCTAATTCTGGCGCAAGGTGCGCTGCAAATGGTAACCCTAGTAATAAGCCGATAAATAAAATCAGCGGGACGAGACTCGGCTTGAAAGGGCTTGAATTTGAGCCATTTGAGTGGCTTTTTTCTGATTGTAAAAACAGTGTGCCGACTATAGCTGCAAAAATTAATACGGCGATTTGCATCATGATACTTGGCATGACCAATAGCGCGATTGCCGTGAGCAAGCACAAGCTTACCGATAGCGTGTTCTTACAGAAGTTTTTATACATACCCCAAGCAGCATCGGCAACCACCACCACGGCCAGTAGCTTCAAGCCATGCACCACATTTTGAAAAGCACTGGTATCCATGACTTGGCTTGAAAGTAGGGCTAAACCTATCATGATCAGAATAGATGGCAGGGTAAAGCCTAAAAATGCCGCACACGCCCCTAACAGCCCACCTCGTTTATAACCCAGTGCAAAGCCGACTTGGCTAGAGCCCGGGCCCGGTAAAAACTGACTGAGTGCAACGATTTGTGCATATTCATTATCATCAAGCCACTTCATCTTCTCGACAAAGGTTTTTCGAAAGTAGCCGATGTGAGCGGCTGGCCCGCCAAAGCTTATCCAGCCAAGCCAGAAAAAAGTTTTAAAAATAGAAAGCATACGCAAGACGCAAAATACGAGGTTGTTATAAGTATGCCCATAGTGTAAAAATTCACTTAGCATGATTCAAATTAATAGTATTTATGCTAACTATGAATAATTTGGGATTTGATGAGCAAGAGAAATAAATGGGTAAAGAAGAATTGCAGTGGCGACATATTGATCTAAATCTGCTGGTGGCATTTTCGTATCTGTACCGCCATCGTAGCGTCAGTATTGCCGCAGAGCATGCCTGTGTGAGCCAATCGGCAATGAGTCATAGTCTTGCTCGATTAAGGCAGCTTTTAGGTGATGCATTATTCGAAAGAAAAGGGCACCAAATGTGCCCAACCGAGCGAGCTCATCAAATAGCCCCTAAAATCAGCGTGTTGCTCGACACAGTTTCTGGGCAGATTTTGCAAAGTGAGCCTTTTTCTCCCAGTCATTATCAAGGTGTGTGTCGGATTGGGTTAACCGATTACGCCGAACTAATATTTGCGCCAGCGATTTATGATGCCATTCGAGCGCAAGCTCCCCATGCTCAGATCAGCTTGATAAATGTGAATCGCAGTAACTATGAGCAAATCTCTGAGCAAGAAAAGCTCGACATCATTATCGGTAGTATGCCGCTTTTGGCTGATGGCTTTAGCAGTCAGCATTTATACACTGAACAGCATGTGTGCTTGACTGATTTATCGGCTTTAGATTCATCGATTTTCTCAGCCTGTGGTCAATTAAGTTTGCAGTCATTTGCAAAAGTAGAACATGCTTTAGTCAGCCCAGATGGCAAGCTAACAACTCAAATTGATAAAACTTTGTCAGAGCATGGTTTATCACGGCAAGTTACTGTGGCAAGTCGCAACTTCTTAACCGTTCAAACTTTGCTTAAAGGGCGTGCCTTGATAGCGATTGTGCCGAGGAAAATGGCAGTTTTGGCCACCGAGCAAGCAGGGTTGTCTATGTTGGAGCCGCCGATAGCAGTTACTGATTTTGATATTGCGATGATCTGGCCTGAGGTGAAAACTCAAGATGACAAAAGCCGTTGGTTACGTAGTGTTTTAAACAAGGTATTGGTATAAAAAAACAGCTTAAATATAAAGTTTAAGCCGCCAACAAGGGAAAAGCAAAAAAGCTCTCAGCAAGGGTTACTGTATTAACTTAATTTCGATGTAACCAATATGCTTACCAGTTTGATAATGTATACCTTCAGCAAAATCTGTGTCGTCACGCTCGCTTGAAAGTAAAGTAATTGGCTCGGCAGGATCTGTAGCTAGGTTGCCAGAGCTAAAGCGCAGACCGCTATCACTGCCCGCATCATAGACTCTTAATTCAATGGTTTGGCTCTCAATCCATGTATTGTCATTAAATAAAGATAAGCTGTTAATGGCCACAAACCAATCAGGGCTCGGTGCTATCATCGAAACCACACTTAAAAGCGGGAAGTCTTGGCTGGCTTCAAAAGTGAACATCACACTTTGGCTGCCATTTGAGATCCCTGACTCATCAATTAAATAATTAGAATGACCTGCATTTTGTATGTCACTGATTTCATTTTTCAACGTACTTTTGCCACCCGTTTCAGCCATTAAAACAATACCTGGCGACGCCACCTCATCACGCTTGAAGATCCCCCCTTCTGAATTATGGGTAAGTCCTACAAGAGGAGAGAAGTGAGTGCCACTTGGATAGTTGGTGGCAAAGTTAGCCTCTGTCCACTCTTGCGTAAAAGTGAGCTCGTAAGTCACTGTATCAGCTGGAGCTGTGCTTGATGGTGGTGTTGTCGTTGGCGTTGTTGTTTCAGGTGTTGAATTAGAACTTGAACTACCTCCACACGCAGTTAAAAGGGTAAAGCTTAAAACAGTCGAAAGTTGAATGAGTTTGTTCATAGTTACACATAGGTTCATGTCTTGTTTTTTAATAGACCTTGAACTGCAAATATTTATTTCAAAATTTGTTTGAAGTTTATACAGGGCTTTTGGGATGGGGAGAATCGTGTGTCAGTGTGGGAAGTATCACTGACACAAATAGGTTTAACCTGAGCTTTGGTTACTTAGACTTGTACGGTAAGTTGATGGTGAATTGACTGCACCAGCTCTCTAGGCAGGCAAAGTTGATTGGCTAGCGCCTCAAGGTATTGCCCTGAGATAGGCTGGTTTAAATCAATGGCGCTGACACTCGCGGCATAAACCTCAATGCCTGTTTGTGCATCAGGTACTGATTGCACCAACTCTGAGAGTGTCATAGGTTTTCTTAACTCGTCAAATAACATGGCTTTTTCGTTAACAGTCAACTCCATGGTTTCAACTTGCGCAAAGATTTTCTGGCGCTCAGTTTCATCAATATGACCATCAGCATAAGCGGCGGCTATCATAGCGCGCATAATAATTAGTTGCCCAGAGCCTGACTCATCCTCAACCACTTGTTCAAAGCTTTGCTCCGGCATATAAGCTGGCGTGAAGTCAAAAGTACGACCTTGCTGAGCATGCTCTTGGTGCGCTTGGTTGTGACTGCGTTTATTCATGGCGTTATCATAAGCGCGACTATCGGCTTGCTGTTGCGCAGCTTTATTTTGCTCTGAATATTCTTTATAGGCTTTCCAAGCAAGACCGCCTACAGCAGCAAGTGCACCATATTTAACGGCTTTTTTCCCGGTCTTTTTACTTTTCTTACCGCTGACTAAACTGGTTAATCCGCCGCCGGCGACGCCTCCTAAAAAGCCACTTAGGGCACCTGATTTGTTAAGGCTACCAACGAGTTTTTGCAAGTCTTTCATACTTTGTCTCCTTCACTGTTACCAAAACTACCTCTAAGGTTGATGTAGTTTGAGTATATCTGTACCCAGATTAAGAGAAGCAATCTAAAATTAAAAGCCCATATTTGTTACAAAGCACGTCAGTTTTGCAGTAAAGCTTTAATTTTGTTGTGCATAAATAATAACCGCTTGGCGATGCGCTTTATATTTTGCGTGACGAGGTAAACGGGCTCCATACTTGGCTGTTCGAGTTCATGAATATGAATTTTTTCAGGTTCTGCAAAGCTCGCCACTGCACTTTGAGGCAGAACAGTAAAGCCAAGCCCTAAGCTCACAGGGGTTAAGATCAAGCCAATTTGGTTTGAAAAACCACTCTCTTTTATGTCTTTAATATGCGTGAATTCAGCAAAGTTCGCTTTGAGCAGTTGATTGGCATGGTGATGACCGTCAGGGTGATTAATAAAACCAAGCTGTTTCAGAGTATCAAAGGTGGCATTTTCGACCTCTGCGGGAAGTACTAATTGCAGTGGCTCTTGAGCAATCTCTTCGAAGTTTAGTAGGCTTGAGTTTGCGTGTTCTGTGACTAAGCCAATATCTATGTCACCTTGTTGTAATGCCTTAATAATGCTGCTATTTGGCGCAAACTGATAGTGAATGATAAGTTCAGGAAACTGTATTTGCAGCGCTAATAGTTGTGGATATAGGCGCAAACCTATGCTGCCTGGTGACATAACCTTAACCACGCCAACATGCTCAGAGTCTGTGGTTACTTTTTCTTTGAAGCCTTGTAAGGTGGCAACGACTTTTTTTGCTTCTTGATAGGTTTGATCACCGGTTGGCGTAAGCACAAACCCTTTCTCTGTTTTTTGAATAAGCGGTTCGCCCAACAGGTCTTCGAGCTTTTTGAGATGCTGGCTGACTGCCGATTGAGTAATAAACAGTTGTTCAGCGGTTTTAGTGAAATGCTTGGTTTCGACGAGTGTGCAAAAGGTACGCAAGAAGACTGGATTTATCATTAGTAGAGCTACTTAAAAATATAAGAATTTATAATTTCAAATAATGATAGCCGATTGCGTAGACTATTTCCTGTACTTTACAGGAGAACATTATGAGCGTAGTTTACCCAAGAACCTTTTCACATATTGGTATTTCTGTTCCAGATCTGGAGCAAGCCGTTAAGTTTTACACTGAGGTGTTAGGTTGGTATTTGATTATGGAACCAACCGAAATCACAGAAGATGACAGTGCCATTGGTGAAATGTGTACTGACGTATTTGGTGCTGGATGGGAGCGTTTTCGCATTGCGCATTTGTCTACAGGTGATCGCATTGGTGTGGAGCTTTTTGAGTTCAAAAACCAACAGAACCCAGAAGATAATTTTGAGTATTGGAAGACTGGGATTTTCCACTTCTGCGTGCAAGATCCTAACGTTGAAGAGCTAGCTGAAAAAATCGTGGCTGCAGGTGGTAAAAAGCGTATGGAAAAACCGCGTTTCTATTATCCGGGTGAAAAGCCTTATCGCATGATTTATATGGAAGACCCGTTTGGCAACATATTAGAAATTTATAGCCATAGCTATGAACTAATTTATAGTGCAGGTGCTTATTAAGTTCGCAAGCTAAATGGTGAAGGGCTTCTCAGAGTATGAGAAGCCTAATATCTAGATGGTGGAATGCAAATAGCTAGCTACTTGGCTTTTGAGTATGCAAAATAAGTGTAGTCAAACCAATGATGAAAAATAGCGCGCCACCTGAGAGTAAGAATGGGTCGATAAAAATGTTCTCATTGAAAGAGAATTTACCTGCTGAAATTTTCTTCCAGCCCATAAAATGTTGATTTGCAGCCACTACTGCACCAAAGAATCCCAATGCTAACGCCAAATATTTCGTCAGAAAATGATGCACAAATGGCAAAATCATAATAATACCAAGTAAACCGATAACAGTGCGTTGTGTTCGGCAATATGGGCAAATATATACGGCGCCCATTAATTCTACCGTCCAAGCAATGATACTGACCGCAATGGCAAATAATCCCAGCCAATGACGTTTGGCGATGATGTTTTCTAATGTGAGTTGATTCATAACACTCTGTTTATAATCTTAATCAAAAAAGAGTGATAATGTATCATATTTCTTTTGTGTCTAATTAATTCTTTTTAGTTATATGAATTTTGCACGATGAAGGTGATAAGTGAAGATTAAAGAGAACTGCTACGATTTTTGTGCATATCGTAGCAGTTTGATTGTTTTATGCGCTTAAACTATCGATTGATTTTACGCACTCTGAAGTTGCGGCCTTTCATTTTACCTTCACCAATCACGTTTAAGGCCTTGCCTGCAACTTTTCGTTCAACAGCAACAAAAGAGGCCATGGCCGTCACTTTAATTTTACCGATTTGGCTGCCTTTAAGCGCATTATTCGCAGTTAAAGCACCTAAAATATCACCCGGGCGTAGCTTGGCTTTTTTACCGCCATCAATTTGTAGTGTCACCATAGGTGCACGGGTAATCGGATTGTTAAACACGGCATCACTTGGCAGGTCACTCGGTTCAATGGTGATATCTAAATAATCTTCTAAGGCATTTACTTTATGAGACTCTTTATAACTCATCAGTGAACATGCAATGCCCGTGTTACCAGCGCGACCAGTTCGGCCAACTCGGTGCACGTGTACTTCAGGGTCGTGGGCAATATGGTAGTTAATCACCATTTCAACATGGTCAACGTCAATACCGCGAGCAGCAACATCGGTGGCCACTAAAATGGTTAAGCTCTTATTGGCAAAGCGCACAAGCGTTCGGTCACGGTCTTTCTGTTCTAGGTCGCCATGAAGGGCGGCACTATCAAACCCAAGTTGTTGTAACTCATCACATACAGCTTGGCACTCAGCTTTGGTGTTAGCGAAGATCACCGCTGACTTTGGTTGAAACTCAAGTAATAGCTTTTGTACGGCATCTAAGCGTACATCATTATTGTCTACTTCATAGAAATATTGGGTGATGTTGCTGTGATCGTGGCTTGCTTCGACCATCACTTTTTCAGGTGCCGTCATTACATGCTTAGCCAGTTGCTCAATTTTAGGCGGGAATGTTGCACTAAACAGTAAGTTCTGACGTTGTGCTGGGCAGTGCTCAATAATACATTCAATGGCGTCTTCAAAGCCCATTTCTAGCATGCGGTCGGCTTCATCTAGCACAAAGGTATTTACTTCGCTTAAGTCTAAACGACCTTTGCGTAAATGCTCCTCAATACGACCCGGAGTGCCTACAACAATATGCGCACCATGCTCTAAAGAGCCTATTTGTGGGCCCATCGGTGCACCGCCGCACAAAGTAAGTACTTTGATATTGTGAATAGCACGAGCAAGCTTGCGAATTTCAACCGCAACTTGGTCGGCTAATTCGCGCGTTGGACATACGACCAGCGACTGCACACGAAAACGTTTTACATTGAGGTTATGCAATAATCCTAAAGAAAACGCGGCTGTTTTACCTGAGCCTGTTTTGCCCTGACCAATCACATCTTTGCCTGCTAAAATTAACGGCAGTGTTTGCGCTTGAATGTCAGTCATGTGCTGATAACCCAATGATTCTAGGTTGTCTAACAAATCGCGAGAAAGGGATGTTTGAGAAAATAGCTGTTGCGTCAAGGTCAGGCTCTTTGAATTACTAAAATTGATTGGCGAGAGTATAGCATGGCTTGAGACTCAGGCTTAGCTAGTTTATTGTTGAGTAATTATCCTATTTGATGTCATATTTTTTACAGGGGAGTTTGACTATGCGCGCTGCAATTAATAAATGGGGCATTAAGTTTTTAGCAAGTGCCTTTCCTGCTAACAAGCCAACCTTGATAACGGGCAGTGGCGCGATGCTTAAACTGGCTAAGCTAATGGTGAGCAGTGGTGTACAGCGCCCTTTGATCATTGCAGATGGCTTTATGACGCAAAGCGGTAAACTGTCTGCATTAACGAAGCTTTTAACTGATGCCAATTGTCAGTTTACCGTCTTTGATGAAGTTGTGCCGAATCCGACCATGCTCGAAGTCGAAAACAGCGTGACTCTGGCTCAGAGTATTCAGGCTGATGGCATATTTGTCGTCGGCGGAGGCTCTGCGATTGATATTGCCAAAGTGGTTGCTGCGGCGCTTACCAATGGCAACAAACCTAAAAAACTCATTGGCATGATGCGGGTAAGAAACAAGCCACTCCCTATGTTTGCGGTGCCAACTACGTCAGGTACTGGCTCTGAAGTAACCGTTGCTGCGGTGATCTCTGACCCAGAATCCCATCAAAAAGCGTTTTTCTTAGACCCTGATTTTGTGCCACTTGCGGCAGGGCTCGATACTGATTTACTCGCTTCATTACCGCCTGCGATAACCGCTTATACCGGTATGGATGCACTGACTCACGCCATTGAAGCTTATATTGCGCGGGTACATTTTAATGATGCACAAAGTGATGCATTAACTGCAATTCGTTTATTGCTCGAGTATTTACCGCGTGCTTATAAAAACGGTACGGATTTAGAAGCGCGCGAAATGGTTGCGCTAGCCTCGTTTATGGCGGGTTATGCGTTTAGTAAACAAGGCTTGGGCTATGTGCATGCCATCTCTCATCAGCTCAGTGCTCATTACAATACGCCCCATGGTTTAGCCAACGCCGTTGTGTTACCGAGGGTATTAAGATTCAATAAACCACATTGTTTAAATCAACTGGCCGGAATTGAAAGTGCTATTTTAGGCTATGATTCGGAGTTGCCTGAGCAGCAGTTAGCGCACAATTTTATTAAGCGCATCGATCAATTGTCTGATGAACTTCAAATAGAAAAGTCCCTTGATAGTCTTTTAGAAAAAGACTTTTTTAAGATAGCAAAACAGGCGCTACGCGAGGCGAATGACTCTTACTCTGTGCCTAAAGCGATGAAACTTAATCAAGTAATTCGAATTTTGGATGCGGTAAAAGCGGGTGAGCGAGAAGTGGCGTTTTAAATAGCGCGAGGTTAGTTACTCGCGCAATTATGTTAGAAACTAAGGTTTAATTCCAACTTTGAATACCTATGACGCCATGGGCAGCGAGATACACGACCACCATTAACTGTAATGCAGCAAATATACTAGCGATGTAAAAGGCTGTTTTGGCTGTTAACTGGTTATAAAGTAGTTTCAACTTCCATACAGACCATGAAGAAGTTGCTGCCAATAGCAGACTTGAGAGCATGAGGCCCAAAGAGAAAAAACCGATATGACCAAGTCGGTCGATGGCTGACATAAGCCCAATAGCTAAAAAAAGTAAAAATAGTAATGCGCTCCAAGCATTGAATGATAGCGATTGCCTTATCTGAACTTCAGGTGCCGTCAGTTTTTTTCGTCGCCAAGGCCAGTAAAAACTATGTAAAATTAAACCAACTAGAAGCAGTAGCCATGTAATGGCGATGACTTTATCAGCCCATGCTTGAAGTCCAGAAACAGGTTTAAAGACCAAGTTACCGTAGTGCAGTACTTCACCTTCGATGGGGTCATTAGCAAACGCCATAACTTCTTCCCCCTGAGGGTTTAGCCATTTGCCTTGCTCAGAGTAATACAGTGTGCGTTGCCAATTGGCAGGCAATAAAGAAGAGAAGTTTGCAGAGTCTTGTGTCACCGTTAACTTCCTAGTCGCGATTAAACGTTCTAGGAAAAATTGTTTTTCGTTTCTTGGATTGATGTATTGGTAATAACCTGATTGAGCTATGAGTTCTTCGGGAATTTTGCTTTGTGCGAACTCAGGTTTTGCATAACTGTTAGCAAGTGCTTTACTAATCAACAGAGTTAAAGCGCGATATGCTGCTGGGTGTTCGCTATTGAGTAGCACTACAAATCCAGTTTTATGTTTGGGGGAGTACACTAATTCAGACATCCAGCCCGGCAATGTGCCATCATGACCGCGATATCGGTGACCTTGATAGTATCTCGAAAAATTAGCAATACCATAACCCGCGGTAAATCGGTTCAAGTTAGTGCTTTCAGAATGTTCCATTCTATTTAGTGTGTTTGCAGATAAAAGTGGCTCCCCCTGATTGATTAACATCATAGTAAATCGACTCATATCTTCTATGCTGGCACTTAAACTGCCTGAGGGTTGCATTAAAATATGTTTAAACGGCACAGGCTGATGACGTTTATACCCAGTTGCAGCGTTATCTTGGTCAAGTGGTTTGGCATAGCTGCTATGTTGCATGTTTAATGGCGTGAAAATATGTTGCTCGACATAGTCGGTAAATTTCAGGCCTGATGATTTTTCAACTATACGTGCGGCGACTGTCGCAGCAGAATTGGTGTAAGCCTGTCGTGTACCCGGAGGCCATCGCGACGTTCGGCTGTTTGAGTTAATCGCTAACGCGTCATCAAGGTTTAAGGCTGGGGTATTTTCATAGGCAAATTCGCTCAGTGAAATATCATTCCAGCCTGTGGTGTTTTCTAATAAATGTACTAATCGCAGTGGGTGAGTGTCTTGCCAAGGGTTATGAAACTCCAGCCCAGGATAAAGAGTACTGACTCTATCGCTGAGTTTAACTTGCTTTGCTTCTACCAATTGCATCACAGCAATGCCAACAAACATTTTACTGATTGAGGCAATACGGTATTGGGTGTGCTGATCGGCAAGCGTGTTATTTTTTATATTGGTCACTCCCGAGACCCTGATAAATGCTGGTGTATCTTTTTGTAAAATGGCATAAGCCAACGAGGGAAGCTTATATTGTTTAACGATTTTCTGAATATCTTGATCGAGTAATTCTAAATCATGGTTAGTTAATTCAGCAGAGGCTGAAAAACTAAACAGCAAGCATAGCAGACTAATAACTAAGCTCTGACTAATAGCATAAATGACAAATTTCAATGTAAGTCCTTTGTTTTTTTATAAGTAAAAAGCTGGTGAAACACTTTTATTGGGTGAGTAATAAAAACACAAAGAAAGTTTTGTGAAGTCTCGTTAAGCTATGTCAGAATGGCTCAATAACAAAAAGTCACATCTTGTAAGGCTATAATTTAAAATGGAAAGTTTTTCTTCAGAGCAAATGAAGTATCAGTTCGATGACTTTGAATTATGCCTAGATAGTGAGACATTGAGACGCTTTGGCAAGCGACTCAATATTGAACCGCAACAATTTACACTGTTGTTGTTATTACTTGAGCAACGCGGAGAAATCGTTGAGCGAGATGTTATCCAACAGCGAGTTTGGGTTGGTCGTCCGGTCACGGATGAGTCGATTCGTGCCGCAGTTAAAAAGTTACGTGATTTACTCGGTGATGATGCTCGCACCCCTAAATTTATAAAAACGGTACCTAAGCAAGGATATAAATGGCTATTACCTGTTCAAGTAATAAGGTCAAACACAGCAACAGAGCATAAACCAGCAACTAAAAGTCTAATCAGTATTTTGCTGGCATTACTCGTGGTAGTCAGTTTAATGATGTGGTTTGTACAGACTGAATCAGCGGTAGTAAAACCAACTCAATTAAGTGTAAGTAATATAACAGAACTATCAGGCTCAGAAGTGTTTGCTGATTACCATAGTGACACACAACGACTGGTATTTTTACATAGAGAAACCAAATCCAGTCCGCAGCAAATATATATCAAAGACTTGACATCTAATTCTCTCAATCGCCTCACATGGGATACGCAAAATTATACCAACGTGTATTGGTCACCAGATGGTACCAAGCTGGTTTATGGTGCGGGTAATGGCATTGGCTATCTGCACTATATTGCTGAGTTTGATAAGCTGGGTGATGTAATAAAAACCCAAACATTGAATGATAAAAGCTTAAAGAATTTATTTGTGATTGGCTGGCTCAAAGCGCAATCAGGCTTATTGTTTGCGGAGCAAGTCAAAAGCACTAAGCAACATAGTATTTATCAATATGATTTAGAGTCAAAACAGTTAAAAACACTGAGTTACCCCAATGTGGCAGGGAAGGGAGATTACCTAGCAAGACTCTCTGATGATGGCGCTAAATTGGCGATTTTGAGAGAGGTGAGCAAGCAAAAAGCAGCACTGATTATTATCGACTTAAAGTTGGGGGATGAAGAAGCCAATGTTATGTTGCCTTTTGCTGCAAGCAAGTTGGTTTGGTACGAAAGTACAGAGATCTTTTTGAGCAGTTTTAATGGTCAACTAGCCCACTATAATTTGCTGAGTAAAAAAATAGAACAAGATATAACTCTGCCAGCAAACACCCATGATGTATTTGCCAGCTGTGGTGAGCATTGTTTGATTTTAAGGCAGCATAATGGCGACTTTTTAGATATTAAAGAGCGCCCACTTCAAGTCACAGTTGAACACAATGCATTATTCAATGGGCGTATATTTAACTATGCTGGGGCTCAAGACTTTCCTTCTTATTTAAATGCTTCAGCCGATTTGGTATTTGCGGCATTAAATAATAAGCAGTTTTCGATAGAGCGCATTAACTCTCATGGCAAACGCTTTACGCTCGCAGAATTTAATGGTGCTAACACACTGAATGCATTGGTCGCATCGGATGACGGCAACCAATTAGCTGGTATTATTTCTGGACGGTTATTTATCTTGAACACTCAAGAAGCCAAAACTACACAAAGCCTCAACTTTGT
The DNA here is from genome assembly GCF_049257195.1 of Pseudoalteromonas sp. SS15. Taxonomy (NCBI): domain Bacteria; kingdom Pseudomonadati; phylum Pseudomonadota; class Gammaproteobacteria; order Alteromonadales; family Pseudoalteromonadaceae; genus Pseudoalteromonas; species Pseudoalteromonas sp. SS15. The sequence goes on from NZ_JBMMUD010000003.1 coordinate 299,874, forward strand.
AACTGCGGCTTTAGAGCGCGTTGAAAATCCTATTTGGAGTGCAGATAATCGCTCAATTTATGTTGCTCACTTAAAGGGGAATGTGCCAAATATAGTGAAGCTCAATGTATTCAATGGTGAGAGGGAATTTGTTGCTTCAGGCTTTTTGAGCTTTAAACCTTTAGATACTGATAATGCGATTGGAGTAGACACGTCACTGACGGCTTGGTTCTTAAAAAAGGGTGAACAAGGTTGGCAAAAGCAGTCGAAACTGGCCCAGCTGAGTTCAGCAAGCCCTAATCGTTGGCGTATAAAAAATAACTTACTTTATTTCTCAAGAAGAGTCGCAAGAGAGGGGGAAGTTTGTTTCGTATCTCTCTCTTCACCTTTTCAAGATGCGGTGTGTGAAAAAATGGACGACAACCAATTTCGTCTGAACTTTGATATTCATCCAAAGCAACAAGCTTTGTTGATGGTTGAGTCATTAAGCGCACAAAGTAATATTGTGCGTTTAACTTGGTGATAATGTCTCTATTTATGCTGATAGCCATTGTAGCAGTGTGCTCTTTAGCTTATGTTTTTGAATGGGCTTAGATAAATAATCACTCATACCGACCGATAGACATTTTTCTTTTTCGCCTTTCATTGCATTTGCTGTTAGGGCAATGATAGGTATTTTTAGATGCAAGGATTCTCTGATCTCCTTAGTTGCTTGATATCCATCCATAATAGGCATCATGCAATCCATTAAAATTACATCGAATCTTTTTGGTTGCTGTTTCAGTATAGCGATTGCATCTTGACCATTGTTAGCAGTTACGACGCTTACATTAATTGCATTGAGTATGCCTTTTCCTACAATCTGATTTACTGGGTTGTCTTCGACTAACAAGACATATATTTCTTTAGTTAAAATATTACTTTGCGTTTGTTCATCATCTCTCAGCTCTTGGTTGGTTATTAATACATCAAGGTGTGACAGCTCTACAGGTATGGAAAAAGTAAATTTGCTTCCTTTACCTATTTCACTTGTCACTTGAATAGTCCCTTGCATTAATTCTGCTAACTCCCTACAAATACTGAGTCCCAGACCAGTGCCACCAAATTTTCTGGTAGTCGAATTATCAGCTTGTTCGAAAGCATTAAATACATTTTTAACCTGTTCTTCCGTCATGCCAATACCCGTGTCACTGACTTCTATACTTAGTTTCCTTTTTATATTTGAGTTGTCATTGCCTTCATTGAGCCGGACTGTGATAGAAATTTCACCTTTATGGGTAAACTTAAGGGCGTTACTGATCAAGTTATTAATAACTTGGCTTATTCTTAATTCATCAGCAATGATTAGGAGTTCTTTGTTTGTATGCATATGCACAGTAAAGCTTAAGGCTTTATCATAAGCTAGATGGGTGTGTATTTTAGTGAGGCTATCTATTAACTCGACCAGATTAAATTGGGTTTCTTCAATCGTGAGCTTTCCGGCTTCAATTTTTGATAAATCTAAAATTTCGTTGATTAAACTCAGTAGTGTTTCGGCACTTGAATAAGCCAAATGCGTAAATCTTAGTTGTTCACTATGTTCTTGGGAATTGAGAGCGAGTTCCAAAGCGCCAATCACACCGTTCATAGGAGTCCGAATTTCGTGACTCATGTTAGCTAAAAAGGCTGACTTTAGTTTTGTTGCTTGTTCTGCTTGCTCTTTCGCTTCACCTAATGCCCAAGATTTAAACTCGAGATCTGCAGTGTACTTTGCAAGCTTTTGTTCGTTATTGATTTCATCTGTTTTATCTTCAATTGATATAAAGAAGCCAATAAAGTTGCCATGATTATCGAAGTCGGGAGTATAAGTCGTTTTTAAACTGAGTTGTTTATTTTTTACTGTTTGTTCGTCGATAAAAGAAGTCGCGCTACCAGAAAACACTTTTTCTATATTACTTTGTATCAATGACAGGTTACTTTCTGAGACCGTGTCTTCAATCAGTTTATTTTTATAGAAGTTAGTTGGTTTTTGTAGCCATGATTCAAATTTGTTATTAACAAATTGGTAGCGGCGAGATTTATCAACATAGCCCAGCATGATGGGCACGCTATTGGTGAGGTTTTTAATAAATAAATTACTTTTAGTTAAGCGCTCAGTTTTTTTAGCTACTTCAGCTTTGATCTTTTTGGCAGTTTTTAACTCTTTATAGTAAATGAGCGTTAAAAACATGAAGAACATTAAACTTAAAAGTGCAGAGAGCACAGGCTCAAATGTTTGGTGTGAAGCTATATATGATTGTGGGATTGAGGCTTGTATCATCCATTGCCTGCCCGCAATATTATCAACCGATACAGATACATTAAACGTAGACACATCATTCGCTTTAGGGGCTATTTGAGTTAGTAGTGAGGCTGAAGAGGTAACATCATATAATTTTAAATTACCAAGTGATGTAAACTTATCACTCAAAGCGTCTTTGAGAAAATCAGTTGATTGATAAACTCCAAGTGCAAAGCCTTTTAGATTATTTAATGTCTTTAATGCCCCTTTCTCATAGATTGGTAAAAAAACCAGAAAGCCTTTATCGGGGCCTGTTAGTTGTACAAGGTTAACGCCTTCAGTTGCCTGAATAGAGTTTGTATTAGCTGCTTTTAGTAAAGTTTCGCGTCTTGCTAAATTGGAGTGTAAATCAAAACCAACCGCTGATTCATTACCCATAAATGGTTCTACAATCGAAACGGGGAAATAGAACTCTTTAATTCGCGAAACACGCATTTCATTGTTAATTCTCTCTCTAATTTCAAATCCTTTATATATTTCTTGCTGTAATGCTTCGAATTTTGTTCTGTCTTGGTGTGAGACTTTAGGGATCCACTCAAGTGCCTGAATGGTTTGATGCCGTTTGAGTGCCTGTTGAGCAATACTAGAAAATTCATTTTTACTGACATTATCGGCAGAGGAGTAGACAGAGCGGATCAGATATAAAATTTCAAAATGGACTTGAATTTCTTTTTGTAAATTGTTGGCAACTTGTTCAACTTCAGATTGGTAGTTATTGATGATGGCTGTTCGTTCGATACTTTTCATCCAAAATAAAACTAACCCACTGATGAAAAAGCCTGTTACTGCCAGAACTGTTACTTTTAGTATGCTTGAACTCAAAGTTAAAAACCAAATTGATACAATTAATATAAATTTAGTGGATGAGTATTTTTTTTCCACAAACTGCCAGCTTAATTCTTCTTTGTCACAATTAAGCTGGCATTATTTGTAATACTAATTAGAAGTAACCTCTCCGACCGCTACTGGCGCTGAAGTTTGCTCTTTAATCGCATTTAAAACTGCGACCAGTGTATTGTGTTGGCTATTTTCATGGGCTCTAACACTGATAGCGGTAATGTCTGCATTGGCAGCGAGTTTGGCGATATTTACATTAATTGCATCAATTTCAACTTGGCGGTTATTTAAATACACCTTGTTGTTGGCATCTATGGTGAACTGTGGGGTCACTTTGGGTGTGACAGACAATGTCGGTGAGTTGTTTCGTTCGATGTCTAATACAGCTTCTTTGTTAAAGCTGGCGGTTACAATAAAAAAGATTAATAAGATGAAAACAATGTCTAGCATCGGATTCATGTCTACGCTGAGGTTTTCTTGCATGTGTGCTTTGGCTGTTTTTATCATTTTCGTTTCTCCATGTTGTTTCAATATTCAGCCTAGACCACGCTTGTAACCTCACTTTTAACCTGTTGTTAATATTTACAATCTTTCACAAAAAGCGAGATTTCTTCTACCAAGAAATAAAAAAGGGTTAACCGTTAGGTTAACCCTTGAGGGCATATGAGTAGGAGCAAGCCCTGATGGGCTTACATTTATACCAATCCTCAATAATACTCAATCATTTTGAGGGACTAAAACGGACGCTAGCTTCGTTACAAATTTTTTATTTAGAACAACTAAATAACAAAATTTTCGCCTTGCCTACATGGAAGTAGGTACCTCAGCGATAGCAGGACGCGTGAGCGGTGCTATCGCCTCGTTTTCCTTGCCTCAAAATAGATCACTTAATTAAGAGGATTGGTATTACTCTTTAAAGTTGGTAACTGACTTTGCCAGTAAGCTCAGCGATGTCAGTGATCTTCGTTTGACCTTTAATCTCAGCAAATGGCTTGTCTTGGTAGTTTGCACCACGCAGTTGTACGTTGATACGAGACGCTTTAGGATTCGCTAACGTTTCATTGTAGAACTGTTTGATATCAGCCAGTTTTACATTGTGAACTTCTGTGATCATTTGTTGTTTAGAATCGTAATTCCAGTTCTCTTTATACCAATCAGAGAAGATAGGAGAGACTTCTTCATACATATTCTTAGGTGCTTGCGTCAGGCCTACTAGTACGCCTTGCTTAATTGCAGCAAATTGCTCAGGTGTCAGTGCATCTAGCTTGGCTTTGTACTCTACCTTGAAGTCATCAAAACGCTTTTGCGCTTGTACTAGGTCCATGACAGGTGATTGGATATATAGACCAATACTTGCATAGTCATCAACCGGGTAGTAGAACGCACCTACGGCGTAAGCCAGTTGCTCTTCAGTTCTTAATTGGTTAAATGCTTCATGGCTGAAGTGCTTAGCCAATACGTTAGCAATGGCTTTTTGTTTGAAGCCAGCTTTACGATGAACATGAATATCTAATAAGCCATTGTCGGCAGCTGCGGTATCTTTTTGATAGCTCAAAACCTGTTGCGGTAATGGTGCAATGGTTTTGGTTTTTGCAAAGCTTGTTTGCGTGTGGTTGCTACCAAGCGTTTTGCTGATAACCTCAGCAACGTTTTCTAAATCGCCTTGATTGTAGTTACCAAATGCAAATACACGTGGTTGGTTTGCCTTTACCAGCTTTTCTAAGCGTGCTTTGAAAGTCGCTACATCTAACTTTTGTGCCGCAGCGATTAACGCGTCATCTTCAAAGTTATTGGCTTCAGTTAAATTCTGAAGGGCAGGGAACAACTGACGAACAGTAAATTGCTTTTGTGCGTTATTGATACCACGAATAAGGCGATCTTTAGCTTGAGCAAAGTTCGTCTCTGTCACCTCAGGAATGAGATCAGATAGCATTTCAGCAAGCAGCAAGTTTTGCTTATCAGTGAAACCGTTCAATAACAGACTCATACCGTTACTCGTTGTTGCACGCGTGCTGATACCCGCAACACTGGCTTCAGCTTGCAATAAGCTTTGTTGTAGGTTGTATAGATCTGACCAAAGTGCAAGAGACACTTGGGTTTCGATATCTGCATTTGCTTCGCCGGCATTTAGGTCAATTTTTAAGATGCCTTTTGGTTGCTCGGCAAATAATTGACTTGGGTAATGCCACACTTTTACGCCGTCTTTTTCAACTTTAAGCTCAGCGGTCGATTGCTTCATACCCGCTGTTTTTAGGTCGAAGTTTTCAGGTAATAGACGATTCACTTTTGGTAGTGCTAATGCCACTTGGGTTGGTTTTTTCCAGGTTGCAATTTCGCGCTCAGCAATGTCTTCGATGCGGTATTCACCCGCATAGAAATGTTGTTTCTGATCGACTTTCTCATTTTTGCTGGTATACCAAATTCTTAGAGTGTCTGGCGTTAACTGTGATAACACGTCATCAACCGCTTTGGCATTGAATTGACCAAAATAGTATGGCGCGTTGATGCTGTAATTTAGCGGGTAATCTTGCATGCTGTTAACTAACTGAGCGGCATAACTGAATTCGTCGACTTTTTGTAAGAATCGGAACTCGTTATCAAGCGAGGTTTTGATCTCTTTGTAGTACTTTTCATCAACCCCTTTTTCTTTAACGAGATCAATGTACTGCATGATGATGGCAACGATTTCGTCACGGTTCTGCATACCTAAATCAGTCAGGTTTAAGGTAATAGACATTTCACCGTAGTTACCATAATGATTTGGTGTACCGCCAGCATTCAATGAACTGATCCAGCCCAATGCTTTTAGCTGCTGCGCTGGTGTGCCAGGCATTTCTGAGCCAAGTAAGTAAGACACAAATGCATTTGGTTTGAACTTAAACTGGTCTTGATTGTTTTTAATGGTGAAATCAAGTTTTAGTTGCTTTAAGTCTTGGTTAGGCTTGTAGTAAATTTTCTTACCGCCTAACTCTGCAAAGTTAATTTCTTGCTTAACCTGCGGCTTCTCGATGCCTTTGTCCTTAATCGGTGAAAAGTGTTTCTTTGCTAACTTTTCCATTTCATCTAGTGAAGCATTGCTGATCAGCGCCACTTTCATGATGTTCGCAGAGTAGTATTTGTTATAAAACTCAACGGTTTCTTTGTGAAGGTTGCTGTTTTCTTTATCGCCTAATGTTTCTAGGTTACCGATTAAGAAGCGGTTAGCTGGGTGTTCACCCATCATATCGCGTGATAATTTGAACTGACCGAAAAAGTCCATTTCACGACGCATTGACCATTCAGCGTTAACAGCGTTGATTTCTTTTTCTGTATATTCAGGGTAAAGCTTTGGTGACTTAAAGAAATCAGAGAAGCGATCAAGTGCTTCGTCATAGGCGTCATTGTTCACTTTGAACATATAGTTTGTATAGGTTAACCAAGTCGATGCGTTAGAAACACCGCCATTCTCAGTTAAGAATTCTTTGTACTGGTTTGTTTCAGGGTACTTGTCTGTACCTAAGAAAAGTAAGTGCTCAAGATAGTGCGCCATACCTTGTTGTGTCATTGGGTCTTGTAAAAGACCGACACCGACGTTTAATGCCGCTGCAGATTTCTCAGTTGTAGGGTCAGACACCAAAATCACTTCAATGTTATTTTCTAACTTTAAAGTTCTGTAGCCGCGTTGGTCATTCGGACTAACAGCAAGCTTATCAAGTGGTGCAAGTGCGTTCGTTGCACTTGCTTGTGTATTGTTATTTGATGTTTGTGAACAAGCCGCAAGTGCTAATGCCAGAGCACTAATCGTAAATGCTTTTTTCATAGGTGTCGTCCTTTGAAATTTATCAGTTTTGAATATTTAGTTTACGCCTTTGGAATAAGTTAATCACTCAATTCTATCGGCGTTTTGTAAAGTGATGTAACAATCAAAATTTAATCATTTACGCCGCTAATATCACCTCGTCTTACTGGGTAGCCCAAGTGCATCCAGCCGAAAATACCTTCCCACAATACGGCTGTGCGAGTGTAACCCCTAGCACGGAGGCGATTGATAGTGTGATCTGCAGCGGCGCGAGGGCAAGAGCAATAGGCGACTATTTGCACGTCTTTGGGAATTCCAGCAACGGTTTCATCTAAATCAGCGTAATAAGGAAAGGGAATTGCGCCTTCTATATGTGCTGTTTGCCATACTGAGGTGACGCGCGTGTCTAGCAATACCATGCGTTTTTTTGCATTCAGTGCTTCATTAAGATCTTTTGAAAGTACATACATGCCATCTTTTAAATCAAAGTTAGGGTCTTCTCCCGCTTTGTTGACAATATAATCTTTAGGCTCTGGCAGTGCTCTTAGGACTGGTTTTTCTTCGACCAGTCCCATTGATTTGCTGCGTAAAAATGCGGTGATATTGTTAATGTCAGCTGGAGATAGTTTATTTTTGAAGGCTTGCATTGGCGTGTCTTGTCGACCCTCTTGAATGGCGTAGCGAATAAATTCATCGGTATTATGGGCAAGGGCTGATTGATTCATCAGTGCAGGTGCTGTAATGCCTTCACCTTGTTTACCATGACAACTTGCACACTGCTTTTGATAAACAACTTCTCCGCGTTTTATATCGCCCTGTACAGGATTGGTTGAAAATTTAAGTCTGTTGTATCCTGCTTGCTCAAAAAGCCAATAAGTTAAATTCCAAGTTTCAGCAAGTGTCATAGGGCCACCAACTTCATCTAGATAGCCGCCCATTGCTGTTCCTTCTCGGCCATATTGCATTGGTCTCAAGATTTGGTGTGCCACGCCAGATTCCATCAGGCTTTTGCTGCGAAGTGATGGCGCATGATCGTTTTTATGACCTTCGCGGTTTTCACCATGACACAGTGCGCAGTATTTTTGATAGTTATTAGCTGCAACTCGAGCTTGCTCGGTCGTGAGTTTACGTGGCGGTGAGCGTCGTTCTCTTTCTTGTGAGTAAGCAATACTCGTCTGAAAAAGCAAAACGATAAAGCTGCTTGTTAGCAGTCCGAAAGATAGTTTAGACATAACCAACCTTGGATGAAATGACGGTTAATTGAGCATAAAGGGGTCAGTTACTGATTACTAGCCAAATACAAATCTGGTAACAATTTAGTGTGATGAGAGAGGAAATTTTAGATATTCAAATGTGTTAATAATTTTTAGCTACTTGAAGATTTCCAACTATACTCTTTATATTCATGAACGTAGGGTACAGATATGAAATCAATTAGCACGTTAGCAGTTCTTTCTTTTTGTGGTTTTTTACTAACAGCATGCTCTAAGGCTGAATCTGTACCAGAGAGTGAATGCGATAAAGTTGTCGCCCATGCTAAATCAGTCTTAAAAGAAAATGCACCAAGTAAATCTGATATGTTGAAGCAATGTAAAGCTACATCGGATGAAGCGAGAGGGTGTGTTATGGCAGCAGATAAACCGATGAAGTTACTTAAATGTGACTTTTGATTTGAAGCATATTCACGCTTGAAAATAACTGCCCAGGACCACCTAGCAAGTTGTCTCGCTACGTGGTTTTTTCTTTATGGGGTGTTGGAAGTTTTTGACTTAATAAACTCATTACCAAGGTAAATAAGCCCTAGTGATAAGCCTCAGAGCGTTCTATCACTTCAATTTCATAGCCATCAGGATCGGCAATAAAAAAGAACTTAGCGACGAGTTCATCATCATTATAAAAAGACTTAATGGGGCGAGGTTGATAACCCAGCTGTACAGCTTTTTCATGCAGCGCTTCTATATTTTGCGCGCTAAATGCCAGATGACCATAGCCATCACCTAGAATGTATGGCTTGGTTTTATCATGATTAACGGTAAGCTCTAGCTCAAAATCACTTTCATTATTGCCTAAATAATGCAGATCAAAGCCGTCAAAGTTTAAGGTACGCTTTATCTCTAAGTTGAGTATATCTTGGTAAAATTGCGTCGACTTTTTTACATCCAAAACTCGGATCATACTGTGGATCATTTTTGCCACGTTTAAAATACCTATCTATTGTGTGAACTCTACTCTACTCTGCTGTGCCGCAAGGTTTATTCAAAACAACGAAATGCTCAGTGCGTATTCAAAAAGTTGTTACTAAAGTTTAGGCCAAGCAGTGATTAGAGCGTTTAGCGAATGATGAAGACCAGACGGCTGCCGAATTTATTTCAATCTATTACTAAGCGATGATTAAACCCTCTGGTAGTGAGAAAAACCTTACTTTAATCTGGAGAGTTACTTGTTTAATTGATGCGTTGAATAATAAATAAAGCTGGGTGGCATTGGGTAGTAACCAAATACTACATGCAAATTAAATTTATTTGTTTGGTCTAATTAACCTATTGTTCAGGTTAAAGTCCCTATTTTTATAGTGGAAACAAAAAGCACTTACTTACTTGTTCAGGTATGACCAGAAACTTGAATAAAAGTCATACAAAATAATTGCGTAAAATCAAATTTCTAATGCTAAAGTTTTGCTGTTTTTAATCAGTACTAAGGCATAAAGATGAGTAAGCGTATAGCAATTGCTATCCTTACGAGCTGTTTCTTAGTTGCATGCGGCGGTGGCAATGAAGCAAACACGAGTAAGGATACACCCGTATCAGATAATCCCACAACAACACCGGTTAATGGTGGCACGGATGGGTCAGATAATAATGGAAATAATGGCGGCAATGATAATAGTGGCAGTGATAATGGCGATAATTCAGCGTCAGAGAATAAAACCCCTGTCATAAAGCTAACCTCTCCGACAGAAGTTAACCATGGTCAGCAAGTCGAGATAAAAGCCAATGCCAGTGATGCAGACGGTGATACGCTTAGCTATAAATGGCAACAATTAGCTGGGCAGACTGTGACATTATCAGCCCAAGCTGAGATCTCTTTCGAAATTCCTCAACCTATAAACGGCTTTGACGAAACGTATCGTTTTTTATTAACGGTGACCGATGAGCATGGTGCACAGGCAAGCCAAGAATTTGAATTTACTGCTAAAACAGTTATGGATAGAGAGCAAGCTGCTCGTTTGCTTCATCAGGCTGGAGTCGGGCCAAGATATGAAGAAATTTTAGCGGCGGAGGGCATGAGTGCTCAGCAGTGGATCGAAGCACAAATGCAGTTGCCAATAACTTACCATGTTGATTATTTGGAAAACTATCCAAACCGCGATTATCCAATTCAAATTAATCGCATTGATGCTTGGTGGAAAGGCACAATCAATGCGCCTGATCAGCTTCGGCAGCGTGTGGCGTATGCCATGAGTCAAATCTTTGTAGTGTCTGACTTTAACAACGCGTTAGCCAATCAACCTAAGGGCATGGTGAGTTACTACGATATGCTGCAAACTCATGCATTTGGTAACTTTAGAGACTTACTCGAAACCATTACCTTATCGCCCATGATGGGCATTTATCTAGATCACCTCAATAATGAGAAAGCCGATGAAGAGCGCAACATTCGACCCGATGAAAATTATGCCCGTGAGCTACTGCAGTTATTTAGTTTGGGTTTGAATGAGCTAGAACTCAATGGCACGGCCAAAAAAGATGAAAATGGGTTGCCTATTCCAGCTTATACCCAAGAGCATATAGAAGGGTTCGCGAAAGTATTTACGGGTTGGACATTTGGTGCCAGTGAGTTTTGGAACCGCCCAAGTAACAACCACTCAATACCCATGAGCCCATTCGAAGAATATCATTCGACTGCAGCAAAGCATTTGCTCAATGGCGTGGTGATCCCTGAGAATACAGGGCCAGAGGCATCGTTAAAAATAGCCCTTGATACCATTTTTGAGCACCCAAATGTTGCACCTTATATTAGTAAGCAGCTGATTTTAAAATTAATCACATCAAATCCAAGTCCTGGTTATGTTGAGCGTGTCGCCAAAGTGTTTAACGACAATGGTGAAGGCGTAAAGGGTGACTTAGCAGCGGTCGTAAAAGCCATCTATTTAGATGCAGAAGCAAGACTGTTTGGCGCGCCACTTGATTACTTTGGCAAAGTAAAAGAGCCTCTATTAAAACAAGTACATTTATGGCGCGTATTCGATGCGAAAGCACTTAACAATTTTTATTTTACGGGCAATTTACCCTTGATGTTTGGTCAAGGGCCTCTGCAATCAACATCGGTATTCAACTTTTATCAACCGGATCACCAACCGCAAGAGCTGTCGGGTTCAGAGTTGCTCGCACCTGAGTTACAAATCGCCAATGACGCATATGTGATCAATACCTTGAATAGCCATTTTGATGAATTTAGCGGCCGTGTCGCAGAGCGTTATGACAGCTTGTATGAAAACCGCATCTACTTATACATGTCAGAAGACATGGCGTTATTGGCAAACTATGGTTTGAATGCGGTGATAGATAAATACGATACCTTGTTTTTTGCAGGCGCAATGTCTGAAGAAATGCGCCAAGCCATTTACGATATGGATGCCTATTTTTCCTCCAGTGAAAGTCATCTGAGGCTTTCTTACATTATATTTTTAATTACCGTCTCAGCTGAATACAGCTTGCAGCAATAGGAGCAATATCATGGATAGAAGAAAGTTTTTAGGCATGTGTTTAAAAGGCGGTGTATCAATGGCCGCCTTAACACAGCTACAACTGCAAGCATTTCAAGGTTCAACAGCAATTGATGACGGTGATTACAAAGCGCTGGTATGTGTATTTTTATCGGGGGGAAATGACTCGCTAAATATGTTGGTGCCACTGGAAGGTGAAGCGCGTAGTTTATATGAAGCGAGTCGACAGGGCTTAGCAGTGGCAAACCCTTTGGCATTGTCACCTTATACATCTCAAGAAGGCGGAGTGGGTTTGCATAATTCTCTGGCTCCATTACAAAATTTATTTGCTGAAAAGCAATTAGCTTTTGTAACTGGTGTAGGGAGCCTTATCGCGCCTACAACGCAGCAGGATGTGATCAATAAATCAGTGCCGTTACCTTTACATTTATTCTCACACAACAAACAGCAAGCGACTTGGATGTATGGCAAAGAGCAGAGCTCCATTAACACCGGATGGGGCGCGCGATTATTAGAGCGCCTAGAACAAGCTGATAGATTTGGGGGCAATATTTCGCTTTCGGGTATGAACCATTGGCAAACCAGCGTAAATAGCATGCCATTTAGTTTGAGCACCAATGGTATAAGCCAGATCAATGCCTTAAGTGGTCGTCAGGAGCGCAACGAGCATGTGAGCGATTTATTTAACCGAGTTTTGACAGGGCAGAAGAATCCGCTTGGTCAAGCTTATGGTGCTCGCGTGAAAGCCTCGATAGACAAAACGTCGGCGATGAATCTGGCGTTAAAAGAGTCCGACCCGATTGATGGGGTATTTTCTGGCAGTGTATTGTCGAGACGCTTGCGTACAATTGCGCGCACTATTTCGATCCAATCTCAACTAGGTTGTAAGCGCCAAGTATTTTATGTCTCTATGGGGGGCTTTGACACCCATGGCGATCAAAACCGCAGTCATGCGTCGTTGCTTGGTCAATTAGCCCAGTCTTTGTCTGAGTTTAATCAAGCCATGACTTATCTGGGTCAGCAAAATAATGTTACTACGTTTACCATGAGTGAATTCGGTCGAACCTTAACGTCGAATGGAAATGGTACAGATCACGGTTGGGCTGGTAACCATATTGTTATGGGGGGCGCTGTTAATGGCGGCGATTTGTACGGCAAGTTACTGACTCAGCACCTTAATGGACCGAGAGATACGCGCGGTGGTCGACTTATTCCCGAAGTTGCCAATGAGCAGTATTTTGCAACCTTAGCAAGGTGGTTTGGCGTGCCTGACTCTGAGCTGGTCGATATCTTCCCGAACTTGGTTAATTTCAATCAACATACACTCGGGTTTATCTAATTTCTTTTATCGTTAAATTTAAAAGCCACAGTCGAGATGAGTGTGGCTTTTTGTTTTTGGGTATTCATGGTTTACTAAGCGAAAATTATAATGTGGTTTTCTGATGTCTTATTTAGCCTTTGTAACCTGTTTATGGGCGTTTTCTTTTAGTTTAATTGGCGTGTATTTGGCAGGGCAAGTTGATGCTTGGTTTAGCGCTTTTAGCCGAGTGGCACTCGCAACTTGCGTGTTTATTCCTTTTTTAATCCGCTCACGTATTCCTAAAGATCTCATCCTTAAATTAATGGCCATCGGTGGTGTGCAACTCGGTTTAATGTACGGGTTTTACTATCACTCGTTTTTGTTTTTGAGTGTACCCGAGGTATTGCTGTTTACTGTGATGACGCCGGTTTATATCACCTTACTCAATGATGTGTTAGATAGGCAGTTTAACGGCAAATATTTACTGGTTGCGGTGATAGCCGTAATAGGTGCGGTCGCCATTCGTTACGAAAATCTGGACGGTGAGTTCTTATTTGGTTTGTTGTTGGTGCAAGGGGCTAACCTTTGTTTCGCTACAGGGCAAGTGACCTATAAGCGTTTAATGCAAGGCAGTGAACTTGATCATAAAACCGTGTTTGGTTGGTTTTTTGTCGGTGCATTAGTCGTATCTTTGCTGTTCTTTTTAATGTTTGGCAATACAGACAAGCTACCAACGACTAGCACCCAATGGGGCATATTAATTTACCTTGGTTTGGTGGCCTCGGGCTTTGGTTATTTTGCGTGGAATAAAGGCGCAACCTTGGTGGATGTAGGTGCACTTGCGGTGATGAATAATGTGCTTATTCCCGCGGGTATACTGGTTAATTTGGTTATTTGGAACCGGGATGCAGATTTAATCAGGCTTGCCATCGGTGGCGGTATTATTTTGCTGGCTCTGTGGGTTAACCAAAAGTTTGCTTCAGGTCGCTAAGCGACCTGAGCTTTATTAAAGCTAAATTGCTGTCGGTACTGGTTGGGCGTAGAGCCTGTAAATAGCTTGAAAGCGCGAGTAAATGGCCCGACCGACGCAAAGCCGCTTTCAAGACCGATTACTAACACAGGCCAATGTGATTTATCCGACTCCGAGAGTAGCTGTTTAGCGTGCTCGACCCTGAGTTGGTTTATGTAATGGTTAAAGTTTCGAGCACCAAAACCCTCTTTTAATACGCGGCTGATCTTATACTCAGGTAAGTCGAGTTGCTTGGCTAAATCACCTACTTTTAAATTTGCTTGCAGATATTGCTTTTGCTCTATTAATAATTGATAGAGGGTATTGCTTAATTCAATATCAAGCGGCTCTTCGCTGTGTATTTTTTCAGAGCTAACTTGTGTTTTTGCTTCAAAAGCGTCGTGTTCAAAACAACCCACTTTAACCTGATGAGTTGAAGCAATCTGCTCATTACTTTGCTCAGATTTAAAGCGCCAGAACATTAGTGTTTGTGTTACTAGCAGCATGAAAATAGTGATACTGGCCGTGATGGCTTCTTTAATATGTGGCGTGTCTACAAAGTAGCCTTTGGCAACCTTACTTATGAGGACTGCAGAAATGATGGCACACAGATAAAACACACGCTGTTTTTGTTGGGTCTTAGAGGCTTGTTTAAAACCCCTAAATGCTTCCCATATAGATAAAACGATGATCGCAGAAGACAGTAACATGGTGATTTCTGTGAGCGTATATTTAGCAAAACTCAAGCTGTTTGATTCTATGTGCCACAGCTCAGTGACAAACAAATAGCCTTTGCTCATCATGATTAACACAGCAATGCCAATGGCAAGTGCAATATGCTGCAAAGAGATGGCATTGTTACCTCTAAAATAACTACGCACAAACAACCAATAGCAGTTACAAGTAGCGCAAGCACCTAGTCCAACTAAATATTGGTAAGCCCCTAAGAGGTCAGCGGAAAGTGTTTGCATCACGCCCATGGCAACCGAGCCACAAAATACCGCAAATAAAATATGCGTCGTATGCTTGTTTTTTACCCATAACTGGGCGAGTAAACAGGTTAATGCCACGATAAGTTGGATGAAATAAATGTTTGATAATGTCATCAGGGGCGCTCCAAAGTAACACCGCAGAGTTTATCTAATCGTTAGTTCTGTCTCAATTGTGCGTTTGTAAGAAAGCGTGTCGTATTTTGCTTGTTAATCTGACAAGTAATAAAGTTAGCATTATTTTCATGTTGTTATATTGGTTTTAGGTTCTCTTTATCAAAATTAAAAATGCGCAAATCACTAAAACCATAGACCGATTTTAAAATTCGGTGCGATCCTCTTTCGCATCAATGCCAAGCTGCTTACATCAACATTAGAGTAAGGAGCGTGTTATGGAACAGCTAACCGTTAATCAAAAAAATATCTGGGGTATGTCTGCCGATTCAGCACTTAAAAAAGCCGTCACCAGTTGGGTCAGTATTGTATTAGTCGGTCAATGGGCGTTTGCCGTTTATATTCTCAGTTTATACGCCATCCCTTTATTAATAGGGGCCGTGCATCAAGCAGATGAAATTTCTCCAGCAAGAGGGTTCGATACCAGTGCGGGTTTTGATTCCATCATGTTTTTTAGCCATATTCTGCCTGCGGCGATTATGGCAACCAGTGGTCTTGCACAAATAATTCCGAAAATACGCAAAACTTATCCTAAGTTTCACCGTTGGAATGGTCGCCTATTTTTTACTTTAGGACTGTCTGGCGCGGTTACGGGATTGTATTTAACCTGGGGCGCAGGTATCCGCTTTAGTGACATAGGTGCGTTAGGTGTCACATTAAACGGCGTGCTTATTTTGGTGGCGATATTTTTTGCTTGGAAAACCGCGGTTAAAAAGCAATTTGCTCAGCATCAACGCTGGGCGGTGCATGCTTTTATTTTAGTGAATGGGGTTTGGACTTTCCGGTTATTTTTGATGGGCTGGTATTTAGTTAACCAAGGCCCAAATGGCAATAATGGTAATCTAGATGGTCCTATGGATCTAACCTTATCTTTTGCCTGTTACTTGTTGCCTATGCTGATTGCTGAACTTATCTTTTGGGCAAAGCGTTGTAAAACTGAAAACATAAAGTGGCTTGCTGCTATGACTACCTCTATCGCGGCCGTGATCACGCTAATTGGTGTTATTGCTGCAGCCATGATGATGTGGGGGCCAAGAGTCTCTATGGTGATAGAGTCTATTTTTTAAACTTCAGAGTCTGTTATTAGGCTTAAGTTTAAAAATAAAATATTAATTATAAAGGATGGTTTTTGGTGGTTGGTTACATTCTTTAGGATGTTTTTTTGATTTGTATTAAGAAAGCATTCAGACAAACTATGTCATCGTCATGCTCACTATTTAGCAAATCAGACAAAAAGCTAAAGCTGATTGCCTAGAAGCTAGTGCTTATGTCTGATTTTATCTGTCTTTTAGTTTCTAGAGGCAGAATTAATCTATAGTCATTAAGACACATTCCTAGCAATGGAATAAAGGTGAGTAATTATGAATAAGTTTGTAGCCGGTACCGCTTTATCACTCTTAACCCTCTCAATCATGGGGTGTGGAGGTAGTAGTAGCGATGACTCAGAGCAAAACCCACCAACACAACAGCAGCCTCAAGCAACCGTTGGCAGCGCTAAAATTAATATTTCAGGTCTACCAAATGACTCAAGCGCGAACATTACGGTATCTGGGCCGAATGGTTACAGCAAAACACTCACAGGCGCAGAAGAGCTAAAAGATCTTGTTGTTGGTGACTACACAGTTGCGGTCACAGCCGTCACAGTTAATGGCGTAACCTATTCTGCCAGTAATTCAGAGCAAACTATCACTATTTCTGAAAACCAAGTTACTTCCTTTGATGTTGCATACCAAGCCCCAATTGTAAGTAGCGGTGTGATCACAGGCTTTGGTAGCGTTTATATTAACGGGGTGCGATTCAATACCGACAATGCAGCTTTCTCAACCGATGACAAAGACAACGACTCTGAAGATGCGCTAGAAGTGGGCATGGTTGTAACCTTAGAAGGTGCAATGGGTGCCAATGGCGAAACCCCGACTGCGAGCAAAATTAAATATAACGCCTCAGCGGAAGGCCCGGTTTCAGTGATCAATTTGGCTGAGCAATCATTCACTGTTTTAGGGCAAGTTTATTATGTGGACGAATTCACTGAATTTGATGATGAGCTTACTTTTGAAGCTTTACTCGTCGGTGATTATGTCGAAGTTAGTGCTAAGCAAAATGCTGATGAGCAGTGGCTTGCAACCCGTGTTGAAAAGTCATCGGACTCCGAAGATATTAAATTAAAAGGCACAGTGGCTGAGCTTAATACAGAAAGTAAACAATTCAACATTGGTACTTTAATTATTGATTACAGCTCTGCAGAAGTAGATGGCGAGCTTGCGAATGAGGTCATGGTAAAAATCAAAGCCTCAAGTGAGCCTGTCGATAATGTTTTAACCGCCGATGAAGTTCAAGTTAAAACAATGCCATTTGCCGCAGGACAAAAAGTGTTTGTGGAAGGTGAAATTGATGATTTCGAGTCAGCTTCGTTGTTTGAAGTGAACGACCAAATGGTGATCACTAATGAGCAAACTGTATTTGCAGTGGGCAAGCTAGAAGATCTGCAAGAGGGTATTCAAGTGGTTGTCAGTGGTGCTTTAAACGAAGAAAACCAGCTGGTGGCACATTTAATTCGCTTTAAGCAGGCAACTAAACTCAAGTTAGAAGGTTTAGTGTCTGAGGTAGATGAAGACGACAGCGAATTAGAATTAATGGGCACAACGGTGACCATTAATGAGTTTACGCAATTTATTGATGTTTCAAAAGCCAAAGTACGCCGCTTCAGATTGGATGATATTAACGAAGGCGACAAACTAGTGGTAAAAGCGGCAAAAGTTGCAGACGATGTTGTTGCCAGACAAGTGAAGCGCTTCAAGGTTGCCGCTGATGTGAATGCCGATGAGTTTGTGAATAAGCTTGAAGGTGAGGCGAGTGCGATTTCTGAGATGGGCTTTACCGTTGAAGGTATTCGCATTGAAACCTCTGAGCTGACTAAGTTTGAAGCAGATAATGGCGATGCACTTTTACAAGCTGAGTTCTTCGAGTTATTAGTCGAAGGGGATGAAGTGGAAGTAAAAGCTGTGCAGCAAGAAGATGGCACCTTCTTAGCGGTTAAAGTTGAGATTGATAACGATGACGCCGATGAAGAACGCTATATCGACCTTGAAGGTGTGATTGACTCGTTTACGTCTTTAACTGAGTTTAGCGTAAACGGCCATGCGGTTACGACGCAGCTTAATACCCGTTATGCTGGTTTCAATCCTGAGCAGTTAGCGGTTGGTGTGGCTGTTGAAGTTAAAGGTGAGTTAAACGCAGAAGGCGTGATTGTGGCACGTAAAATTGAGCTGGACTCAGAAGATGACAGTGATGAACGCGAAGCAGAAATCGAAGGTAAGATCAGTGAATTTACTTCTGCGCAGTCATTCAAAATTGGCGAGCAAGTAATTGTAACTAATGACCAAACTGAGTTTAAACATGGTACAGCGTCAGACCTAGCCCTTGATGTTGAGGTTGAAGTTGAAGGTGAAATCAACAACGACGGCGCGCTTGTTGCTAAAAAGGTCGAATTCGCTGAGCAAGATGAATTCGAAGTTGAAGGTAAAGTCACTGAGTTTACATCAAAAACTGACTTTGCTATTGGTGAGCAAAAAATCACCACCACAACTAACACTGAGTTTAAAAATGGCTCGGCGGCGATGTTGCAGCTTGGTGTAGAGCTGGAAGTTGAAGGCACACTTAATGAAGACCAAGTGCTGGTTGCCAAAAAAGTCGAGTTTGAAGAAGTCGACGAAGTTGAAGTAGAAGGCGAAGTTACTCAGTTTACTTCTTTAACTAACTTTGTTGTCGATGGTAAAACCATAACGACTAACGCAAACACGCGATTTGTTAAAGGTAAAGCGAGTGATCTTAAGCAAGGTGCAAAAGTCGAAGTGAAGGGCTTTTATAATGAAAGCTCAGTGCTAGTGGCAACAAAAGTGAAGTTTGAAGATTAATTTAAATACGTCAGAATGTTAAGCAACCAAGCCGTACTTTTAAGTGCGGCTTTTTTAATTTTTATGAAATTAAATTTTGTTCGCTTCTTAGTTGATAGATTTAAATTATCAATGATTGTTGTTTGATAGATTTTTTTGTTTAAATTCAGCCTCTGATAAAAGGAAACAGCTGCAAGGCATCTTCAATGATCTGCTTTTTATGGTTTTTCTCTAAGAAAATGGCATAAACATCACGGTAATAAGTGGGCGCTTCAGGCACTACATAGAGTTTTTGTTTTCTGAGCTCTGTAAAGCACATTTGATTAGGCAAATAGGCTGCACCACCGGCTTCAAGTATAAAATTCATAGCAATACGCGGTTGGTTCATATGATGGCGGGTATTCAGTGCATCACCAAAGTCTTTTAGTACCTGGTTATTAATGGATTCGCCGTAGTCTACCATGACCCAATTTTCTAACTCTTCAATGCTGTTTACAGCCTGAGTGGATACTAGTTTAAGGGGAATGGTAGCCACTTTTTTGGCTTCGATGTCATCAATAAAAGGCGGTTCAAATAAGAAAGCAATATCAACCATGCGATTTTGCACTTGTTTGCGTAACTCAAGCGGTGAATAGGTTTGCGTGAATAGGTTAACGTCGTCTAGATTACGATGAATTTTCTGTAGCCAGTCGTGTAAGACCATATCCCAAATCGACATCATGGCACCAACAAATAATTGAGTTGAACTGGCATCGCCAACCCCGACATCTTGTTTGACCTTTTGCCACATAGTGAGAATTTCGTTGGCGTGTTTAACCAGTTTATGGCCTTCGGCAGTGAGCTTTAAGCGTTTGTTTGCTCTATCAAAAAGCAGTACACCAAGATCTTCTTCTAACAGTTTAATGCGTGCACTGACTGCAGCTTGAGTCACAAATAAATTTTCAGCAGCCACTCTAAAGTGCAATGTTCGGCTCACTTCTAAAAATGTCATTAACAGTTCAGTGCGCATGGCTTCTCTCGGATTTATTGATAAAAAATTTTATTCAACAAGGTTATTTTATTTAGTTTTTCTTTTCAAATTGTTTGCCCTACATTTGCTCCCGTATTCACACACAGACATTTAACTTTTTTGGAAAAGAACATGAAAATTGCCATTCTTTCTTGTGGACCTGAACTTTACTCTACTAAGCGTTTATTAGAGTCGGGACTTGCACGTGGGCATGAGGTCGATGTTATCGACACATTACATTGCTACATGGATATCACCAGTAGCCGCCCAACTGTGCGTTACCACGGTGAAGAATTACCTAAATACGATGCGATTATTCCGCGTATTGGTTCATCAATTACGTTTTACGGCACAGCAGTTGCGCGCCAGTTTGAAATGATGGGCACATTTAACGTGAACGAGTCGGTGGCAATTAGCCGCTCGAGAGACAAGTTACGTTCACTACAATTATTATCGCGTCGTGGTATTGGCTTACCGCGTACCGGCTTTGCAAGTAAGCCTGACAATATTAAAGACTTAATTAAAAACGTCGGTGGCGCGCCTCTGGTCATTAAATTACTTGAAGGCACGCAAGGCATTGGCGTTGTGTTAGCGGATACGTCAAAGGCAGCAGAAAGCATCATCGAAGCGTTTATGGGGCTTAAAGCCAATATTTTAGTTCAAGAGTATATTAAAGAAGCGGGCGGTGCAGATATTCGTTGCTTAGTGGTTGGTGGCAAAGTCGTTGCGGCAATGAAGCGTCAGGCAGCAGAAGGTGAGTTTCGTTCAAACTTACATCGCGGCGGCTGTGCAGAAATTGTAAAGCTTAGCAAAGAAGAGCGTGAAACCGCAGTACGTGCCGCGAAAGTGATGGGCTTGAACTTCTGTGGCGTTGATTTACTTCGCTCGCACAATGGTCCTATGGTGATGGAGGTAAATTCATCGCCTGGTCTTGAAGGCATCGAAAAAGCAACGGGTTTAGATGTAGCAGCTAAACTCTATGAGTTCATAGAGAAAAAAAATGACGTGTCACCGCCAAGAAAACTAGCGGTGGGGTGAGGAGTCTAAATTAATGGCATT
The DNA here is from genome assembly GCF_049257195.1 of Pseudoalteromonas sp. SS15. NCBI lineage: Bacteria > Pseudomonadati > Pseudomonadota > Gammaproteobacteria > Alteromonadales > Pseudoalteromonadaceae > Pseudoalteromonas > Pseudoalteromonas sp. SS15. The sequence continues at coordinate 320,947 of NZ_JBMMUD010000003.1, forward strand.
ACCTGAAGACATTGTAATTGGTGAGCACCGTATCAAAGCGGGGCAGAGTGCAAAAGTCATGTTGCCAGTGGCCAAGCTGTATACCGATGCGGAAGTTTCTCTTCCTGTTTTTATCAGTCGCTCGAAAAAAGCGGGGCCAACGGTATTAATTTGCGCAGCGGTGCATGGCGATGAACTGAACGGTATTGAAATTATTCATCGCTTAATTCGCGATAAGAAGCTTAAGCCATCTTGCGGTACTGTGATTGCAGTACCCATGGTAAACGTGTACGGCGTAATAAACCAAAGCCGCTATTTACCAGATAGACGCGATTTAAATCGCAGCTTTCCCGGGTCGGCAAAAGGCTCATTGGCATCACGCTTGGCGAATATTTTCTTAAATCAATGTGTGTTGCATTGTGACTATGGCATCGACTTGCACACTGGTGCAATTCATCGTTCTAATTTGCCACAGATCAGAGCCAATTTAGACGAGGCAGATTTAAGTGGGTTAGCCAATGCGTTTGGTGCACCTGTGGTGATAAATACCACCAATCCTAAAGGCTCCTTGCGAGAAGCGGCGGCAAAGTCAGGCACAAAAATCATGGTGTATGAGGCGGGGGAGGCGCTGCGCACTGATGAGTTTTCTGTGCACATTGGCTATCGCGGGGTATTAAATGTGCTGCGGGCTTTAAACATGTTGCCAAAATCGCGTAAGAAGAAAAGTAGCACCTTACCGTTTATTGCACATAGTTCTGATTGGATCAGGGCGACTGCCAGTGGCTTTGTATCACACAAGCTTGAGTTGGGTGAACAAGTTGAGAAAGGCACAGTTCTGGCCGATGTGGTTGACCCGTTTGGTGAAGTCTTGGCGCAAGTAAAAGCACCTCGTAAGGGGATCATCATCGGTAAGCAAAATATTCCTTTGGTGCAAGAAGGTGAGGCTATGTACCACATAGGCTATTTTACGGCTGATGAAGCTGAAATTTCTCAACATATCGACAATGAAGAAAATGCGATTGTCGACGGTGAAAGTGAGGCGCATTAGTGCGCCTTTGGAGTTAAGTATGTTAACAGTTGAACAAAATGCGAAGCTGCAAAGCTTAGATCAGGCGTTGCATGCCATGGTACAAGGAATAGATATACTTGATTCCGTTGCACCGATTAACTATCAAGAAGAAAGAGCAAGATTTTTTGCAGGTAATGCGACCGAGAACCCGAACTTCTTATATAAAGAAAATCAGTTCAATGTGTTTGCTAAAAAACGAGAGCTTTATCAGTTACCGGTGGAAACCTTAGGGGATGATGATTTAACTCGCCTCTACAGCGAAGTGATAGAGTCTTATGCCGATAAGCTTGATCAGTTTCGTTCGGTAGGCAGTGAGCAATTTATGTATGATTCGCTGCGTTATTACGGCGAGCCATCAGATAAAGACATTCGCAACGCCCAGTTTGTATTGCATGTGCCAGACTCTCTATCTAAATCATCAGGGAACTTGCTCAATGCTGATGCGATAGTTGCGCAAATGCATGAGTTTGCACAAACCCATGGATATCGCTATGAGTTAGTGGTTGATGGCTCGATGATCGCCAATGCTTTGGTATCAGGCACTAAGGTAAAGATTAATGCAGCAGCCAGTTTAGGCGAAAAAGAAGTTGCAGCCCTTGCACATCATGAATTAGGTGTGCACTTAGTGACGACTCTGAATGCTCAGACTCAGCCTTTAAAGGTACTCTCTTTGGGGAGCCCGGTGAATACCACAAGCCAAGAAGGTATCGCTATTTTATGTGAATTTTTATCGGGTAACTTAACCGTATCGCGCCTAAAAATCTTGGCGTTGAGAGTGTTGGCGGTGAAATCTATGCTAGATGAGCGCGATTTTAAACTTACTTATCAGATGTTACTTGAGCAATATAATGTCAGTGAACAGTTGGCGTTTACGATTACAGCACGTGTTTATCGAGGCGGTGGTTTTACCAAAGATTATTTATATCTAAAAGGCTTCCATCAAATTCTACATGCTTACGAAACCCGTGATGACTTTATAAATTTACTCAGTGGTAAAGTGTCGCTAGAGCAACTGGATGTGGTGACGAGTTTAATCAATAAGTCGATTTTAAAAGCGCCGAGTTACATTAGCCCTGCGATTGAAAAACCGCAAAAGCTAGGCGAAATCGAACGTTTCTTATCGTTATCGATTAAATAATTCGAGATGCAAACAGTGAGTTGAAAAAGGCGATGATTTGAATAAGTCATCGCCTTTTACTATTTCGTTGTTTTGTTTTAACGTCGTTGAACGTTTTGTAATGAGCGTTACAGACTACTTTTAAAAAGTAAAGGTCATAGTGGACGAGCAAACACTCGTGCCAGCTTCACAGACTTGATAGCTATAGCTGCCACCGCCTTTACCGCCTATATTGTCGGTATAAACCCCATCGTTTTCGGTTTGCGCTATTAAGCTACCATCGCGATATATATCTACATTATCGGCACTGCTGCCAGCCCAAGTCAGGTCTACAACTTTACTGCCTTTTACTTTATAGCCATTTAAACTCAGAGTGAAATCATCTCCACCGCCAGTGTTGCCACCCGAACAGGGGTTATCGATTAAATAGGTGTCCATGGCTTTAGCTTGCACTATACCATAACCAAAGTAGACGTCTTTCCCCGCAGCTCCCGCATCTAACGCTGTGGCTTTAAGCGCGCTTCGAATGTCTTCGCCAGAGCAATCTGGGTGATTTGACCAAACTAAGGCGGCGACGCCAGCAACGGCAGGCGTTGCCATTGAGGTGCCACTCATAAACCCATAGTCACTGGCGCCTATATTTAAACTAATCGAAGTAGCTGCCAAAATTTGGTTGCGATCTTCAAGGGCAGTACCAACGGCAGGAATGCTGGTGAGATTCGGGTCGCCCAACGTACCGTAGAGCATACCCGGCTCATTATTAATAATGACAGCACCAACACCACCTGAGTTTTCACAGTTCAAGACCTTATCGTGAAAGCTAATATTACCGCGGTCGATAACACAGATTTTGCCTTGAGCACCGGTATCTATGCTTTCTGCAGTGCCCATAAAATAGCCTGAAGCTTGCACATTGCCATTGTTTTCCATAGCTGCGGAGCTAATTGTGACGCCATCAAGCATAAGAGTGGCATTGGTTGCCATACCTGCTGGGTAAGTTGATAGGGTGTCGACCCCACCTGCGGTGACTTCAACGCAAATGGTTTCATCCGTTTTTTGCTTCTTCCCGCGGCCAGTTAAACAGCTGGGAAATTGCGAAAAATCGGCGATTTGATTGTTGGCGTCATTGGCACCTATCATCATCACTGAACTGTAACCCGCTGGGTAACTGCGCACACTGTTGCCATCATTGCCTGCGGCGGCGACAATCAGCCCGCCGTTATCGACAAACCCTTGAAAAGCGTTGGATTCAGTACTGTTTGCGCCACCTCCACCTAAACTCATATTGATGATGTTGGCGCCAGCTTGGGCACATAAATTAGTGGCATGGGCTAAATCAGATGAATAGCCCCAGCCGCTGGCATTGAACACTTTTATAATGTGTAAAGGCACGCCTGGTGCCATGCCTACAACGCCAACTTGGTTATTTTTCGCGGCAATGGTGCCCGCAACATGGGTGCCATGTGGCCCGCCATTTTCATACCAATTCCCGGTGCCCGAGTCGTTATCACCTGTGATTGTGCCCCAATTAAAATCGCTATTACTGATATCAAGACCTGAATCAATCACGCATACTTTGATATCGCTGTTGATGTTAAAAGTGAGCTGATCGGCTTGAGATTGATAAACAGCATAGGGGGTGAGCTGCATCGACATGGGATCGCCCGCATCATCATTAAACAATGCAAAGGGGGTTCTAGGATGGTCTTGCTCGATAAGTTTAATGGCTGGGTGATTAAGTAACCCTCTGACTTGGTGTATGTCTTTACCGTTAAAAGATGCGGCGATAAAACCATTTGAGGAGAGCTTGAGCTCGCCGCCCATTTGCTTTGTTAAAGCTGTAACAAGTCCTTTGTTGCCATTATCAACTTGAATAATGTAACGGTGTTGATCTGGGCTGGCATGTGAATGAGTAGCAAGCGCAAGGAATAGAGCGCTTGCTAAAATACTGGGTTTCATAATGACAAACCTAAAATTTAGACTGTTGCATTTTTTAGCATAGTAAAGGTTTTAGGAAATGCCATTATGCAGTTATTTATTCATGAGCAAACCCTTCATTCAGCATCATGAATATATGTGCGGCACTCCAAGAGAAGTTAGGCGCACCTTGCTGCTCGCCAGTTTCTGGGTTGTAGTTTTCACGAATGGGGGCGCTCTCCATCAAGCCATCGGCATTAGTTAAAAAGCGCTTCACCAGTTGTTTTGCTTCTTGCTCATAGCCGTAATGTTGTAACCCTTTTACACCAAAGTAAAATTGGTCGACCCATACACGGCCTCGCCAGTAGATGTTGGGGCCATACGCTGGATTATTTTTGGCAGCTGTGCCAAGAGGTACTTTGCTGTAAAAGGTCTCTGGGTTCATCATGATATCGCGAACTTGTCGCGCTTGTGCGGCTGTTGCCACTTGATTAAACAGCGGCGACCATCCTTCAGGGCCCATACCGCGCTCTACGATAGGTTTGCCAGCGCAACCATTTTTAAGTGGCGCGATGTTAATGCGAATATCGTAATAAAAGCCCGTATTTGCATCGAACATGCATTGATTAATATAGCTTTTTACTTGTTTTGCATCAGCTTCAAACTGTTTGGCTTCGTTAGGTAAGTTGAGGATGTTTGCAATTTTCGCCAAATACAGGGTATCGGTATAAAAGTAACTGGCTTGGTCTACCGACTCTTGCAGTAAAGAATAGCCAAGCAGCTTACCTGTGTTATCACGGTTTTGAGCAAAATCCACTTGCCAATCAGCGGCATCGCCGCCTTGCTTTACATAATCTGCAAGTTGGTTTTTGCTGATAAAGCCAAAGGTGGCCGCATCATCTCGGCCTGATTCCCACGAGGCTGCTGTTTGCGCTGGGGCAAAAACTTGCTCACCCTGTGCTAAGAGTTTGCGATAGTGTGCAAGCCCGTATTTGGTGGTTTTTGTCTTGCCCTGCTGGTGAACAAATAACAATTCACCTTGTTCGTTGTTGTGGGCTTTGTCGAGGGTTGCCCCATACTCAGGAATACCATTTTGGTTGTGGTCACGATTGCGCAACCACCATGCACGATATGCTTTGAGTTTTGGATAAAGCGCTGCCAACCATGCTTTATCTTGGTCGCTCTCATAGGCTTTTAATACCGCCCAAGCCGCAAGACTCGGCTTGGTATTGCGCTCATTCCAATTGCCACTGTCACCGCCACGTTCTGGGCTTAGGTTGTAGCCGATTAGGTCGGGCAAAAAGCCGGTATCTTGCGGTCTGACTGTATCGCCAGTTTGTATTTGTTGATTGAATACCGTATCAATATTGGCTTTGGCCAATAGAGGGTGAAAGTCGCTGAGCGCATAGGCTTGCTTCCACGTATCCCAAGGCCAGGTTAAATTACCTGAGAACCAGCGTGCAGTGACCGACGGGCTAACCGTGTCGGTGGTGATAGCACCTGCAGGACTGCGCCAATTCCCAATTAAGGTCTCAATAGACTTGGCCATTAAGCGCTGCTGAGCAGGGCGCTCGAGTTGCTGCAACGGTATAAGGTATTGTTGCCAGCGAGCTTGGCTGGCCTTCATAAATAGTTGTGGTTCAGCAAGAATTGCTTGATGGCGCTGTTTAACTTTAGTGTGCTCTTGCGCGTTCAGAACATGGCTGAATAGGGTATAAAACGTCGTTGTGCCTTTGATATCCGTTTGGCTGTTGTAGCTTTGCCCTTGGATACGTGTGGTGGTAGCTAAAGATTTACTCACCATATATGCGGAGCTGCCCGAGGTCATTAGGCTATAAGGTGACCGCACTTGATTAAAATGTACGGTGATCCCCTGTGGCGTTGCTTTTAGGCTAGGCTGCAGTTGCGGGTGGGCTTGTCCAAGCGTGCGCTTTTTATCAAATTGTGCGAGTAGCTCGCCGTCAAACTTTAAAGTTAGCGAGCTATCGCTCTCAACTTTAGTTTCAACCAGAGAAGTACGCGGGCCAACAAACATCAAAGTAAGGGTGACGGTTACGTCTTCGGCTTTAAGGTGCTGAATGAGTTTGCCCGGCTCGCTCAGCACTGTACCTGTAAGTGTCAGCTTTTTGCCATTCTTAAACACCTGTAAGCGGTCAAAGCGTTTGGCGAGATACGTTAAATACTCTTCTTGAATGAGTGCATGACCGGTAAAACCGCCCAGCTCATCGGCGGAGCTTGGCAACAAGTGCCCGTGCCAAGCGCCGGCATCAAACAGCGGGTTAAACGGGCTGTGACCAAATTTATCGGCGGGCTTCATCATATTTGGCTCGCCAATTCGGGTTAGGGTGTTTTGTAAATGCTCATTACTCGCTTGGCTTTGTGTGCAAAAGAGTGCACTAAATAAACCTATAAGCAGTGTATTTGCAGTTATCATAAAAGGGTTCTTCATGGTTTACTCACCGTAACTTGCTTTAATTTCACGGGCTAATGCAGCGGCATTTTTATCACCAGAAAGCGGCGCTAGCGTAAAGCGATATTGCTGATTTTCAGCGGCAATGCGGTATTGCTTGTGAACAAGACGACCCCATGAGGTATCACCGCCCACACCCATTTGCTTATGATCAATATTCAGGGTGACAAGGTTGCGTGCAGGCACATCAATGGCGTGCTTGGTGGTCACAGGTACGAGTCCTGATGCCGATGCACTGGCATCGCCCGAGATAAAGTCGATATCGGCTTGCAGGTAAGGCCATGCACTGGCATTTAATACCTCGTCGCCTACTGCAAGCAGGCCTTCGCCTTGCGCGTTTTGCAGTGCCATCCAGCGCACCTCGGTGCGGTTAGAATTCTCTTGCGGGCGAATGTAGTAATGGTGCTGTTCGGTCACGGGTGTGTTGAACACAGAAATACGCGTTGAAGTTTTTCTATCGGCGTAACTTTCGTGTGGACCACGGCCTAACCAAGACATATTTTTATATTCTCCAAATGTGCTTAGCTGCATGCCAACACGCGGAATGTCGGGCAAGGTTTGGTTATCATCAAGGTTGAGCTGGTAATCAACCTCTACAAAACCTTGCGCTGTGATCTGATAATTCAGCACTAAACTCCCGGCAAAATCCGGTGATTGATAGCGCGCAGTCACGCCCGATGATTTGGCTTGTAAGGCGATGAGTTTGAGCCTGTCAGTGGCACTTTGCCACATAGCCGCACGCACTTGCAGGTTATTGCCTAAGTCGTTGTCAGTTGGTGCACGCCAGAAGTTTGGCTTAAGTGGCCGGGTTAACATGGCTTGGTTATTAAAAGTAAGTTGTTGCAACCAGCCTGTGCGTTTATCAAAGGTGAGTTGAGTGCCTGCGGCGTCCGCGATCAGCGTTTCCTTTTGATGTGTATAGCTAGGCTTAACTGGTTTGTTAGCACTTTTTGCAGCTGATTTTGGCTGCGATACCGGTAGTTTGAATTGCTCAAAAGCAATTTCATGACCAAGCGGTAATAGCGGTTCTTGTGCTCTGGCATGCATGCTCAGGGTGACAAAGTATTCTTTGTCGCTGTAAGCAGGAAGACCTTGAATATCAAAATTCAATATGGCGGTTTTACTTGGTTGCACGCTGGGCATAGTGCTATGGCCTTGTTTTATGACTGCTCCATCCGCTTCTATTTTCCAACGCAGGTCATACTTTTTTAAGTCCGTGAATAAGAATTTATTTTGTACAGTGACTTGCCCTTTAAGTAGATTATGCGCAGTAAATTTAACTGGTTGATAGACTTTTTTCACCTCAAAGGCGTGCGGGTGGGGGTTACGATTTGGATCCATCAGGCCGTTATTTAAAAAGTTGCCGTCGGTTGGCAGAGTCGGGTGGAAGTCTTTGCCATAAGCAAAGTATGTTTCACCAAATTCATTGCGGTACTCTAGTGATTGGTCAACCCAGTCCCAAATAAAACCCCCTTGAAGCACTTCGTATTTTTCAATGGCATTCCAATAGTCTTGCAAGTTACCTACAGAATTGCCCATGGCATGGGCGTATTCAATCATAATAGCGGGTCTATCTGGATTATTGCTGGCGTAGTTAACCAGTTTTTCGATTGACGGATACATAGGCGCAAAGATATCGGTGTAATGCTCAAGCTCGGCTGGCTCGTATTGCACAACACGCAGATCATCATTGTCTTTTAACCATTGATAGGTGTTGGCAAATACTTCGCCGTGGCCGGCTTCGTTGCCTAACGACCAAATGATGATAGAAGGGTGGTTCTTATCTCGTTCAAACATGCGTTGAGTGCGGTCAAGGTGCGCAGGCAACCAACTCATCTCATTACCAAGTTGGGTTTTCTCGTCAATGGCAAGCGGGTGTGATTCTATGTTGGCTTCATCGATGACGTATAAGCCATATTTGTCGGTTAAGTCATACCAGTATGGGTGATTGGGGTAGTGGCTAGAGCGCACTGCGTTGATATTAAACTGCTTCATCAGTTTGATATCTTGCTCCATTGATGCTTTGTCGACGACATGGCCGCGGGTTGGCGAGGTTTCATGGCGGTCAACGCCGCGAATAACAATGGGCTTACCATTGATAGTCAGTTGTTTATTTACAATCTCAATGTGCCTAAAGCCGATTTCATCACGCACCACTTCGAGTAATTCACCTTGCTGATTGTATAGGCTCATCACTAGGGTGTAGAGGTTTGGGGTTTCTGCTGACCAAAGTTGTGGATGTGCTATTTGCTCTGAAAAGCTGATTTGCTGTGTGCCTTGGGCGTTTGCAATGAATTTTTTTGTGGCTTTGGCGACAGCTGCATGGTTTGCTTTAGGGTCGAGTAGTTCAAATTTTGCGGTGAGTTGAGCGTTATTTTTTTGATAGTTTTTAACGTCTAACTCAAGCTCTAATGTGCCTTTATCAAAGCGCTTGTTTAAACGAGGTTTGGCATGAAAATCAAAAATATGCTGTTTTGGTGTGGCGTACAAATAGACGTCGCGCTCAATACCCGAAATTCTCAGCATATCTTGGCTCTCTAGATAACTGGCGTCACTCCAACGGCGTAACCTAAGCGCGAGTAAGTTGCTGCCTTGTTGCACAAACTCGGTAATATCAAACTCAGCTGGGGTTTTAGCGCCTTGGCTAAAGCCGACCTTTTCTCCATTTAGCCAAACATCGAGTGATGATTTTGCAGCACCGATATGTAAAAACACTTGTTTATTTTGCCACGACTCAGGCAAGGTGAAAGGCTTTCGATAAGAGCCTGTTGGGTTGTACTCAAGCGGGACATCGGGCCATTTGGTGGTGAACGGAAAGCGCTCATCTAAGTAAATTGGGTAGCCATAACCCTCAACTTCCCAGTTGCCCGGTACGGGGATTTGCCCCCAGCTAGAATCATCAAAACTCGGCTGTTCAAACCCTTTTGGTGGATTAATCGCAGAGCGTTGCCAGTGAAATTGCCACATGCCATTAAGTAGCAAATAGTTTTCGCTTTGAGCTGGATCATCTTGCATCGCACCCGCTAAGCTTTGGTAGCTAAACCCAGAGGCACGGGGTGCTTGTTTATTGATGGCAAACACTTGATGGTCTTGCCATGGTGCTTTGGCGAAAACGCTCTGACATAACAGCGTGGTGAGCATGCTCAGGCTAAATATTACAAAAGGTTTGTTTTTCATTGTTGTCATCTTAGCTGTGTTGTTTAATTTTAAAATTTTGCTTTAAATACAATATACAATTATTTTGTGTAGTTCTTTTCCTAAGGCTTTATATTGATCTGTTTTTACTAGCTAGCCTTTAGATTAAACGTTAATTTTGTCGTTCAACTTGGTTTTCATTTAGGCTCTGTTTTGCAGCCGTTGTTGGCGCACATGCAGTTGATTGTCGCTCGACTAATGTTGGTTGATAGCGATGCGAATGTGCGGTTTTATCTAACTGAGAGTGCTTATTAATGGCTAGCATCGCGGCATGTTTGGCGATGGCTTCGACAGGATAATGCAAGGTGGTGAGCTTAGGTCTGCTGTAATGAGCAAGGTAAATATCATCAAAGCCAATCACCGAAATATCGTTTGGCACTTTAAAGCCCGCTTCTTCTAGGGCTGAAATTGCACCAATTGCCATGGCATCGTTGTAGGCGAAAAGTGCCGTAAATACTTGCTGATTTTTGAGTAAGGTATTGACTGCCTGCTCGCCACCGAGTTGATCAGGCGCGCCGTAAGTAACTTGCTCTGCATTTAATGTAAGTGCTTGCTTATCTAAAACCGCTTTGAACCCTGACAGCCTGTGTTTGGGATCTTGAATTGGCAACTCACTCATAATGCTTGCAAAACGTCTGTGGCCTAATGTGAGTAAGTTCTCAGCGGCCAATTGGCCACCAAGTTCATCATCTAGGTAAATACAGTTCTCGGCTATTTCTGGAATATTTCGCGCTACCACAACCACGTTTGAATAGCGCTGTACGATATCGATTAATGCGCTATCAGCTAAATGTGTACAGTACAAAATAATGCCATCGCAACGGCGTTGTAATAATGAGTCAATGGCTTGTTGTTCTGAGTCACTACTGTTTTGAGCTGTGCACAGCAGTACTTGGCTTTGATGCTGACGGGCTATGCTGTCGACGCCTTTTGCTAAGCAGGCAAAAAATGGATCGCTGATGTCGGGAACCACTAATCCTAGTGTGGATGTCTTTTGTGTTGAGAGTGCGCGCGCATTGACGTTTACCTGATAACCTAAGGCTTTCATCACCGCGAGTACATGCTCGCGGGTTTTGTCTCTTACTTTGTCATCTTGGTTTATCACGCGAGACACGGTGGCAATAGATACCTTGGCTTCTCGAGCAACGTCTTTAATGGTGGCCATGTTTTTTCGCTTAAAAAAGGCTTAATTCTGAGCGATGGTAGCAGAGTGATTTTTTTAAGTAAATTTACTTGCTAAAAAAAATGTAACCGTTTACATTTTTTGTATACATTATCCTTTTATGATTTAAGCATGACATTTGATGCAACAGAGCACCCCCATAGGCGGTTAAATCCGCTCACCAATGAGTGGGTGTTGGTATCGCCTCATAGAGCCAAAAGACCATGGCAGGGGCAAACAGAAAAACAGCAAGTATTAGCAACTGCGTCGTATGATGAAAGTTGTTATTTGTGTGCTGGCAATACACGTATTAATGGTGAGCAAAACCCTAATTACAGCAATACCTTTGTATTTAACAATGACTTCGCGGCACTACAAAGTAAGCTGCCAGCTTATCACTGCGACGACCCATTATTTACCATGCAGTCTGAACAAGGTGAAAGTCGTGTTATTTGTTTTTCACCTGATCATAGCAAAACATTGGCGCAGCTTTCGGTTGAGCAAATTAATCAAGTGGTGCAAACCTGGCAGGCGCAATATGCCGAGCTCGGTGGCACCTATCAGTGGGTACAGGTGTTTGAAAACAAAGGCGCGATGATGGGATGCTCAAACCCGCACCCTCACGGACAAGTTTGGGCGCAGCAGTCTTTACCGACCTTGGTTGAAAAAAAGCAGCTAGCGCAAGCTCAGTATTTTACAGAGCGAGGCTGTAATTTACTTGCAGATTATGTGGCCAGAGAAGTTCAGCAACAAACGCGCATTGTCGCTATTAATGATGATTGGCTGGTGGTGGTGCCGTTTTGGGCGGCATGGCCGTTTGAAACCCTATTATTACCGCGTTTTTCAGTGCAGCGTATGACGCAACTAACCAAGTCGCAAGGACTGAGTCTAGCGGCTATTTTGTCTGAGTTGACCATTAAATATGACAACTTGTTTGAATGCGCGTTCGCTTATTCAATGGGCTGGCATGGCGCGCCATTTGATGGGCAAGAGCATCCTGAGTGGACACTACATGCGAGTTTTTTTCCGCCTTTGCTTCGCTCTGCCAGTGTTCGTAAGTTTATGGTGGGCTATGAAATGTTAGCAGAGCCACAGCGCGACTTAACCCCAGAGCAAGCCGCTGAACGATTACGCGCTCAGTCTTTAACGCATTACAGCGAGAAATAACAATGTACCGTACTGAAATGATTAAAAATGTTTTTGCTCAGCAGTTTGGCTATCAAGCCGTGCAAATAAGTCACGCGCCAGGGCGAGTGAATTTAATTGGCGATCATACCGATTACAATTTGGGGTTTGTGCTGCCCGCAGCAATTAACTTTGGCACTGATGTGGCCATTGCAAAGCGTGATGACAACACAATACGAGTGTTAGCGCATGATCTTGATAATCAAATATGCGAGTTTGAGCTAACAGCGCTTTCATTTAATCCCGATTTAATGTGGGTAAATTATGTTGCTGGGGTTGTGTATGTCCTGCAAAAAGCGGGCTTTGCACTACAAGGTACTGACATCTTTATTTCAGGTAACGTGCCGCAAGGGGCGGGGTTAAGCTCGTCGGCCAGTTTGCAAGTCGCTTTGATCAAAGCGTTTTCGGATTTATTTGAGCTGCAGATTGATGGCTTTACAGCGGCCAAGCTCGCGCAACAGGCCGAAAATGAATTTGTTGGCTGCAACTGCGGGATTATGGATCAGAGCATTTCGGCAATGGGCGCGAGCAATCATGCCATGTTACTCGATTGCCAAGATTTAACCTTTCAAGACGCCCCCATTCCAGAAAACCTAGCCATTGTGATTATCAATTCAAACGTTAAACGCGGCCTCGTCGATAGTGAGTATAACCAAAGACGCGAGCAATGCGAGCGAGTGGCTAAGCACTTTAATGCTCCAGCATTAAGAGCGGTAACTTTGGCCGAATTAGAGTCAGAGCAGGCAAACTTGAGTGAGTTGGACTATAAAAGAGCAAGGCATGTGATCACAGAAAGTCAGCGAACCTTAGACGCATTAGAGGCACTTAAAGCAAATGATGTCAGCCAATTAGGTCGCTTAATGAATGCATCACATAGCTCATTAAAAAATGATTTTGCAACCAGTACAGCCGAAATGGACTGTTTAGTCTCGCTCATACAATCGCAAATTGCTGAGCAAGGTGGTGCACGAATGACAGGCGGCGGCTTTGGTGGTTGCGTGGTGGCTGTGATGCCAAAAAACTTAGTTGAAGCAGTAACTCAAAAAGTTAAAGCCGAGTACCAAAAACACACAGGATTAAAAGCCAACGTGTATGTGTGCGAAGCCGTGCAAGGGGCTTTTAGAGCTAAATAAATACAACTCTAGTAATTAGAAAAAGAATAACGAGGAACATCATGAATATCAGTTTACACAGCACAGATATTGCTGTTTTTAGTGTCTATGTGCTCGGCTTATTGGCGATTGCACTATGGATCTCCCGAAGTGAGAAAAAAGAAGGTGCCAATACCGAAGATTACTTTTTAGCTTCAAAGGCATTACCTTGGTGGGCGATAGGTGCGTCACTGATTGCGTCGAATATTTCGGCCGAGCAGATCATAGGTATGTCGGGCTCTGGGTATGCCATGGGGTTGGCGATTGCATCGTACGAATGGATGGCGGCGATCACCCTGATTTTAGTGGGTAAATACATGTTGCCGATATTTTTAAAGCAGCAAATTTATACTATGCCGCAGTATTTAGCTCAGCGTTACGATGACCGCGTAAAAACCACCATGGCGGTGTTTTGGTTGGCCGTTTACGTGTTTGTGAATTTAACCGCGGTGCTTTGGCTTGGAGGGCTTGCGATTGAAACGGTTGCAGGTGTTGATGCCTTGTATGGCATGATGTTTTTAGTGGTGTTTTCGGTGGCGTATTCGCTTTATGGCGGCTTAAAAGCCGTGGCCTTTACCGATATTTTGCAAGTCACCCTGCTGGTATTTGGTGGCTTATTCTTAAGTTACTTGGCGCTCGATGCCGTATCAGACGGGCAAGGCGTGTTAGCGGGTTTTGGTGTGCTAACTGAGCAAGTGCCTACGCACTTTGACATGATCCTATCACCTGATAACGCACATTATATGAGCTTACCTGGACTGTCGGTATTAATTGGCGGCATGTGGGTCATGAACTTTAGTTATTGGGGTTTTAATCAATACATTATTCAAAGAGCACTGGCTGCGAAAGATTTAAACGAAGCACAAAAAGGCATTGCCTTTGCGGCGTATTTAAAATTATTGATGCCATTGATTGTAGTACTACCGGGCATTGCTGCTGTGGTGTTATATCCTGATTTAACCGCACCAGATAAAGCTTATCCGTCAATGATGTCGCTTATGCCTGTGGGAATAAAAGGGTTGGTATTTGCAGCACTCGTGGCGGCGATCGTGTCGTCTTTAGCCTCGATGACCAACAGTATTTCGACTATTTTCACTATGGATATTTATAAAAAACTCCATGCTGATAAGAGCCAATCTCATTATGTGAATGTTGGGCGCGTCACGGCTTTGTTGGCTTTAATAGTGGCACTGTTAGTTGCAAAGCCACTGTTGGGTCAATTTGAGCAGGCTTTCCAGTACATTCAAGAATTCACAGGGTTCTTTACCCCAGGTATTGTGGTGATCTTTGTGATGGGCATGTTCTACAAAGGCACTACCGCCAATGGTGCACTGGCTGCGGCGTTTGGCTCTGCGCTGTTCTCATTAAGTTTGAAATTTGCTATGCCAAGCTTACCTTTCATGGACCGTGTTGGATTAGTGTTTGTACTATGTTTACTGCTGTGTTTTGTGGTCTCAAAACTATTTAAATCACATGAAGGTGACCTTCAAAGTACGTCTGAATGCGTGCAGCTCAGTGATGTCAGCTTCGCAACTAATACGGGTTTCAATGTGGCTGCTTTGGGTGTGGTGGTGATCTTAATCGCACTCTATGCAACTTGGTGGTAACCGTCATTTCTCTTTTAAACAGCAGGGAACTCACTTTTAAGTAAGTAACCTGCTGTTTTTTTATATGCATTAACTCATGAAACAAACTTTAATTACCCTCAAAAACAACAATGGTATGCAGGTTGTGGTATCTGACTTTGGTGCGCGCTTGTGCTCTATTATTTTCTCGACCTGCCATGGGCCCCAAGAAATGCTCATGCGCTATCAAGATGAAACTCAGTTATTAGACGACCCATATTATGTCGGCGCTATTTGCGGGCGAGTTGCAAACCGAATTGGTCGAGGTTGCTTTAGTTATGATGGGCAAATCTATCAATACTCTCAGAATGATGGTGAGCATTGTCTGCATGGCGGAGAGCAGAGCATTGATAAACGATTTTGGAAGATTGCTGAAAAGTCGTCATCATCAGTGACGCTTAAACTTGCATCACCTGATGGCGATAATGGCTTTGCAGGCAATGTAGGTATTCAAGTCACCTATCGCCTTTCTAAAGATAACAAACTCAAAATTGAGATTTGTGCGAATACCGATAAAACCACGCCGCTTAATTTAACCAATCATGCTTATTTTAATTTGGCAGAGCGCTCAGCTTTAGCGCTTGAGCTATGTATTGATGCAGAGTCTGTGCTTGAAAAAGATGCGGGCAATATTCCAACCGGAAAATTGCTTAAAGTCGATAAAAGCGAATTAGTGGCCTCAAAATTTGATTTTCGCGAGCCGAAATCGTTGCAGCAGGCTACCGTTTTAGATCATTATTTTGTGTTTCACAAAGCGCCTTTAGATATGAGATTAGTGGCACAACTGGTATCAAAAAATAATGGCGTGCGACTGAGTGTTTTTAGCGATCAAAATGGACTGCAATGCTATACGGGGGGATTTCTATCAGCCCCATTTGCGCCGTACTCAGGCATGTGTTTAGAGCCTCATAATTTCCCTGATGCATTAAATCATGAGCAGTTCGACAGCATTCTAGTTCAGCCAGAACAGCAATATAAAAATACTATGGTATTGAGTTTTACTGAGCTTGATTGACTTTTATGCCTTTGTTAAAAGCCAATCAAAAGTAATATTTTGAAGCTAATACATATTTAGTTTAAGACTTATGGCAGTTAGCTAAAAGTTGTTGCCAGAATGCTTCGCCTTTGCGTCGAGCTAAACGGATATTGTTTTCAGGAATGCTTTCTGGGTCGTCGTAATTAGCCAGTGCTTCGGCCATGCTTTCCTCACGAATAAGATGCAGTGTTGGGTAAGGTGCACGGTTGGTGTAATTGGCAGCATCGTCGGGCTCGCTGTCGGCAAATTCATAATCTGGATGAAAGTGGGCGATTTGATATTTACCTTCATAGCCTTGTGCAGCAAGTAGTGCGTTAGCAAGGTCGACTAAGTCTAAGTAGCTATCAAAATCTTTAAATCCTTCAGCAAAAATAAGCAGGGTGGTTTCTACTTCTGGGTGTGCGTCTAAATGTGCCAGTTGCTCAAGCATGGTCATCACTGCATCTTCGTGTTTTTCATCCTCTGAGACAATATAAGCGATGGTATTTGCTTCGACTTCTTTGCGAGCAAACGGACAAAAGTTAAATTTTACAATGACGCTTTTAACCCAGTTTTGCATGGCTTGGGTAATTAAGGTGTGTTCAGTTGTCATAAAAGATTGCTCGATTTATTAAGAAAGATGTGTGCTGATTAATTTAACAGTTTTGGCTATCGCCCCCTGATTTTTTTGCAAGCAGGCAAAGGCATTTGCACCGAGTTCTGCGCAATCACTTGGGTTGCTGAAAAGTCTATTTATTTGCTCCGCTAATTCGTTACTAGAATGAACGGTTATACAGCCTTGGTGCGCCGCTAAATCAGGGTAAATATGGGCAAAGTTATAGATATAGGGGCCAGTCAAAGCGCCTACTGAAAATGCTGCGGCCTCTAATGGGTTGTGACCACCGCGTTCAATTAAACTGCCACCGATGTAGGCAATGTTTGCGCTGCCAAACAAGTATTTTAGTTCACCTAAAGTATCAGCCAATAGAGCTTGGCTGTTCGGGTTAAACTCACCTGAGCGCTTAGAAAACGACAAGTTCGAGTCTTTGAGAAGCTCTGCAACTTTGGCAAATTGCTCAGGGTGTCGAGGTGCAATAATCAGCAGCGCATTAGGGTGGGTTGCAAGCACTTGTTGATGGGCCGCTAGGACTTGTTCATGTTCGCCAGGGTGGGTTGAACCAGCAACCCAGATTTTGCTGCGATTGAAGCATTCTTTGAATTCAGCGACAGTCGCTTTGGCTTCCTCATCGACGTTAATATCGAATTTAATTGAGCCTGTTACTGTGACTTTTTCTTTATTAAGCCCCAGCTGTAAGAAGCGTTTAGCATCTTCTTCGTTGTGACTCGCTAACGTAGTTATGTGGTTCATGATGTCATTAGCAAGGGGGAGTACTTTTTGATAGCCCTGTAGTGATTTTTCTGACAGGCGAGCATTGACAACATTGACTGCAATATTTTTCGCATGGGCCGCGGCAAATAAATTTGGCCAAAGCTCAGTTTCGAGTACTACAAGTTGCACGGGTGTCAATGTTTTTATAAAGCGTTTACTGGCGCCCCAAAAGTCGATTGGCAAATAGCAATGGGGTGTATTGGGCAGGGTATTTTTAATTTGCGCGCGACCTGTAGGAGTATTGCAGGTAACAATAATAGCTTGGTTTGGGTTTTCAGCTTTGAACGCTTTTATAAGCGGTGTTGCAGCCAACACTTCTCCAACAGAAGCGCAGTGAAACACAACCGCTTTCTTAGGCAATTTTTTTAAACCAAACGCAAATCGCTCAGTAAAAAAATTACGGTAGCCCGCATTTTTTTTGCCACGAATTACATAAAGGTAAAACACAATGAGAGGGCTGAATGCGTATAAAAACAACGAATATAAAAAGCGCGCCATAACCAACCGTTATTATTGAAGTAAGTAAACAACCGCCATTTTAACCCGCTCAACTGCTTATGAAAACGAATTAACAAATTTAAACAGTTTAGGGTCGTGCTCCTGTTTATTGAATTTGTTACTATGGCAAGTTCATTAGAGAAGAATTGAATTATGAAGTTAAAGCTATTTTCAACCTTATTTGCTGCAGCTTTGGGTATCGCAGGTCAAGCGATGGCTGCGCCGACCGCGTATTTACCATTAGGTAAGCACCCAGTACTCGAGCATCAAATCGACAGAATGTTTGCCATCTCAACAGGCACGCCAATGGCGAAGCCGTATCGCATTTATGATGTGCAAATTGCCCTTAGACAAATTAAACAATCAAATCCAGACCTTCACGCGCAGATTTTATCAGGTATTAAACCTTATATGAGTCGTGATGCAGTCACGCGCATGGGGGTTAAACTCAGAGCAGATTCTGGCGCTGAAGTAAAGCTGGCTAACGACCGCAGTAACAGCTCTAGTGAGTATGCTGAAGTGTCTTTTGATGGTATTTGGCGCGGTGGTGAACATAGTTTAATGCAACTAGGCGCTGAGTATCGTGTTGAGCAAGGTAAGTTAGTTGCTTATAACAGCTTCTATGCGTTAGGTGGTGATAATTTACAGCTGAATTTAGGTTACAAAGAGCATTGGTTCTCGCCGTTTAAAACATTTGGGCAAGTTTACTCTAACAATGCTCAAGCCCCTTTATCCGTTTCTCTGGGGTTAAACGCGCCATTAAAAAATTGGTGGAACTTTGATTTTGAGCTTTTTTATTCAAAATTAGAGCATGTTGAAAATGGCATTTTGTATCAAGGTACTTTGCACAGCGGTACACCAAAGCTAGCAGGTACGCATTTATCGATTGAGCCTATTGAGGGTTGGAAAATTGGCGTGAACCGCATGATGCAATTCGGCGGTGGACCTAGAAAAGTATCAATGAAAGATGTGTTCAAGGCGTATTTTGATCCCGCGGGGAATGACAACTCTGGCTTAACAGGCAGCCGAGATACCGAGTTAGGCGATCAATGGGCTACATTAACCAGTACCTACAGAAGTAATTGGCTTACACCGATTGAATGGTCTTTTGAATATGGTGGTGAAGATACTAAAAATCATAAGAACTACCAGGTAGGTAATACAGCTGCCAGTTTTGGTGTATTTGTTCCTTCGCTGTTAGAAAATGCAACCTTTCGCTATGAATATACCAATATGCATAGTTTATGGTACGTAAACGAAATTTACGAAACCAAAGGAAATACCATCAATGGTGCTGTAGTTGGCCATTTTGCATCGGATAGAAGCAATTTTGATGATGGTGCACCTTCTCAAGTTCATACATTTGAAACCACTTATTTTTCAAGCTCATCAGAACTATGGTCTTTAAAGTACTCTATGATAGATAATACTAGTGAATATTTAAATGAGTTAGGTGAACTTGGCGGTAAGTATGAAACCTCGCATGAGCTACAAATTATCAATAACCGCGCCTATGACGACAAGCGCCTTGAAACCACACTCACTTTAGGTAAAGACGTATTTGGTGAAAACTATACTTGGTTAGCGGTGAATGTATACTGGTAGACCAGTAGTAAGACAATCGATTTTTGACAACAGCGGGAAAAGTAGGAACGCACATGTCGCAAGATATTAAAAAAGACAACATGCTTGAAAACAGTTTTTTAGCAAGCCTTGAGCGCCACAGAGCGCTGTTTGCAACAGTAGATAAATACCAAAGTGAAGCGATGCAGCTTTTAGTCGCTTGTCAAAAAGCGCTAAAGTCTGGTGGTAAAGTAATTTGGTGTGGTAATGGCGGTAGCGCGGCTGATGCACAGCATTTAGCGGCTGAATTTGTTGTACGTTATAAATTAGAGCGTGGTCCTTTGGCGTCGATTGCGTTAACAACAGATACCTCTATTTTAACCGCGCACTCAAACGACTATCACTTCGACACAGTTTTTGAACGCCAGATCCAAGCTTTATGTAAACCTGAAGATGTGGTGATTGGTTTGACGACTTCGGGCACGAGTCCAAACATTAATTTAGCACTTCAAGCTGCAAATGAGATTGGCGCATACACGGTAGCGCTAACAGGCCGTGAAGGTGGTTTAGTAAAAGATATTGCTAACCTACCAATTATCATTGCCAATGATGAAACGGCGCGCATTCAAGAAGCACATATGTTTATCGGTCACTGGTTATGTGAAGCCATTGATTTAGCGATTGAGAAAGGCGAATAATGGATTTAAGTTATTTTCAAAAGCTATCACAAGCTAAAATTCTGGTTGTTGGCGATGTGATGCTCGACAGATACTGGCATGGTGACACTGGCCGTATTTCACCAGAAGCGCCAGTGCCCGTTGTTAAAGTCAGCAAGCTTGAAGATAAAGCCGGTGGTGCAGCAAACGTTGCTAAAAATATTGCTTACCTTGATGGTCAAGTTAGCCTATTAGGCATTATTGGTAATGATGATAACGGCAGCTCACTGCAAACGTTACTAAAAAACGAGAAAATTAACTCTCAGCTTATTACCCAAGATGATGCGCCAACTATTGCTAAAATGCGTGTGATTAGCCGTCATCAGCAAGTTGTGCGTCTTGATTTAGAAGAAACCTTCCTTGAGGCACATTCAGAGTTATTGTTGCAAAAGCTCACTGAGATTGTTGATGACTTCGATGTGGTGCTATTCTCAGACTACAACAAGGGATCATTAGCTAAAATCGGCGAAATGATTAAAGTGGCAAAAGCGGCTGGCAAAACCGTTTTAGTTGACCCTAAATCTAAACAGCTTGCCGATTATCGTGGTGCAGATTTTATTACTCCGAATCTTAATGAATACACAGCAGCGGGTGGCATTAAAGGAGATGAGCAAGTACTTGCTGATTGTGCGCGTAAGATTATTTCTGAATGTGGCATTGGCGCTATGTTACTGACTCGCTCTGAGCAGGGCATGTCTTTGATCACACCAAGTGAAAAGCATGATTTTGCGGCGCAAGTATTAGAAGTCTCTGATGTAACCGGTGCAGGTGATACAGTTATTGCAACGCTTGCAGTGATGCTTGGTACTGGTATGCCAGCCAAACAAGCGGTTGAAATTGCCAATGTGGCGGCGGGGTTAGTGGTTGCGAAATTGGGTGCTGCGACAGTGTCACCTGAAGAGTTATCAGCAAAACTGACGCAATACCTACGTGAAACCGGTGAGCAATACCAAGCACCAACGCAAGAAATCTTGCATCATATTGAGCTTGCTCGTCAGCGCGGCGAGAAAATAGTCTTCACTAACGGCTGTTTTGATATTTTACACGCGGGCCATGTACGTTATTTGGCGCAGGCTAAAGCGCGAGGCGACAAGTTGGTTGTCGGTTTAAATAACGATGCTTCAATCAGTCGTTTGAAAGGCCCTGAGCGCCCAATAAATCCATTAGATGAACGTGCGACCGTAATAGGTGCACTTGCGTCAGTTGATTGGGTGATCCCATTCGGTGCGGTAGAAGAAAACGACACACCAGCTAAGCTTATCGAGCAAGTCAAACCTGACGTATTAGTTAAAGGTGGAGATTACAAGGTTGAGGAAATCGCCGGTGCTGATTTTGTTCTTGCAAATGGCGGCACTGTTGAAGTGCTTGAATTTGTAAATGGCTGCTCAACTTCGAATGTGATTAAGAAAATTCAAAGTAATTAATCTACGAACAGTTTTTATTAAAAACCCAAGCTAGTGCTTGGGTTTTTCTTTTTTGCTTCAGGAAATTTAACTATATTGTAAGAAATGAACGATATAGCGCGTAAAACTCATCCCACTCGTTTTCTTGCCAATAAAACTCAGTATTTCGATTTAACTCTTTTATAAAAGAACGTTTTAGACGCGCCATATTATTTTCAACCGTTTGTCGAGAGGGCTTGCGAATTTCACCCCTATCAAAGTCGATTAGAAAAACCTTGCCATGCTCGTCAAACAGGATGTTATTGATATTTAAGTCAGCGTGAAACACGCCCGCGTTGTGAAAGCGCGCTAAGGTTTCTGCGGTTGCTTGCCACTCACTCTCAGTCAGAGGGGCCTGTTTTAGTTTGTCGAGTACACTTTGCGCGCCAGTAATGGCTTCGGTGATCAGATCTCCACGGTAAATAAGCCCACTGCGCTGCACTTTTGCAGCAATCGGTTTGGATACCGGCAAGCTTAATTCTTCTAGTTGTGTCAGAAGTTGAAACTCTTGATAAGTACGTGTGTTTTCTAATCGGCTAAATAGATATTGATCAGATAAAACCTTACCCACTAAGCCGCCACGCCAATAGTGGCGCAACACACCGATTTGCTCACCTAAGTTTAAAAAGTAAGTTTTAGCGCGGCCTTTTTTTTCACCCACGACTTTGTTTTGCTGTTGCCAGTAGCTAGGCTCGAACCAGTTTTCTTCAACGGGTAATGGTGAGTTATCGGGCAATAGAATATGTGTATTGGCAGAGGAATGAATGACGCGCATAAAGTTCTGAATCAGTTTTTTGCTAAGTATATACTTAAAAGGGATCGGGATTCGAGATGTGTGGGTGTTTGCTTTAACAAGTTGGGCTAGATAATAAATTAAGTTAAACTGCTGCCAACTATTTTTACAAGCATAAGAGACTGTTGTGGTTTTATCTTCAACTCCTAAAGATATTTGTATTTTACGTTTGTCGGCGATTGGTGATGTGTGTCATGCCTTGTCGGCCGTACAGGCTATTCAGCGTCATTACCCTGAGGCGAAAATCACTTGGGTTGTAGGCAAAATCGAAGCCATGTTATTACAAGATATGCCAGGAGTTGAGTTTGTTATTTTCGATAAAAAACAAGGCAAAGCGGCATTTAAACAGTTAAAAGAGACCTTTAAAGGGCGTCAGTTTGATGTGCTACTGCACATGCAAGTGGCACTTCGCGCCAACCTTGCGGCTCGTTGCATTCCTGCCAAGGTAAAAGTAGGTTTTGATTGGCACCGTGCCAAAGAAGGGCACTTCTTATTTACCAATAAACGCATTGCAGCAGAAAAATCAGCGCACGTACTCGAGGGTTTTAGAGGGTTTGCTAAAGCCATTGGTGTGCCACATTATGAGCCAACTTGGCAAATGCCAGTAAGTGATAGCGATAAGAACGTTGCTGCAGAGTTACTATCTGGGCTTGAAAATGTTTTAGTTATCTCCCCTGCAGCGAGTAAAGCGGAGCGTAATTGGTTGCCAGAGCGCTATGCCGAAACTGCCAAATATGCAAAACAAAAAGGTTTTAATGTGGTGATCACCGGTGGTCCTACAGATATGGAGCGCCAACTGGCGGAAGACATTATCTCTTACTTAGATTTTGAAGTATTAAACCTGGTTGGCAAAACCACTTTGAAACAACTTGTATGTGTATTAGAGCAAGCTAAATTGGTCATTGCTCCTGATACTGGTCCTGCGCACATGGCGGTTACCATGGGCACGCCTGTGATTGGTTTATATGCTCATTCAAATCCTGCACGCACAGGCCCATATCTTTATCAAGACTATGTGGTTGAGGTATATCATAAAAACCTTCAAGCTCAGTTTAAGAAAAGTGCCGAACAATTACCTTGGGGAACGCGTGTTAAAGGCAAGACCTTGATGTCGCAAATTAGCGTGGCAGACGTACAAGCTATGTTCGACCGAGTTTGCAAAGAGCAACACCTTATTTAACAGCCTTTTATTCTTAAAACTAAACGAATAAGTAATTATCATGACAACGAAACAGAAAGCCGTTTTCCTCGATAGAGATGGGGTGATAAATCACGATCATGCCTATGTGCATAAAATTGAAGATTTTGAATTTATCGATGGGGTATTCGACGCTTGTCGTGATTTTATCGCTAAGGGCTACATTTTAATTGTGGTGACCAATCAATCGGGCATTGGCCGAGGTTATTACGATGAAGCGCAGTTTAATCGGCTGACTGAGTGGATGAAAGCACAATTTACTGAGCAGCAATGCCCAATATCTGCGGTGTATTTTTGTCCGCACCATCCTAAAAAGGCGCTACCTGAATATTTGCAAGACTGCGACTGTCGTAAGCCAAACCCAGGCATGTTGCAGCAGGGCATTGATACATTTGATATTGATGTGTCACAAAGCGTCATGATCGGCGATAAAGTATCAGATATTCAGGCCGCGCGTGCAGCTGGCGTGAAAACGGCTATTTTAGTCAATTCAGGACAAGCTTTTTCAGAACAAGATGCAGCAGAAGCAGATCAAGTCTGTGTTTCTATTAAAGAAACGGTTGCATTTGTCTCATAAACGTTTACATTCGCCTCAATTTTTGAACAATGGCTCCGTGCATTTATAGTGCGTAGCCCTTACAATACGCCTGTTTAAAATTATTGCGATAGTTAGGCGCAATGAACAGACAACAAAAACTGTGTGAAAACAGGCACACCGTGCAATTTATTGGAGACTCTACATGAGAGCATCGGCATTTTATAGTCAACTACAAGAGCAGCTTGAGCAGGTAAAAGCAGAAGGCTTATACAAAAGCGAGCGTATTATCACGTCTTCTCAGCAGGCTGAAATTGCAGTAGCAAGTGGTGACTCAGTAATTAACTTCTGTGCAAACAACTACCTAGGTTTAGCGAATCACCCAAGCTTAATTGAAGCCGCTAAGTCAGGCTTAGATGCCCATGGCTTTGGTGTAGCGTCAGTACGTTTTATTTGTGGTACACAAGACATCCATAAAACACTAGAAGCAAAAGTCAGTGAGTTCTTACAAACTGAAGATACTATTCTTTACTCTTCTTGTTTTGACGCAAATGCGGGTTTATTCGAAACAATTTTAGGTCCAGAAGATGCAATCATCTCTGATGCCTTAAACCACGCGTCAATCATTGATGGTGTGCGTTTATGTAAAGCGAAGCGTTTCCGCTACGCAAACAACGACATGGCAGCACTTGAAGAACAACTTATTGCCGCAACTGAAGCGGGTGCGAAAACAAAACTAATCGCGACTGATGGCGTGTTCTCAATGGATGGCGTTATCTGTAACTTAGAAGCTGTATGTGATTTAGCTGATAAGTACGATGCACTTGTGATGGTTGATGACTCTCATGCTGTTGGCTTTGTGGGTGAAAACGGCCGTGGTACACACGAATACTGCAACGTGATTGACCGCGTTGATATCATCACAGGTACTTTAGGTAAAGCACTAGGTGGTGCGTCAGGTGGTTACACGTCTGGTAAGAAAGAAGTGATTGATTGGCTACGTCAGCGCTCTCGTCCTTATTTATTCTCAAACTCTTTAGCGCCTTCAATCGTAACAGCATCAATCGCTGTACTTGATATGCTTAAAGATGGTAAAGCACTACGTGATCAACTTTGGGAAAATGCAGCTTACTTCCGTGAAAACATGGAAGCTGCAGGTTTCACTTGTGCAGGTAAAGATCACGCAATTATCCCTGTAATGCTTGGTGATGCGAAAGTTGCTGCGGCTATGGCTGACAAGTTATTAGCTGAAGGTATATACGTAACAGGTTTCTCATTCCCTGTTGTACCAAAAGGTCAAGCACGTATTCGTACGCAAATTTCAGCGGCGCATACGAAAGCGCAGCTAGATAAAGCAATTGATGCCTTTACCCGTATTGGTAAAGAGCTAGGTATCATCTAAATTTATTAAATAGCAATACGCTTATTAATACTTAAATTCGCCAAATCATAAGTATGATCTGGCGAATTGTTTTTTGCTTGGGACGTAACAATGAAAGCATTATCGAAATTAAAAGCTGAACCTGGGATTTGGATGACAGATGCACCAAAACCAGAGGTTGGGCACAATGACTTATTAATCAAAATTCGTAAAACCGCGATTTGTGGTACAGACGTTCATATCTATAAGTGGGATGAGTGGGCACAAAACACCATTCCTACCCCTATGGTTGTGGGTCATGAATACGTAGGTGAAGTGGTTGGCATGGGTCAAGAAGTTCGAGGCTTCGAGCTTGGCGATCGCGTATCTGGTGAAGGCCACATTACTTGTGGTCATTGTCGTAACTGCCGTGCAGGTCGCGTTCATTTATGTCGTAACACCATTGGTGTGGGGGTAAACCGAGAAGGCTCATTTGCTGAGTACCTAGTTATTCCAGCTTATAACGCATTTAAGATCCCTGATAACATTTCTGATGAGCTAGCTTCAATCTTTGACCCATTCGGTAATGCAGTACACACAGCTCTGTCATTCGATCTAGTAGGTGAAGATGTATTGATCACAGGTGCTGGCCCAATTGGGATTATGGCTGCAGCTGTGGCGAAGCACGTAGGTGCACGCCATGTGGTAATTACTGATGTGAACGAATACCGTCTAGAGCTTGCGCGTAAGATGGGCGCGACACGTGCTGTTAACGTGGCAGAAGAAAAGCTTGAAGATGTGATGGCTGAGCTTGGCATGACAGAAGGCTTTGACATAGGTCTTGAAATGTCAGGTGTGCCAGTGGCGTTTAACTCTATGTTAAACAACATGAATCACGGTGGTAAGATTGCCATGTTGGGTATTCCACCATCAGATATGGCGGTTGATTGGAACCAAGTTATTTTCAAAGGTTTAGTGATCAAAGGTATTTATGGTCGTGAGATGTTTGAAACTTGGTATAAGATGGCAAGCCTTATCCAGTCTGGTTTAAATCTTGACCCTATCATCACACACCAGTTCCATATTGATGAGTTCCAAACTGGTTTCGATACCATGATCTCTGGTCAATCAGGTAAAGTGATCTTAAACTGGGACTAATGAAATAACATTTGTTTCAAAGGCGGCAAATGTCGCCTTTTTGTTTTTTTTGAGAAGTAATTTATGCCGTTTAAACATATTTCAGTTGCGCAAACAAAAGCGCTTATGCAAAGCGATGATGTCGTTATTGCCGATATTCGTGATCCAAATGCATTTGCTGCTGGCCACATACCTGGCGCCATTCATTTATCAAATGCAAACATCGGCCAATTTATGGTTGAAAAAGACTATGAGCAGCCAATCGTGGTGGTTTGTTACCATGGAGTGAGTTCACAAGGTGCTGCTAATTATCTTATTGAACAAGGCTTTGAAGACGTGTATAGCATGGACGGTGGTTTTACGCAGTGGGCGCTTGAGCAACCAGAGTCTGTGAGCCAATGATTTTATTAGGTCAACACTCAGAGCCTAGAGCCTTGCAAGGCGCAGCTGACTATTTTAAAAGTCAGGGTATCAAGGTTAAGTTGACCTATTTAGACAACCGCACTGCACAAGTGTGGGTGTCAGAGCATGATGCAGAGCGTGCAGCGCTGCTGTGGCAAGAATTTCTAACTAACCCCTATCATGAACGCTATTTAGCGGCGTCATGGCAAACAGGTGATACCCAAGTAAAGTTTAACTACATAGGTAAAGATTTAAATTTGGCGCAGCGTTTTGTCGGGCTTCACTGGTTTTTAAAGCTTACGTTTATTGTTTGTATCTCGGTTTTTGCCAGCTTCTTCTTGGTACAAAACCCGCAATCATGGTTAAATACATTACTGTTTAGTCCCAGTGAGCCATTATCATGGCTGACCCCTGCTATTATTCATTTTGGTGCATTACATCTTATTTTTAACCTGAGCTGGTGGTTGTATTTAGGCAATAAAATAGTTAAGCAAGCGGGTAGTTCGAGCTTATTCCTGTTGTTTTTTATTTCTGCATTAGTGAGTAATTGGGCGCAGTATTTATTAGTCGATAATCGCTTTGGTGGATTAAGTGGGGTGGTATACGCCTTACTTGGTTTTGCGTGGATCTACAGCTCAAAATTGCCAGAAGAAAAGCAGCTAATTACTAAACCTGTCGTCGGTTTTATGCTGGTGTGGATGGTGTTAGGGTTCGCTGATGTATTATTTATTAGTATGGCGAACTGGGCGCACTTATTTGGCTTATTAAGTGGAGTGGCAATTGCTGCATTACAACTGCCAAAATCAAAAAGAGGTTAGTGGTAAAGGTACTTAGTAAATAATACTTCGCGAATAATCTCTTCACCGGTTTCATCTTTAAGTAGTTTCTTTAACTTCTCAGCACAACGCTGACGTATCTCTTCTCGACCCGTTAATGACTTTATAGTTTCTTCAGGCTCTTTACTTAAGATTTGCACTATTGCATCACGAAGCAGTGGCGTATGGTGCTCTACAATAGCAATATTCTTCACATCATTGAGCATTAAATCTACGGTGACGCGAATATAACCGAGCTTTTTATTAGATTGGCCAATGTAGTTGGTGATGATATCAGGTTCAAAACCAAAGTAACCCACATTTGCTTCTGCTCGAACTGATGTACTACTAAATGTCAGTAGTAATAATGCAAATAGGCTTGAGAGCATTTTCATAGTGGGTGAAGTTCCTGTTATATAACTGTCTTTGAAAGCGATTGTAACTGTATTTTAAAAAAAATTATACTCTGTTGAGTGTGTTACAAGTATAGAAAGTGACTAAAAATTTGCCGATTATTTTAGCTAAGGGTTACTCTTTTTCCACCAAGTAATAAAAAGCAAAGACTGAACTTTGTTGGCGAACTGAGCAATGTTATGATGTCTAGGTTGTAATCTGGGTTAGATATTATTTTGTTAAAGCATCCTCTTTCTATCGATTTTTCATGGCAAAGTTCACTCTCTGAGCTTTCTGTACCCGCTGCTTTAAAGCCTGTGTTAAGTGACACAGGCTCTCTCACTGCACGTTTAAAGCAAAAAAGTGCTGATTT
The DNA here is from genome assembly GCF_049257195.1 of Pseudoalteromonas sp. SS15. Classification (NCBI taxonomy): domain Bacteria; kingdom Pseudomonadati; phylum Pseudomonadota; class Gammaproteobacteria; order Alteromonadales; family Pseudoalteromonadaceae; genus Pseudoalteromonas; species Pseudoalteromonas sp. SS15. Next base: position 349,447 of record NZ_JBMMUD010000003.1, read on the forward strand.
CAAAGTGGTTGTTTTGAACGAACAGCCAATTTCAGCAAAATTATGGGGAGATACAGTCCATGATTATATTTGTCGTGAAGTTTTATTATATTGCGATGAGGTTGTTCAAGTTTATGCTCAGAGCTGGATCTCCATTCCTGCCTGTGAAAAAGGTGTAGAACAGCTAGGAGAAACCCCGTTAGGCGAGGTATTGTTTCAAAATGAGCGCTGGCAGCGTTCCGAATTAGAGATGGCTGAAGTAGAGTCTCGTGAAGAGCTAGCTCAATTGTTGAATAGGAACGAAATTACCCGTATGCCAATTTTTGCCAGAAGACGTATCTTTTCACAATCTGAGGCCCATGTGATGGTGTGTGAAGTATTTTTACCTGAGGTATTAGATGCAGCTTGAAGCCCTAAAATGGCAAAATTTTAATGCCTATAAGCAATTAATGCGCACCGATAAACCAATTGGCACCTTATTGTTGTTGTGGCCTACTTACTGGGCGTTATGGTTAGCAAATGATGGGCTGCCGAGCTGGGATCTTTTACTTGTGTTTTCGCTGGGTGTGTTTTTGATGCGCAGCGCTGGGTGCGTCATTAATGACTTTGCAGATAGAAAGATTGATGGTTCGGTAAAGCGTACAGCTAACCGTCCGCTTGCTACAGGAAAAGTTTTAGCGGGAGAAGCGTTAAGTCTGTTTGCATTATTGATCGTTGTTGCGTTTTCTTTGGTATTGGCGTTGAATTGGCAAACTATCGCGTTGTCGTTTGGAGCACTTGCACTGGCTGCTTGCTATCCGTTTATGAAGCGTTATACAAATTTACCTCAAGTTGTGCTTGGCGCCGCTTTTAGTTGGGCGATCCCAATGGCATTTATGGCCTCGCAGCAACAAGTTCCAATAATTGCATGGTGGCTATTTGCAGCAAATTTAATTTGGACTGTGGCGTATGACACTATGTATGCCATGGTCGATAGGGACGATGACTTAAAGCTAGGTGTGAAGTCGACGGCTGTGTTATTTGGTCAGTTTGACAGACATATCATTGCGGTATTGAACATCATATTTTTAGTAATAATGTTCTTCATCTACCAAGCCATTGAACCGACGCTATGGGCTTATTTGGGTCTCGCATTTGCTGCTTGTTTGCTTGCTTATCAACAAAAACTGATCCACGGTAGAAACAGAGAAAACTGCTTTAAAGCGTTTTTAAATAATCACTATGTTGGGTTGTTGATATTTTTGGGTTTGGCGCTTTCTTTTTGGTAGAGCAAAACTCTAGACATAAAAAAACCTGCTTAACGCAGGTTTTTCTTTCTGAATACAGCTTAAACATTCATAGTCTGTCTTTGTTCAAACTTCTCAATCAAACTAACTAGCTCTTTAATGTTAGCGTCTTCACTGAGTGTGTGGTTTGTTCTAACTAAAACTTGCTCGGTCGGAAGATCTTTATTTGTTTTGATCAAAACAACCTCAGGGTCTTGAGCAACTAGCTTAGAATGTTCAATACCAGCAATGGCAAATAAATCGCTATTTTTTATATTGCTAAGCACTTCATTGATGTTGCCAACTCGCATCGACGTCACTTTATTAAAGCTATCAGCTGTTTCGTTGACCATGTGCTGTACTTGTCTTGACTGAGAAAGGCAGCCAAACATAGGGTAACTCATTAGGTCTTGTCTAGTGACTGAGTCTTTTTGAAGCAGAGGGTGGTTTCTCGCAACAAACATGATGAGTTGATCAGGAATATAGATATCTGAGCTTGCTAATTCAGAGGAGTGCATACATACACTGATATCGATTTCTCCAAGCTGAAGCTTGTTCGTTAGCTCGGTTTCGTCGAGCATTTGCATTTCAACTTTAACGCTTGGATGGTGTGCTAAAAATTGCCCACAAACAACGGGCACAACACTGCTCATTTGTTGTGTATAGCCAATAACCAGTTTATCTTGATCATTTCCAAATAAACTCTGTTTTATGTTCTTTTTGGCATTTTCAAGCTCGTTTAGTGTTGCTTTGCAGTACGTGAGGAAAAGCTCACCTTGTTCAGTAAGACGAACGGAGCGTGTAGAACGTTTTACTAACTCACAACCAATCTCATCTTCAAGAGTTTGGATGCTACGGGTGAGGGCTGAAGTACTTATATTCGTCTGTTCAGCGGCTTGGCGAAAATGTCTTAAATTGCCTAGAGCAACAAATTGCTCAAGTTGTTCAAATCTCATTTGAAATTCCTTTTAATTTCAACGGTTCTTTTAGAACTGTGTATTTACCCAATAGTAATACAAAATGCAATAAGGGTGAAATACTTTTTTACATTAAAATTACAAACAGCTAGTCAGGGTAGCTATCTCTAATAAAAATAAACTCATTTAGGTTATTTATAAATAAATCAACGAGTTTGGGGTCAAAATGTTTACCTTTTTCCGATTGTATCAGTGAAATAACTTTTTCTAAAGGCCAAGCTGGTTTATAGCATCGATCGCTGCCTAAAGCATCAAATACATCAGCCAGTGCAGTAATGCGGCCGACAATGTCTATTTGCTCACCTTCCAAGCCTTGTGGGTAACCACTGCCATCCCATTTTTCATGATGATGGTAGGCAATTATTGCACCGCATTTGAGAATTTCATTACTTGAATTATGGAGGATCTCGTACCCTACTTTTGCATGTGTCTGCATAATCTCCCATTCTTTGTCATCGAGTTTCCCGGGTTTATTTAAAATACTGTCGGGAATACTTATTTTTCCGATGTCATGTAAGGGTGATGCTAGCTTAATGATTTCAGATTGGTATTCATTTAAACCATATAGCTTGGCAAGTAGGTGACTGTAATTGGCAACGCGCTTGACGTGTGAACCTGTTTCTTTAGAGCGTTTCTCTACCGCTTCACCAAGAATATAAGACAGCTCTTTTTGAGATTCTCTGACAGTTTCTCTCAATCGAATATTGTCATAGGCCATCGCAATATTATTGGCAAAAAAGGCCAGTAATTGTCTGTCAGTCTGTTGCAATGCTGAATCTTTGCTGACATATAGCATGGTCTCGCTGCCTTCTTGTGAAGGAAAATAACCAATGTATTCAAACTCTGTTTGATGCGAGTGCTTTTTGTTATGGGTTTCCATAAACAGCTGTTTCACATTGTGTGGGATCGCCTCTGTATTTGGTTCAACTCCTTCGCCCGATGCGGCGAGCAACCTGAAATGTTCAGCTTGTGCATCTTGGCTGTTTACAGCCGCAGCACAGTAGATATCACTTGAAGAGATCCCCATAACGTCTGAAACATGGGAAAGAATTGTTGAGGCGAACTCTCGGACGCTATTGCACCTTAAAAATGATCCCGAAGCATCAATAATTCGCTCAAGTCCTGCCTTATGCTTACCGATTGTTTGAATGTCGCGGTGGGAACGAAGTGCAGAGTAAAGCAGGGTCTTTAGCTTAACCGCGGTTAACTCGGTTTTGTTTTTGTAATCATTGATATCGTAATCACGGATCACTGCTTCTTCAGGTGCTTCTCCTGGTTGACCAGTTCTTAATATGAGGCGGATGTCATGATTACCGATATCTTGGCGGATGTATTTTATCAGGTCTAAACCTGCATGATTGCTTTCCATAACAACATCAATCAAGCCAACGGATATATTTTCTTGTTGGTTTAATAAATCCATCGCTTCTTTTGCAGAATAGGCGTGATGAAACCTCAGTGCTTTATCTTCAAACTCAAAGCCTGATAACACTAGCTTAGTTACTTGATGAATATCTTCTTCATCATCAACAACAAGTATGTCCCAATAATCTTCATTATTACTGGTTGCTTCGTGTTCTTGATTTAAATTTTCGTCTGAAAATAGGAAATTATTCACACTTTACCCTAGCTATACTCGCTCAGTGTGAGTATAGACAGGAAAAGTCGAGCTTGCTTAATCGGTGGGCTTTTTTTCTATATTTTGCAATTCTATTTCAATGGCATCACAAGAAATATGTATTTCATAGAGTGAAATAATCAAAGATAAAGTCAAACAACACAAACTCACACCGAATAAGATAATGCCAGGTAATTGTTGCTCAATAAACAAACTAAACATAGAGAGTGTACAGAGTAAAAAAGAGAAAACGCCCCAAACCTGCATAGCACGAATTAACTTTATGCGCTTTTTTAAATTATCTATTTGTGCCAAAACGACAGGTCGATTGGTCTTTCCTTCTCGCGCGTTGAGCTCTCTAATTAATTGCGCTAGCACTAAAAACCGATTGGTATAAGCTAATAGTAATAACGAGATGGCAGGAAATAACAGTGCAGGTGTTGTAAGTGTCATTGCATTCTTAATGTTTTAGGTCTTTTCAAAGTTTATTATGACAGATAATTCTTGGCAGTGGTGTGAAGTTTTTACCTCAGATAATGTGATTGAAGCCCATTTGGTGAAAGGGTTATTAGAGCAAGCAAATATAGATGTATTACTAAAAGGGGAGGCCTTACAAGGGGCACTTGGAGAAATCCCGCTTGATCAGGCAAAAGTTTCTGTGTGGGTTTACAAGATAAAATTGCGCCAAGCGCAGGAATTATTGGTAAACTACCAACATCAAGAAAAAGACACTGAATGGCAATGTCTACAGTGTGACGAATTTAACGGGCCAGCGTTTCAAGCATGCTGGCAATGTGGAAAAGACTATGAGTAAAGCGAATAACTTTCAGCGAATTAGAGAGTTAAATTATTTACAAAAGGCCGTGCTGGCTGCAGCAGTGCTAGAACGTATGCTGCCTAATTACGAATTATTTTGCGAGGCCACAGAATTTGGTGACGCCAGTACGTTGCGCAGTGCGTTAAATGTGTGTTGGGAAAAAATCCTATTACCAAAAAGTAAGATCAGCTTAGAGAAACAAGTTGAGAAAATTGAACCGAATGTACCAGAGTTAAACGATTATCCGATGTTTGGTACGTATCCAGCGATTGATGCTGCGACGGCATTACTTGGCTTAATTCATGGTCTTATGGCCAAAGATGAGCATGAGTTTGTGAGCGTTGCGAAAATTTCGCAAGCAACGGTTGCGCGTTATGTCGAGCTATTGATCGAAAGCGAAGGGCTAGAACCTGAAAACAAACTGGTTCGTGAGCACCCTTACATGCAGTATGAAATTGACGTGTTAAGTGAGCTAATTGAATTCGTAGAGAACATGGGTCGTATCAGCAGTGACAGTGTGAAAGCGCTTAAACAACAGGCTGTTGCTGATGGGCAAACTAATATCGGCATTGCAATTTAGCGTAAAGATTAAAAACTGGAGAATTATTGATGCGCATTTTAGGCATTGAATCATCTTGTGACGAGACGGGAATTGCAATTTACGATGATGAACAGGGTTTACTAGCTCATAAGCTTTACAGCCAAGTAAAAGTGCATGCTGACTACGGTGGTGTTGTGCCAGAGCTGGCTTCTCGAGATCATGTCCGCAAAACCATTCCACTGATAGATGAAGCTTTTAAAGAAGCCGGTTGTGGCCCAGAAGACATCGATGGTGTTGCTTATACTGCGGGTCCAGGCTTGGTTGGTGCTTTATTGGTAGGTACTTCAATTGGTCGCTCTTTGGCATTTGCATGGGATAAGCCTGCTGTAGCGGTGCATCATATGGAAGGCCATTTATTAGCGCCTATGCTTGAAGACGAGCAACCAGAGTTTCCATTTGTTGCTCTACTTGTCTCTGGCGGCCATACCATGATGGTGAAAGTGGCAGGCATAGGTGAATATGAAGTGCTAGGTGAGTCAGTTGATGATGCCGCAGGTGAAGCATTTGATAAAACTGCTAAATTATTAGGTTTAGACTATCCTGGCGGCCCGCTACTGGCAAAAATGGCCGAGCAGGGGGCGCCCGGACGTTTTACTTTTCCGAGACCGATGACGGATAAACCAGGCTTAGATTTTAGTTTTAGTGGTTTAAAAACGGCAGCAGCCAACACCATTCGTAGCGAAGGTGATGACGAACAAACCAAAGCTGATATTGCCCATGCATTCCAAACTGCTGTAATCGATACACTAGCGATTAAGTGTAAACGTGCCCTGAAAGAGACGGGCATTAAACGTTTAGTCATTGCCGGTGGTGTGAGTGCAAACACTGAACTGCGCCAAAAGCTTGAGCGCATGATGCAAGGTATGAAAGGGCAAGTGTTTTATCCTCGTACTGAGTTCTGTACTGATAATGGCGCGATGATTGCTTTTGCAGGTATGCAGAGATTAAAAGCTAAGCAATACGCAACGTTAGACATGAAAACTCAGCCGCGTTGGCCGATTGAAAGTTTACCACCGTTGTAGACTTTATATCTAAGTCTTCTTTTTACCTATTTTAGGCTCTTTCCCTTGAAGGAGCCTTTTTATATTGGCGCGATGGCGAAAAATAATCAGCACAGTTAAAAAGCTGACCGGCACAGTATAAAGCGGTTTAATTAACCACGTATAAAGCGGAGCTAAAGCAACGGTAACAATCGCGCCTAGCGATGAATATCGAGTAAGCCAAACCACAATGGCCCACGTTGCAATCAACAGTCCTCCTAAACTTAGCCCAATAGGTAATAAAGCGCCAAATGCAGTAGCAACGGCTTTTCCCCCATTAAAATGAAAGAAAACCGGATAGATGTGACCAAGGCAAGCTGCGACAGCTATCGCGCCTAACCAGTTTGGCTCTACACCTAAAAAGTATGCGCCCCAAACCGGTATTGTGCCTTTCAAGATGTCGAAGGTAAGAACTAAAGCAGCAGGAAGTTTTCCGCCTAAACGCAGCACATTGGTTGCACCTGGGTTATTTGAGCCAGAGAAACGAGGGTCGGGTAACTTGAATAGCTGACACACGAGCACTGCAGACGATACAGAGCCAATTAAATAGGCACATATGCAGATTAACGTAATTAACACAGGTTTCCTTATTTTGTCTTCAGCGTATTTCGGCTATCATTTCCCGATTCGAATGTAACTATATAAGTTACTAATCTATTTGTCACAGACAAAATACCAAAGTGGGGCGTGAATGGATAAGGTCTATATTTCTCAGCTACATGTTGAAACCATTATTGGCGTGTACGATTTTGAGAAAGAAAGTAAACAAAGTTTGTACTTTGATGTGGAAATGCTGACTGATATTCGAGCTGCAGCGCACAGTGATGACATTAACTTAGCAGTCGATTATGCAAAAGTTAGCGAAGATATAATTTCGCATACCACAGCCAAACCAGTTGAATTACTTGAAACCTTAGTTGAGCAACTCGCAGCATTGATTTTAGAGAAATACAAGGTCACACAAGTGACGATTAAGGTGAGTAAGCCCGCAGCAGTGCCTGCAGCGCAAACCGTTGGTGTTGAGATCACTCGAGTTAAAGACATCTAATATGGCGCAGATTTTTATTAGCTTAGGCTCCAACGTAGACAGAGAAAAACATCTACGTGCGGGCCTAAATGCCCTAATTTCGCAATTTCCTGAGTATCAGCATTCTAGTGTTTTTGAAAGTGAAGCAGTTGGTTTTAATGGCAATAACTTTTTTAATTCAGTCTTTGTAGCACAAACAGATATGCCGCTTGAGCAGGTGTGTGCTTTGCTCAAGCAGATCGAAAGAGATAATGGCCGAACACCGTCAGATAAAAAGTTTAGCCCACGTACGCTCGATCTCGACCTACTGTTTTATGATGATGTAATTTGCGACTCACCTGCACAATTGCCTCGTGATGAAATTACCAAGAATGCGTTTGTATTACAGCCATTGGCTGAATTAGCACCGCATTTTTATCACCCAGTAGCCAAGCAAACCATAGGTGAACTTTGGCAAAATTATAACAACCTAAACCAAAAGCTATGGAAAGTGGAGTTCTAAACCATGAGCATTATTGAAATTATTGTGTTGGCCCTAGTACAAGGTCTGACAGAGTTTTTGCCTATTTCGAGTTCAGCACATTTAATTCTGCCGTCACAAGTATTGGGCTGGCAAGATCAAGGCACGGCCTTTGATGTCGCTGTTCACGTTGGTACATTATTAGCGGTGATTATCTATTTTAGAAAAGAAGTTGTTGATATTTTAACTGCTTGGTTTAACTCATTTGGTGCACAAGGCAAAAAAACGGATGACAGCCAGCTTGGCTGGTGGATCATTTTGGCAACCTTACCGTCATTGATTATTGGTTACTTATTAAAAGATTTCGTAGAAGTATATTCTCGTAATGCGTGGATCATAGCCACAACGACCATCGTATTTGGCTTATTACTTTGGTATGCCGATGCAAAAGCGAAACAAATCAAAACCATTTATCAAATTAACTGGGTAATGGCGCTATTGATTGGTTTGTCGCAAGTGGTTGCTATGTTATTCCCGGGCACATCGCGCTCAGGTATAACAATGACAACGGGTCTATTACTTGGCTTGAATAAGCAAAGTGCAGCACGTTTCTCTTTCTTGATGTCTATTCCCGTTATTGCTGCAGCGGGTTCATACTATATCTATAAGCTATCGACAGGCGATGAACTGATTGATTGGAACGCGATTATTTTAGGTGCGGTGTTATCGTTTATTGCGGCTTACGCGTGTATTTACTTTTTCTTAAAAGTGATTGAGAAAATGGGCATGTTCCCGTTTGTCGTTTACCGTTTGCTTTTAGGTCTAGGGCTATTTGCTTTCTTAATGTGGTAAACGTTATTTAAGTTTTTTAGCATGACTATAATGACAGCGCTTCGGCGCTGTTTTTTTATGTCTAAAACAAAATAGTAAATAATCTCTTGAGAGACGAGAGACGAGAGACGAGAGACGAGAGACGAGAGACGAGAGACGAGAGACGAGAGACGAGAGACGAGAGACGAGAGACGAGAGACGAGAGACGGCTAATCCCAATTTTCATTAGCTCAAGTAATAATAGCCTGGCTTTAAAATTATCATGATCAAGTGTCAGTCAGTTTGAGGCAATAAAAAACGCCTCCGAAGAGGCGTTTTGAAATACTAACTTCTAACTAGATTAGAAAGTGTATTTAGCACCGATTGATAGACGGCGACCTTTTACGTCAAAGAATTCACCATCATCATAAGTGAACGGGTTACGTGGTGGTTCACGGTCTAATAGGTTGTTAATACCTACACGTAACTGTAACTCATCCATTAGATACGTCTTGTACATGAAATCAAATGTCGTGTAAGACGGGATATCGTTATAGTTGTTGTCTTCTACAGTCCAGTCGTTGTCATTTACAGTTGAATGACGGTAGTTTGCCGTTAACACGTAAGATGAATCATCTTGCGAGTAAACAGCACTTAAACGACCTTTCCAGCGTGGAGATGCAGTTTCACCAACGTAGTTACGGAAGTCTTCTTCACGACCAGTTGAGTTTTGGTTGTCATCAATTAGGTACGTTGCTGTTAGCTTAAGAGATAGGCTACCATTGAATACGTCTGTACGGTAAGCTGACTCGAAGTCCATGCCTTTCTTCGTGATTTGTGCTGCATTGATTGGACGTGTGTAGAAGTGAGTGATATTACCCGTCTTCTCGTCACGCTCAAAGTTACCACAGAATGGGTTATCTAAAGAAGATGACTCATAACATAGAGCAACACTGTTACGACCGAAGTATTCAATCGCGCCATCAACTTCAAATGACCAGTAGTCCACAGTGAAGTCTAAACCGTCTACGAATGAAGGCGTGTAAATCACACCAACTGTGTAGTCATTTGACACTTCATTCTCAAGGTTTTGGTTACCCTGAATGTAACCAGGTAGACTACCGCCACCGATCCATTCATCAGTTGGCATCCAACCTGCAGCTAGGCCATCTGCTTGACAGTTCTTGATAACATTGTCTTTGTACTTGCTACCAGAACTTGCAATTGAGTCAGCACGACATACGTCCGCACGACCTGAGCTAAACGTTTTTGAGTTCGGTGTGAATAAATCACCTAGGTTTGGCGCACGTACTGATTTAGAACGGTTTAAACGAACACGTAGGTCGTCTGTAACACCCCAGTTAAGCGCTAGCTTCCACGCGTTATCAGAACCAGTAACAGAGTAATCCATGTAACGGAATGCAGTTTCTAGTGTTAGATCTGTCGCTAGGAAAGCATCTTCAAGAAGTGGGATTGAAATTTCAGCTGATAGTTCGTCAACTTCAATTTCACCGTCCATAGGAAGGCTAGAGTTACCAAAGATTAAGCCTTTTTTCATGTTTTCAGATGGAGCCGTTGTTGCTGATTCACGACGGTGTTCCGCTGTGAATGCTGCAGCTACATAACCTGCCGGTAGTTCATATAAAGAACCATCAACAGTTAATGCAAATACTACTTGGTCGTGCTTAGCAAAACGAGTTGCCGTCGTTGCGATGTAATCTTGCTGAGCTGCTGTTGCAGATGTAGCGCCCATTGGATTGAAAGGTGTACAACCTTCAATTGCACCAACCACATTGCCTTCGGCATCGCGATCAGCACATACGATTTGACCGTTATACTCTACAGCATCAATCGCGTTTGCAAGGTTTTGTGTTAATACTTCACCTGTCCAAAGCGTATCTTGTTCGATACGTCCATATTGAACGTATGTGCTGTAACCCCAGTCATCAGTTAAGTAACCTTCAGCGCCAAAAGAAGTACGGAATACTTCACGCTCTTGGTTGTACATACGGTCACCCCAAAGGTGCTCGTTTGCTTGACGAAGCGTTACAGATGTAAGCTCATTGTCGTCCATTAGTTTCGCCATATCATCTTTGATGAATGCGTTGTCGCGACGAATCGTGTGACGGAAGAAAGCAGGTGAGCTTTCAGTTGTTGCATCTGTGTTTGAGTAAGTGAAGTCAAACGTTAATGCATGCTCGTCATCTAGCTGGTAAGTACCGTAAGCTGATGCAATTACACGCTCAAGCGGCGTTTGGAAGTAAGACTTATAACCATCGCTAAAGATACCATCACCCATGTTGTTTGCATCAGTGAAGTAACGGTTTGCATCACGGCCAACACCCGGATTTGGGATCATACCTAGGCCATTGTCGAATGCACGGATGTTACCATTCTCATCAAACGTGTAATGGTGGTTTAAGTAACCATCTGTAGAGAAAGCGTTTTTAGTGAAGAAATCACCACCTTCAGAGTAATACGCAAGCGCAGTTGGCTGACCAAGAATAACGCGACCAGGAACATTGTCGTCACCGCTTGCGTTTGCTGGGTTGCCATATGAGTTTACTGGATTTGCGAAGAAATCACGGCTAAGCTTTGAGTAGCTTTCGTTTTCTGTGTAGTTTACAGATGCGATGAAAGATAACTTATCTGCTTCCATACCACCTGTGATTGAGAAGTAGTTTGACTCACCACCGCTTTGCTCAGGACGAACTGTTGAAACATCAACTTCGATACCGTCCATAGACTTTTTAGTAATGATGTTTACAACACCAGCAACAGCATCCGCACCATAAACAGCGGCAGCACCACCAGTTGCAATTTCAATACGCTCAATCATTGACGTAGGGATGTTGTTTAAGTCAACAGCAGTGTCACCTACAGAGCCTGGTACGAAACGACGACCATTAACAAGCACTAAAGTACGCTCTGAACCTAAACCACGAAGGTCAGTTGTATTAAGGCCTGAAGCATAAATATAGTTAGTTGTTGTTTCAGGAGAAAGACCAACTGTCGCTTGAGGCATTTCTTCAAGTAGGTCGTTTACATTAGTAATACCTTGGTTTTCTAGTTCAACACCGCCGATCACAGTAACCGGAGTTGGAGACGTTAGGTTAAAACGCTTAATTTTAGAACCAGTAACCTGAATGCGCTCTACTTTTTGCGCTTCAGTATCTGTATTTGCTACCGCAACAGTACCTGCTGCAGTACCTGCTAGTACAGCAGCCTGAATGCTTGCTGTTAATAGGTTTAACTTCTTCAACATATAACCTTTCTCTATTTGTTTTGAATCTCACATGCGTTGCATGTGCCATAGGTCAGGTACTGTTTTTAGCATAAGTAATTGTTACTTAACTCCTTGCCTTGTTTGTGCTAAATGTTCCCTTTTTGTGAATTGTGTTTTTATTTTGGGTTTTAATTGTTTTTATTCTTCAATTACAGGGGGTTGTGGCTGGTTTTGTTGTAATCTTAAATTTACACGGTGCTCTTGTTGAGGGGGGTTGTTAATATGTGTTTTAACTCTTTGTTAGTGTGTGCAAACTTTCGTTAAAGCTATTGCTTTTTTAGTGTTCGAAAATGTAACTTTGTTGTTCTTATTAATGTTAATTGAGCTGTTTCAATAATGAGCACTTAAGAGTAAAAATAAAAAATAGCGGGAACTTTAGAGGTGGCGAATAAAAATGCACCTCTAAATGTATGCAAAAAGAGCGAGCTGTTAACTGAGTGTTTTTTCTATTGCAGCAATTCGAGCTGTTTGTAATCCAAGTTTAATCGCTGCACCTTGATATCCCAATGCAATGACCTGTTGTGCAGTAACCGCTTGAGATGCCATCGCACAACTTTGTAGCGTTTGTGTAATATCCTGCTGACACTGTACATATTTTAGTATCTCTAGTAACAAGTTAAAGCGTTCAGGGCGACGCCAAAGATCTATGAGGTTAAAGAACGCTAAAATATTTTCAGGGCTAAAATTTTTTTCATTTAAAAAGTTATTTAATAACTTAAAGTCTCTCAAGCTGTTTGCAAAGATGCTGGGGATCTTTAACGTTTGTTCTATATGTTTAAGCTCATCTGATGTGCAAGCTTCTAGACATAAACAAAAGTGACAAACTTGCAGTGTGTCAGGTTCAATTGCTACTTCTTGTGTGGTCACACAATGATTAGCTCTTGTTATTTTTTGGGTTTCTAATTTGGACCAGCTTGGTAAAATAGGAAGGACATCAGCTAAAGCATTAATGTCATTTATTACCTCTAAGAATAAATGAAGAGTGTTGGTTTTTAGACATTTTTCTATCTCTAACCAGATCCGCTCCTTGGTTAATGTTTTAAGTTCACCACTGGCAACCATATCTTTCATAAGCAAAAGCGTTTCAGGCGCAATGGTAAAGTCTAAATGCTGATAACGGGCTGCAAATCGGGCAACGCGTAAAACGCGAAGTGGGTCTTCACTAAAAGCAGGGCCGATATGCCTAAGTAAGCGGCTTTTTATATCTGCTTTGCCGTTATAAGGGTCAATCAGCTGCCCATTTTCATCTTGTGCAATAGCGTTGATAGTTAAATCACGGCGATATAAGTCTTCTTCTAACGTGACTGTTGGGTCGAAGTCACATATAAAGCCGGTATAACCTTGTCCGTTTTTACGTTCTTTACGAGCGAGGGCGTATTCGTCTTTACTTTTCGGATGTAAAAATACAGGGAAGTCTTTCCCAACTTGTTTGTAGCCTAAAGACTGCATTTCATCAGGGGTGCTACCGACGACGACATAATCGTGTTCTACAACTGGGTAACTTAAAAGCGCGTCACGAACAGCGCCTCCAACTAAATAAACTTTCATGTGTATTCCAATGTTTCAACGGGTGCACTTGGTTTCAAGGTTTTATCTTGCGCACTTTTTTGCCATTATAGGGCCTATCATAACAATAAAGAGTTTTATCGTGTATTTAAGCTATTTTGGGTTAAAAGAGAAGCCGTTCTCAATTGCGCCTAATCCTGAGTATTTATATATGAGTGAGCGCCACAAAGAGGCGCTGTTACACTTAAATTATGGACTGGGTGACACAGGTGGGTTTGTATTACTGACGGGTGAAGTTGGGACAGGTAAAACCACCATTACGCGTTCAATGCTGAAATCATTGCCTGAAAATACCGAAGTAGCTTTTGTATTAAACCCTGCGCTTTCTGAGCTAGAGCTACTAGCAAGTATCTGTGATGAATTATCAATATCGTATGATCCTGAAACTGCGACTCTTAAAAGCTTAACCGACGCCTTAAAAGCGCGATTCACAGAGAATTATAAATCGGGCGGCCACACTTTACTTGTGATTGATGAAGCACAGCATTTATCACCGAGTGTGCTTGAACAACTGCGTTTATTGACCAACCTTGAAACAGACGATAAAAAGTTGGTGCAAATAGCGCTGATTGGTCAACCTGAATTGCAAACCCTATTACAGCGCAATGAGCTTAGGCAATTAGCTCAGCGTATTACTTCTCGATATCATTTATTGGCACTGACAGAATCTCAAGTGTTTGCGTATATTCAGCATCGTCTGCAAACCGCGGGCTGTGATGCCGCTTTATTTAGTCATGAGGCAGTTGCTCACATTTATAAACGAACTCAAGGGATACCGCGCTTAATCAATCTGCTGGCAGACCGATGTTTGCTTGGTGCTTTTTCTGCGCAGAAAAGAGTCATAGATAAAGCTGTGGTTGAACAGGCTGCAAAAGAAGCCCTACCTATGGTCAGCGTAAATAGTGAACCAGCTTCTGAAAGTAAGCTGAAGAAGTTTGCGCCTGTCTTGTCTCTTATTGTAGCAAGCTATATTGTTGGCTTTGCTGCTGCTTATATTTTTTAAGAAGTTCAATTATGTCTATTATTGATGCCGCATTTAAACAATCACAAACCGCAAACAATACTGAGCACGCGCACTTAGCCTATCAACAAACAAAACAATTGGCTTTCTATAGAAAGCTATCGATTGGTCTTGCGGGTGTTGGTTTGAGTGTCACTTTTGCATTGGCTGGTTTTTACAGCGGCCAATACCTTCAGAGTCAATCTCAATCAATTGCGACCCTACAAAATCAGCAAGAGCAAGCTGAAGGAACAACCGAAACAGTAGCGCAGCAAGAAATAAAGCAACTAGACAATGTATCGCGCTCGCAGCCAACTCAGGCGAAGCCGACTGATGAAAACCAAAATAATCAAGGGGCTGTTCAATCCGGTGAACAATATCAATGGATGTCAGTGCAAGTTGGGGTAAACGAGCAGGGGGCGCCTATTTTTAAACAGCAATTGGTACCACTGTCGGCTGTTGCTCAGGTCAATACTGAGCTAGCCGAGCCTTCTGTTGTGAGCAATACCGTTATACCAAAACAACGGGAAGAAGACTTAAGCCAGTATCGTGTATTAGGTAAACCACTGGATGATCCGCAGTTGAATAGCCAAGTAGGTGCTAATTCACAAACGACACCATCGCAAGAAGATCTAAGCCAGTATCGCGTATTAGGAAAACCACTAGAGTCCGAGCCTGAGATACAAACAGAGTTGTTAAATAACTCCCTCGCTCAGAGCAATACAGAAAACCAAACACCAGAAAACACAGCTAAAGAAGTAACAGATGAATCAGCGGAAAGGTTAAAAGCGGCATTTGAGCTTGCGGTTGCAGAAACGGCAGATAAAGACTTCACAGAGGCAGAGCCCGCTGAAACTGCGCCAGAAAAAGAGCGCTTATCTATTGAATTTCTACCGGCAAAAACACAAGCTGCAATAGGAAAGTTGACGTATCAAGCTCATATTTATGCCACCTCAGAGCACAAGCGTTGGATAAAAATCAATGGCGTTGAACTGTACGAGGGTGACAAAATTAATGGTATGAGGTTACTGGAAATTGCGCCAGAGGCGAGTATTTTTAGATTCCAAGGGTATGACTTTGCAGTAAAAGCCATGCAAGATTGGCAGCCTTATTAATAACCCTTGATCGTCATTTTGATATAAATTAAAGCCTAAATACATCATGTTATTAAGGCTTTTTTATGGCTGCACTTATTAGAACGAGCTGAGGGGAATTTATTGAAAGCACCTTAGGGTAAAACTGAGTGCTTGAAAAACTTAATTAGATCTAAGCCAAACTCTTCAGGTTTTATTGCAGCTTCTAATTCATCCGTACAGCGTTTTTCTGCCAAATCTATGTCTTCGACAGCGATGTGATACATTGATTTAGCACTGTAAAATACTTTAACAATGGGCTTTAAGGGTTGTTCTGGATTTGAGCTTGCAACCATGCC
The DNA here is from genome assembly GCF_049257195.1 of Pseudoalteromonas sp. SS15. Lineage (NCBI taxonomy): Bacteria > Pseudomonadati > Pseudomonadota > Gammaproteobacteria > Alteromonadales > Pseudoalteromonadaceae > Pseudoalteromonas > Pseudoalteromonas sp. SS15. Next base: position 365,325 of record NZ_JBMMUD010000003.1, read on the forward strand.
TACTTTTTGAGACTTCAACTTTACCAAAGAGCCAACAGGGTATACCCCAATACAGTTTATGAATTCATTTAGGAGCTTTTCGTCAAAGTGATGTGGGCTGCTTTCTCTTAGCATTTTAAAAGCTTGAATTGGTGTAAGCGCTTTTTTATAGACCCGTTCAGCCGTTAATGCATCAAATACATCAACAATAGAGGCCATTCTGACATAGTCTGATATTTCACCATTACTTAAACCTTGCGGGTAGCCTGAACCGTCAAGTCGTTCATGGTGAAAGCCTGCAACTTCGCAGCTTATTTTAGATAAGCCAGCTTCAGTGACTATCTCATAACTGAATTGGGCATGTTGTTTCATTTGATCGAATTCGCTGTCACTCAGTTTACCTGGCTTGTTGAGGACTGCATCATCGACTTTTATTTTACCAATATCATGGAGTAAAGCGCCGGTAGCGAGCTCTTCGATAATTTCTCTATCTAAACGTAAATGCTTGGCAAAAATAGTAATGAGTGTGGCAACATTAATAGAATGCTCGAGTAGATAAGCGTCTTTTTGTTTGATCATGGCAATGCAAGATAGGGCATCTTGATTGCGGAAAATTGAATCTATAAAGCTCGTTGCTACCTCTTTAAAAGCGTCAACATCAATGGGGTTACCCGCTTTTAAATCTGCAAAGGCTTTGGCTTGAAGTGACTTGGCTTCTTCAACGAGTTTCATTGCCTGATTTATTTCAGCGCTAATAGCAGTAGATTTATGCCAAGGGTCTTTTTCTTGCTCAGGCGCATTTTGAATATCAGAGTCTGGCGCAGTAATACCATGTTTATTATTGCTCAAGTCGAGCATTTTATCTGGATCAACTTCAACTCTTAAAATACCCGCAGAAGCGAGTTTGTCGATACTAGTTTGTGTCTTAACCCAGCCTTGTGTCTTGACTTGCACACTGCCAGTTTGTTCTAACACGCTTACAACAAACATGCCGGGTTGTAACTCTTCGATGCTTATGCTCTTCACAGTACTTTCTTTTTTAGTGCCAGTCATTTAAGCCTAGCAAAAGATAGTTAAAAAAACAGTTGAGGAATACCAATTTTATTAATTAACTGAACATTCTAGCTAGCTAAATAGTCCACTAACTTCTTCAAAAATTTCTCATATAGAATAACTATATACCGTAATTTTTTCCTCGTTATTTGACCATTTCCGGTAACCGTTTATCTATACCAATAATTGGTCATCAATTTAATGCAATTGGTATAATTCATAAAAAATAAAAAAGCCTGTACTCGATTAAAAGTACAGGCTTTTTAAAGCTAACGAATAATATTTATTATTCGTCGTCTTCAACCAATGTCATTAACGATGTATTACCACCAGACGCTGTTGTATCGATACTAATGGTCTTTTCTGTCACTAGACGATTAAGTAGCGTGTCGTAGTACTCAGCACTGATCACTGGCAGGATAGCACCCTTACGTGCCGCTAGTTGCGTGCTGAAGTAACCTTTACGTGCACAGCCACTACCTACAACTGCTGCTGCTAGGTGATCATGAGCCAATACCGCAGGCAGCTGGTTTAGCTTAGCAACTTGCATAACGCCTTCAGCTACGCCGCAGCTAATTAACTTGTCTCTAAAGGCAAGTGCTTCTTCGTGGAATAAGTCAGACACTACAGTGATCACTGTATTACCAGCAGCGAGTGAAGTAATGATAGACATTACCCAGAAGTTGAATGAAGTGTCTTTATCTGCAAAACACACTACACAGCCACGAGGCTCGTAACGAATCGTATTTGACTCACCTGTAGGACCAGGCAACTGTACAACCTTGCTTAAGCGCTTTTCAACACGGATGATCTGCTCACGTGCATCAGCTAAAGTATGTGATAGGTCATCAGCAAGTTGATCCATAATCTCAACATTGGCAAGTTTTGCTAATAACTGACGTACCACAGATACGCGGTTATTTAGCGGCATCGCACGCCAAGCTTTTTCATCACGCATTGAGTTTTGCATTAGCTGACTAACTTGCTCTTGTGCACCTTGGAAAGCTTTAAGTTCTTCGGTATCAACTGCAACGTTAGTAACTTGACGGTTATCAGGCGTCTTGTTTTCTTTAACTAGACGGAACAGGTAGTTAGGACCACCTGCTTTAGGGCCAGTACCAGAAAGACCACGACCACCGAACGGCTGAACACCTACTACCGCACCGATCATATTACGGTTGATGTAAATGTTGCCTGCGCGAGATTGCTTAGCTAGGTAGTTTGCACGCTCTTCAATACGAGAGTGAATACCCATAGTTAGACCGAAGCCAGTGCTGTTTACTTGGTCGATTACTTTATCGATTTCAGTGCCTTTGAAGCGGATCACGTGTACACACGGGCCGAATACTTCTTTCTTAAGCACAGATAAGTCTTTGATCTCATATAAACGAGGAGCAAAGAAGAAGTGACCAGTGTCACCCATATCAGGTAATGGACACTCAAAATGCAGCGTTGCATTGCCTTTTAAGTACTCTACGTGCTCAGTAAGTGCGCTGTGGGCTTTTTGGTCGATGACCGGGCCAACATCTGTTGAAAGGTAAGCAGGGTCACCAACGTGTAGTTCTTTCATTGCACCTTTGATCATGCTGATCACTTTATCTGCAATTTCTTCTTGAACAAAAAGAACACGAAGTGCAGAACAACGTTGACCTGCTGACTGGAAGCCAGAAGAGATCACATCGTCAACAACTTGCTCTGGTAGCGCCGTTGAGTCAACGATCATACAGTTTTGACCACCGGTTTCAGCAATCAGAGGTACTTGGTCGCCACCACGCTCAGCAAGCGTTTGTGAAATGCGTGTACCTGTCTCAGTTGAACCTGTGAACATGACGGCTTGAATACGCTCATCAGGTACGATCACCTGACCAACTTTGCTACCGCGTGCGATAACAGGCTGAACTACGTTTTCAGGTAAACCAACTTGCTTCATTAAGTCGATAGTGCGAAGTGCAACCAGTGATGTCTGCTCAGCAGGTTTTGCAATTACCGTGTTACCAGTCACAATTGCCGCTGCCACTTGGCCTAAGAAAATCGCCAGTGGGAAGTTCCAAGGGCTGATACATAAAATCACACCACGCGGAGAGAAACGCTCGTCTAAAGAAAGCTCTTCTGCTTTTGCTGCGTAATAACGACAGAAATCAACCGCCTCACGTACTTCGTCGATACCATCTTGGGCAACTTTACCTGCTTCTTTAATACACAGTGCGATTAGCTCATCACGGTGATCTTCTAAGATATCACCTGTGCGACGAAGAATGTCAGCGCGTTCGTTGATTGGCACTTTTGACCAAGCTTCGAATGCTTGTTCAGCGTTCGTAACTAGCTGCTTCATTTCAGCTTCGTCTTGGTGACGAATTGAACCAAGCACTTCATCGTGGTTTGCAGGGTTAATTACCGCTTCGTGACCTTCTGGTACATCGTTGTGCGTAATTAGGTTTTTCTCTACCCAAGCATTTAAGTTTTCACGCATTGGCGTGATGTGGTTAATGTTGGTTAAGTCTAAACCTTTAGAGTTGTTACGCTCTGCACCGAACATGTCGATAGGCATAGTAATTTGCGTATTGCGCTTGTTGCGTAAACGCTGAATTTTTTCTACTGGATCTTCTAACAGGCTTTCAACCGGCTTGCTCTCATCAACAATCGCATTAACGAATGAAGAGTTTGCACCGTTTTCTAATAGACGACGAACTAGGTAAGCAAGAAGGTCTTCGTGCTGACCAACTGGCGCGTATACACGACACTGTACTTTGTCTTCGGTTACAACTTGATTGTATAGCGAGTCACCCATGCCATGTAGACACTGGAATTCGAAGTTGTTGTATTCGCCGTTTGCTAGCTCGAGGATTGTCGCTGCAGAGTATGCGTTGTGTGTTGCGAACTGAGGGAAGATCACATCACGTGCATTCATTAGTTTAATCGCACAGGCTTTGTAAGATACGTCAGTGCTTGCTTTACGTGTGAATACCGGGAAGCCTTCAAGGCCATCAGCTTGAGTTAGTTTTACTTCAGTATCCCAGTAAGCGCCTTTAACAAGACGAACCATCATCTTACGGCCAACGCGACGACATAGGGCTTCTAACCAGTCAACAACCCAGATAGCGCGTTTTTGGTATGCTTGCATTGCCAGACCAAAACCGTTCCAGTCACCTAATGCTTCATCAGAGAATACTGCTTCGATGATATCTAGAGAAATGTCTAAACGGTCAGCTTCTTCTGCATCCACAGTGAAGTTGATGTCATATTGTTTAGCTGCTAGTGCAAGTTCTCTTAGTTTCGGAACTAGTTCTTCCATTACGCGTTCACGGTGAGTGAATTCATAACGCGGGTGGATTGCAGAAAGCTTTACAGAAATACCTGGGCTCTTGATTGGACCACGGCCATTTGCGGCTTTACCAATGACATGAATTGCAGTCATGTAGCTGTTGAAGTAACGCTCAGCATCGGCCATGGTGCGTGCACCTTCACCTAGCATGTCATAAGAATAGGCGTAGCCTTGTGCTTCTTTTTCTTTTGCGCGTTCAAGGGCTGCTTCAATGGTGGTGCCCATTACGAACTGCTGACCCATGATCTTCATGGCATATTGCACAGATTTCCGGATAGCTGGCTCACCAATGCGACCCATAGTACGTTTTAGCAGACCAAACTGTTCTTCTTTTGATTTGTCTGCATAGTCAACCATCTTGCCAGTTAGCAATAAGCCCCAGCTTGATGCATTAACAAATAGAGAGTCACTGTTACCTAAGTGAGAGCTCCAGTCACCTTGACTTAGCTTGTCACGAATTAGTTCGTCTTGTGTTTCTTTGTCTGGCACACGAAGCAACGCTTCTGCTAAACACATTAACACCACGCCTTCTTCAGAAGATAAAGAATATTCTTCTAAAAGCGCATCAACACCGCCTTTACCTTTTTGGTCTTTGCGAATGTTTAATACCATTTGACGCGCGCGCTCCCAAGCACGGCTTCGAGCAGAAACACCAACTTCTGCTAAAGGCAAAATCTGATCGATGACTTGCTCTTCATCGATGCGATAAAAGTCTCTGATCTTTTGACGGATCGGACACTGGGTCGTTAAGTCGCCTTTAAATAGCATAATGTGAACCCTCTAAAATAATTAGGTGATAGAATTTTTGTGCATTGTATACAAATCGCAGCAGAATATGCTGGTTTAATTTGGCGTTTTACGATAATTTACGGCTCAAATTTTAAATAATTCAGCATAAAATTCTGTATGACAACTTCAATCAAAACACGTGTGCTTGATCGTATTGATTTAGCTATTTTAGACGCTTTACACAAAAACGGCAGAATTTCGAACGTAAACCTCGCCAAGGCAGTAAATTTAAGCCCTAGCCCGTGTTTAGACAGGGTAAAAAAACTCGAAAGTGAAGGTTATATAGAGGGGTACAGCGCTCGATTAAACCCTGAAAAATTAGGGCAACATCTAGTGGCTCACGTAGAAATACGTCTAAAAAGCTCAACAGAATCGGTATTTGAAACTTTCAAACAGCATATTATTCGGATCCCTCATGTAGTAAGTTGCGATATGGTCGCAGGTGGCTTTGATTATCTAGTGAAAATCCGTGTACCCGATATGACAGTTTATCGTGAAGTACTAGGACAAATTGTTGAAATTCCAGGGGTTGGTACAAACCATACTTATATGGTGATTGAGCATGTAAAACCAGATTTAGGGGTAGGAGTGCTTTAGTACAAGAAAGTAGTCAATTAGGTTTATTAAAAGCTTGTAATATATTTAGGGAGTTATAAGCTTTTACTCGCTTACTCGCTTACTCGCTTACTCGCTTACTCGCTTACTCGCTTACTCGCTTACTCGCTTACTCGCTTACTCGCTTACTCGCTTACTCGCTTACTCGCTTACTCGCTTACTCGCTTACTGCCAAATAAAAAAGCCGTGCAAAGCACGGCTTTAAGTTCAGTTTACTTTATAAATTAAGAACCGCCAGTACCTGTTACTGGTTTCTCTGTAGGTACACAGTTAGCTACAGGGATCTCTAATGCAACTTCAGTTGCGCTTGCAGTGAATGAAACCGCTTCTGTTAGTGCGTTGTTGGCAGTCGTGTTGGCAGCGCGTGCAGTGTAATCGCCAGCAACTAGGTTATTGTATACAGCTGTACCGTCATTACCTGTACGAATTGAACCTACACGAGAACCGTCTTGGAATAAATAAACAGTTGTAGCAGATGCTGCGCGACCTTGTTGATCTGCGCCTTCCACATTACAAACAAGTTCAGTTTTGAATGGTTGTGCAAATGTTTCTACAGGCTCTTCATTAACAAGAACAACTGTCTTGCCATCTAGCTCACATACATCATCAAGTTTTAAGCGTGTCGCAGTGCCGTCAACTGGGTTATTTTCATCACCCTTAACACCATCAATGATGTTTTCACCACTTTCTAAGAACTGTAAGAAAACAGGGAATGAAGGTGGGTTAAGAATTGTTGATTTGTCGAAAAAGAACGAGTCACGAGCACGTTTTAGCTTACGATAACCGTTAGTTTGAGACTCAACTAGTAGAGAGAACGGTGTGCTGTTTTGTACTTCATTTTCGCCACCGTATACGATATCAAATTCAACGCGGCCGTTAGTACCACATTGACCACGGTTAGGCTCACGCCAGTTGAAGAAATCAAGGTTCCAGTAAGATAAGTGAGTTACTTGTACTGCAACGTTGAAAATGCTGTCATTTCCTTCAACTTTTTGTGCAACACCGTAGCTTTCAAAGCTCCACTGAGCTTCATCTGCATCATAACTCCAAACAGGGATAATGTCGCCTTCTTTAACTGTACGAGAAGCAACAGTACCACCTTCAACAGTTACACAAGCACCTTTTCTGAAGTATGCAGAGTCAGTTGCTTTGGTTGAGTCAGTAGCAAAAGCTGCAACTGTCTCTTGGTCAAGGTCAGTTGTACCATAGTTCATTGGACATGCATTCGCAGTGTTTGCGTCTACAGTCATTTTTACTTCAATGCTGTTTTTCTTACCGTCAGTTTCACCAAATTCTTTTACTTTATTACCTTCAGCATCTGTTAATTCGATAGCAACGAAGCCTGCTGTAGTGAATGCACCTGCTTGAGGCGCTTCAGCTGCGTCAGTTGCATCGCTAGCAGGTACTGGTACTTCTAGGTCTAAACCACCTGGGAAAACGTCAAGCGTTGAGCTTTCGCGAGCTTGAGAAGCTGCATCACCATTGTTGTTTGCTTCTGTTGCTGTACTTGCTTCATTGTTAAAGTAAGCAACTGTTAATTCAGGCGCACTAGTTAGTGGCTTCAGTTCACCTTCTGAATCACGGTAAAGCATTTGACGACCGCTAGGAATTACAACTTCAACGCCACCTTTATCGTCTTTTTCCGTAGCAGCTTCGATTTCTTTTGCCAGTGTAATTGGTTGAGGGTCACCGTTTTCATCAGTTACTGTGATTGCACCAGTCTCTTCATCAAATGCTAGTGTCTCACCTTCTTTTACCAGCTCTGCAACTGCTTTTGATTCTGCTGCTACTTTCACTGGAGTGTCTGCAGAAGAAGTTCTAGGAACAAGTCTAACCGTAGCAGATTCATCAGTATTGTCTGATGAAAGTGTGAACGTTGTACTGTTGTTTATGAAGCCATCCGCAGTGAAATTAACAGTGACTGTAACTTCTTCTGAAACGTCAGCTACCGCTGCAGAAAAAATACCAGTACCGGCATTAAGTGTTAGCTCTTCAGCAGCGAGCTCGCTACCATCTAAAGATACTACTTTATCAGCACCTTTGGTGATTCTTACTGTTACAGGGGCATCAGCCGTACCAAGTGCAGCACCGCTTAAATCTTCTACTGATACAGTGAAAGCGGCAGCTTGTTTTTGAGCAACCGCGCCGTCTGGAAGTTCACCAACTACAACCGTATCTGGCTCTTCTGGTACTGGTGGCTTGATGTCAATGTTGTTGTCATTGTCACTGAAACAGCCTGCTAGGCCTAGAGTAACACCCATTGCTAGGGCAAGTTTGGTTAAATTAAACTTTTTGTTTCCCATGATTTTTACCTTTTCCTTTAATTTCAAGTAAACTGAGAGTGCACTAATTATGTTGCAGATATAAGATCACCTTGCCCCGCAATGCAAATTAGTAACTAGAGAATAATAGCTCATTATTTATTCGTCAAGCTGCTGAATGATACTTTATTAAAAGTTCATATACAAATTTAGAAGCTTAATTTTTTTATTAAAATCAGTCCCTTTTTTTAGGGCTAGCATAAAGCGATATAACAATTAATTTACTAAGTGAATTTGACGCTCTTAAGCGTTCTTTAGCAGGCAAAACTGTCAACAAAGTCGTCTAATGCATCAATGTCTACTGGCTTTAAGCCATCCGGGGTTCTGACAATTAAGCCCTTATCTACTAACTCGGTAACAACTCGGCGATAAGCTCGCTCTGTGGTTGCGAATCGTTCTGCTTCGGCGTTTACTGTGCTATACGCCCTTAGAAGGGTTGGGTTGCTGTTTTCTGCGCGCATTAAACAGTCTTTAGCAATGTTGTAGCTAAGCGGCAATAATAGCTTATCTAAGTTCACTTTTTGGTTTTCGATGAACTTTGCCGCGATGGTTTGTGCGGTATATAAGCTAAGCTCTGGCTGGTCGAGCAATAGTTGTCGCCAATGCTTAAGCTCAATGAGGTTGTACTGCACTTCATTTAAACAGGTAACTGTATATGTACAAGGGTGATTGTTGAGCGCTTCAATTTCGCCAATTAAGGTGTTATTACAGTCAAGCTGACCGAGTAATAATCGTCTACCATTACCTACATCGTAACTAAAAGAGACGGTGCCGCTTCTGACCAGAATTAATTTGCTTAATGGTTCATCTTGGTGAATCAGTACATCTTTCTTTGTATGTACAAAAGTATTACCCGCAAATTGCAGTAATTGTTCAACGAGATTGGCAGAAAAGTGGTATTGGAACATCTAAAAGGCTCTTAGGACAATTGTCCTAGTTAATCACATGTTGCGAAGATAGCATGACTTATGCCTTATGCTAAGTGGTTATTGAGTTTTTACCTTAATTTTTGCAGCCGAGGCATTTCAATAAAATTTGATGTGGCACTTTTTGATTAAGAATGAAATTTGTTGGAGTGAACGATGAGTTGGGAATATTTAGGGTATTTGGCGTCGGTTTTTTTAGTCTTATCTTTAATGATGACTAATGTAACTAAATTACGTTGGTTAAATTTAACTGGGTGTATTTGCTTCACCATTTATGGCGTGATGATCCAAGCGTGGCCTGTGGCGTTTACCAATGCTTTATTAGCGTTAGTGAATATTTATCACTTAATTAAGTTAGTAAAAGGGCGTAAGCAATAACCCTTATTACAATACTAAGTAGCCTTAGCGTCAGCAAAGCATGCTAAGGCTATTGGTAAGATTATAAAAATACAGCGCTAATTACTTTTTCTCAAAACGTTTTTCACCTGCTATCCAAGTCTGCTCTACGCCAATCTTGAATATTTCATCTTCAGGCACTGTAAAATAATCTCTGTCGATTAAAATAAAATCCGCCCATTTGCCTTTTTCTAAACTGCCAAGCTTATATTCTTGAAATGCAGCATAAGCAGCATCCAGCGTGAACGAAGTTAATGCTTGCTCTCGTGATAGTTTTTCATCATTGCGCCAGCCATTTTCAGGTGTTTGTTGCTTCGACATCCGAGTTACAGCTGAATAAAGCCCGTCGAACGGGTTTGCAAGCTCAACCGGGAAGTCAGAACCAGACGCTACTTTACTACCTTGTTTTAGAAAAGTTTGCCACGCGTAAGCACCTTGTAATTGCTCGTCGCTCAGACGCTTTTCTGCCATATGCATATCAGAGGTGGCATGCACCGGTTGCATCGATGGAATAATATCGAGTTGCTTAAAGCGGGGTATATCATCCGGGTGTACAATTTGGGCATGCTCAATACGGTTTCGTAGCAATTTGCCACCGACAGTTTTAAATTGACTTTCATAGCTGTCTAAAACGATGCGGTTTGCTCTGTCCCCAATCGCATGGGTGTGCGCGCTATAACCATGTTTAAAGGTTTTGCTCATTAAGGCTTCGAGTGCAGGTTTATTTTCAAGCATAAGGCCTTTGTGGTTTTTTCTGTCTTTATAGTCTTTGATGAGCGCAGCACCGCGACTACCTAGAGCACCATCCGCGTAAATTTTTACGCTGCGAATACTTAAAAAGTCATTTTGTTTTTTGATGACACCCGCATCTAGCATGTCATCAAGTTTTGGGCTACTTGCCGAAAGCATGGCATAAATGCGAAATGGCAGTTTGTTTTGCTCTGCTAAATCTTGATATAAGCGCCAGGTATCGTAGTCAATGCCTGCATCGTGTGCTGAAGTAATACCTAAGCTAAGCAGATGCTTTGATGCTGCAAATAGTGCGCGCTGCTTTTGTTCAATCGATTGTTTTGGGATATGTTTTAAAACTAAGTTTTCTGCTTTATCGATGAAAATACCTGAAGGCTTGCCTGCCACTTGAATTATTTCACCGCCATCTGGTGATTGCGTTGCTTGGGTAATGCCTGCTAGTTGCATGGCTTTACTGTTGACCCAAATAGCATGGCCATCAACGCGAGTGAGCACAACGGGCCTATCGCTTACGAACTTGTCTAAATCGGCAGCGGTTGGAAAGGCTTTGTTTTCCCATAAAGTTTGATCCCAGCCTCGGCCAACTAACCACTTATCTGGATTGATTTTAGCATAAGCTTGCAGTTTTTTGCCTGCCGCTTCTGCAGAAGAAACGCCCCGTAAATCGAGCCTTTGAAGATTGTTACCTAGACCTATTATATGGCCATGAGCATCAATCAACCCTGGTAATAAGGTTTTGCCTTTTCCGTCAATGTTCTCAGCTTGAGGAAATTGCTTGATTGTGTCTTTGTCACTGTATTTAACGACTTTGCCATCTTTAAAAACGAGGGTAGAAAAGCGTTCAATTTTACCATCAAGTGTCGGTGTGTAGCCGTTAACGTTATGAATTAAGGTTGTATGTGCTGTGCTGACAGCACTAAAGCACATACCTATGATGAGCGTGAGAGGTTTTATCATTATCTTTCTTCTTATCTGTTGATTCAGTTTTTGAGTAATCGCGAAGAATATTTAATTCCATCGTGTTCTTTATATCAAGCGTATTAAAGTCTTGCCTCATTATTGCGGTGAGCGGTTTCTCTTGTCACTATACCTATATATACATAGTTTTTAAGCTGCTTTAGTCTAGTTTTAAGGAATGCAATGCATCTATTTATGGTTTATTTGGGTGGCCGAATAGTGGGCTGTCATATTGAAATGCACGATATACGCTTTGTGATAGGCGAAAATATAGAAGCGTGTTTTGATAAGTTAAAATCACAGTGGGTGGGTGACAAAAGCAAAGTGCATATGGACAGCTATGTGGCAGTAAAATATGTCGATGGCTATGAAGTTACACTCAGTGAAACGCCTTCATTACAAAGGGAAAAGCTTTTCTTTGTAAATATGGGCGCTTATCGAGCAGATAGTTTAGCTGAGCAACATGAGTTTATGTTGTGTGTGGCATTAAGTCCTGAAGAGGCAAAACAAAAAGCGAAATCTAAACTATTACAGGGCATGTCGCACCGACATAAAGATGACTTGTACGATGTTGATGATTGCTTTGCAGTTGATTTATTCGATACGGGTTACAATATTCATCTTATCCCAAGCGAGAAAACGCAACAGCTCGTGCCTGATTGGTTTGGCTATCACGTTTTATAGCTCATGTTTTATAGATAACGAAAGAAGAGCAAGTAAACTCTACTTTATTCGTCTTGCTCTTTTTCTTCAGCTTTAAAGGCCATTTTGATGGCTATGAGCACAACCGCAAACATCACAAAGGGCAGTGCCGCTAAACTGTATTCAATGAGGTGGCTATCTTGATAGTTGGGTTGCAAAATAAAATGACCGCCAACACAAAGCAAAATGCTGATAAAAAGCAGTGGCAGCATCATTAGTTCTTTTTTCTTGGAATGTTTCTTCATATCTACTCTTTCATTTGAATTCTATTGCTTTGCGCTGTTTGGCTATTGTGTAAGCACTTAAAAAAGTTGCTTTGATCTTAAACATAAAGATTAAATAACCTGAGCTTTGGATAATAAATCTATCTCCAGCGGCTACTTTCAACGTTAACTGCGTTGAATTTACTTGCAATAGACCAGCTATTGACGCGTAAGTTCGCCTTGCCTATATGGATGTAGGTACCTTGGCGATAGCAGGACGCGTGAGCGGTGTTATCGCTAAAAGTCTCCGGCTGCAGATTTGAAAAAAATCACTTATCATTTAAATATCAATGCATTAGTAAATCTCTTAACCAAAGCTCAGGTTAAATAAAAAGCGGAATTACCCGCAGTATTTAAGCTGTGCGCATATTAGCATTGACTCTGAAATGAATAAATTTAACTTGTGCAAAAAACTGGCTCTGATATAACCAAAGAGGTATTCATTGGGGGAGTTATGAACAAAAAATTGGTTGTGGTAAAGCTGGGAACAAGTGTGTTAACAGCAGGCAAGTTGCACCTAAATAAGCCAAGAATGGTTGATATTGTGCGTCAGTGTGTTGAGCTAAGAGAAAACGGCTATAAAGTGGTTATCGTATCGAGCGGTGCCGTTGCCGCTGGGCGCAGCCAACTTCCCACACCCATAGGTAACTCAGTCAGTGAAAAGCAAATGCTCGCTGCAATTGGTCAAGGCCAACTTATTCATCAGTGGCAGTCGCTGTTTGCCCTTTATGATGTGCCCGTTGCACAAATGCTGTTGACGCGCGCCGATGTAGAACACAGAGAACGATATCTGACCGCAAAAGATACTTTAACGCAGATTTTAAAGCATGATGTCGTTCCTATTTTTAATGAGAACGATGCGGTGGCAACGGCAGAAATTAAAGTCGGCGATAACGATAATCTATCAGCGCTGGTGGCGATATTAGCCAATGCGGAAAAGCTTATTTTACTCACCGACCAAGTTGGGTTGTTTACCGCCGATCCGCGCTCAAACCCAGACGCTGAGTTGATCACACAAATCAGTGAAATTGACGATAGCGTAAAATCTTTAGCGGGTGATTCTGGTACCTCACTAGGTACCGGTGGTATGGCGACAAAATTACAAGCTGCGCAAATTGCGCAGCGTGCAGGTATTGAGACCATTATTGCAAAAGGCTCGGAAGCGAATATCTTAGTCGATGTGTTAAATGGCGAAGCGCCCAGCACGCGAGTATTAAAGTTTGATGCACCACTTGAAGGTCGCAAAAAATGGCTACTCAGTGGTCCAAAATCCACAGGTACTATTATTTGTGATCTAGGGGCGGTAGAGGCTTTAACTTGCCAAGGTGCGAGTTTATTAGCAAAAGGAATTGTCGGGGTGAATGGCGTGTTTACTCGTGGTGATTTAGTCACGTTAAGTGACAGTGAAGGCAAGGTGTTTGCAAAAGGCTTAAGTGCTTTTGATAACCAAGAGTTGGAGCAAATTAAAGGGTTACACAGTCAAGATATAGCTAAACAGCTTGGCTTTGGGCTTTCTAACGTCGTTATTCATCGAGATGACTTAGTGCTACTCACTTCTTAAGCTAGCGTGTTTTATTGAGTCACTACTTAGCAGACTTAATTAATAGAGCTGGTATTAAAGCAAATCTGTCTTATATGCTTGTTGAGCTTGTTAATTCCTTATCAAGCTCTTTTTCAACAAGTGCATTTTAAGCTATCTTGAAAGTTTGGGCATTTAGTGTGATGCCATCTACACTTTAATAAAGTCAATTTAGCCTATGTATCTATGCAAACATCAAACTGTGGTTATGGGTTAGTTAAACAGCTGGTTTCTCAAAAAAAAGAGAATGACCTTAAACAGTGCTTTAGTCTAATTTTACAAGACCTTTTAAGCGACCGCTTTGATGCTTATTTTTTCAGTAAAAAATGCTGCCACATAAAAGCGCAAATAGAGTTTCAATTTACTGTACATGCTTCAGGGGTAATGTACCAAGAAGAGTATGATGCGTATTTAAAGTTGTTTAAAAATGCCATTCATGATTTACCTGATCATATTAAGTTATTAAAACAGCCGACTCGCACACTGTTTTTTGCAAAAACAGATATTCATCCTTTGGGTGGTTTAATCATCACCAATAAAGCACATAAAGAGGGTAAAGTACTACTGACTGACAAAGAAGAAGGGCTTATCCTACATTTGCTTGACGTCTATTTCTTACAGATGCAGTTACTGCACAATAGCGCCATAGATCCCTTATCCCAACTTTTGAATAGACAGAGCTTTGAGCAAAAACTTACAGAAATAATGCATAGTGAGGGTCGTTATCAGCAAAAAAAAATAGATCAAGAGCAGCATTGGTTTTTGGCCATTCTTGATATTGACCATTTTAAGCAAGTCAACGATACCTTTGGTCATGTAATCGGTGATGAAGTGATAGTACTCGTATCGCAACTTTTGAAATCTCATTTTCGTTTTGATGACTTATTGTTCCGTTATGGCGGTGAAGAGTTTGCCATCTTATTTATGACAGATAATGCTGATCAAGCATGGAAAGTTTTAGATAGGGCGAGGGAGTTAGTTGCAAACACCCGTTTCCCGCAAGTAGCAAATGTGACTATGAGTATTGGTTTTATTCAAGTTGGAGACGAATATCAGTTAGCTGAATTAGTGAATAAGGCTGATATGGCGCTATATCATTCAAAAGATAACGGCCGTAATCAAGTCAGTGATTACCAGCAACTCAATATTGTACAGCAAGCCGTGTCGGGCAGTGATATTGAATTATTTTAATTTGTGATACACTCCGCGGGATTTTTAAGCGTTGGAGTTATTATGAAATTTGTTCGTTGGTTTTTAGGCCGTATCATTCTTCTTTTAAACTTTATTTTCACGCCTAGAAGTAAAAAACGTGAAGCACAGGCGCAGCAACAGCTTGATGCAAAAACACAGAATTTTAAGCTTTATCAATTTGAGGCATGCCCATTCTGCGTAAAAGTACGCCGTGCCATTAAACGCGAAGGTTTAAAAGTTGAAACTCGCGATGCAAAAAATAACGAAACTTATCGCCAAGAGCTTGCTGAGCAGGGTGGTAAAGTTAAAGTGCCATGTTTGCGTATCGAAGAGCAAGGCAAGGTGACTTGGATGTATGAATCAAGTGACATAGTTGCGTTTTTGCAAGGCTTAGATAAAGCCGCTTAAAAAACTCAAAATACTAGGTAATTTTTTGTCGAATAATGGCGGGTGTGCTAGCATACCCGCCATTATTTTATTGTCTGATCAATTAAGAGAAATCACATGACTATCCGTACTCGTGTAGCTCCATCACCAACAGGTGATCCGCACTTAGGCACAGCTTATATTGCCCTTTTCAATTACTGTTTTGCTAAGCAACAAGGCGGTGAGTTTGTTCTTCGTATTGAAGATACAGACCAAGTGCGTAGCACGCCTGAATCAGAGCAAGCGATCATGGATAGCCTGCGTTGGTTAGGCCTTAACTGGGATCACGGTCCTGATGTGGGCGGTGAGTTCGGTCCATACCGCCAGTCTGAGCGCAGCGATTTATACAAGCAATTTGCGCAGCAGCTAGTTGACGAAGGTAAAGCGTTTTATTGTTTCGCAACAGCCGAAGAGCTAGACGAAATGCGCGAACAGCAAATGGCAGAAGGTCTTCGTCCTAAGTACGACGGTCGTGGTCTGTTGTTAAGCGAAGATGAAATCAAAGCAAACCTTGAAGCGGGTAAACCTTACGTTATTCGTATGAAGATCCCAACTGAAGGTAGCTTCAAGTTTAATGATTACCTACGTGGTGAAATTGAGATCCCGTGGGAAAACGTAGATATGCAAGTGCTTTTAAAAGCAGATGGTTTCCCAACGTATTTCTTAGCGAACGTTGTTGATGATCACCACATGCAGATCAGTCACATTTTCCGTGGCGAAGAGTGGATCAACTCAGCACCTAAGCTATTAAAGCTGTATGAAGATTTTGGTTGGGAAGCGCCTGTACTTGGTCACCTACCACTGCTTCGTAACCCAGATAAATCTAAGCTGTCTAAGCGTAAGAACCCGACGTCGATTAACTACTACAAAGAAATGGGCTTCTTACCAGAAGCACTGCTTAATTATTTAGGTCGTATGGGTTGGTCAATGCCTGATGAACGTGAAAAGTTCACCCTTGCTGAAATGATCGAACACTTCGACATGAAGCGTGTATCGCTTGGTGGTCCAATTTTCGACATCGACAAACTAAACTGGTTAAACGGTCTTTGGATCCGCGAAAATTTATCTGACGAAGAACTGATTCAGCGCTTTGTTGATTGGAAGTTCAATGGTGAGACGTTATCTCGTATTTTACCTCAAGCTAAAACGCGTATTAACAAGCTGTCAGACTTAGTTGACCTAGCTGGTCACTTTGTGGGTGGTATTCCAGAATACGACCCTGCGCTATTAACTGCGGGTAAAGCAGATGAAGAGGTTGTACGTCAGGCACTTCAATTCTTTATTTGGGAATTAGAAACGCTTCGTAGCTGGACAAAAGATGAGATCTTCGCGATTGCAAAAGCAGTAGCAACGCATCATGAATTAAAGATCAAAGACTTCTTAGAGCCAATCTTTGTTGCTATCACAGGTAAAACGTCTTCAACGTCAGTTGTAGATGCAATGGAGATCTTAGGTTCAGACCTGTCTCGTGCACGTTTACGTGTGGCACTTGAGCACATTGGTGTGTCTAAGAAGCAAGCTAAAAAGTTAGAAAAAGCATATCGCGACTACCCAAAAGCGTAGGCTAATATATTGATTTTAAGCTATTTAAAAGCCACTTTGTTTCAAAGTGGCTTTTTTATTGGTGCTTTTTTGTCAATTTCACAACAGATACGACCTCTATAACATTTTATTCTGCTACTATAGCCCGTCCTTAAAGTTGTGGAACTAGATGTATGTTAACGCCTTACTACCAACAAGATGCTGAATTTGTCACGATCACACGTGAGCAGGGTAGCCAATTCGCTAAGAAAGTAGCAGATGACTTTAACCCATTACATGATGCTGATGCGAAGAAGTTTTGTGTGCCAGGTGATTTATTATTTTCATTGGTATTATCGCGCTATGGTGTAAGTGAGAACATGTACTTCAAATTTGAAGGCATGGTTGACGAAACGTCACAACTTCAATTCCCTGAAGTGGCAGATGAGTTTGCAGTAACATCAAACGGCAAAGTGATGTTATCAGTAAAGCGAGATGGTGAAACAAGCCAATGCCCAACTTTAATTGAAAGCTTAACGAAAAATTACGTGGCTTTCTCAGGCACAACTTTCCCGCATATGATAGTGCCTGTGATGGGTGAAAAAGAGGTGATGATCAATCCTGCTCGCCCTATGGTAATTTACGAGTCAATGGCGATCCATTTTGATGATATCAATGTAAAGTCAGTTGAATTAGAAACGGATACGCCAGAGTTCGAATACGAAGGAAAGCGTGGCAAAATCATTCTTAAATTTAACTTCATCAGTGAAGGTAAAAAAGTCGGTCGTGGTGAAAAGCACATGCTAGTATCTGGCATTAAAGCTTATGACCAACAGGCAATTGATGACTTGATTGCTTATTACAATGAGCGTAAAGCAACGCTTTAAAGTAATAATATAATAAACAATATTAGCACAAAGCGCGCCTCAGGCGCGTTTTTGTTATACTGCGTTCAATTTAATTTATCGCAGTGGTTTCTATGTCTTTCTCTTCTTTTTCTTTGGCACCGGCCATTTATTCTGCTCTTGAAACACTCGGATTCGAAAGCCCAACTGATATTCAATCGCAGACTATTCCACTAGCTCTCACAGGCAAAGACATCATCGCGACTGCACAGACTGGTACAGGTAAAACGGCGGCGTTTATGTTACCGATACTGAACAATCTGTTGCGCGATGACACACAGCTTGGTCAAGTTAGGGCACTGGTTTTGGCGCCAACGCGAGAGCTTGCGCAACAAGTCGCTG
The DNA here is from genome assembly GCF_049257195.1 of Pseudoalteromonas sp. SS15. Classification (NCBI taxonomy): domain Bacteria; kingdom Pseudomonadati; phylum Pseudomonadota; class Gammaproteobacteria; order Alteromonadales; family Pseudoalteromonadaceae; genus Pseudoalteromonas; species Pseudoalteromonas sp. SS15. Next base: position 383,362 of record NZ_JBMMUD010000003.1, read on the forward strand.
AGAATACTCAGCAATATGCAGCCAATACTGATTTAAAAGTGGTGTGCCTGTATGGTGGTGCAAATATTGGCCCTCAAGAGAAACGATTGAAGGCTGGCGTTGATATTGTTATTGCAACCCCTGGGCGTTTACTCGATCACTTAATTAAAGGTACTTTGTCACTCAGTCAACTTGAGCATTTGGTTTTTGATGAAGCCGATAGAATGTTAGATATGGGCTTTATTGGTGAGATAAAACGCATTATGCGTCATGTGCCAGACTCAAGACAAACCATGCTTTTTTCTGCAACTTTAGATGAAAGTGTTGAGAAGCTGGCTAGCCGTTGGTTGTCAGATCCTAAGCGTGTAGGTATAGAGCAGCAAAACACCACAGTTGAGGCGATTGAGCAAACTTTTTATGCCATTGATGAAGAGAAGAAAGCTGCTGTCATTGCCTATTTAATTGGTAAGAATAATTGGCAGCAAGTGTTGGTGTTTACTCGCACTAAAGCGCAAGCTGATAGCCTTGTTAAAGAACTAATTAAAGATGGTTTGCCGAGCAGTGCAATTCATGGCGATAAATCACAAGGCGCTCGAGATAAAGGGTTAACTCAGTTTAAAGAGGGTAAGGTACGTGTGCTTGTGGCCACTGATGTTGCAGCGCGTGGTATAGACATCAGCACATTAGATTACGTGATTAACGCTCAGCTACCTTATGTGGCAGAAGATTATATTCACCGAATTGGTCGTACAGGTCGAGCAGGGCGCTCGGGTAAGGCTATTAGCTTAGTCAGCCAAGATGAGCAGTGGCTACTTGAAGAACTTGAAGTGTTATTAGATGAGCGATTAACCCCGCAATGGCTAAGTGGTTTTGAACCTGACTTGACCCGAGAGGTCAAAGATAACCGTAAGAATACCAATAAAGCACGTAAAGACAGAGATAAAAAACGTGTACTTGGGCAACGCCAACGCAGAAGAAGATAGCCTAGCTTTCTGGCTTAGTAAAACAGGAGTTTTTATGAATGTACTGATTATAATTGGCAGTTTAGTTATCAGCTTATTGATTTTGATCCCACTGTTAGAGCGTTATCAGGAGAGCTTAGGGCTACACAAGATGCAAAAATATAGTAAGTATATTTTACCTTTAGTGATGGTGTCTTTGGTGATCAAATTGATTTATATGCTTTGGCATGGAAGTTAACCTGAACTTTGCTTAGTTAAAGCTAATCACAATAAAACAGCCACAAAAAAAGCCCGCAGTTTAAAACTAGCGGGCTTTTTTATACCTGGCGACTTACTCTGAGCGTTGCTTGATGAAGTCTTGCATGAACATCATCGCATCGGTGTAGTAATCGTCTAATTTGTCTCTGAAATTAATTAGCTCATCACTGGTTAATTCGCGGTCTTTACATGCTTGTTCGAATTGAATCGCGATTTCGGCCACTTGCATTGCACCGACGGTCTTTGAAATCGATTTGAGCTGGTGGCAGTCTGAGATGATCTTGTCTTGTTCGCGAGTCATGACATTGGCAAAAATATCACGGATCAACTCACTACTTTGTTCTAGGTACATTCTGAAGAAACGCAGTTTTTTCGCTTCGTCGTGATTGACGTATTTATCAAACATATCAATATCGACTACAGCGAGTGTTGAAATATCGACTAGCGGCTCTTCAATACTTTCTTCAGCAGGTAAATCACTTTCGGTAGTAACCTCAATCATAGTCTCAACTTCGCTAGATTCTGGCTCTATAGCTTTTACTTCATTAGGAGTATCAACTTCAATAGGGTCTTCAACTAGCACTTTTATTTCAGGCGTAACATTTTCTTGAGTGCTTGCTGGGTTAAGTGCATCTTGCGAAGTCCCTTCCGGTGCTAAACCAAAGCTTGGTGTTGGAATAGTATTATCTGAAGCCTGGGCTGCAGGTGTTGCTTCCCAAGTAGATTCTAAAGAAATAGCACTTAGAGAGCCGGTTAAAGCGCTTGCCTGAGAAGGAGCTACAGATCCAAATTCTTCAGTTTCTTCAACTTGTTCAGTTAAAGTATCTGTTATCGCAGTTTCTGTTTTATCTTCAGAAGAGATTGAAGCAGTTTCATCAATATCATTGAGGTTTTGCCAATCAATATTGTCTTGGCTGTCCACTTCAATATTATCAATATTGATTTCATGCTCAAACTCATCTGCTTGTGCATTGCTGGCATCACCTTTCCACTCTAAATCACTGTCAGTCTCAGTAAATTGGCTCAGGTCTAAAGTCTCTTCAGATGGAGAGTGTGTAGATGATGTTTCTTCTTGCCAGTCTAGATTATCGGCTTCGTGAGACTGTAATGATAAATCAAGATCATAGCTATCTTCATAAGAAGTTGTAGATTTTGTCTCTTCTACCTCAGGCGCTTGCCACGACAAATGATCATTATCAGTTTCGGTTAAAGCATCAATATCTATAGTATGCACATCATCTTCTATTGCAGCCTGTGATTGTTTAGTTTGTTCTTCAGACCAGTTTAAATCAGAGTCAAAGGCCGTACCTGTATCAGGTGTATCTGTTTTAGATATCTCAGCTTTTGGCTCATGATCAACTACGTTTTCAACTTGCGTGGTTTCATTCTTTGCTTGTTGAGTGCTAGAAGTAGAAAGTTCGCTTGATGTTTCTTTATTCTCAACAGATAAAGTTGAGTCATCATCGCGACTTTCTTGCGACACTGACATTTGAATATGTTTTTCAGGCTGCCATTTTGCAAGTGTCGCCTCTAATACATTTAATTCAATCGGCTTGGTAATGTAGTCATTCATCCCTGTTGCAATACAACGCTCTTTTTCACCCTTCAAAGCGTTGGCCGTTACCGCAATAATATAAGGTTGAGCTTTGATATCATCGCACTTCTCTGCCTCTTCGCGTATTGCTTTAACCATGTCATAGCCTGACATTTTAGGCATATGTAGATCGGTCAGAATGATCGGATAATGGTTTTTCTTCCACATTGCTAACCCTTCTTCCCCATTTTCAGCGACTTCAACGCCATAGCCAAGTAAGTGAAGTTGGTCAGTCAATACTTGTTGATTTAACACATTATCTTCAGCTAATAGTACAAGCTTATTCTCTGCGCGTGCTTTATCGACATTTAAGAAGTTATTGAAAGAGGTCGCTTTCTTTAATTGCTTCGGTTTATGTAAACCAGCTGCAACCATTACAGACGTCATAAAGCTGCTCTTACATAATGGTGCCGCATTCAAATAGAAAATATTGGCGTGATTAAGCGCAGACTCGTCCATGGTGCTTAATACAATAACTTGCTGTTTATTTTGTTCTAGAGAATAAAGCAGAGAGCGTAACTGGTCATTCACTGGTGCCATACCATCTAAGCCATCAAGCACCCAAATTAAATTTGGTGTGTGCTGGAATTCTTCAGCTTCATCAATTGAGTCAATGGCATAAGTATTCGCACCCATAAATGAAAGGTAACGACACAGAATTGCTTTACGAGCTGGGTTATCAGTGAGCACAACAACTGGTTTTTGCGCTAGCACGGCTTTGTTAGCATATTCAACTTTGCCGTCGGTACTAAATGGTAATTCGACCACGAATTCACTGCCCATTCCCAGATCACTGGTGACATTAATTGAACCCAGCATGAGCTCAATTAGGCTCTTACAAATTGAAAGGCCTAAGCCCGTGCCACCATATTCACGGGTGATCGAGTTTTCAGCTTGAATAAACGGATTAAAAATCTCACGCAACTGCAGTTGCGTCATGCCTTTACCGTTATCTGTCACAGAGAACCGTAATGTGTAATGCTCAGAGGTATTTTGTGCAACTTCTACTGCGACTTTTACAAAGCCTTGTCGGTTTTCGTCTGTGGTTGTGAACTTTATGGCATTACTACACAGGTTATATAAAACCTGACGAACACGAATATTGTCGCCAATTAGGTTTTTAGGAATATCTGGGGCGATTGCCAGCTGTAAATCGAGTTTACGTTTTTTAGCCACAGAAGATAAAACGCGTGCCACTTCTTCAATGGTATCGGTAACAGAGAAAGCTGTGTTATCTATTTGTAGCTTGCCGGCTTCAATTTTAGAGAAGTCCAGAATATCGTCCAAAATACCCAGCAAGGAGAAAGCTGAGTCACGAATGATGGTACTGAGGCGGTGTTGTGCACCATCTAAGTCTGTTTGGCGTAATAAATCAATTGTACCAATAACACCATTCATCGGTGTTCTGATCTCATGACTCATAGTCGCTAAGAAGGTCGTTTTGGCTTCGTTAGCACGTTCGGCGTTCATGGTCGCCTTTTCAAGTGCCAGTGTTCTAGCTTGTACTTCAGTTTCTAAGCTAGTTTGAAGCTGCTTGAGCTCTTTTTCAGAAGTTTGATTATTGTCTATCGAAGTTTGTACTTGCTGTAGAACATCATTAATAGATTGAGCTACTTCGTCAAAACCAAAGCCTAAGTTGCTATCAATGAACCTTTTATAATCTTGCTCTTCTGATACTTTTTTAAGTTCTGATTTTAGCTTTTGCTTGTCAGTCGCAAGTTGTTGAGCGAGACGGCGCTGTGCAAAAAGTGCGAAACCAAATGCCAGCAATAAAGCGAGTGCAAATAAACCATATGCGATATTGCTTGTGTTGCTGCTGGTTTTTACTTTGTGCTGTATAACCAATTCGCCAACATATTGCCCATCAAGCTTTAAAGGTTGATGTACAGTGAGTGTGTTGCCAACTTTAAATTGCTTCACTTGTGAAATCGGTGCAATTGCTGTTTCATTACTTTGGAAGATGAGAGCTGGCTCTGCCATACCCGTCATACTATATAGATAATATTGGGTATTAGGATCAGCCTCTGAAATACCAGCCAGTAACTTCTTAACCTGACTGAACCCTTGTTTCATCATAGTATTTGCAAGTGGTTCAGAAAGCTGTTGTGCTTGATTGGCAAAATCAATTTGTGGTGCTTGTTGTGATTTAGGAAGAAAGTACGCGGCTGCAGCACAAATAGAGCCAACAGTTAATATACTTGTTAGCACCAGAGGTAAAAAGCCTGATAGTTTTATATTCTCAGAGTTTGGCATTGATAAGGTCCGATTTAACTGCTCTAGAATTTGATTATTATTGGTTTATTAAGTACCCAATCGTAACATTGTCTTGTTATTAAAGCTCGCCGTTTTTAAGCATTTTCCATTCAACCTGTATGCATGGTTATCTCTTTTTAGTGACGTACTTTTGAGCAATTAAGACACTGTTTGTACAAACTTTGCTATTGGTGGTTGAAAACTAAGCAAGCAAACGTTGCTTTTAAAAAAAGGGTTGACTTGAAGGGGCAAAACTCGTTTAATACGCCGCACGCCCAGACGGTTACCAAGTTTAAACGTTTAGGTGATGTGTTTGCCCAGATAGCTCATTCGGTAGAGCTTAAGGGAATAGTATTGAACATCCATTAAGGTTTTCAGTACAAAACATAATTTGCCCAGATAGCTCAGTCGGTAGAGCAGAGGATTGAAAATCCTCGTGTCGGTGGTTCGATTCCGCCTCTGGGCACCACTTATTTTCGGTGTTGCCGACTTAGCTCAGTTGGTAGAGCAACTGACTTGTAATCAGTAGGTCATCCGTTCGACTCGGATAGTCGGCACCATTTTCTCGCTAAGAAGTAAAACTAGCAAATATTTAGCCCAGATAGCTCAGTCGGTAGAGCAGAGGATTGAAAATCCTCGTGTCGGTGGTTCGATTCCGCCTCTGGGCACCATCATTGAAAAGCCTCGCAGTAGCGAGGCTTTTTCATTTCTAGCAAAATAAACCTCAGTCAACTCAAAATCATAGAAAGGTGTTTTCTTTTTAGGCACTTGCAATGTGGCGCTGATCTGAATCAAGTGCCATTCTCATTTAAATAAAATTTCTATTTTTTTGCTTGTGAAATCCAATTTTGCCCTCAATACTGTAGTTGAGGTAAACAAAAAAAGGATACCCTATGAAAATAAATCTTTCTGGTCATCACGTAGATGTAACCGACGCCGTAAAACAGCATGTCCAAGAAAAGTTTGCCAAAATCGCAACGCATTTTCCTTCATTGATAGCCTTAGACATCATTATTAGCAAAGAGCACAACCAGTTTTATACTGAAATTAGCACTAACTATGAAGGCGCACGCGTAGCGGTAAAAGGAGAAGGTGAAGTTATGTATCCGGCAATTGCAAATGCCGCAAAAAAACTAGATGCAGCCCTTAAGCATAGAAAAGGTCAGTTAAAAGCAGATAGGCATGAAAAACCAGTGAGTACCACACCACCTATCGCCCACGAAATTATTCAAGAGATGAACTTAAGCCAATAAGTTTATTGCAAGTACTACGAAACAAGCCCGATTTATCGGGCTTGTTTCGTTTATAAGTAAAATAAGTTTTTTGTATTGAATTAATATTCTTAGTTACGAATATCGGCTGGTGTTTTGGTGGTTTAACATCGGCTATATTGTGAAAAAAATTATGGTCTTTATTTAGTGCTTGATTATCAAACTTTATTAGAAAAAACATGCCAGCATGTTGAGCCCTTCTCTCACCAGGGAGAAGTTGCGACCTATATTCCTGCGTTGGCCGAGCAGAAGAAAGGTCAGTTTGCTATTGCGCTGCAAACCTCTGATGGCAAAGTATACTCAGCTGGAGATGTCAGTAATAAATTTACAGTGCAATCAGTGTCAAAGGCACTCACCTTAACCATGGCATTACAGCGTTATGGGGATGAGTTGTGGCAACGTGTTGGTAAAGAGCCATCTGGAACAGCTTTTAACTCATTGACTCAGCTTGAATTCGAGCAAGGTAAACCAAGAAACCCTTTTATTAATGCCGGTGCAATCGTTACAGCAGACGCACTGTATTCTCGTTTGAGCGCGCCTATTCATGCTGTTCTAGAGAAGTTTAGAGCTCAATCAGGTAACAGTAATGTTGTGATAAATCGTACTGTGGCTAACTCCGAATATCAGCATAGGTATCGCAATGCTGCTATGGCTTATTTAATGAAGTCCTTTGGTAACTTTGATAATGACGTCGAAAAGGTGCTTTGGAGTTACTTTAATTACTGCGCCATAGAGGTGAACGTGGTTGAACTTGCTAAGACGTTTTCTTATTTGAGTAATAAAGGTGTTTGTTTGCAAAGTGGTGAGCAAGTGTTATCGGCAAAGCAAACGAAACAACTCAATTCGTTATTATTTACCAGCGGTCTTTATGACGCAGCCGGCGACTTTGCTTATCGTGTTGGTATGCCGGGGAAGTCAGGCGTGTCAGGTACTATTATCGCAGTGTTGCCGGGACAGTTTACTGTTGCTGTATGGTCTCCAGGTTTAGACAGTTTTGGCAATTCGGTCGCAGGTATTGCTGCATTGGAATATCTTGCTGAGCATGTTAACCATTAGAATTTACTTAATAATTAATACGCAATGATATATATAATAAAGCCGACTGATTAGTCGGCTTTATAAGTTTAATTTGTTTTAGTACAAATCTGCTTATTGTTCCCAATACGCTTGTTCTAATGAATCTTCACGCTCAGGTAACCCTCTCGATAAACGAGGAGAGTGCTGTACTAACACTTCATAGCTTGCACGATTTGCATACTTACTGATCTGAGCTAATGATGAGTAAGTAATAGCAGTATGCTCGTGCTTTGCTGAATTTGGCACATTCATTTTATGGTATTCGTTGGCTGATAAGTCATGTAATACTGCAGCTAACGCACAATCGCCCGCACCATTGGTATTTTTAATTGAATCAGGACCACCCATATAAGGCGCTGTATGTGCGTAAACTTTAATCGGGTTAACACATGCATCTTTGCGCATAGATCGCGAAAATTCATATTGGTTGAATTCAGCAATGGCACCAGGCAATAGCGGGTATTCTGTTTCACGTTTGAATTCATCATCAACGTAACCTGCCATGACGAGGCCTTTCGGGCCGGCGGTACAGATAACAAGGTCAACCCAATCAAGCGCTTTGTCAGCAGCCAATAGCGGATCGCTGAAGCCCGTGATTGCCTCACCTTCTTCTTCGTTCATCGCTAAGATGTCGACATGTTTTTCAACAAACTCAGCCCACCACTTAGGATCTTGCTCGATTAAAAATTTGGTACCAAGTGACAAAACAACCGGAACGTTGGCTTCATTGGCGTATTTAACAGCTTGAAGTGTTGCCTCTGTCATCGTCTCATCACCAGATGTGCGCATTAGGTATGCGCTAATCACCAGTGCTGAAGCATTTGCAATAAGTTGCTCTGGAATTGACTCAGGTTTTAAGTGATTCATTAAGCCAGGGCTGATCGCAAATGTACGCTCCCCGGTATCGTCAATTAATGTGAAGCAGCGACCAATAGGGCCGTCAACTGGTTGCAAATAATCCAGATCAACTCGGCTAGAGGTATTACATAAAAACTTGTATGCGTAGCTACCAATCTTTATGTTTTCACTCATTACACCAAGCAGTACTGAGCGATCGTCGGCTAACACCGAGTAATTGTGCATGGTATTACCTATGGTGCCACCTGCAAATTCATAATCGATCATATTTTCGCGTTTAAGACGGTCATATAACGCGTTTGTCACCTCACTTTCGATGACTTGTGACATACCTCGTTGCAGGCCAAATTCATCAAGAAATGCTTGATCAACTTTGGCTTCGATATCGACAACGATTTGGTCTATGCCGCAAATGTAACTGCGCTTAAGCCCATCTTCACTACTGATCTGGTCTAGTAGTGGGTCTTTATCTTCCACCGGAAAATAATGTTTATGCCTGCGGCGTCCCGGAAATTTCATGTGTTACCCGTGTGTGTGTATACCCAAACGAACTCAAGATACGTGGCTCAGCGAGAATTGATTGGCTTTCAGGCAAGGCATCGATTTGAAGATCTAGTGGACTAAATCGAAAATCGACAACGCAGTATGAAAGCCAATCAAGCTCGCCTTCGGAGCGCGTCTTCAGTCCCATTTCTTCGTCAAAGAACTTGGAAAGGACCAGTCATTACGCTGCGTCCTTTTCCTCGAACTGAAACAGAACGCCACGCTCTGAGTCATTTATCTTGAGATTGTTCGGGTATAATAGCTCAAGAAATAAAAAAAGCGGCGAATTATAGCCTAAATGCGGGAGCTTGAGCCATGCCAAATCGACAAATATTGCAATTAAATGTGGTATATTTGCGCTTAAACTTCCTAAATAGTAGCAGTAACAGACACTAATGACAGAAATCGAGCAAGATCAATACTGGATGCAAAAGGCGCTAGAATATGCTGATAAAGCTGAGCAACAGAATGAAATTCCTGTTGGGGCTGTGTTAGTGAAAGATGGTGAATTTGTCAGCGCGGGTTGGAATCAGTCTATTTGTAACCATGATCCATCAGCCCATGCTGAGATGATGGCTGTGCGAGAAGCCGGTAAAAAAATCGAGAATTATCGCCTGATTGATTGCACTTTATATGTCACCCTTGAACCTTGCCCTATGTGCGCTGGTTTGCTTGTTCATAGCCGTATTAAGCGCTTAGTGTATGGTGCAGCTGATGCAAAAACGGGTTCTGCAGGGTCTATAATGAATATCGTTAGAGAGCCTAAATTAAACCATCAGTTAGAAGTGACTTCAGGCGTGATGGCTGAGCAGTGTGCAGAAAAATTATCGGCATTTTTTCGTCGCCGCAGAAAAGAAATTAAAGAAGCGAAAAAGCTAGCAAAACAAGCAGCTCAAGAAGGCTGAGCTGCTGATTCATTTTTTTCTGCCATTTCATCCATTTGCATGATGGCGAACGCTTTTCTTCGATTTAGCACCTTCTTGTGCGAATTTTTAGTCAAAACACGTCTACGATTTGGTGACGTATGAGAAGTGTTTCGTTTAAATTGGTGAGTACGACGTCTTTTAAGCATCGACACCTCCTAATTGTGAGAGATTAAACCATACCAATGTCTTTGGTACTTATATCAATCAAGATAACTCATTACTTAAGAAAATTGATTGATATTACGATTGGCAGAATTACAGGGAATGATTGCAAATATGTGACAACGCGACCGAAAGCGTCACTTTTGTCCGTTTTCTGAATTGAGCGCACCGTTTTCGTCTAACCAAACCAGCGCATCATAATATCGGCGGATGTTATCAACGTATTGAACTGCCACATCCCCACGTGCATATCCATATCGTGTTTTTCGATAGTAGCGCTTTTTAACCAACAGTGGTAGTCGTTTTTTCACATCGGCCCAGCGGCTTGGATCGCCACCTTGTTGCTCTGTAATTTTACGTGCGTCATTCACATGCCCCCAGCCCACATTGTAAGACGCCATCGCAAACCAAACATTATCAGGATATTGTACGGACTTGGGAACACGTTTGATCAGTTTACTTAAGTAAATTGCCCCCCCTCTAATGTTTTGCTCAGGTTTAAGGCGGTTTTTTACACCGACTTGTTTTGCTGTTGGTTGCGTTAGCATCATTATCCCTCGTACTCCTGTGGGTGATTTTGCTCGCGGCTTCCACATGGATTCTTGGTAGCTTAATGCGGCTAATAATCGCCAGTCTAATTTGCTTTGTTCTGAGTATTTTTCGAACCATGCTTGGTACTTGGGGAGTACTTCTTTCGTAGCCTCAACAAAGGCGAGGGTGTTTACATAGTTAAATGTTTCTACATGGCCAAAGTATTTTTCTTCAAGCTCTGCTAATTTCCCGTTTTGATTTACTTTGTCAAAAAATGGCATCAGTAGTGCGTAGAGCGAATCATCGGGGTCTTTTCGCATTATCCAACTGATCGAATCTTGTTTTGTGACCGAAAAAGCAATACTGACTTCTGGGTGGTAGCGGCGGAAAAGGGCAAGAGAGTGAGAATCAGCAATTGTGTAGTTAATTTTTTCGTCAATGATGTTTTGTAGTAGTTCTTCTTCATCCACATCTTCAACAACATTTATTTCAATATTGGGATATGTTTTTTTCGCTTCTTGTAAGCTAATTAAGTGATTTGAGCCTGCTAATACAGTAATAGGTGCATCGACTTGTTCAAAGTTTCTTGGTCGTCTTGGTCCTTGTTTATAAACTAGCTTTTGGCTAATGGCTCGGTAACTTGGGCCAAAGCGATAATGCTCGCCACGTTGTGGGTGGTAACTGAGTCCGGCGGCAATAAGATCTAAATCACCACTGTCCAAACGTTGGAAAAGCTCTGGCAAGCTATAAAACGGCACGATATTAAGTTTGACGTTAAGTGACTTTGCAAACGCTTGTGTTAACTCATATTCAAAGCCTTGTTCGCCTTGCTGCGCTTGATAAAAATTAGCAGGTCCCGCCAGCGTGCCCACCTTTAATTCGCGCTTTTGTTGCACGCGCTCAAGCTGCGTCATAGGCGGTTTATCACATCCGACTAAAACCCATATAAAAATGATGAGTGCGAGCAATGGTTTTAACTGCATGAAGACAAAGCGTGAGATTATTAATAAAACTAAACTATCAAAGTTCTGAGTAGATGCAAAATGAGAAATCTAACACTATGAAGTAAAAGTGTTTTTTAGCTCTATTAAAGAACCTTCTACGATTTTTGGCAGTTTTATAATTTTACAGTTAAAACTAGCCATGAATTCGACTATAATAGCGGCCCTAAATATCGTTCAATCCTTAACCCCCGGATGAAATAACCTATGTTGATTTTACGTGGTGCGCCAGCACTTTCTGATTTCAAAGTTCAAAAAATCCTTAAAACCTGCTCTGACGCGAATTTACCAGTAACTGGTATTTATGCTGAGTTTATGCATTTTGCAGACTTAACTGCAGAGCTGAGCGACTCGGAATTAGACAAGCTAAATAAACTACTTAAGTACGGCCCAACTATCGCCGAACACGAGCCTCAAGGTGCACTTATTCTAGTAACACCACGTATTGGTACCATTTCTCCGTGGGCATCAAAAGCAACTGACATCGCTAACAACTGTGGCTTAAACAAGGTTCACCGTGTTGAGCGCGGTATTGCTTATTATTTTGAGGGTGAGCTAAGCGCAGAGCAACTAAATGACGTTGCTAAGCTAGTACACGACCGCATGACTGAGTCTGTTCACAACAGCCTTGAAGATGCAGGTCAGTTATTCCGCGTTGAAGAGCCGCGCCCAATGTCATCAGTAGACATTCTTGGCGGTGGCCGTGAAGCACTTGTGACGGCAAACGTTGAGCAAGGTTTCGCACTAGCTGACGACGAAATTGACTACCTAGTAGAAAACTTCACAAAACTAGGTCGTAACCCGAACGACATCGAGTTATTCATGTTCGCACAGGCGAACTCTGAGCACTGTCGTCACAAAATTTTCAACGCCGATTGGACAATCGACGGTGTAGAACAGCCTAAGTCGCTGTTCAAAATGATCAAGAATACTTACGAAACGCACCCAGAAAACGTACTGTCTGCTTATAAAGATAACGCAGCAGTAATGAAGGGTTCTAAAGCGGGTCGTTTCTTCCCAAATAAAGAAGGCGAGTACAGCTACAATCAAGAGAATATTGAAATCTTGATGAAGGTTGAAACGCACAACCACCCAACTGCGATTGCACCATTCTCTGGCGCATCAACTGGTTCTGGTGGTGAAATTCGTGACGAAGGCGCAACAGGTCGTGGTTCTAAGCCAAAAGCAGGTCTTGTTGGTTTTACTGTATCTAACCTTCGTATTCCTGGCTTCGAGCAGCCTTGGGAAACTAACTTCGGCAAGCCAGGCCGCATCGTTGATGCACTAGATATCATGATTGACGGCCCGCTAGGTGGCGCGGCGTTCAACAACGAATTTGGTCGTCCTAACCTACTTGGTTACTTCCGTACTTACGAAGAAAAAGTTAACAGCCATAATGGTGAAGAAGTGCGTGGTTACCACAAGCCAATTATGCTTGCAGGTGGCCTTGGTAACATCCGTACTGAGCATGTTCAAAAAGGTGAGATCCCAGTTGGCGCTAAGCTAATCGCGCTAGGTGGTCCTGCGATGAACATCGGTCTTGGTGGTGGTGCTGCATCATCAATGGCATCTGGTCAGTCAAACGAAGATTTAGACTTTGCTTCTGTACAGCGTGAAAACCCAGAAATGGAGCGTCGTTGTCAGGAAGTTATCGACAAATGTTGGCAGCTAGGTGACGAAAACCCAATCGCGTTTATTCACGATGTGGGCGCGGGTGGTCTTTCAAACGCATTCCCTGAGCTTGTAGACGACGGTGGCCGAGGTGGTAAATTCCAACTACGTAACATCCCGAACGATGAGCCGGGTATGGCACCACACGAAATTTGGTGTAACGAATCACAAGAGCGTTACGTATTGGCAGTAGCAGCAGAAGACTTCGCACGTTTTGAAGAAATCTGTAAGCGTGAGCGTGCACAGTACGCTGTAATTGGTGAAGCAACAGAAGAGCGTCACTTAACAGTTGCTGATAGTCACTTCGATAACAACCCAGTAGACCTGCCACTTGAAGTATTACTTGGTAAAGCACCTAAGATGCACCGTGACGTTGAGTCAAAGCAAGTTGAAGGCCAAGCACTTAACACTGACAGCATCAACGTAGAAGAAGCAGCTAAGCGTTTACTTCGTCTACCAACGATTGCTGAGAAAACATTCCTTATCACCATTGGTGACCGAACGGTGACTGGTTTAGTGGCTCGTGACCAAATGGTTGGTCCATGGCAGGTACCAGTAGCAAACTGTGCAGTAACAGCAGCTGCGTTTGACACATACCACGGTGAAGCAATGTCTATGGGTGAGCGTACACCTGCAGCACTTCTAAACTACGGTGCATCAGCACGTTTAGCAGTAGCAGAAGCGTTAACGAACATTGCTGGCGCAAACATTGGTGGTCTTGAGAACATCAAGCTATCTGCAAACTGGATGGCAGCAGCAGGTCACCCTGGTGAAGATGCAGGTCTTTACGAAGCAGTTAAAGCAGTAGGTGAAGAGTTATGTCCAGCACTAGGTCTGACTATCCCAGTTGGTAAAGACTCAATGTCAATGAAGACAACATGGCAAGATGACGGTGAAGACAAAGCGGTTACAGCACCACTTTCTCTAGTAATCACTGCATTTGGTCGTGTAGAAGACATTCGTAAAACAGTAACACCTCAGCTTCGCACTGATAAAGGTGACTCAAGCCTAATCCTAGTTGATTTAGGTGCAGGTCAAAACCGACTGGGTGCATCAAGCCTTGCACAGGTTTACAAGCAGCTTGGTGATAAGACGCCTGACGTTGATAGCCCAGAGCTATTAAAAGGCTTCTACAACGCGATGCAAGCACTTGTAGCTGACGAGAAGTTACTTGCTTACCACGACCGTTCAGACGGTGGTTTATTCACAACTGTTGCTGAAATGGCATTCGCCGGTCGTACAGGTGTAACTGTAAACCTTGATAGCCTAACAGGTTCTGACATCGAAGCACTTTATAACGAAGAGCTAGGTGCGGTCATTCAGGTTCGCAACTCTGACCTTGCAGCAGTTGAAGCTGTTTTAGCAGATAACGGCCTTGCGGCAATCAGCCATACTATCGGTGCACTAAACACTGAAGACAAAGTAATCTTCAACCGTGGCGGCGAAGCAGTACTTGCAAATACACGTACTGAATTACGTACTATTTGGGCTGAAACAACTTACAAGATGCAAGCACTTCGTGATAACCCTGAATGTGCTAAGCAAGAATTTGATGCAAAGTTTGACGAAAAAGATCCAGGTCTTAATGTAAAACTAAGCTTTGACCTAAACGAAGACGTAGCTGCACCTTACATCGCAACGGGTGCTAAGCCTAAGATGGCAATCCTACGTGAACAAGGTGTTAACTCACACGTTGAAATGGCAGCGGCATTTAACCGTGCAGGCTTTGCAGCAGTTGACGTACACATGAGTGACATTCTTGAAGGTCGCCTAACGCTAGAAGAGTTCAAAGGCCTTGTAGCCTGTGGTGGTTTCTCTTACGGTGACGTACTAGGTGCTGGTGAAGGTTGGGCTAAGTCAATCCTATTCAATGACATGGCACGCGAACAGTTCCAAACATTCTTTGAGCGTCAAGACACGTTTAGCTTAGGTGTGTGTAACGGCTGTCAGATGTTATCAACACTGAAAGAGCTTATCCCAGGTACTGAGCACTGGCCACGTTTTGTAACTAACAAGTCAGAGCGTTTTGAAGCACGTTTCAGTCTTGTTGAAGTACAAGAAAGCCCGTCAGTATTCTTCCAAGGTATGGCTGGTTCTCGTATGCCTATCGCAGTATCTCACGGTGAAGGTCATGCTGAGTTTGCAAACGACGCAGCAGTTAAAGCAGCACTAGAGTCTGGCACAGTTGCAGTTCAGTACGTTGATAACTTTGGTAACCCAACTACGCAATATCCGAACAACCCGAACGGTTCTCCAGAAGGTATCACAGGTATTACATCACTTGATGGTCGCGCAACAGTAATGATGCCACACCCAGAGCGTGTATTCCGTGCAGTCGCTAACTCTTGGCACCCAGATGAGTGGAAAGAGGACAGCCCGTGGATGCGTATGTTCCGTAACGCACGTAAAAACGTGGGTTAATTGAGAATTCTGTAGCATGAAAAAAGGTCACTTCGGTGGCCTTTTTTGTTGCTTACAGAAAGCTAACTCTAGGCAGCGATATCCAAAAGAAGAGTGGAAAGAAGACAGCCCATGGATGCGCATGTTCCGCAACGCTAGAAAGAACATCGGCTAATCGTTTAGTTAGATGAAAAAAGGTCACTAAGGTGGCCTTTTTTGTATATGAAAATTAAGACCGACAAAAATATCGGGAATATTTTTGAACAGCAAAGCTGGCCCGAAGGGCGAAAGGCAGGATGCCTGAAGTCATCGAAGTTTCGCAGCGTGTTTTACGCGAGTCATGGATGACGATTACTGCGTAACGCACCGGGCCGCAGCTTCAGGACGAATTAGTCTGCACTGCCTCAATTTGATTTAATTGAAAGGTCACTTCGGTGACCTTTTTTGTTTCTTGAAGAAAGCTAACTCTTGGTAGCGATACCTACGACAAGAGTGGAACGATGATATCCCATGGATGCGTTTGTTCCGTAATGCACGTAAAAATGTGTGTTAATTGAGTTAATTTATAACTCGTTAGAAAGGTCGCGAAAGCGGCCTTTTTGTGTTGCCTAAAAATGAATGAAATAATACAAGCGAGAAATTTTTTATAACACCTACATCTGATTACATTTTTGCTGATACAAACATCACAAAAGTAGGTAAAATAGCGGCGTTTAATTCTTATTAGTCAGGGTGCTATGTTTAAAAAGGGATTGCTTTGGGTAAGTGTATTTTTATTTACAGCCCTAATTTGTCTTTATGGATTTAGAAATGCATTGGTTGCCAAAATAGCTTCGCCTTATTTGGTTGATGCCAATGTAGAGCTCAGTTGTATAGATTGGTCGCTTACCGGGCTGGGTTCTATCAAGGTTGAGCGGGCATGTATTGAACATTCTGCAGCATACGTTGAATTAATAAATGCAGACATCAACTTGTCAAATATTGTTTTAGCAGAGTTGAATATTGCGCTAAAGCAAGCAAATGAGACAAGCGCTGAGACATCTCAACTTAAACCTCTTAATCTTGTATTACCTGACGAGCGTCCACTGCTGAATGTAAAAAAAATTAGTTTGTCAGGTACTCCATTAATAAAGCCTGTATCAATGAGCCTTAATGAACCAAGCCTCAACCGCTTTGAAATCAATGGTGATCTTATTGGCCAAGTTAATATATTTAAAAATAAGCTAACGCTAAACCAAGTTTCATTAGCAAGTAACGCAATACAAGCTTTTAAGCCTGAGCAAGTCAAGCTGTTAGAAGGTTCGGTGAACGCAGCATTTGACGGTCAACAGTTGAAATTTGATGGTGATATTGAAGTGCTGGCTGAGCAGCATTTACCTGAGTGCGCGGTGTCAGCAAATTCATTCGGTAATATTAGCGGTGAAGTCGATTTGTTAAATCGAGCGGCAGTTGCTGATTTGAGTGAGCTTACCAACACAGTAAAGGCCTTAGCATGCATTGAAGCATTGCAAACACACTTGCCACAGGGTGTTCAAGCTGTTGACTTAATGGCCGAGCAGGTTACTTTGCAATTACCTAGCGTGTTGTCTTTACGTAATAATGTCTTGTCGACAGATCAAGTCATACTTTCAAATGGTGCGCTAACCCAGATTCAATTAGATAGTGTAGAGGCTGAATTGCTTACCCAGAATTTTAGGTCTCAGTTTAGTTTAAAGCATCAAACAGCATTAATTGGCACATTACAGCTAGATGGGCCCATTGGTATCAGTGGTGAAGCGTTTCAAAGCCAAATATCTGTTAGTTTAATTCAACCTAATATGCCTGCTTTTTTTATCGATAACTCATCTATAGAACAAGCGAATATCAAGTTTGATTCAAAGCTTGATGTGAAAGGTAGGCTTGGCGGCGACATATCATTTAAAACAAGTAACCAGCTTGAGCTTCTAAAAGTAGACTTTATCGACGGCCAAGGTCAAGCACTTAAACTACCCAAGTTAACACTTAATCTTGATGTAGAGGGTGACCTTTCAGAGCATATAAATGCGATAGCAGATGGGGAGCTATCACTTGTATCGTTCAATCATCCTTTGGTACAGGGGCGAGACCTCAAAGCAAAGTGGCAATCAAAGCTCATCGATGATGCGATTCACCTCGAGGCTGACTGGCAGTTAAAAGGTATTAAGCAAGCAGACAATCAAATTCAAGGTATACAACAAAGCTTGAACTTAAAAGGCAGTATGCCAGATTTTATGAATACCAGTGTGCTCGCACTGACAACACAACTTGATGCGATTGCAACTCCAGAACTGATCGTAGAAGATATGAATATCACTTCTCAAGTTAATTTTAATGAAGGTATACGTTTTGAGCATGATATTGATGTGCTCGACATGAATCTATCGTTTCGCCATGAATTAACGAATAAAGCGCAGCCTTTTCAGCTTGTCATGATTGAGCAAGACCTTACCGGTTTACAGCCAGTCTTGGAACAAGTAGCACCTAAATTAAAAATAGAAACGGGTAGCACTAGTGTTGTGGCAAGTGGTGATTTGGTGTCACAGAATGTTGAGTTTGATGTGCAATTCGACGTATCCGCCTTGTTTGATATGCATTATATAAGTAATGCATCAGGCAAAATCACCGGGCAGGTCAATTCAGGTGTGATTAATATTCCAAAAACTACAGTGACAATCGACGAGTTTCGTTCAGGTGCTGTGCTAACAAACATTACCGCAGATCTACAGGCTCAAGCTAATAAGGCGTGGTTGAGTAGCATTACCGCAGAAGCGTTTGATGGTTTACTTACAGCGGATCAGGTTCGACTCTCACAAGCGGCACAACGCATTGAAGCAAAAGCTGAAAACTTAGATTTGGCAATTTTAGCTAAAGCGGGTCGTGAAGCGGGCGTAACGCTTACTGGGCGTGTATCGGGCGAGTTGCCTATTGAAGTGCGCGATGGCAAAGTGAGTATCACTGAAGGTAAGCTCTACAATTTAGGCGCGGGCTTGTTGAGTGTGTCAGAAAATGCATCAGTGAATGCACTCAAAGCCCAACAGCCGCAACTGAAGACTGTGATTGGCTTACTAGATAATTTAGATATAGATACGCTGCACAGTGATGTGGCATTAACAGAAGACGGTTGGTTAACATTGGGTGTGAATATTAAAGGCGAAAACAAAAGCCAAGCACAGCCTGTGAATTTTAATTACACGCATCATGAAAACATTTACACCTTATTTAAGGCGTTACGATTGAATGATGAAATTAGTCAACAAGTAGAGAAAGCTTTAACTCAATAGGGGAACACCATGAAGTGGATAGCGGCTTTATTCAGTGCCTTAGTGCTTATGGGATGTACGCACAAGGTACAAGTAGAAACCAAAGAACCAATCACCATTAATTTGAATGTAAAAGTAGATCATGAGATCCGAGTAAAAGTAGATAAAGAGCTAGATGACTTATTTAGCGATGACAGTGAGTTATTCTAAGGAGAACGTTATGAAAAAGAGTGTATTTTTATTGCCAATTTTAGCCTTAAGTTTTGCCTTTTCAGCTTTCGCATTAGATTTAACTGCGGCTAAATCTCAAGGGCTGGTAGGTGAAACTGCATCGGGTTATTTAGCTACAGTTAAAAACAGTGCTGATGCAAAAAGCCTAGTTGACTCAATCAATGCCAAGCGTAAAGCAAAGTATGAGCAGTTAGCGAAAAAACACGGTATTACCTTAGCGCAGGTCGAACAACAAGCTGGCAAAAAAGCATTGCAAAAAACAGCGAAAGGCCACTTTGTAAAAGTAAATGGCAAGTGGGTTAAGAAGTAATATTTTGAAAGCTAAAAGCTAAAAGCTAAAAGCTAAAAGCTAAAAGCTAAAAGCTAAAAGCACAGTGAGCTCTTTAAGCGCTGTGCTTTTTTGTTTCTATCATTTTTTTATTTATTCAAACTTTTTTCAAAACCGCTGCGACTAACCTTTCAAACACTGATTAACAATGACATCAACAGGAAAGGTGACTGCCATGAAAATTCAAGCCCTCATAACCGTATTAAGCAGCGCAGTTTTAACAGCATGTGTTGCTGCCAATGCTGCACCAGAGAAACAAGTAGATTCTGATTACCGTATCCAAGTATTTAAAGACTGTGAAAAAGTAAAAGATATGCCTATGTCTAAATCACAGATTTCTGCCTATCAGGCACTGCAAAATATCGAAGACACAATGACAGGGCTTGAAAAGCCCGTTCGTGATATGGATGAAGAGCTAGAAGTGTATCAAGAGCAGCTAGAAGAGCTGGCTGATGCGGTGACCTATGAAGATGACAATGTGCTAAAAATAGATAAGCAGAAGTTACGGGAGCAAAAGCAGCTAGCACGCAAAATAGAGCAAATAGTGAGACATCACGAAGCCGATATTCGTGCAATTGAAAAAGAAGCGAGAAGAATTGAAGCGGCGTCAATGCGTTTTGAACGCGCCATTAAACCCAGTCTCGAAGGCTTAGAACATGATCAAGTACAAATTATTAATCGCAAGACAGCAAAGCCATATAGATGTTACCAACATGGCTAAATAGAAACGCATTTGTACAATAAGAAAAGGCCTTAAACATTAAATTAAGGCCTTTTACAGTTAGAGCAGGGAGTCTAGCTGCTAGTTTTAAAGCTTATGTTTTCAAATCATTGTTTTTTAATTTCTAGGATTAATTGTCAGCGGTGTTAAGGTGATTCTTGCGTTATTGCTGGCGCCCATATGATTACTGTAGGTTTGACCCTCAAATAGTGTGTAGAACACATCTAGGTAATCATCATCATTACTAAACCAGTGACTTGGCATGGCTTTAATTAACTGGTTAGTTAATTGCGGAATAATCGCATAGCCTTGTACATTCGGGTCTGGTATTGCGCGCATCACCTGAGTAACAATATCTAAAAATGTCGTCGCCAAGTCTTGATAGTTAGTATTATCATCTTGCTCCATCAACAAGACATCGGCAGCCTGCCAGCGGTAGCGCTCCCAATGGATCAGAATTTGGTTTGGCGTATAGTCAGTGCCATCATGATCTAGGTATGGCATATCGACGATGTCTAAGATTGGCTCATCACGAGATGGACTTACGCCAGTCACCACCGCATAGACTTCTGCTTTACCAGAGATCCAAGGCTCTTCATCATCATTCAAGCGAATTCTATCGAGCTTTGATGTAGAGATAGATGACGCTTGCATTGTTTGCTGTGCCATAAATTCCGCTTCAGGCTGATTGCGTGCTTGCTCAAAAATAGACTGCATAATAGCAAGGCCTTCTTTTTTAACTTGCTGACCGTCTAATTCTAAAATCAGAACAGGTTGAGAGGGCATAGTATGCGCATCTAGCAGATGTACATTGCCCTCAGCGTCAAATGCTTCAATGTATATCCAATCTTTATCATCACCTTTAGGAGCAAACGCAATAATGGGTTGTTGACCGTCTTGCCATTGCTCAAGCATCTTTTCAGAGGCAAGTCTAAGTTGGTAAAGGTTAGTGCTTTCTTGTTCCAAGCCTTTTAGAGAACGCGTACGAGCGTTGGCGCTTTGCATCAACTGCTGATTATTTTGGGTTAAATGCAGTTTGCTTAACTTAGCAGTGTGGTTTTTATTAAGCATGTTTAACCAATGCTTATTTTGTGATTTTAAGTCTCTCGCGACATTGCTCGCCAGTACGCGCTTTATGTCAGTGACCTGCATAGTACTATGATTAAACTGGTCAATTATGTCGAGCTCAGGGTGCGGAGAGAGCGCATTTGTGGTTTTAACGAGGTCTGCTGAAAAGCTGGAAAAGCTTGCCAATAATGAGCCCATTAAGGCTGTTTTAATTAAGTGATTCATAAGATTTCCTTGAAATAATCCGTGTCTATGTTGTTCACAACACCCATCGAGGTGTAACGATAAAATAGAGTAACAACTTTATATCGTCAATTTATTTATAACATTTATTTTACATTGTGCGGTTTTAGGAATAAGGGATTAGACGAAGTCCCTAATAAAAATAAGGTTTAAGTATCAGTTTTTGGATTGAGAAAATAAATTTTAAATGTAACAAAGTTGTTGTATTTTCATTTTGGATTTATTTAAGGACAATCATTATGACAACACCAAAGACATTTCTGTTACTCAGAGTAAGCCTAACTATGGCTTGTGCTTTAAGTTCAACCAATCTCATGGCGAATGACTTTGCCGCTTTAGATGAAGCATTACCCGCTTCGTATGTTATCAATGGTACAGAACCCATCTTCGATTTTGATGGTGATGGTTGCTTGCCGAGCGCAGGTATAAGCCGTACCGGGCAGCAAAATGCCGGGTTGAAAACATCAGGCAGTTTAAGCGGAAACTGCCGAGATACTTGGTTTCTTAATACCTCTAATACCGTACACCGTTATGCGTGCAAAGATACCCCAAGTGGGCAGTATTGCGCGCATTTCTATGCACTTTATTTTAAAAAAGACCAAGTATTTTCATACTTTGGAGGAGGGCATCGTCATGATTGGGAATATGCAGCTGTATGGACCAAAGATGGATTAGTGACGCATGGCAGTTACAGTGCGCATGGAGACTTGTTTACTAAGCCCGCATCTGAGCTGCCTATGGAAAATGGCCATTTAAAAATTGTTTATCACAAAGATGGCATTTTGACTCATGCGCTTCGCTTTGCCAAAAGCAATGAAATTGCTGAAACGGCCTATAACCGCTTTGTAACGCCACCTATTATTAGTTGGTACGAGATGCAAGGAGATGGCATCGATAACCATGGCTTACGTGAAAAGCTGAATCAGTATGATTACGGCTCTGCCACTTTACCAGTTAAAGATAGCCGGTTTGTTTATAATATAAATCGCTTTAAACCAGTGGGTTATCCAGAGTTTACTGAACAGGATGCATTAAACGCTCAGTAACTGATGTATGGCGGGAAGCTTGTGCTTCTCGCAAAAATCTACCTCTAATATTAAGATTAATATCACTTTTAGAAATACCATCTACACTTAAATACATCAGTTTTGTTTGTGTATGAACCTATGTATTTCAGAGTCTTACTTATACTTTTTTGCACATTTCTATTGGGTTGTACTGAGCAAGCTCAAACACCATTGAGGATAGGAACCAATACTTGGCCTGGCTATGAGCCTTTATATGTTACTCAAAAGAAATATCCAGAATTTCAAACACAGATAAAGTTTGTAGAGTACAGGAATGCTTCTCAGGTACTCAACGGGATAATAAATAACTCGATTGATGTCGCTGCCGTGACGCTTGATGAAGCGGTAAAAATTAAAACCTTAGGTTATGATATCCAAGTAGTTTGGGTTATTGATGAGTCATTTGGTGCTGACGCGTTAATGTCACTGCACTATGACTCTATTTTAGAGCTTAAAGGAAAGAAAATCGGTGTAGAAACCTCAGCACTAGGGGCCTACTTTTTAAAACGATTTTTAGAAATAAACCAATTAAAAAAATCAGACTTTGAAATTGTTAATTTAGAAGTAAACCGCCATTATTCTGCTGTGATTGAAGAGCAAGTTGATGCTGTTCTCACCTTTGACCCCGTAAAAAGTAAACTACTTGCAGCAGGGGCTGCAAACCTATTTGATAGCACCCAGATCCCGGGTGAAATCATTGATGTTTTAATTGTTAATCAGCATGACTTTAATGCTAATCAGCAAACTGTATTGAGCGCTTTTTTAGCAGCTAACTCAAAAACAGTGGCCGCAATAAATCACAACATTACACCTTACTTTCATTCTTTAAATAATAGGCTTAACTTACCTGAAGCACAGTTTTATGCGTCCTACCAACAATTACATTTATTTGATCTAGATAAAGTAACAGACTGGTATACCCAAGTTGACACTCAAAAGCAGCTCGTTAAAAGGTTCTCTTCGGTATTGAAAGAAGAGCAAATAACCACACAAGATTGCGACTGTGATGATTTAATCAGTCCGGAAATTTTAGATATGGTACGAAATGAAAAGTAAACTGCTGATATCTGTCTTACTCATTATTACAGCTGTAGTTAGTTGTATTTTTCTGGCCTATCAATTGGTTATTAAACAACGCTTAGTCGATAGTATTGCTGAAGATAATTTGGCGCGTTTAAGTTTTAGTGCAGAGATACTTGCGTATAATTTTAGTCATAATGACATTGAGCAAAGCAAGAACTGGCTTACTTTAAAAAGCGAACTAAGAGATGTCGAAAGAGTAATTCTAGTCACCGCGAATAAAGTTGTGGTGGCATCGAATCAAATTGCTGATGAGGGCAAGCCATTATTGGAAATAGATGCAAATATCTTTAATTTTGTCTCCTCAGATACGCGATTAGATGTGGACGAGAATTGGTTGCAGCTGGTTCAACCTATTTATGAATTGGGTTCCAATAAAGCGAGTCATTATTTATACCTTAAACGTAATATAAGTAACAAGCTTGAGCAGTTGCAACGACAAGTATTCTACTTGTCAGTGATGTTAATTAGTCTATTTTTATTTTTCTTTTTTTTATATTTAAAAGTTAAAAGGCAAGAGCTCAAAAGGGCCATCTTTGAGATCCAGCGAGTCATTACACAATTTAATGATGGGGCGTATAGCGCCAGGATCACCGAAAATAAGCAAAGTGATTTTTTTCCGTTGCAATGTACTTTAAACGACTCTTTTGCATTAAATGAATACTTGCAAAGCTATTTAAATGCGCAGGCACAATTTTCCGAATTGGTGAATGGCTTGGTAACGGATGCCATTGTAGAAACAGATGCGCAAGGCATGATCACCCATGTTAATAAAACCGCAGTTACCATGTTTGGTTATAGTCATGAGGCTGAACTATTGGGTAGTAATGTCATTGTATTAATACCGACACAATATCAGCGCAAACACAGCCAAAGCATGATGAATCACTCCGGTAAGAAGCACATGGAGCAAGTGCTCAACACGATCAGAAATGTGGCAGCGGTTAAAAAAAATGGCGAAGCTTTCCCAGTAGAAATTGTTATTTCTCAATATAAAGTCAATGAACAGCAGCGATATATTGCCTTTGTCAGAGACTTTAGTGATGTTGCAAAATATGAGCAATCAATAAAAAAACTCGCGTATTTTGATTCATTAACTGAGCTCCAGAATTTAAATGGCGTTATTCATCAATTAAAAGCGCTCAAATTACCTATGCAACTATCAGTGATTGAGCTTGAAGGGCTGCAAGATTTAAATGACGTTTATGGTCCAAAAATCGGCGACCAATATATTTGTGCTTTTGCTAACGCGTTAACAGAGCTTCCTCTACAGGGCATGATAGCTGCGCGAGTGCGCTCTAGCCGGTTTATCGTGCTTCATCAAAGCTCACTTAAAGAAGAGAGTAAGCAGTTTCATAAGCTAAACAAAAAAGAAGTCGAATTAGATGACTTTTATGTGAAGCTAAAATTTGTTCGTTGTACTGCCAAGCTTTTAAGTAGTGAAAGTCTCAGTGACTTACTTGGTCAATGTGATTTGGCTTTACGGGATCTAGATAATCGAAGTTATGGCTCTGTTGTTAAGATTGATGTGGACTTTTTGGAAGAGCTGAAATACCAGGCTTGGCTCAAGCAAGCGCTTGAAAAAGCGATAGAAGAACAAGATCTATACTTTGATTACCAACCAAAATTCGATACAAAAACGTTAAAGCCTTGTGCAGCTGAGGCACTCATAAGATGGCAGTGTGAAGGAGAGGTGATTTCCCCTGGGGTGTTTATCACCTTGGCAGAGAAAAAAGGCATGATGCCTCAGTTAGACAGGTATGTGATCAGAACTGTATGTAAGCAGATCCGTCAATGGCTTGATATGGGGTTAGAAGTCTTGCCAATCTCAATCAATCTATCGGCAAGACATTTATTTGAGCAAGAAACCATCGCTGTTATTTTTGAGCACGTTGGGGAGTTTGATATTCCACCACATATGCTTGAAGTAGAAGTCACTGAGTATGGTTTGATAAAAGATTATAAAAAAACAGCCATTAATATGATGCGTTTAGAGAAGGCGGGTATTTCAGTGGCGATTGATGACTACGGTACCGGGCATGCAAATTTAGAAACCGTGTTATCACTGCCCATTAAGCACTTAAAAATAGATCAAAGTTTTATTCGTTTAGGTATGAAGTCAGTAAAAGGGCAGGCAATTCTAGAAAATATTATTTCGTTAGCTAAGTCGCTAAAAGTGGTTACCACCGCTGAAGGTGTTGAAACACAAGAGCAGCTAGACTACCTGAAAAATGCGAAATGTGACGCAATTCAAGGCTATTTGTTATCAAAACCTATGAAGTTAAAAGATTTTGAATCCTTGATGAAGGAGTCAAATAAAGCAGTGTAAAGAAGCTATCGCTTCCTTACACTTCAATGAAATAATCGTTGGCTGGTTTGTTGTTCATTTAGCTTAAATATATGCTTCAGATTACTACTCTTATTTGATGCCATGACTGTTAACTCTTTGCTTTTTTCTGTGTCGCCAAATAAAGACGCATTCAATGTTGTGCTATTTGATAATGGTGATAAGAACTTACCAATCACCACTATCTGTTCTACGGTGTTTTGTTCCTTTGTATGGCTTTTCTGCGGCGCTAATAGTGCGCCACTCAAATACGTTTTTTTATTTTTTTCTGTTAAATAAATCGATTTGGTGATGAATGAAATGATCTCTTGTTGTCGCGTTTTTATCTCTTTCATTGTTAATTGATTATCGTTATTTTCATCAAATTTTAAGAATGCAGAGGAAGGTAAAGAAAGTACTAAATAGCCCCCAGTATCATCAAAATTAAGCGTACCTTTATGCGGTGCCATTAAATGTGCATGGCTAGCCGTACTGAAAATAAGACTTAAAAACCAAGTAAAAAAGACCATGGCACTTAAATGATTTATTCTATTCATAGCTCGCGCTCCTTAACTAAAGTATGCCTTTTACACAGCGTTGAAAATACGGGTAAGAATCGGTGGCGTAGTAATGATAAATACCTTGAGGGAACTCAGGTGTTACACCAAAGCGACCATTGCATTCGTCTAAATCTCCAGATCCTGCTACATATTGCCAATCTTCGGCAAAGGTGCCTAAAGGGTACACTTCAACAGATGGGCGACTAGCGCTGATATTTTCAATCAACTGATAGCTGCCGGTGATTATTTTTATTGGCGAACTAGCATTGCTTGCTTCGCTAGAGCCATATCTTGCGTATATAGGAAAGCCATCAGCCGCCCAGCCAATTAAAGTCATGGTTGTGTTATTGCCACCTCTGAGCGTTATAAACCCTTCCGGCATGCCATGATAGTGATAGGCTCCACCAGGTTGCACATGAGCGTTATTGTCGTCGGTGCCGAAGTTAAAACTGGTTTGTCCCAGCGCTTCAATATGCCAACTCCCTTCATTGCCAATCAGGCTACAGTTATTACCCGAATCATCACAGGTACCAGCAGTATTGGCGTCAATCTTGACGCCATTTAAAACATAGCCAGTCGCATCACGAGGGCCACCTAAAGTACTTGCTGTTGTGCTTTCATTGGGAGTGAGCGTATAGGCTATAGAAACGTTTTGCTCACTGATTTCATTGGGGTTATTGGCATTGGGAAATTGCCCCGTAGCGTGGTCTGGTAGACCATTGGCCGTTAACGTTCGATTGCTGCCATCGCATGACCACTGAGCGTTGCTGGTGGCTTGGACAGAAGCTGAATCATTGTATTCATTGTAATAATAATCGCATAGTACACCGTCAGTAGAACCATTTATAGATGCAGTACCATTGTCTGTGTCGTTATTGGAAGAAGTGCTGTTGTCAGAGTCTGTAGAGCTATTAGAGTTACCTTGAGTAGCGTTATTACTTGTGTCGTCACTAGCTGATGAGTTATCAGCTATGATCTCGTTCTTAGTGCTGTCAGAACTACCGCAACCAAATAGTGTAAAAGTGGTTGCGAATAGAAGGAGATACTTAGGTGTTATGAGATTGGTCAGTTTCATCACAATCACTCCGATTAGTAAAGCTTCAATTGGATTATGAATTAACTGTAGGTCTTAATTGTGCAGTAAATGTGCACAAAGTGTCAGCCTTTTGCAAAGCCATAGACTGACACAAGAATTTATATGCTAACCAAGCTTATCTTTTAATTGAGCGTATTGATAATACCCCCATTGCCCAAAGCGTCTCAGGCTAGGAAATGGCAAATAAGGCAGTGGTGTTCGATATAAAGGTAAGTTTGGTACTGTGACTCCCGCGATTTGTTGCGCTAGTCGGTAAGCGGCTTGTGCACTAAAAGAGACGCCTGCACCACAATACCCAAGCGTATAGCCAATATTTCCTTGCACAGTGACGTGAGGCATATCATCGAGCGCAGCCGCAATATAACCATGCCAATAATAGTCGTGACTGATGTTGCTTAGAGTCGGGAAGCAATCAGCCAGGCCTTTCTTTAGGTTACTTAAATAGGTTGGCTTATTTTGGTCTTTGGCAAAAATTGCGCCACGGCCGCCGAATAACAAGCGATTATCAGGCAATAAACGGTAATAGTATTTTAAGGTGCGCGTATCCATCGTCACTTGGTGGGTTTTTAGCCCTGAGCTTTCGAGCTGGGCTTGAGTGAGTGGCTTGGTTACCATAATGCTACTGAGGATAGGTAGATAGCGGTTATTAATAACTGGCGAAGTTAACTTACTGTTATAGGCGTTCCCGGAGATCACCAACTTTTTGGCTTGGATATTAAAGCCATTGGCTTTAAGGGTCACATGGCTACCTGTGTCATTAATATCACTTGCCAGTGTATGCTCACATATTTTAACGTCAGCCTTCATGGCCATTTTTTTATAACCCAGCACAAGCTTAAGCGGGTGAATACCAAAGCCATCGGGTAAACGCATCGCGCCATAGGCTTGCTGGTTATTCATGTAACCTGCTTTTAATTCTTCAACTGACACAAACTCGGCATCACTTGAAAGGTGTTTTTGTAAGAACTCTGCTTGCGCTTTAAGACCTGCAAAGGCCTGCTGATTATGCGCTATTTTTAGGTAGCCTTTTGGTTGTGGTTCGCAGGCTATTTGTTGACTTTGAATCAGATCTTCTACTCGTTGCACCGCTTCTGTAAATTCGCCATAAATCCCTTGGCAAACATCCATGCCCCATTTATTTGCCATTTGTGGGTAGCTCAAACGTCCCGAGCCTTTAAGTACAAAACCCGCATTGCGTGCACTGGCACCAAAACCAACTTGGTTTGCTTCAAGCACAATACATTCTTGCTGATACTCAGTTGCTAAATAATAGGCGGTAAGTAAACCGCTAAAACCACCGCCAATAATGACGACATCACAATTTGTATCAGACGTAATAGCAGGGAGTCGGTCAGGCAATGCTTGGGTACTGGCCCAATAACTAGGTGCGAAGGCTTGGTTTTGGCAGTGTTGTGCGCTAATAGGGTCGTAATATTTGCTCATGATTTATTGTTATTTGAAGAATAAAAGCACTGAGCAGTGTATTACTTGAAAGAAGAGAAGTAAAAGGCCACGAATGTGGCCTTTTTAAAATGCTTAGTCTAGTGCTGCATCTAAATCTATAAAAACATAATTACTAAATTTATCTTTTGTGATGTGCTTACCTTGAGCCCTTTCTTCTAACAAGGCATCAACGCTTTTCTTATCAGTAGGATTGCCAGCATATCCTGATAAAAAGATATCAAGCTGCTCAAGAGTCGCGTTGCCTGCAGGTTCAGGGAATACAGAGCCAAATGATAAGTCTGGTACTTTACCACTGATATAGCCCCTAATATTCATATCAAATCGTGTTTCGGCTGCATCATCAACTAAGAAGCTGAAATCAATTTCAACATTTGTGAGGCGATCATCAACTGAGCTAAAGTCGTAGCTCAAGTCGCTGGCATTTGCAAAAGCCACAATATCGGCGCTTAGATCGGGTGATATGACAGGTAACTCAGTAAGATCAAACGAGCCGTCATTTTTTATTCTACTTCGCGCTTGGCTTATCATGCGAACGTATACATCGCCCACATAACTTTCCTCGTCAAAGTATTGTCGGTAGAAGTTATGCTCGGTTAAGGTCGGGAAAATAAATACAGGTGTAAGTTGTTCGACTTGTCTAAATTGATAGAATTTAAATTTGTTTGTTGCTTCAAAATATCCAGCAGTCGTAATGTACTCAGTTCCTGCGCTGACTTGATGGTCTACCCAGACACCTTGGTCGTTAAAGTCAGCATCAGTGAGCTTGATTGTTTTTGTATCTGTTGGCAAGGCCATGACAGTAGCCTTGGCTTCATTTGAATCGTTTGCGACAACTGAGAAGTAAATGTCTTCATCAGTACATACTCTTAAAGTGTCAGTAACAGAGCTAAAATAACCCGCATAAAGTGAGTAGCCTGTTTCCATATACGAAAGTTCACTGGTGTCTAGCGTGTAAGTTTCACAGCCGCAATCAGATTTGAACTGATTAAAATAAAACTTACCCAAATTGGTTCTGTTATCTATATCTAAAACGGTGCGAATCTTTTTATACTCGCCGTCATCATACTCAACTTCATCACCTAATACTGAAACGTGTTTCGTATCTTTTGGTACTTCACCAGAAAATACACCATCAGCATTTGTTTTGGCTGTACCCACAGGCTTGCCTTCCTTGTTGTGGAAAACAATATCGGTTGAATAAGGTGTCTCGGTTTGACAAGAGTAAGTGTAGGCTTCTAAAGATATTTTTTGTAGTGGTGCAGTCACGCCGCCGCTACCTGTGCCTTCAGAAGGAGCATCTTCACCAGATGAACCGCCGCCACATGCCGTTAAAGTGAGTGTTAATGCTGCTGCAAGAGGAGTGAGTAAATATTTTTTCATTACTTATCTTTTATGTTGTTTTTATTGAATAAATTATCTCACTTTCGAATGTTGGGTGAAAGAATGTAGATAATTTGGAATGTGATGAAATGTAAACAATGAGTGAAAAGGTTAGATGTTGTGGAGGCTGATTCGGATAAGAAAAAATAAGGTGCAGAGTAAATACCTAGGCATACTGCACCTTATTGGATCGACACTTAAAAGTGTTACTTGGGTCAATAAGCGTTAACCAAACTTAAGCAGGTAACTACGTTAGCTTATTTGGTTGCGACCGTATCTAACCAAGCATGAAAGTCAGCGTCCATGCTGGTACCCCAATTTTTTACGATTTTTTGATAGCGCGGGTAATCGCCGCGACGCACATGAAATAGCATCTCTTCGACTTTATCGCGTTGTTTTTCCATCATGTAGCGCACTGCTAAGTAGCCCCAGCGATAGATACGGTCGGTATTCCAGTTCGCGCTGTTGTTATAAAACAATTCGCTCAATTGATAGGTTTTCTCGCCGGCCAACGCAAGTGCACGCGGGTTATTGTTCATGTGTGCAACATATTCACCTAGCCCTTCGCCCCACCAAATTAAATAAGGTGGCTCAGCAGCCGGCTCTGGACAGTATTCCGGACCATAATGATTGTCGTGAGGCGGCGCGCAGTAATCACCATAAGTATTAAAGCGACCATCTAAATAGTGCACAAACTCATGGTTTAAGTTCCATACAGTGCCTTTTTTCAAATAGGCCACATACTCGGCACTGTTGTCTTCTAAATGCGGTAAACCTTCGAGGTACATGCCGCCATTGTTAGACGGTACGTCAAAATGATCGGTGACATACTTTACGTAATCTTCACGGCTGGCGTAAATATTGGCGCGCAACACATCATTGTTGTCATGTAGCAGCGGTTTGCCACGTGTATTGAATAGCGTATGAAAACGCTTTTCTGTTTCTAGCAGTAATTTACAAGAATCTTCGATATTCTGCTGTGACATGGCTTGGAAGCGTAAGACCAGGTTATCAGCACAATAATGCTGATTTGCAAGCACTTGGTTGATTTTCGCTTCATTGCGTTTCCAAGCTGGAATATAGACTTCACCTTCTTTAACGACATTGCCATATGCCAGCTTTACTTTACTGTAATCTACGACAGCGGCTGGTTGTTTCGTGGTTTGACAGCCTGCAAGCACGGCAAGAGATAGAACTGCGGTTATTATTTTTGCTTTCATTGCTCCAAGTATCCAAATGCTTAATGTGAATTTTGTATACATTATACTTATTTTATTTTTGAATACAGCAAAGAAAGTCGATTATTTCGTTTTTTATACTAAATCACTAAATGAAGAGCGTTATTTCGAGGTCTATTTAAAGGCACAAAAAAGCCAACCTAAAAGGTTGGCTTGAGTTTCATAATGCAAGTATGACAACGTGTTATGAATTTTTGAAACTACCTAAATCTTAAATTTTTTCGAGAAAGCTCAGAAATGGACTTACACCCCATTAGGCGCATATCTCGAATGAGCTCTTGTTGCATAAGTCCTAATGCACGCTCGACACCTGGCTGACCAGCAGCGGCAAGGGGGTATAAATACATACGACCAATGCCAACCGCTTTAGCACCCAGTGAAAGCGCTTTTAAAACATGAGTACCCCGTTGAATGCCGCTGTCGAATAGCACATCAATTTTATCACCGACGGCATCGACGATTTCAGCTAACTGATCGAATGAGCTACGAGCGCCATCCAGTTGTCGACCACCATGGTTAGAGATCACAATCCCCGTACAGCCAATATCAACAGCACGTTTGGCATCTTCAACGGTCATAATGCCTTTTAGGCAGAACTGACCATCCCAAAACTTTACCATTTCGGCGACGTCGTCCCAGTTCATGGTTGGGTCGAGCATATTTGTGAAGTAGTCACCAATTGAGCTGGTGCTGCTACCCATATTTATGTGCGCATCAAGCTGCGGCAGACTGAATTTTTCGTGGAATACGTAGTGCAGTCCCCACATTGGTTTAATGGCGAACTGGATCAAGCCTGCCAGTGTTAAACGAAACGGAATTGAAAACCCCGTGCGCAAATCCCGCTCACGGTTGCCACCAGTGATTGAGTCAACAGTTAGCATCATCACTTGTACACCCGCCGCTTTGGCACGCTCCATCATAGCGCGGTTTAGACCTCGGTCTTTGTGAAAATAGAATTGATAAACCTGAGGGGTCGAGGTTTGCTGGGCAATCTCTTCTAAACTGACGGTGCCAAGAGAAGACACGCCAAACATGGTGCCGTATTTCTCAGCGGCACCCGCAGTTGCGCGCTCGCCTTGATGGTGAAATAGTCTTTGTAATGCGGTGGGTGAGCAATACACTGGCATGTCGAGCTTTTGGCCCATGACAGTAACAGATAAATCAATATCTTCGACTCCCGTCAGTACGCTTGGTAGTAAATCACATTCTTCAAACGCCTCTGTATTGCGACGATAAGTGGTCTCATCGTCAGCGCCACCATCGATGTAATTAAAAATTGGCCCGGGCAAGCGTTGCTTTGCCAGTTTTCTAAAGTCTTGAAAGTTGTAGCATTGATTAAGGCGCATAACAGGTGTCCTAAGTGTTATCAGAAGTATGAGCACTGCTGTGTTTTGCGAAGTGTATGGCTGAAAACCACAAAGCGTTAATAGCAATAATAGAAAAGCATTTTTGCCAAATTGGCAACCTAACCATGTTAAATGGTTTAACACACAGCTGAATAGAATACGCGACCCTTACTTAATCTTCGATAAAGACTCGGTTTAATGTTAATGATTTGCTAAATCAGCTCATCTGGAGATTTCTCTATTTTGCACCTTTTGGAAAAAGTCTTTGGCTTTATGTCCATTTATCGAAAGGTTAGCTGCCCGTAAATTTTCATCCATAACAATAAACCTAAACTGAGGAGTGCGTGGTGAAACATTTATCAAGTAAAGTCGTTTTAGGGTTAGGTGCATGTGCACTGAGCCTAGCATCACAAGCGCAAGCTGAAGAAATACTGAACGTTAAACAGGGTGAAAAGCAAACTAAGGTGGCAATTGGCGGTTACGGTAAGGTCGATATTCGTCATGTCTCTGGTGATGTGGCTTATCAAGATTATTGGTTAGCAAACTTTCCCGGAGGTGCTGCACAAGATACCTCACATACGGCATTTAATGTTAAAGAATCTCGGGTGAATTTAACCGTGCAGCATGGTGACATTAAAGGCTTTGTTGAGATGGATTTCTATGGCGGCGGTGGTAATGAAGTGGTAAGTAATTCATCAAATCCACGCTTAAGACATTTATATATTCAGTATAAGAACTGGATGGCGGGTCAAAACTGGACCACCTTTATGCCATTGCATGCACTGCCAGAATCACTTGATTTTGGTGGCCCACATGCCGGTGAGGTCTTTATTCGTCAAACTCAACTGAGATACACTCATGGTGCTTGGCAGTTTGCCATTGAAAACCCAGAGACCAATGGTGACGGAGATGTCGGTAGCAGTGTCAGTGGTGTGGGAGTGACTGGTGCTCAGGCAGATAAAGATGAATCGCTACCAGATTTTATTGCCCGTTATAACCATAAAGCGGATTGGGGCAGGGTATCTGTCGCTGGCCTGTTGCGTAAAGTTGACCAAGGCGGCCTAGATAAAACGGCGACTGCATTTAACATCGCGGCAAAAATTAACACTGTTGGTAAAGATGATTTACGTTTTCAGGTAACCAGTGGAGACGCTGGGCGCTATGTTGCAGCGGGCATTACTCCTGACATAGTCACCGCAGAGGGTAAGCAAACAGCTGAAGTCGAAAGTACGGTGGCCTATGCGATAGCATATAGACACTTTTGGACGCCAAAGTTACGTTCATCGGTGTTTTCTGGCAGTGCCTCAACAGATGTGCTTGAGCGCAAGCGCAGTCATTTTGGCGTGAACTTGATCACCAGCTACAACGAATACTTAGATTTAGGGGTTGAGCTAGGTAACTTTAGTGTTGACGACGAGCGCATGCACAGCATTGATTCAAATTACTTACAATTCAGTGCTAAGCTAAAGTTCTAACTAAAGGTTTTAATTAAGAGTTATAAGCGTAATTTATAAGCGCGCTTTTTAAGCAAAAAGTTCTATAAGTTAGTCTAAAGTAAAAAGAGTATCTTTATTTAATAAAGATACTCTTTTTTTGCTAAATATGCGTCACGCAAATGCTCGACGAGTAGGTTAAGCTTTTTGTCAGGCTGGCGCGATTTTGGATAGACCGCATAGACCCCAAGCTCCTTTGCTGTGTAATCAGCTAGCAAAGATACTAATCTACCTGACATTAAATCATCATGAACCAGTGCGCGAGGCAAATAAGCAATACCAAAATTGGTTGCGGCTGCATCGCGAATGGCCGCAAGACTATTGGTATAAAAACGCCCTTGCACCTGTACGTTTGCTTCTACGCCATCTTGTTGGAAGAGCCAGTTATCAGGGCCAACGCCTTCATATTTGTAAATCAAACATTCATGATCCAGTAAGTCATTGGGTTTATGAGGAATACCATGCTGATTCAAATAGCTTGGGCTGGCACATACAATCCACTGGGAATCAATAAGCCTTCTTGCGACCAAAGAAGAGTCTTCAAGAAAAGCGGTTCTGATGGCTAAATCAAAGCCTTCATCAAGAATATTCACCAATCGATTGCTGACATGAAGTTCAACCTCAACATCAGGGTAGAGTTGGCAAAATTCAGCAATGGCTTTACTGAGTAATAGATTGGCTGAGACAGATGGCACAGTCACGCGTATTTTACCGCGCACTGCATCACCATAGCCTGTCACTGTATCTTGAGCATCTTGCAGTGCTTGCTTGGCTAAGCGCGCTTTACCGTAAAGGGCTTGTCCTGCATCGGTTAAGCTGAGTTTGCGGGTAGTGCGATACAATAATTGTACATTTAAGGCTTTTTCTAAGCGGCTGATCCTCTTGCTCACCACAGAATTGGTCATCTCAAGTTTTTCAGCGAGTTTAGAAAAAGAGCCTTCATCAACGACTTGAACAAACAAGAAAATATCATCTGATTTAACCATAAATACACCTAACAGCCTCTTTCAACGATATTGATTATGTCAAAAAAGGAAAAAAACATTCTCTTTAATGAATATATATTAATAGTTAACAGAGTTGTACATTTCTATAAATTTTGTTTACTCGATGCTTATGTATCAATAATTAAATAAATCACAAATAAGCACGTTGTGGGTAAGTAAAACAATAAAAACTGGACAACAAGAGAAAGTAATATGAACGAATTAACACTAGGTGCATTGGCTTTATTGCCAATTGCATTAGCAGCTCTGCTGCTGGTGGGCCTAAGTTGGCCTGCGAAGAAAGCCATGCCTGTGGTGCTAGCAACGACTGCCGCACTGGCGCTCTTTGTATGGGATATGTCAACTAATCGCGTGTTAGCGTCAATTCTACAAGGCTTGGGGATCACCTTCTCTATCTTGTGGATAGTTTTTGGCGCAATTTTTTTATTGAATATGCTAAAGCATACGGGGGCCATTGGCGTCATCCGTGAAGGCTTTATGCATGTCTCACCCGATAGACGTGTTCAAGCCATTGTGATTGCATGGTGCTTCGGCACATTTATAGAAGGCGCTTCTGGCTTCGGTACGCCAGCGGCAATTGCAGCGCCATTATTGGTTGCAATCGGCTTTCCTGCTCTAGCGGCTGTGTTAATGGGCATGATGATCCAAAGTACGCCTGTCTCTTTTGGTGCTGTGGGCACACCTATTATCATCGGAGTAAATAAAGGGTTAGATACCACCGCAATTTCTGAACAGCTTGCGACTCAAGGCTGGACGTGGGAGCAATATCTGCAGCTCATTACCACCAATGTTTCAATTATTCATGCCATTGTGGGCACTGTGATGCCGCTATTTATGGTGATGATGCTGACTCGTTTTTTTGGACAAAACAAAAGCTGGAAAGAAGGTCTTGAGGTGTTACCGTTTGCTATTTTTGCGGGTTTTGCCTTCACCGTTCCTTATGCATTAACTGGGGTTTTTCTCGGTCCTGAATTTCCATCGCTCCTTGGCGGTTTAGTGAGTATTGCCATAGTTGTTACCGCCGCTAAAAAAGGGTTTTTAGTGCCTAAAACACAGTGGGATTTTGCCAATAAAGAGACTTGGCCTAAACAGTGGTTGGGCAATCTAGAGATTAAAGCTGAAAACATCAGCGGTAGTCGTTCAATGTCTATTGTCGTGGCTTGGGTACCTTACTTAATCGTTGCGGCTTTATTGGTTTGTTCTCGTGTATTTACAGAATTTAAAGGGCTTTTAACTGGTTTGAGTATCAGCTTCAGTAATATTCTCGGTGAAACTGGGGTAAGCGCTTCTTTTGCTCCTTTATATTTGCCAGGTGGATTAATGGTGATTGCTGCTTTGGTTGCGCTCATTTTACAAGGTCAGTCGGGTCAAAAAGGTCAAATCGTGCGAAATGCATTTGGTGAATCGACTAAAACCGTGATCAGTGCTGGCTTTGTTTTAATGTTTACTGTGCCTATGGTTCGCCTATTTATTAATTCAGGTGTGAACCTATCCGATTTACCTAGTATGCCAATGGCCAGTGCCCAGATGTTTGCCACTTGGTTTGGTGAGGCTTTTCCCCTTGTAAGCCCAACCATTGGTGCACTAGGTGCCTTTATTGCAGGCTCCAATACCGTATCAAATATGATGTTTAGCCAATTTCAGTTTGAAGCGGCAATGAGTTTAGGGTTATCGCCAGCATTAATTATCGCAGCACAAGCAGTGGGGGCTGCGGCAGGTAACATGATTGCCATTCATAATGTGGTCGCGGCAAGTGCAACAGTTGGCTTATTGGGTCAAGAAGGGGCCACACTCAGACGCACAATCGTGCCAACTTTATATTATGTTTTGGCGTCAGGCGCCTTAGTGATGACTGCCTTATATGTTTTGAATATTGCAGGACCGTTAAGTCATTAAAATGGAGAAGAATATGAACAACCAGCAGCTATTGGCCGCTTTGAGCAAAGTGTTAGGCAGCGAGAATATACAAACTCAAGCAAATAAAACCGAGCACTATAGAACGGGCTGGCGCTCGGGTGGCGGTAGTGCGCTGGCTGTTCTGTTCCCGCAAAACTTATTGGCATTTTGGCATGCGTTAGAACTTTGTGTTGAAGCTGACTGCATTATGATCATGCAAGCAGCGAATACTGGCTTAACCGAAGGGTCAACGCCTTCGAGTGATGGCTATGATAGAGACATAGTGATCTTTAATACCTTGGCGATGGATGACTTAGTGGTGCTAGAGCAGGGCAAACAAGTGTTAAGCTTTCCCGGTACTACGCTACATAAGTTAGAAAAAACCTTAAAGCCGTTATCAAGAGCACCACACTCTGTAATTGGCTCTTCTTGTTTAGGGGCATCGATTGTTGGCGGAGTGGCAAACAACTCAGGTGGCGCATTGGTAAAGCGTGGGCCAGCGTACACTGAGTTGTCACTCTTTGCCCGCGTAGATGAAAAAGGCCAATTGCATTTAGTGAACCACTTAGGCATTGAATTGGGCGAAACCCCTGAAGAGATCTTAAAAAACCTGATGTCGGGTAATTTTGCCCATAACAACCTAGTTACCGATAAAAAAGCCAGTGCGACAGACTATGAAGGTTTATTGCGCGATGTAAATGCTGATACGCCCAGTCGTTTTAATGCCGATACCTCAAAGCTTTATGAGGCCAGTGGCTGTGCTGGCAAAATAGCTGTGTTTGCTGTGCGCCTTGATACCTTTGCAGTACCGAGCCAAGAGCAGACATTTTATGTGGGCACCAATGACCCTAAGACCTTAAGTGATTTACGACGTCACATATTATCTGAATTCAAAAACTTGCCCGAAGTGGGAGAATATTTACACCGCGAAATCTTCGATATCGCTGAAAAATATGGCAAAGATACCTTCTTAAGTATTCAGCACTTAGGCACGGATAGGTTACCTAAGTTGTTTGCCTTAAAAGGGCGGTTAGATGCGACTTTTAAAAAGTGGCGCTTTATGCCAAGCAATTTCACCGACAAGGTGATGCAGTTTGCAAGCTACTTATTCCCTCAGCATTTACCTAAGCGCATGATTGAATTTAGAGACAAATATGAGCATCACTTAATTTTAAAAATGAGTGATGGCGGTATTGCCGAAGCCAAACAGTTTCTAAAGTCGTATTTTGCTCAAAACCCACAAGCGGGCGGGTATTTTGAATGTACGCCCGATGAAGCAAGCAAGGCGTATTTACAACGTTTTGCAGCGGCAGGTGCGGCTATTCGCTATCAAGCATTACATGAAGATAAAGTCGGAGACATTTTAGCGCTCGATATTGCTCTGCGTAGAAATGACTTTGATTGGGTTGAACAGTTGCCAGAAGACATTGCCAGTCAGGTCGATAAGCGTCTTTATTATGGGCATTTCTTCTGCCATGTATTTCATCAGGACTATGTGCTGAAAAAAGGTGCTGATGCTAAGAAAGTGAAAGCGCAAATGTTGGCTCTACTAGATTCTCGAGGCGCTAAGTACCCGGCTGAGCACAATGTCGGTCATCTTTATGAAGCCGAAGAAGATGTAAAAGCATTTTATCGCTCATTAGACCCGACCAACCGCTTTAACCCTGGGGTGGGTAAGATGGAAAAGCATAAACGCAATTGCTCATGTTGCTGATCTATTGAAGCGCTTTTTCGGAGCTTGAATTTATATCAATCCTCTAAATTAATATTAATGAGGATTGGTACCGCGGCAGCCTAGCCTATCGCACTAGGCTGCCTTTTTATTATAAATCTGAGCTCAGGCTATCCATCATTCAAGAAGTCGATAGTTTGTATAGTTATCCTTGGAGGTTTCATTGAGCTCCATGAAGCCGGCGAAGGTGCCGCGCATCGTCATTTCTGCACTTGTCGGCAGAACTTGTTCTGACACTTCGGCGAAAGTTAGCACCATCTTAAATTGTTCTATGTTTGTCATGGTCATTGGGCTGAACTCATCTAAATTCGTGATGGTGATTTGTTGAAGTAAATTGCTTGTGGGCGAGACGATTAATGTGCCTTTGAGTTTACCAATGGCGTCATCACCGAGTTTTGGGATATTAACATCAAAACTTGCCGTAATCGCTTCGTTTGTTGAATCGAGTAACTGTAATGAATTCAAAGTAATGAGCTGCTCAAGTTTAATGCTGAAGGTTTTCTGGTCTTTATTGCGTTGTTTTATAAAAGCGCGTTTTTGTTTGTCGGTCGCAGGCTTTTTGTCTTTCGTGAGCAGTTGCCAGTTTTGACCTTCGGGCAGTGCACCGTTAAATGCTGCCGTATAGTCGGTGATTTCTCCTTCTTCGTTCTCAAAGCTGTGTAGCTCAAACGCCCACTTTGTTTTGTCGACGTCTTTAATTCGCTGGATCGCATTCTGAACGACAGACTTTAAGTGTGACGCTTCAAATTGTGCTGCATTGGTTTGATTGCTTAAAAATAACAACCAAATAAGTAGTAAAAGTTGAAAGATAGTTCGCATAGCTTTGCTCCTTAATTTTACTTGATGGTCGCAGGTCAGGTGTGAAATCAATGTGAAAGCAAAATAAGACTAAACTTAATGGCAGTGTAAAACGTAGAAAACACCGATGAGTGCAATAAAGGTGGCATATGAAGAATAATTTAGAGTCGAAACATATTTTGCGTGTGTATGAGCATATTCAACAACATGGTGAACCTTATGAACAAGGCAAGCATTTAGAAGGGATCACGGCATTCTCTGACATTGATGGTTACACCATCTATTTGCAGGGCAATGGTGTATTACTTAGGTTTGGTTTTCACAATAAATATGACCTTGAATACGAGCACGATAAATTGAAAGAAGAATTTTTGAAAAAACTGGATGTGATTGCCAAGCAATTTCAGTAAAACTAAAAAGGAAAATTAAATTGATGAAACAATTTTTACTTATATTTGTATTTGCTCTTCTAACGGGCTGTGCAGCCCAGTACCCAAACCAAGATGTGACGGGGAAAGCTTTTCCTAGTGTCTCTGGTGGAAGTCTAGAAAAAGAGCGTATTAACCTACCTGATTTTGTTAAAGGTGAGGTTGCGCTATTTTTGGTTGGCTACAAGCAAGACAGCCAGTTTGACATTGATCGTTGGTTGATTGGTCTGGATATGAAAGGCGCTGATATTAAAGCGTATGAGTTACCTACCATTGCAGGTATGTTCCCGAGAATGTTTAGTACACAAATCGATGAGGGCATGCGTCGTGGTATTCCTAAAGAGCTATGGGGTGGGGTGATCACCATTTATGAAGACGGTGAAAAAATCCAAGCGTTTACAGGCAATGAAAATCCGAATAACGCCAGAGTGATGCTACTCGATAAAAACGGCAAAATTATCTACTTCTACGACAGAGGGTTTTCTGTCTCGGCATTGAATGAGGTGTTAGCACTGGCCGAAGCACAATAAAAAGCCCAATAAAAAAGTAGAAAAAAAGTGCAAAAAAATAGCAGCCTGAACTTTACTCTATGTTCAGGCTGCTTCTAGATTTAATGCAATTTCATCTTAGGGCGCACAATACGCAGTAACTTTTCAGATAACCAAAGTGCAGCGGTTTTAACTGGGCCGTGAATGGCATTTTGGTGCATACGATAAAGCGATAAATACATCACCCGCGCTAAATTACCTTCGATAAACATGGTGTTGTTCGTCAGGTTACCCATTAAGCTTCCTACCGCGCTAAAGCGAGAAAGGTTCACCAGTGAACCGTGATCTTTATAAACAAAAGGTTTTGGCGACTTGCCGCTGAATTTGGCTAAAATATTGTGAGCGACATTACTTGCCATCTGGTGTGCAGCTTGCGCCCGTGGTGGCACGAAAGTGCCATCTTCTTGCTCACAGGCACAAGCATCACCCAATACATGGATGTGTGAAGTGCCTTTTGCTTGTAAGTATTCGTCTACTTTAATTTGATTGTTGCGAGTGAATTCAAAGCAATCGAGGTTTTTAATAAAGTCTGCCACTTTTACACCCGCCGCCCAAAGCATTAAATCAGCTTGGATCAAGGTATTGTCATCGGTGATAAAGCCCTCAGAAGTTGCTTTGCTCACTTTAGTGCCTTCTAAGATATTTACACCCAAATGACGCAACTCGTCTCGCGCAGAGTTACTTATTCGAGTCGGTAGGGCGGGTAGTATAGTTGGCCCAGCTTCAATTAAATGAATGGTGAGCTTGGTGCTGGTAAATGCACTCATACCATAGTGCTTTAGAAGTTGAGCGACATGAACAAGTTCGGCGCTGAGCTCAACACCGGTTGCCCCACCACCAACGATGGCGATTGAAAGACGGTTTTGTTCTTCGGGTAATTGGCTTGCAGCTTGGTGTACACGCGTGAAGCAGTTAAGTAGCGCATGTTGAAAGCGCTCGGCTTGCTGGTGAGAGTCTAAGAAATAACAATGTTTGCTAACATCAGGGGTATTAAAATCATTGCTGACACTCCCAATGGCGATGATTAACTCATCATAGTGAACGGTACGTTGCGGCAAGATCAATTCACCGTCTGAATCGTATTGCTCTTTAAGGTATATCGCTTGTTTTTCTGCGTCTAAATTGATGAACTCACCCAGAATAAACTGAAATCCATGCCGAGCCGCATGGGCAGAATAAACGACACCATCTAAGCTAGTGTCAAGCGAGCCTGTCGCCACTTCATGTAGGAGCGGCTTCCAAATATGGGTACGGTTTTTATCGATTAAAGTAATATTTGCGCGACGAGACTTCCCAAGTTTGTTCCCTAATTTACTTGCCAGTTCTAGGCCGCCAGCGCCGCCGCCGATGATGACAATATTGGGATGCGTGTTAATCATAGTTGTGCCCTTTAAAAAGTTATAAAGAGCTGAGCACAATCCTTTGTAAATATCAGATTTACTTACATGATGTTCAGGTCGTTATAACCTTGCACAACTTACGGTTATTGTACGCCTAACGGACTGCTAGCAATATGGAAAAAGTATTTCTAAATGTTTCGATAAAACAAAAAAGGGCTGTTACAAAACAGCCCTTGGGGTTGAGTCGAGTATTACGCCAAATTTGGCAAATAACGCTCATCGGGTAGATAGGTTTGCTCTAAAGCTGGAGATGAAGCTTTACTCTCGGTTAATGAGAAAAATTCGACCGTTTGGTTCATCATTTGCGCTTGTTCAGCCATGGCTTCACCGGCGGCGGCTGCTTCTTCAACCAGAGCGGCATTTTGCTGTGTCATCTGATCCATCTGAGTAATTGCAGTATTTATTTGCATAATGCTTTCAGACTGGTGTCTTGCTGATTGAGCAATCTCAGCCATCATGACACGTACTTTGCTGGTGGCTTCAACGATTTCACTTAGGGTATCACCAGAGCGGTTTACTAAGTCGGTGCCTTCTTCAACTTTAGATTGGCTGTCTCTGATCAGATCTTTGATTTCTTTTGCTGCATTTGATGAACGCTGGGCTAGGTTACGTACTTCACCGGCAACCACAGCAAACCCTCGACCTTGTTCACCTGCACGGGCAGCCTCTACAGCCGCATTCAAGGCAAGTAAGTTCGTTTGGAATGCAATATCATCAATCACACTGATGATCTCGGTGATCTGTTTACTCGATTGATTGATTTCGCGCATTGCGCTTACAGCCAGTTTCACGACCTCACCTCCATGACTGGCTTTGTCTTCTGCGGTCATTGACAGCGTATTTGCATCTTCGGCTTTTTCAGAACTTTGACGAACAATCTCGGTGACTTCATCCATACTAGCCGAGGTCTCCTCTAGGCTACTGGCTTGCTCTTCAGTACGCTGGCTTAAATCCGCATTACCTTGCGCGATTTCATTCGCCCCTTGAGAAAT
Source organism: Pseudoalteromonas sp. SS15 (assembly GCF_049257195.1). Classification (NCBI taxonomy): domain Bacteria; kingdom Pseudomonadati; phylum Pseudomonadota; class Gammaproteobacteria; order Alteromonadales; family Pseudoalteromonadaceae; genus Pseudoalteromonas; species Pseudoalteromonas sp. SS15. Next base: position 426,568 of record NZ_JBMMUD010000003.1, read on the forward strand.
ACTGCCAGAGGCATGGGTGATGTTTTCAATGACTTCAGTCAGTTTATCGGCGGTGCTGTTGGTGTCTTGTTTTAGCTGACCAAAAGAGCCCTCGTAATCGTTGGTAATGCGTTTACTCAAATCTCCCTGAGCTAATGCACTGAGCACTTTGGTGACGTCATCAAGTGCCACTTCCACGGTAGACACTAGGTCATTCAAACCTGTACTGAGTTTTTCAAAAAAGCCAGTCTTACCTTGTAAAGATAATTTCTGGCTTAAGTCACCTTGTGCGGCAGATTGCACCAAGTTATCGATTTCTTTTTCAATATTTACTTCTGCGGTTCTGTCGGTCCACTCGAGTACAGTGCCAATACGTTCGTTATTTACGAAAATTGGATTGGAGGTCACTGAGAAGACTCGTTCACCAATGTATTCAGTACTGTTGTGGGCATGAGACAAGTTATTAAATAAAACGCGTTGTTGTTCTGGCTCTAAATAGAATTGATCAACAGGGAAGCCAATGAGACTGTTGGCATCGAATTGCCCTATATGGGCTTGAATATCCCGTTCAGCACTTTCTATGGTGCTCTTAAGGGCTTGGTTCGCATAGATTATATTCAAATTTTTGTCTGCAATCATGACGTTGCCCGAGACGCTATCAAGGGCATATCTGACTCTGGCATTTTCGGCTGCAATACGTGTTTTTTCACGTTCTTGAGCTAACCAGTCTGTTCTATCTTGCCACTCTAATACCGTACCAACGCGTTCACCCTCTACACTGACCGGGCTCACGATTACAGTAAAGGTTCTACCAGAAATCACAAACTCAGTTTCAATGCTTGCTGTTTGAGTTTTGAAGTCTTCCACTTTATTGCTGAAATGTTCAAAAAACGCATCAACTCGATTACCAATAATGGCTTCGTGATTAAAGTGTGGAATGGCTTGCTTAATATCTTGGCTGGCAACTTTAAACATGTCATGAATGGCGTTATTCATGTAAATCACATTTAGGTCTTTGTCAGCAATCATCACCTGACCAGAAGAGCCATCTAAAGCATATTTTACACGTGCGTTTTCAGAGGCTATACGTGCTTTCTCTTGTGCTGCGGCAAGCTCTTCAGTTCTATCTTGCCACTCGAATACCGTACCAACGCGTTGCGCTTCAACAATGACTGGGCTTGCGACCAGTTTAAAGGTTCTACCTGCAATAACAAATTGCTCTTCAAGGCTGGTGGTTAGACTGTCAATCTGTGCTAGGTGTTGCTCAAAGTAAGGCATTAAACCATTGATTTGCGCATTTAGAATATGATGGGCGCTAAAGTTAGGCAGCTCTGTCTGTAATTGAGTTTCAACTTCCTCAAACATGAGTTGGATTGAACTATTTAGATAAATGACTTGGTGCTCAGTATTGGTGATCATGACATTAGAATTGGCGTTATCTAATGCACTTTTAATGCGGGCATTGACCCTTGCCACACGACGCTCTTTTTCTTCTTTTTCACGGATGAGTTTTAAGCTCTCTCGCATTTCTAGCATAGATTTGAAGACGCCTTGCGGTGCTCGTTCATCATATTCTTGGTCTAAGTCACCTTCAGATATGGCGGTAGCAATATTGTCTAGTTCACTTGGATCTTTACCAAGTTGTTTCATCACCATTCTAAGTAAGAAAAATATAATAGCTGCACTAATTACAAGCGCTGCCATGAACATAACAAAAATTTGTGATACGGCTTGTTCGTTAGCGGCTTTTAATTGTGGACCTAGAATGTCTTGATCAGATTTCACGGAGTTACTTAGCTCTGTTACTAAAGCTGCAAATCGTGGACCTATTACATCTAATACATTGGTTACTTTGTCATTTCTATCAATAATAAGGCTTTGAACTTGATTAAAGGCGCTTGTGTAATCAAGGAACATGCTATTGATGTTGTTTAGCCTAGTTTGATTTTCAGTATTCAAACTAAAAGTGCTTAAATTTATGAGTTGGTCTTCGAAGCGGGAGAATTCTTGATTGACTCGCTCAGACGCTGATACTTGATTATTTTCAAGGTATTTCACAACGTATAATCGGCCAAGTAATAAGTTACGCATAGCCTCACCTGCGACATAAGCCAGCTGCGTATTATTTGATTGTGCGGCACTTTGCATGACTTGCGTTAGCTCACGCTCCATTCTAGGACCAATAACATCTAATTGGTTTAACACCAACTCATTGCGCTCAACCCGATACGCTTTAATAACTTCGAACGTCGCATTGTACTGCTCAATTTCTTGAATGAGCTTAGTCACCATCTGTGCTCGTTCGGGCTTATTAATTTCTTGTTTGGCGTCGAGAATGAGCTTATCAACTTGTTCAAAGTACTGGTTGTATTCGCGAAGGTCTTTCTCACTACCTGTGAGAAGAAAGTCTTTTACATTCATGCGCACCATTAACATGTTCGATTGTAAGGTGCTCGCAAGGTTAGAGTCTCTTGCTAGCTCTCGATAGCTTTTGAATCCTTCATCTGCTGATGTCAATGCCAAATACGCGGTCAATCCGATTGCCGCAAGAATACACAATATTAAAGTAAAGGCTGAAATGAGTTTTGCTTTGAGTGTGCTGAAAATGCCAAAAGAGGGGGTTGCTGTGTCCATGCTTAGCTTCCTAAAATGTACCAATAAAAGATGCAATACTAAGTGATAGTCTAGTATTTATACAAAATCAAAGTGTAAAACTTTCTTTATATAACCAAAATACATAGATTGTTCCGGTTTTGGAAATGATCTATTTCAATAATGTGGCAATTATATTTAATATTTCTTAAATCTGTCCTGTTTTGTTTTTTTAAATTCCTTCCTATTAACAGTATCTAAATCAAAAATATTTATTATTTTTTAAAATTGTAACTGTCCCTTTTATTGCAATATACATCTTGTTTCATAAGGTTTTTAAGCGTTTTATTTGGCGGGTTTTTTAATAGGCTAATTTTTTAAATTTTTAAACTGTTGATTTTAAATGGTTTGTTTGTTTTTTGTTTTGGTTTGTTTGTGTGCGTTTTCTGCAATAATAATATTTTAAATAAGTGTTTGCTTGTTTTTTGCGGTCTTGACTGTGCATATTTATATGCATATTTTTATGCTTGTTAACAGGTTTGTATCGCTTCTGTTAATCCTTCTCTTCCTCAGGGGTGGGTGTATGCGTTTTATAAAAACTATAAGTTAAGATGGATGAAATAATGCAAAACAATAAAGTAGCTAAAGCAGTAAAATATGCGATTGCTTGCTCAGTGATCTCTACAGGACTGTCTACCGGTGTTGCTATCGCAAATGAAGACACTGAAGGCAAAAATGTTGAAAGAATCGAAGTAACAGGTTCACGTATTCAACGTGCTGAGTTTGAATCGGCAAGTCCAGTTGCAAGCTTTGATGCAGATGATATTGCCAAATCAGGTGTGACAAGTGTTGATGAATTCTTAAAGTTCATTCCTGCGACATCTGGTTTCCAACTCGGTGCGACAACTAACAATGGTAACGATGGTGCAAAGAAAATTGACCTTCGTGGTATGGGCTTTAACCGTACTCTTATTCTTATCAATGGTAAGCGTTCAATCGGCGACGTAAACTCTGACGGCGCAGTAGATTTAAACCAAGTGCCTATGTCAATGGTTAAGCGTATTGACGTTTTAAAAGATGGCGCTTCAACTATCTATGGTACTGATGCAATTGCAGGTGTTGTAAATATTATTCTGCAAGATGATTTCGAGGGTGTACGCGTTTCGGGTAGTGCTGGTGCAGGTACATCTGAATGGGATGCAAAGCAAAAAACCTTCTCTGTCTTAATGGGTACAGCCAGTGACAAAGGCTCAATCACTGTTGCATTAGAGTACAACTCTCAAGAAGAGTTAAAACAAGAAGCACGTGATTGGGCACATGATGCGCTTTACCCTGAAGCTATTCGTGATGATGCAGGAAATGTGACCGGCTTTAAAGCAGTAGCAAGTGGTAGCTCGAACTCAAGAACCATTCGTTTAACCGGTGACCAAAGAGCTGCAATCGTAGCAGCAGGTGGTCCAGATGCTGCGAGTTGGATTGTTGATGCTGGTACAGGTGAGATCAGACCATTTAAAGCTTCAACAGATGTTTATAACTATGCACCAGTCAATGCGTTAATCACGCCAAATGACCGTTTTCAAATTGCCTTAAATGGTAAATACGAAGTGGCTGATGGCACCAATGCGTATGTTGACGCATTTTATACGCAACGTGAATCTCTGCAACGTTTAGCGCCTGATGCTTCATTTGGTCGTGGCCCATTACAGTATGTGTGGGATAACCCGAATAACCCATTTGGTGCTGCAGATCGTAACCCTTGGGGCGTAGACTTCTCGGCATCTGACTTAACTGAAGCGCAAACAGATCCTATGAAAGGTATTCATATTAACCGCCGTTTCACAGAGTCTGGTGGTCGTATCTTTACCCAAAAAGCGCATACCTACAGAATTTTAGCGGGTCTTGAAGGTGAGATCGGTGATGGTATGTTCTACGATGTGTCTTTCACTCATGGTTATAATGAACAGCTTGATAACACCAAAAACTATCACCGTTTTGATCGTTGGCAGAATATAACTAATGCAGCATCATGTACTGGAACTTGTGCTGATGCTGGTGTTTTAGACCCGTTTGCTGATTTTGGTGCAATCACGCCTGAGCAAATGGCATACCTAAGTGCGAATTCACTGAAAGATTTCAGCTATGGTGAGCTTCGTCACATCATCGCGACTTTATCTGGTGAAATTGAAACAGATTTTGGTGGTGGTTTCATCGGCTGGGCTGCAGGCTTTGAAAATCGCAAAGAAAAAGGCGAATCAATTCCAGATGAATTCTCATCAGAAGGTTTAACAACCAGTGGTTCGAGTGATCCTCAACTTGGTAGTTTTACAGCTGACGAAATTTACCTTGAGACCTTCATCCCTGTTGCTGATTCACTATCGATTGAAGCGGCAATCCGTTATTCTGATTATGAGAATAATAAAGGCGTAACTTTCGATTCAACAAACTTTAAGGTGTCAGTTGATTGGCGTCCACTAGATTCACTTAAAGTACGTGGTGGTATTTCAACAGGCTTTAGAGCACCAAATATTTCAGAGATGAATCAAAACCAGTCTACTGGTTTCCCAACAGTTGACTTTATTTGTGAGTTTGAAGATATCCGTAATGATATCACCGATCAACAAAGAACTAATTGTAAAGCGGATGCTGATACAGGTGAGCTAGGTTTTGCATGGCAACCAGCTTATACAACAGAAGCACCAGAGAAAAGCCTGATCCCTGAAGAATCGGTAACCACAAACATCGGCTTTGTATACACAGTGCCAATGGACGATAACCTAGTATTCAGTGTTGATTATTGGAGAATCAGTATTGAAGACTTAATTGGTTCGACGCCATACCAGTTACTGTTCAATAGTTGTATGGATTCAAAAGATTACTCTGCGTCTTCATGTTCGGCTTTCCCGAAAGATGATAACGGTAGAGCGATGCCAATCGCATCTTTTGGTCTTCCTAATGATGCAACGTTTGCATTCGGTAATGTTGGTGAGCTAGACACGTCTGGTATCGACTTTGAATTAGACTACTCGACTGAAGCTGACTTAGGTTTCACTGATCGTATTGGTGTACGTGTAAGTGGTACGTATAACATTGAGCGTGTTGAAACATGGGTTGAGTTAGGCCTTGAGCGTGACATGGTAGGTAATGCTTATCCGTTCGAAATCTACCCAGAGCTTAAGTTCACAACCTCGTTCATCTTTGGTGGTGATAACTGGGATGCGAACTATGACCTTCGCTATATCAGTGAAACGACTGATGCTTTACGTCCAGGTTCGATTACTGATGATAATATCGCAGATGCGGTACTTTATCACGACGTAAGCGCAAGCTATAGCATGGATAATGCTCGCTTTAGTGTGGGTATTAGCAACTTGTTAGATAAAGATGCACCTCGTTATCACAGTGGCTTTAACGCAAATACGGCACCAGGTACATACGACACAATCGGTCGTCGTCTATTTGCAAGCTTCAAGCTTGATTTCTAATCAGACCTAGTCTGACTAGAGCATCAAATGGGCTTCCCTGGCCCACTTTATTTTAGCGCCCAATTTGGGCGCTTTTTTGTGTTAACAAACTTACCTTTACTCACTCTTATTTTGTTATATATTACTGATAAAATTATTAAAATAAGATCATTAGCTTATGAAACCTAAACTCTTATTGTATCCAAATATTCAGGTTGAAAATGTATTTACAAAAGAAACGGAAGTCTTAGGTCAATTGCAAAGAGGGGAGTTAAATGAAGCTTTGATTTTGTGGCAACCAGATAAGCCAACATTAGTTTTGCCGTCAGGTAATAAATGGCAAAGCTCAGAGGGGTTGCATCTACAGCTTATGCAAATGGGGTGGCAGCTGTTTAGTCGCAAAACAGGTGGCGCACCAGTACCGCAAGTACCTGGAGTGATTAATGTTTCTTATATGTATGTGTGGGATAAGCAAACGCCTTATTCGATACCAAAAGCCTATCAAGATTTTTGTGACAAACTATCTCGGTTTTTTGCGTTATACAATGTGAAAGTAGATGTGCATGCCACTGAGTTTTCTTATTGTGATGGTGATTACAATCTTAATATCGCAGGCAAAAAAGTGGTTGGAACAGCACAGCGCGTGGTGCTTAAAAATAGTGGTGGCAAGGTGGTACTTGCTCAAGCTTGTATTTTAATCAATACGGATATTAGCACTATTATTAACCCAGTAAATGCCTGTTATGAATACCATCAACAAGCTGAACGCGTGCGTTCAGCGGTCCATACCTGTTTAGTTCAGCATACGGCTCAACAAGACTCCGTTGAAGGTTACTTTCAAAGTTTAATAAAGGCCTTTTCATAATTTTAGGTAACTTACTCAAAGTGTTGACGAAATGGGATGTCATTGAAGTGCATATAAATACAGATGCCTTTGCCTTCAATACTTTGTAATTCAATATGGCCTCCTAGGCGCTGGGTGACTAAGTTATAAACTATACTTAGCCCTAAGCCTGTTCCGCCTTCACCTCGTTTTGTCGTCACAAAGGGTTCAAACACCTTATCAAGTAGATCTTCTTTTACACCCACGCCGTCATCGCTAAACCTGAAATGAATAGCGCCACTGACAAACTTGCACGAAACTTCAATGTTGAGCACTCTATTTTCAACTTGACCATGGCGTAGGCTGTTTACGATAAAAATAGTGAATATTTGCCCAAAAGCCCCAAGGTAACTTTTTACAATCATTCCTTTAGGAATATCGAGAGAGATACATGCATCATGTTTATCAATTTCGTGTCTTAGGCTGATGACAAGATTGTCTAAAAATTCGTGTATATCAAACTCGACGAGCTCATCATATTCTTGATGTGAGGCAACCTGCTTAAAGCTGCTTATGAGCTCCGCAGAGCGAGTTAAATTGCTTTCTATTAAATTAAGTGAGTCATCAAACTCCTGTAATAAAACTTGTAGGTTTGCTTTCGAAATCTTGCCTTGTTTGAAGTCATTTTTAAGCTTGCCCACCTTCTCCCTAAGGAAAGATTCACTGGTTATTGCAACGCCTAAGGGGGTGTTTAATTCGTGCGCAAAACCTTTTACGAGGCCGCCTAAACTTGCCATTTTGGCATCTTCGACAAGCCTATTTTGGGCTAGTGAGAGCCTTTCTATGAGTGTTTCAATATGGCTTAATAATATGCCTAGATCATCACTAAACTGAGATAGCTCGTCATTACCACCAAGTTCTAATCGCTCACTAAAATCATCACTGTTAGACAGTTTTCTGATAAATTTTGTGACAGCAATCAGTGAAAAAGTCACTCTGCGGTTAATCACAAATGAAATGGAGAGACTGATAATGGTGGTTGCTAAAATAAGTAAAAAAATCTTTCTAAGGTAATTTGGCGACGTTGCAGCTTGTTGCTCATTGAGGTGCTGGTATAGCGTATCAAAACGTTCTCCCAGCTCTATTGATAGTGCGTTATTTTTACCTTTTAATCCTTGCGAAGCGTGCTGCCCCTGGGTTTCTAAATGATATATATATTGATTAAAACCTTGAATATATTCATTGAGCCTTAAATTTAAATCAGCATTTTTTAAGGGGTAACGGGTATTAATTAACTGCTGTGTTTGTGCAATCAGTTGAGTGTGTAGTTTGAGGTATTTAGGGTCCCAACGAAGTAGATAGTCTTTTTCTCTGCGTCTCAGTTCTAAAATTAGAATTTCAAACTCGGCATCTTCTAACTTTTCAGTAATGGCCTGTAGCTCATGGACGGCATGACGAAAAAAACCTCTTAATCCTCTGTCTTCATTGAACCCTAAACGCCTTTGAAGTTTGATTTGTTCAAGTAAGTTTTTTTCAAACTCACCAACCCCCACCTGAATTTGGTTAAGTAGTAGTAGGGCAATGCTGTCATCTTCAATGTGCTGTTTGAGTGACATTGTGGCTAATGCATAATCGTTTTTATGTTTTTTTAAGTCGCTTTCAATGTCTTTCGAGCGATACAGGCTAAATGCGGGTTGTAGGTAAAGAAAGCGGGTGAATGCATTTTTATATTGGAGAAGGTGTTGATCTATTTGTTTATTAAGCTGTGATTGTTGATATAAAAAAAGCCCACCAACAAGGGTCACAATTAGGCTGATAATAATACTGGCTTGGGAAATGATAAACCCAGTCTTTAATTTCATAGCACCCTTAAGGAGATTTCCACAGCATGTAATGACAGTAAGATATGCTTTAAGTGTAGAACATGGCAGTAAATGTGTGAAAAACTCAACAGTGTACGACGCACTTTTATTATTCGACTAAGATTTCGAAGCGAGTTTACGAAAAGCCTATATTAGTTTTTATAACATAGTAGAAGCTATAAAAAATCTAAAGTCATTGTATTTAAAGCTTAAATAACGAGAGAAAAATTTTTTAGAAAAATAATAAGACTAAAAACTGTGTGCTCACTATTGTTTGCTCAATAACAAAACAGATGTAAACGGAGCACACAATGGTTAAAAAGATCCTTTCAATAGTCGTTGCTTTGAGTAGTACTCAAGCATTCGCAAACACCCAATCAGTGGCATATTTCGAACCGCCTACAGCCAGTATTCCTGCGGGTAGCTTTATGGCTAAAGACCATGCAGGGGAAGGTCGATATAAAGTGTCTATGCAGCCATTTCAAATGGCAAAATATGAGCTCACGGTGGCAGAGTTTAGAAAATTCATTGAAGATACAGGTTATAAAGCACCAACAAATTGTATGCACGAAATTGGCCCAGGATGGTTTGGTGCGGGTGAGCGAGATGGCTCGTGGGATAACAATTTTTTTAATCTTTCTGAATATCACCCAGTGGTATGTATTGGGACAAAGGGCGCTGAAGAGTATGCTAAATGGCTTTCAGATAAAACGGGTAAGCAGTATCGACTTATGTCAGAAGCGCAGTGGTTATATGTGATGCGGACTGGGGGGTATGACGAGTATGTTTCTGAAAAGGGTAAAAAGCGTCATCAAGTATGTGAAATAGCCAACTTAGCAGATCAACACGCAAATGCGATGACAGGCAAAGTGTATCAAGCCCCATATTCATCTGCTTATACCATTGAGGATTGTAATGACAAAGAGATACTTTCTTCGACCGTAGGCTTATATAAAGCGGATAAATATGGTGTGCATGACTTGCTTGGTAACATTCAAGAGGTAGTTGCTGATTGTTATGTTGATGGCAAGCAGCGATTTCCCCAAGGTGGTGCTCCTGTGACTCAAGCTAATTGTACTTCACGTATTGCTAAAGGCAGTAGTTGGCACTGGGAGGTACCAGATCTGGACCGAAGAGGTGAAATGGCTGATGATTTTATCGCGGCAATAGAAGGTTTTCGTTTGGTACTTGATACAAAAGGTAAAGCCCTCCCTGCACAGGCTGGTAGCGACCAATTTGTGACCGGGTTAGCGAAAGCACAAAAGCAAGCCAAAATAGTGCATGCGCAAATAGCGGATTACCCAAGTAAAGTATCTAAGCTTTCTTTGAAAGACAAAGGCAGAGAAGTGACTCTAACTTGGCAGCATCAACAAGATATGGTTGGTACGACTTATAAAGTGACTCGTCTAGATTTGGTTTCTAATGAAGAGCTAGTGATTGCAGAAGGCGTGTCAGGACTAAAATATGTTGATAATAAGCCAAGCAAGAATAAAGCTCGTTATAAAGTGACACCTCAGATTGGAGAGCGAGAGGGACTCGCTTCAAATACAGCGGATTCAAATGCCGTATATACCCATACCTTACCGGCTCGCATTCAAGCCGAGGCATTCAGTCAAGGTACTGAAGTGAGTGTTCGAAACTCATCTCAAGAGCCAAAACACGATTTGGTGTTTGCGAATATGCGTAATACCAGTGCTGACTACCAAGTGAAAGTAACCAAAGCAGGTAAATACACACTTGAACCAAGAGTATTTCACAGTGGCGACAAACAAACATTTTCTGTGTTATTGAATGGTCAGTTGTTGAAAGACATCACCACAACGGGTGAAAACGGTTGGCAAACGGTAAGTGCAGTACCAGTGACTTTACCTAAAGGCACGCACACGCTCACAATTCAACCTGTCGGCGAGCGAACACGTCTTTCAATTAATTGGTTAGATGTGAAAAAACTTTAGTCTTTCTCAGTTTTATAAGCGATTGAAAACACCTTAGATTGAATTCGGCCCTGATTGTCGTACACTGAGCGGGGCCGTGTTTTCGACACTGACAAAATACAAATACCACCTCAGTTAAGCGGGTTGGTATAAAAGCAAAGGTTGCGCGCAGTATGATCCAGTTTCTAGGTTTTGAGTTTGATGAAAGTCAGTCTGTCTTATATAAAGCTAGAGAGGTTATTCCGCTTAATAGTACTCAATCTAATTTACTGGCCCTGTTTATTTCCAACCCTCAAAAAATATTTAGTAAAGAGGATATCCTCACAGCAATCTGGCATTCAAAGGTGGTGTCTGAGCAAGTTGTTTTTCAGAATATCAGTCAATTACGTGCAATTTTAGGTGATGATGCAATCAAAACCTTTCCAAAAAAAGGTTATCAATGGCAGCTAGAATTAATTGTAATTGATGCCTCATCGGAGAAACGGCAAACGCCTAATCATTCTCAAAGAGCAAATACCAGTCAGCAAGTAGAGCAAAAATTAGAAGAGAAAAAGTCACCCCTTGAAAGTACTGTCGAGCCAACAAGCTTAAAGAAAACATTCGACAAGCGTATTGTTATGGCATGTTTGATGGTTATTATTTTGATTTCAGGTGCTGCTTACTATCTTGCAGAACATGACATCTTTAGCAACAAACTAGGCCCGCAAGTAAAAGAACAAAACTCTAAAAGTGACACTCAAGCTGTGCACAGTGACTTGCAGTTTATTCCTTTCACGGCCGACAGTCCGAGACATTTTAAAGACGAATTAGCTGCTTTACATACTCAACTTGATTTTGCGCTTGAGAATAAAGCGCTTGATACCAGAGCGTTTATAAACTCACCATTTATGCAGTATCAAAAATTAAGCGTTAACAACGCGCTGGTATTTACGGGGATCTTAAAAAATAATGGCGACTCAGCCACGCGTAAGCAGGTACCTTATTTACTTGAGTTACTAGTACAAGGTCCTGAGCGTAGTTGGAGCAGTTACTTGTATGGTCGGTCTATGTCTGATCTTGCGACGCAGACCAATACACTTTTAAGTAAGATAGCCAAGAGTGACTACTTTATTTTGAAAAGTGAGTCATTACTTTCGGCTGAGCTCTCTTTAATGAATGATTCCATGGAGGAGTCATTGCATGCTTTACCATTATTAGCACATCAACTTATTCAAGCGGATAAATTTGATTCTGCTAGCGGCTATATCGAACTTTTATTGGCCGAGAGTGAGTTAAAACATCCGCTTTATTACGCCTATGGTAAGTGGCTAAAGGGGCAGCTTTATCAAGGTAAGCGAGACCCAATTGGCGCACAAACATTCTATGAACAAGCTGAGCTATTACTCTCTGATGCGCATATTTATGATTTGCAGGCAGAAGTAAATAAATCGATGGCTGAACTTGCGCATTCAATTGCGCACACTAAAGAAGATTATGATGCGATACACCGCTATTTATACAAGGCTGCAAGCTTAGCAAGGCTGGGCAAAAAGCCGGTCGCTGAAATTCGCGCTTATACTTTGCTTTCTATCAAGGCCAGTAAATTTGGTATGAAAAAAGAACGCATGGATTATCTTATTCAAGCGAAAACCTTACTGGCTGAATACCAGTTAGATGGCTCTCATTATATGCTGCCTATGTATCACTTTGCCTTGTTTGCCCAAACCGAGGAAGAGCGCATTAAGTTTTATCATGAGGTGTTAGATAAGCCAGTGACACCTGAAAACTATTGGGTGTTTTTCTCTTCTGCTGATCAGTTATCAAAGTTATATTTAAGATTAGACAAACCTGAAGCAGCGCTTGAAGTGGTAGAAAAAATAACAGAGCCTGCGCGTTCTGCGTTATTACATGCACAATATTATCGGGCACTCGATGATATAGATAATGCCATCACTTATGCTAAACGCTCATTTAATATTGGCCGTGGTCAGCATTTGAATTGGTTGAGCTTAAACAGTGCTTTATTACTGCTAGAGCTTAAGCAAAGCCAAGGTGAGAGTCATGAGTTAGCCGAATATAGAGAATTTATTGCCAATCACGCGTCATATTGGTGGTTAAATTGGCGAAAAGAGCGATTAGCTAAAGTAGGTATTGATGCCGAAGCACAAATGGCGGGGTTGTAATAAAAAATGGGTGAACCACTTGAATGATTCACCCATTGACTCGCTAATAAAAGCTTCCTTGTCTGCACTCTCAAGGGAAAGTCAACAAGAAGGGAGATGAGAAACCCAACTGTTAATACGCCTACGCCAAAAAATAGTTCAATCTAAGTTGTCTAAATCATCGAACAGGTAATCTAAGCCATGTTGGGACTCAATTTGTGCCTGTTCATGGGAGCTATCTAGATCTCGTTGCTTCTTTCTTAACCGGCTGAGAATTTCGTCTTTGTCATGGTTGCCTAGCTGTTTTAAGGCGGAGATATCAAATTCATCATCATGCATCGCAATCACCTCTATGAGTAACATCACTTTTCAATGAAGCATACTTAGCCAAAAGGACTGGTATAAAATGACTTCGTTAAACTTTTAAGCCTTTCAGCAATTATTGAACGTTTTTTGTTCGAGTTTGGTTCAGTTTTCAGCAAGCACGATATAGAGAACTTAAAGTTGATCTGATAACGCTCAGTTACGTATTCAAGATTTTATTTAGGAGAGCGTCAATGTTTGGTTTGTTTAAAAGAAATCCGAAAAAGAAAATGCGTAAAGAGTATGACGCGCTATTAGAGAAGGCGATGCATGCTCAGCGTAATGGTGATATCAGAACTTATTCTATGTTAACCGCTGAGGCTGAAAGCTTATGGGCTGAAATAGAGAAATTACCAGATTAAAAAAGCCTGCAGGGCAGGCTTTAGGGGAAATAAAGTTATAAAGTACTTTTAAAAGAACACATAGTCTAAACGCACTGATACGGTACGCTCAGGTAAGAACTCTATGTATTTTTGCGCCGTTGCACTGTTAGAGCGGCTACGGTCTCTCTTATAAAGTTCAGTTTCTTTATTAAATACGTTATTAAGGTGTAAGCTTAATTTCACGTTTTCATTCACTTCGTAGCGAGCAGATAGGTTAAAAATCTTGTAAGCAGGAACTTGGTCACCCTCTTTGGTATTAAAGTGAGTTTTATACTTACCATAAGCACTCATGTCAGCACGAACGAACACTGGCTTGCCGTTTAATTCAAACTCTTTATCTAAAGCGATATAAGCATTGTATTTAGGCACCATTGTCATTTCGTCACCTTTCTTACCACTGATCGCTGCATTATCTTTAGTAAGCTCAGATTTAGTGTAAGAGGCGTTGAATACTAGCTGTAAGGTGTCGGTAAGTGTTGCTGTTGATTCAAATTCTAAACCTTGTGACTGTGCTTCACCTGCATTTGCTGTGTAACTAAAGCCACAAGTGTCCATATAAATGCTTGTTCTAATATCTGTCCAATCTATATGGTATGCCGCCGATGTGAAGTTAAAACGACCGTCAAATAGAGAGGCTTTGTAACCAATTTCATAGTTATCGATAGAATCAGACGTGTAACGATCATTTCTTTGGTTAGCATTCGGATCAGCCTGACATGCAGCTGCAAGTGGGCCATTATTACCACCTGGGCGGTAACCTTCAGAGTATAAGCCGTAGATTGAATAATTGTCTTCAGGGCGCCATGAAAGGCTAAACTTGAAGCGGTTACCATCTTCTTCACCACCAGTGAGCGTCACTTCTTCTGACCAAATACCTTCACTCTCACTATGGCTATAATCTTCTAAGTCAAAACGTCTGATACCGGCATTAACTTCAAATTCGCCCATATCTTTTGTTTCTATGGTATAGCTCGCATCGGCAAATAGCGCTAACTCTCTATCCCATGAGCCGTATTCTCGAAGGTTCCAGATCTTGCTGCCATCGCCGAATTTATCGATACCCATTTGACGCACATCTAAGCCAGACCAAGACCACCAATAGTTAGCAGCAGCAGAGATATCATCGCCACTTTCTAGGTATTGCCATTGATAATCAGGAATAGAAGGCGTGCTATATTTGTCGTAAAACATACCAACTGTCCATGATAATGGGCTATTCAAGTCATAGTTTTGGAAGCGAATTTCATGAGTTGTGCGTTTACTTTCACGTTTATTGACGATCCATGTTTTAAACATGTCAGCGCCGTCTAAACGAGACCAATCGTCCAGAGAGCTTCCTTCGTTCTCACGATAAGAACCTGCATAAGTAAATGAGGCAATATCTGCGATGCTATCTACGCTGACATTTAAAGTGAATAGATCATTCTCGTTTTGAGAGTAGCCATCGAATATACTGTAAACAGCATATTTATCTACAGCGCCTTTTACAAAATCTCCGCCTTGAACACAACGTACTCGACCCCACTCTGGGTCACATTCATTCCATTGATGCTCGACGTCATAGCCATATTTTGTATCTGGGTTATCTATGTAGCGTAGGCTGTAGTAACCGCCCGGCTTAGAGGTATCGCCTAAAGTTGTGCCCTGAGATGAATTTTCTGTGCGCACATAGCCAAAAGTGACTGCAGTATTATCATCTACTTGCCACAAAAGCTGTGAACGAAGGAAGTTTTCTTGGCTTTCGCTTTGGTTACCAGTTGCAACATTGTACATTGGGCGTTGATCGTTTTGGATGTTACCGTTTACACGAAGAGCAAGGGTCTGTTCAACTAGCGGAACATTAATGCCCAGTGACATACTAGTATCATAGCCATCAACGTTCTTTTCCATTTTTCCTATCATGGTACCGAACAGCTCGAATTCATCGAGTACTGGCTTTTTAGTAATAACGCGAACGGTTCCGCCAATGGCATTTGAACCATATAATGTACCTTGAGGGCCACGCAATACTTCGACACGTTCAACATCAGCTAGGTTTGTAAATGCGAATGGAATATCATCGGTAAATGTAGCTGTAGTGCCAGGCGCTGCTGAGTTACCACCACTTAAACCGCGTAGAATAAGTTGACCTCGAGGTGCCGCCGCACCGGCTAGCGTTCTAAATAAGTCAGAGGCATCGACATAGTTTCGGTTGGCCATTTCAACTTCAGAAACGGCTGATACACTCATAGGTATCTCAACAATCGTTTCTACTTTTTTACGTGAAGTAACAGTGATTACTTCAAGTTCATCCTTTGCTTGTTCTTCTGCAGAAGCAGTCATAGGTACAGAATACAAAGAGCTTGCAACAGCGATGCTTAACAAGCTGTGCGTTAGAGTTTTATTTTTCATGTTTTATCCCTTAATGCGTGGTTCTTTTTTAGTTACGCATCACTAATCTAATGTGCTAGGGATAAAACATTAAATACCCTTTTAGTATAAAAAAATGGATTTTTAATATAAAAAAAACTAAATAAAAAATATTTTATTTTTGTTTGTTTTCATTTTTGCAACTTTAATCATTTGCTTTGATTCGAACTTATTCATGTTTTTTGTTTATGTATTCATGTACATCACTCACCGTAGCTAGCCAATATTCATTTTTAGGGTCTTTCAAAAATTGAATTAATTGTTGAAGTGCATGTTCATCAACCGTGTAAGGCCCTTTTTTACCTACTTCATGGCCGGCGAGTACAATCCATGCATTGTTAAATTTAGCTTGCTCAATAAGCGCTTTCAGTTGCTCAAAGGTTTTTCCGTCCATACTAAAGGCTCGTATCTGCGCCGGGTCGTAATAGAAAGGATCATTGGCTGTTTCATCATTCCAGGTTCGGCCATAACTGAATGTTTCGGCAATTAAAGGTACATAGCTCTTTACCTCAGCACCTCGGCCAACAAATGTTTGCCCACATGGGTAGGCAAACCCTTTTGGGGCTGCACCGGTATGTGTCTCAATATATTGCTGGGCTTGTTTAATGTCTTGTTTTAAAAAACTTAAACTACTTTGTTCAAGCCCTTTGTTTTGTTTTCTTAGCCAGCGAAAGTTCCCTGTGCATAGATGGCTCGCTGTGTGGTTTGCGATTTCATGACCTGCTTCTGCTGCTCGTTTCCATTGCTGTTCTTTGCCCTGCATATGGTATGGCATAAGATAGAAAGTCGCTTTCACATCATGTTTGTTTAGGATCGGAACACCTATATCAACTTGAGATTTCCTCGCATCATCAAAGCTGAGGCTAATAGCATATTTCGCTTTGTTGGGATAAAAGGCGTGACTAGCAAAAGAGGTGAACACACACAGTGCAATAGAGATTGGTAAAATATATTTCATTTTAGTCTTAGTCCTTTCTAATAAATCAATGTTCAAGATATAGCCTTGGGAATAAAGCATCAACTCACTTCTATTTCTAATATGAATAAAACTCAACTTTAGGGTTGTGCTGATAAATTGGTGTTTTTGTTGTTATAAATGGAATAATCTTTCCTATACTTGATAAGAACAAAATCTAAATAAAGAAGCGATAGTGAGTATACGAAGTCAGGATTTTTTTTCGATTGAGCAAAAAAAGGTCGCCATATTAAGCAAGGTCGCTTGGTATTGCCTCTATTTGCATGCCGCATTAGTCTTCTTTTTTGCTTACATTGAAGCTTATTGGTTATCGGGGTTAAACATTCTCAGCGTTGTTTGTTGGGCCGTTGGTTTGAATTTGTTATCAAATGGCAAAGTGGCAGGAGGATTACAACTTATTTGCCTTGAAGTGTTAGTTCATTCGGTTGCTGTAAGCCTCACCTATGGTATTGAGTTGGGCTTTCATTACTATTTGTGGGCCATCGCATGTATTCTACTGGTAGAGCAGACAATCCCAATTTCTCGTTCAATCGCTTTTGCAATCACGATGATGTTTACCTTTGCCATCTTGGTCACATTCGAATTTCCTAATATTAGTCATTTTCCTTACCCTAATTTATTACCTTACATTCATTTTTCAAATGTATTGATCAGCGGGCTACCAATGATTTTTGCACTGGCCTCGCTGCGAGAAATGAGTATTCAGTCACGGGAAGAGCTGACTTTAATGGCAAGTAAGGATGCCTTAACAGGATTGCATAATCGACGCTTTGCACAAAAGCATTTAAGTTGTCCAAACTGGTTTGAAAGCTATGGCAAAGACACTGTGTTTGTTGTTATGGCTGATATTGATCATTTCAAGCGTATTAATGACAGGTTTGGCCATGAAAGAGGGGACGATGTTTTACGTATCGTCTCAGGCATATTTATTGATTGTTTTGAACAGCCGAATTTGGCGATCCGTTGGGGGGGAGAAGAGTTTTTATTAATTGTGCATGAAAGTGATAAGCATACTGTTCAACGCTTTATAGATTTGATCACCGCACTTTTGCAGCAACATAAGGTCAGCCGTGAACAGTTAAAGGTGACACTCAGCTTTGGTGTAGCAAAATGGCAACAGGATATGAACTTTGAAACCGCAGTGTCTCGGGCAGATCAAGCCCTTTATGAAAGCAAACGCTTAGGTAGAGATAGAGTCACTTATTTCGATTGAGCAATTACTCAAACATTTTTTAACACTTCACAACATCTCTCTCACAGAATCTGGATGTATACGTTGTCATACTTTAACTCAGTCGGATAAGGAACGGGGTAAACTTGACATGAACACACGCACACAATTAATTTTAATTTCTTCACTCACTATGGCTGTTTTATCTGGCTGTACAGCTACAGAGTCATCACGAGTCATTCAACCAGTAACTGTGAATCAGCCATTAGAGCAATATCAGGGCGAAAAAGTAAAGGTGTCACTTGGTGATATTCAAAATCGCTCAACCTACCACAATGGCATTTTTTCATCAGGTGAAGACCGCTTAGGATCGCAAGCAAAAACCATTCTTAAAACCCACTTACAGCAATCACAAAGATTCAGTGTTTTAGATAGAAGCAACTTATCGGCTTTAAGCCAAGAAGCGCAGTTTGCTGATGCAAAACAAAATATTCAAGGAGCACGCTATGTGCTTACTGGTGGCGTTACTGGGTTTGGCAGAAAGCAAGAAGGGGACCGCCAGCTATTTGGTATTTTGGGTAAAGGAAAGTCACAAATCGCCTATGCAAAAGTGAGCTTAAATGTTGTGGATGTAAATACTTCTGAAGTTGTTTATTCAGTGCAAGGAGCCGGTGAATATAACTTGTCTAACCGTGAGGTAGTTGGATTTGGTAGCACCGCAAGTTATGACGCGACACTCAATGGCAAGGTGTTAGATTTAGCACTGAGAGAAGCTGTTAATAATTTAATTACAGGTTTGGATAAAGGTCACTTTTAGTCATTGAGGGTAACCCATGAAACAGTACTTGTTACTCATTTTTATCAGTAGTCTTGTTATTCTTACTGGGTGCGAAACAACTCAACCTCTTTATTACCACGGTGATTATAACCAAGTCTTATATAGTCATTTCAAAGGTGAAGGTCAGTCATTATCTGAGCAAATTTCTGAATTAAATACGCTAATTGATAGGGCGAAAGCAAAATCAAAGCCAGTGGCACCAGGTGTTTATGCGCATTTGGGGTATTTGCATATGCAAGCTGGTAATAAAAATGAAGGCTTACAGAATTTCGAGTTAGAAAAGGCCTATTTTCCAGAGTCTGAAGGCTACATTAATTTTTTGATGGCTAATATGAGAGGCAATAAAAATGAATAGCTTAAAGTTAGTCATGTTATTGCTGTTACTCACTTTGGCCCAAGGGTGTTCGACACAAAAAGCGAGCCATGATTATGCCGCTTTTAAACAGAGTGATCCTCTATCAATCTTGGTACTGCCTCCGGTAAATCATTCTTATGAACTAGTTGCAGCAGCCTCAATAAAAGCCAATGTAACACGACCTTTGGCTGAAGCTGGTTATTATGTATTTCCAATGGTTTTGGTTGAAGAGACCTTTAAACAAAATGGTTACACCATCGCAGAAGAAATTCACCAACTGGCACCGAGCAAACTACAAGAAGTTTTTGCGGCAGATGCGGCCTTGTTTATTGAGATACATAATTACGGCACGTCTTATTCAGTGTTAGCCAGTGATACTGTTGTGAGGCTATCGGCTCGGTTAATTGATTTAAAAACAGGAGAATTACTGTGGCAAGGTCAAGCTAAAGCTTCATCAAGTGAGGAAAGGGCACAGAGCAATGATGGGTTGGCTGGTATGCTATTTTCAGCGCTAGTAAATCAAGTTCTAGATAATGCTTTCGATGTTGGTTTTGATATGTCAAAAAAAGCAACAAATAGGCTGTTGTCGACAAATAAACATGATGGGTTGTTACCTGGGCCAAAGTCACCCAAATACCATAAAAACCCACGAGCTCAATAGGTGTATGTCATAAAATGCCATCACCAAAATCTAAAGTTTAAGCTTAAGCAGTTCAGATCAAAATTAAATGATTGTTAATTTTTTTTTCACACTATAAAATTTGACTCCCTTTTGGGAAATAAAATTTAAAATAAGGATTTCACAATGTTAAAAGCAACTCTTTCTGCAGCTATCCTAGCGGGTGCATTCCTAGCAGCTCCAGCACAAGCAAACATCAACCCTTGGCAACAATGTGGCTTAGGTGCAATGATTTTCCCTGATAACGGTACTGCTGCAACTTTATCAAACATCATCTGGGACCTTGGTACTACAGCTGTTACTTCAAATGCTTCGTCTCAAGACACTTGTAAAGGTGCAAATGTTAAGACAGCTCAGTTTATTCAGCAAACTTTCCCTGTACTTGAGCAAGAAATTGCACAAGGTGAAGGTGAGTACGTAGCTGCAATGTTAAATGTACGTGGCTGTGAAGCGACTGCACACGCTGACATCGTTTCTGCAATCCGTAACGATTATGCGGATAAGCCAGCTGCTGATGCTCAAGCACTTTACAACATCGTAGAAAGCAAAGTAACTAGCCAGTTCGCTGCTAGCTGTTCTGCAATCTAATCGATTAGGTGGGCAGTAATGCCCACTTTCCCTCTATGTTACGACGTATCTCATCCTTTCTTATTTGCTCTGCTCTGTCATTTAATACTTATTCTGCAACTGATATTGAGCAACTCGCACAACACCCAACATGGTTAAAACTAGGTCACTATAAATCACCGCAAGACCTTGAAAGTTATATCATCAGTGATGATTTTTTCTTGTCATCTACTGGTAAAGAAGATCCTTATCGTGAACTTCAAGCGACTATTAACGCCTTTAACACACAGCCTGAAAAACAATGTCGGTATCCCGCTAGATATCAATGGCTGCAGCAACAAGGTTTAAAGTTTGAACAGCCAAGCAGTGCTTGCGACGAGTTAACTCAGTGGCGAGAGAGCCAACCTATTCACTCGGCTAGTTTGGTTTTTGCGTCAGGCTATATGAGTAATCCTGCATCGCTCTATGGTCATATGTTATTGAAACTTAATAGGGCGACAGAATCACATAACAAGTTACTTGATTACAGCATCAATTATGGTGCCATTGTGCCTGAGAACGAAAATGGTCTTGTGTATATCAGTAAAGGGTTGTTTGGTGGCTATATTGCAGGTTTTTCTGATCAATTATTTTATCGCCATCAGCATAATTATGGTGAAGTAGAGCTCAGAGATTTATGGGAATATGAACTCAATCTAACGGCTGATGAAGTGCGTTTAATTAGCAATCATATCTGGGAGTTGATGGGTGCAAAATACACGTATTATTTTGCCGATGAAAACTGTGCGTTTCACATTGCCAAAGTGATTGAGTTGGTCGCAGGCGATAAACTAACAAATGAGTTGTCACCTTGGGTGATCCCAGCGACAATTTTTTCCAAGCTAGCAGTTGCTGAGCATAACAACCAACCCTTAGTTCGAGATATCAAATTCACGCCATCGCGAAACAGTGCTTTTTATCAGCATCAACAACATTTAAATGACCAAGAAAATGCGCTCGCAAAGCGTATTTTTAATAATGCAGAATTATTAAAAAGTGCAGACTTCACATCACTGAATGTGCGTGCTCAGAAAAAAATCATCGAAGTGCTATTTGAATTTGTTCAGCTTCAGCAATTAAAACAGTATGAGCCAGATCATGTTAAAGCACTGAAAAAAGCTTTGGTCAGAGCAAGGTTGAAATTGCCGATAGGTAATGAGATAAAAGTCGATAATTATCTTCAAAGTGCGCCTCATAAAGCGCAAAAGCCATCAAATTATTCAGTTTCAGCATTAGATGTGGGCTCTAAAGTTCAGTCTAATCTGGGTTTTCGCTTAAGTTACTTTGATTCACTCGCATCTGATATTGCGCGAGTACCTTATTCGAATTTAGAGATGCTAGATGTTGAAATCGCAGTTCGTGATTCGAATATGTATGTGGAGAAACTCCACATTCTCGATTTAGAATCTTTCAATCCAGCGTATACAGACTGGGTAAATGAAGGCGGCTGGTCTTGGCAGCTGAATTTAGGATTTGAACGTGATAGAACAAATTGCCAAGGCTGCAAAAGCACCTTTGCAATGGGTGGCGCTGGTAAATCTATGCTATTTAATGACGATCGTAGTTTAGTTTATGGCATGGTAAACGGATATTTTGGTGAGCTAGCAAGTACTGCACAAGTGATTGATGCATCTATTGAAGTCGGTGTGATCAGTGATATTTACCAAGATATTAAAATGCGTGCTGCCGTTGAACGTTTCTATCATAAGCAAACAGCTGAATTGAGTAAAAATGTTGAGCTTGTGGTGCCAGTTAACCAGGACGCTGATATTCGCTTGATATATAAATCATCAGAGCAAACACTTTGGCAGTTGAAGCTAAATTACTATTGGAATTAACTTTTATTTTTATCCTATCTGCGCTTTTAACTGTGATTGAAAGCGCTTTTGGTTATTTTCTCTTTCTTTATAAACAAAATACCCAAGCGAAGCTGCACTTAACACCGCGCCTAAAGCACCAGTGATAATACTCAGCTCTCGCAAAAAGTCATTCCAATCAACTTGGGTAATCACAAGGCTTTGATACACCATCACGCCGACTGTACCTAAATAGCCAAACGAGTCAGCGAGATAAGTTAAAAAGCCAACGTTAGCAGGGCGATTAAATGTTGCGATTAAGCGTTCAAATAGCGTAGTCGAGAAGGGCACGTAGGCGAGGTAGAGGCCTATGCCATTTAACACCATCCAATAAATAGGGCTCAACATTCCTTGTTGATAGGCGAGCGAGCTTAGTAAAGTGATTGTGAACCCAGTAAAAATGAGTAAGTGGTTAACCACCATTGCAAGGTGGTTGTCTTTAATCAGTTTGAGCAGTGCCACAATGACGAGCACCACCAGTGCAATCGGTAACTCGGTAAGTGTAAAAAGTGCTGGGGCGCCATCAAGGCCGGTTGCTAGCCATACATCGGCGGCGAAACTATCGCGTAAATCTCTCAGTACGGTGAGCAGCACATACCCTATGATCAATAATGTGAGGCCAAAACCAAGTAATTGAAGTAACTCTTTGCGGCTTTCTTTGGTCATGGGAACACGGGCGCAGCGCTGGTCGATATCAGCTTGATTAGGGGGAGGAAGTTGATCAAGCATCCACACAGATAATGCTAATAGGGGCAAAAATAAACTGGCTGTGGCAAATGGCATCCATAACTCAGTCACGCCGTAGTCCATCATTAAATAGCTACCTACGGTTTTTACCAACCCTGAGGCAACAATAAAGCTTGTGCATAACCCTGCGGCTAATATTTCTGTGACTCTTCGGCCTTCCAAATAACTAAATACAATGCCCCATACCATGCCGAGCGGCAGGCCATTTAAGAGCATAAAAGCAGCATTGTAAGGCTGTGGGGTAAGCGCAAAACCGAGCAGTGCAAGCCAAGCGATAATCACTAAAGTGAGGATGGCTTTGGCTCTACCGTGACTTTGTAATTCAGAAATGACTTTAATGCCAATGAATTTAGAGAGCGCATAACCAAAAATTTGTGCCGTTAAATACAGTGTTTTGAGTGAGAGGCCTAATAATGAGGTGTCGGCATATAAACCAACAGCGACAGGTTTGCGAAAACCATACATAAACGCATAGGTGCTACAGGCTGCAATAATGGCGTAGATGCAAAACAATAGGGTATTAGTGCTGAGTTTATGTTTTATCTTGCTGCTAAGCTCACTGAGCATATGACACACCTTTTAAAAATGCGCCAATTTGGTATGAACCAAACTAGCTAGTACAATACCAATCCTCAATAATACACAATCATTTTGAGGGATTAAAACTGACGCTAACTTCGTTGGGAATTTTTTGTTTAGAACAACTAAATAGCAAAATTTCCGCCTCGTTATCGACAAGTTTTCCTTGCCTCAAAATAGAACGCTTAATTAAGAGTATTGGTATAAATACTCAGTGTAGAGGCTTTGTATTGCAGTAGTTTTACAATCTTTTTTTCGCGTTGAACAAATCGAGTGTACTAACTCAGGGTAATTAAAATTGAAGTTTTGCTTTGTTTTCAATCATTAAGGCATCATGGCGCCAAAATTCTCGGTCGAACTCAAAGGCCGTGCCTTGTTGATCTCTAACGATACGAGTGACCTTTAAGCCTAATGCACCATCGTAGGTATCTAAATGCTGTGCGATAGGATTAAACAAGCAGCATGATTCCACCGAGATATCATAAAGCACTTTATGATGTTGGTAGGTGTTTTTAAGTAACATGCTGATAGACAGCGATAAATCATGCTTGTCTATGTCAGGTAAATGCTTGTTACTGAAGTTTAAGTCTTCGACAACCACTGCGCGACCATCCACAGAGCGGACACGTAAAATGCTGGTTAGACTGGCTCTGCCATCGAGTTCAAGCGCAGTGGCGATCTCTTTACAGGGTTTTTGTTTTTTCTGCTCAAGCAGCACGGTACTTGGCTGAAACCCTTGCGCTGTGGTGTATTGTAAGAATGAGGCATGCTGCATGGGGTCGTATTTTAATTTTCTAGGGCAGACATACCAGCCACTGCGGTTTTTACGGTAAATGAGGCCCATATTTTCAAGTTGTCCGAGCGCCTGCCTAAGTGTTGAGCGGGCAATATCAAACGTTGCACAGAGCTCCCTTTCTGAGGGCAAGCTGCCCGTTAATTGCTGCTCTGTTATCTGTTTGGTTAGCACTTCACGCACTTGGGCGTAGGCAAAACTTTGGGTACTCATGTAGGGTTTTAATTCGCAAATTCACTTGGTTTATTTATAGGTATCACATCAGTCAAAGCTGAACAAGCGCTTACCTAAAAATAGATTTTTTGGTCTGTACCAATTTTTTAAATAATACATATTTCTGTCAAGTCTCTGTAATAATTCACCGATAGTATTTTCGCCGTTCGTTACTTTGGTATGTACCAATTACTTTCGGGAATCATAATGAAAACTTTATACTCTACTGGCATCACTAAACCATCTTTACTGGCGCTTGCCGTTGCAAGCGCGTTATCTGCACCTGTTTACGCAGAAGATGACAAAGCAAAGAAAGACCAAGAAATTGAAGAAATCACCGTTGTTGGCAAAAGCGTGTCATACGCTAACAACGCAACATCAGATGAAATGTTCAAGCAACAATCGGCTATGACCAGTGCGATGGCGATGATTGATAACCTACCGGGTGTTTTAATCAATGAAGGTGATACATTTGGCTCTGATGATTGGTCAACAACAGTCTCAATTCGTGGCTTCCAGTTAAGTTTAGATGAGCAGCAAGTAGGTATAACCATTGACGGTATTGCCAACGGTAACTCAAACTACGGCGGTGGTGCTAAGGCAAACCGCTATATTGATACTGAAAACTTAATGGCCGTAGAAGTATCTCAAGGTACTGCTGACGTAGCATCTCGTTCAAATGAAGCACTAGGCGGTACGCTTAACTTCACCACCATTGACCCTGGCACAGAAAAGGCGGTCATTGCGAGCTTGTCATTAGGTAACTTCGATGCGCAAAAATATTACATGCGCCTTGAAACGGGTGAAGTATTAGATGACACATACGGCTGGTTTAGCTACTCAAATTCAAGCAACAGTGACTGGATCACAGGTACAGCGGAAAACAAGCGAGACCACTTTGCCGCTAAGTTTGTGAAAGGCATGGACAGCAATCTAGAAATTACCGCTTACCTTTCTTACGACGATGTTCACGAAGATAACTATCAGCGTGTTTCACTAGAGAGCTTTAAACAAAACCCAGAATCAGATGGCTTATTAGGTGAATGGACGGGTGTCCCTTACATTGACCAAGTGTATCGTCAAGGTTGGTCAACACTACGTGAAAACCTATTTGGTTATATCGAAGTGGATATCATGATCGGTGACGTTGAAGTAACGGCAAACGCTTACTTCCATAAAAACGAAGGCCGTGGTGACTGGGTACCACCTTATCTTGTTGATGTTACAAATGATGGCTCTAAAGGTCACAGTGAACTGGTTTCGGGCAATACGGCACAAGGTGGCAGCTCGCTAGGTAAAATCTATTTTGTTGATGCCGATGGTAAGTCACTGACGCCAATTGCAGGCTGTGAAAGCTCAATCGGATTCCCTTACGGTGGTGCGGGTGCAGAATACGATCCTAACTGTTATGAAGACGGCGCTCGCCCTGTGGGTTCTTACCGTAATACGCACTATCAAAAAGATAGATTCGGTATTAACGCAGATCTGACGTGGGAAAAGCAAATCGGCGATAACACCAATGTGGTTCGTGCAGGTATTTGGTATGAAGACTATGAGCGCTCAGAATACCGTGATTGGCACAAAATCATTGATTCAAAAAGCAGCTACGAGTTCGACCATACACCTTATTGGATCCAATACGACCGTACTTACCCTGTAGAAACCACCATGCTTTATCTTGAAGATTCATTCGAGATGGAAAGTGTCACAGTACGTGCAGGTCTTAAAAAGTACCTTGTTGATTTAGATAGTAAAGACACTTACACAGGCGCCACGAAAGCGGTGAACTCAGATTCAGATGTATTGTTGTCAGCAGGTGCGGTGTGGTACACCCCAGTTGATGGCCTAGAAGTATTCGCAGGCTATGCAGAAAACTTTGCCGCGATTAAAGACCAAGTGTTAGAAGCAGATGCATCAGCACTAGATAACGTTGAAGCCGAAACCGCTGAAAACATGGACTTTGGTGTGCGTTACGACAATCAAGACTTCAACGCCAGCATTACCCTATACAGCATCGACTTCCAAAACCGCTTAACCTTCATTGCGCCGGGCTCTGATTCAGGTAATGACTACTTGGTTGGCACAAACGGCAGCTATATCAATACCGGTGGTATCGAGTCATCGGGTGTAGAAGCCTCATTAACTTACTACCCAAGCCAAGAGCTATCTGTGTATATGTCATATACCAGCAACAGCTCAGAATATACTGATGGCACAGTGGGCATAGCCGCAGGTAATACGGTATTTGGTTCAGTAGAAGACATGGCGGTGTTATCACTTGATTGGCAATCAGAAGCTTACTCAGCGGGTATTTCGACAAAATGGCTAGGCGAGCGTTGGATGGATTCAGCCAATACTCAGCGTATCGATGCTTACGCGGTGAGTGACTTATATGTAGGCGTTGATTTAGAAAACTTCGGCAGTGCCCTAAAAGGCGCATCAATTCGCTTTACGGTCAATAACCTATTCGACAAGAGCTACATGGGCGGCGTAGCCGGTGGTTGGGGCGGTTGGATCGGTGCACCTCGTACAGCAGCGCTGAACTTCCAAACACGCTTTTAATCTCCAAATTGAGTAGTACAGGACGTGCTACTCAGTTTTTTGAAAGAACCTGAACTTTGGGTAAGGGATCTACTATCTATCAAGATTAAATACCAAATGTTTGAGTTAATTAGTTAACACAGAGCCTTATTTCATTTTGAATGCGATATAGGCTCTTTTTGCTTCAAACCATGCGAGTAGACAATGAAAAAACTGATTTTAGCCGCGGCAACGCTGTGTTCATCTGTAACCTATGCGGCAAGTAATGTAGTGGTCGTCACGATTGATGGACTACGTTGGCAAGAAGTGTTTTCGGGCGCGGATAGTAAGTTGATTGAACATAAAGATTTTGTCAAAGACTCAGCGCAATTAAAGCAGGCCTATTGGAATGATAATGCGCAAACGCGCCGCGAAAAACTAATGCCGTTTTTATGGCAAACCATCGCTAAACAAGGCGTGGTTGTGGGCAACCGTGAACTGGGGTCTAAAATGTCGGTTGCCAATGACTGGTACTTTTCATACCCAGGGTATAACGAAATACTCACAGGTCAGGCTGATCCTGAAATTGATAGCAATGCCCTTAAAAACAATAAAAATGTGACCTTTTTAGAGTGGCTTAATAACAAGCCTGCATACGGTCAAAAACTTGCGGCGTTTGGCAGTTGGGATGCATTTCCGTATATTTTCAATGAGCAGCGCAGTGGCTTATATGTCAACGCCACATTTGATAGTTACCATATTCAGCCACAATCAGCCGAGATGGCATTGTTAAACGACCTTCAGGCGCAAACGCCAAGCCCTTGGCAAAATGTTAGAACAGATAGCTTCACTTATCGCTTTGCCAAGGACTATTTAACCCATATTCAGCCAAAAGCCATGGTGATTTCGTTGGGAGAAACCGATGACTTTGCCCATGAAGGCCATTACGACAGGTATTTACACGCCACCAAACGCACCGATGCCTATCTTAAAGATTTATGGCACACGATTCAGTCGACACCGGGTTACAGAAACAACACCACTTTACTGATAGTGACAGATCATGGCCGTGGCTATAACGCCGATGATTGGCAACATCATGCTTCTAAAAAAGCGGTATCGGGTTATATGAAAAAGCTCAGTCATTTTCAGCAAGGCATTATAGGCGCTGATGAAATTTGGATGGCAGCCATAGGGCCCGACATCAAACCACTTGGTGAATTAAAGGCGCACAAAGAATTTAAACAAGATCAAATTGCGGCAACGGCATTGACCATCTTGGGAGAAAATCCGCAACAGTTTAATCCGCAAGCAGGCAAAGCAATTAAAGAGATCATCAAGCTATGAATTTAAAACAAACACTAGCAACAGCCTTAGTGGCATTGAGCGGCTTTTCGGCCAATGTGATGGCCAATTCACAGGTTGATAAAATCTTATTTGGCTCTTGCAGTCACCAAGATAAAGATATTCCAATCTTCAATGCCATCAACAAAGAGCAAGCAGACTTATTCGTGTTTTTAGGCGACAACGTTTACGGTGACACAGAGAATATGACGGTGCTTAAATCAAAGTACCATAAGTTAGGCATTAAACCAGGTTTTGCTCAGCTACGCACAAATACGCCTGTGATAGCCATGTGGGATGATCATGATTACGGCGAAAACGATGCGGGCAAAGAGTATCCGTTTAAAGAAGCCTCTCGTAAAATCATGCTAGATTTTTGGCAAGAGCCGAAAGACAGCCCGCGCAGAACCAGAGACTCAGGTATTTACACGTCGTATATGTATGGTGAAGAATCACAGCGTGTGCAGGTGATCATGCCAGACCTACGCTGGAACCGGCCTGCGCTCAGTTCAATTGGCGAATTTCGTTATTGGTTAAATAGCTTCTTTAACAATGTCGGACCTTATCGACCTGTTGATGACACTACTTCTATGCTGGGTGAATCGCAGTGGCAATGGCTTGAGCAAGAGTTATTAAAGCCTGCGAAAGTGAAAGTGATTGCTTCAAGCCTACAGCTTATTCCTGACTTTACGGGCTGGGAGAGCTGGGCGAATTTTCCTGCAGACAGACAGCGACTATTCGACTTTATTGAAAAGCATAAAATTGGTGGTGTGATCATGATAAGTGGCGACACTCACTGGGGTGAGTTGTCAAAGTACCAAGCTAAACAAAACTATCCTTTGTGGGAAGTAACCAGCTCGGGACTTACACAAAAATGGAAAGATGTGAGCCCTAATAAGCATAGGGTGGGCGAATCCACATCGGATGTAAATTACGGTTTTATTGAAATAGATTGGCAACAAGCAGATCCAAATATTGAGTTTGGGTTAAAAGACATCAACGGCGATGTGACCCACAAGCAAAGCATGCCGCTGTCATCGCTGCAGTTTAAATAACACCAAGGAAAACGGTGATATGTTAGTTAGAAAATCAGTTTGGGCACTGAGCTGTGCCTTTATATTCATCTCAAGTTTATCTGCATGCTCGATACTAAAAATCTCAGAAAATACAGCTCAGCAAGATATAAATACTCCGCCAAAAATTAAAAATATTATCTTGATGATTGGCGATGGTATGGGTCCGCAACAAGTGGGACTGTTAGAAGAGTATGCGACTCGTGCACCGAACTCTATTTACCAAGGTGACAATAGCGCCATTGCTAAGTTGGCAAACCTAGGCGTCACTGGGCTGTCACTGCATGGGCCAGCAGATAAGCTGGTGGTGGACTCAGCTTGCTCAGCAACCCAGTTGGCAACTGGCGTTGCTGCGGGCAGTGAAATGATAGGGCTAAACCGCGCGGGGCATAAAGTGCCGACGATTCTAGAAAAAGCCAAAGGACTGGGTAAATCGACAGGGCTAGTCTCTGATACCCGTTTAACCCATGCAACACCGGCGGCATTTGCGGCACACCTTATTCATCGTTCAATGGAAAATGAGATTGCTGAGCAGATGATCCAATCAGGGGTGGTTGATGTCATGTTATCGGGCGGTTTGCGTCATTTTGTGCCAAAAAATTATGCCTTGCCTGAACACCCCAAAGGCTTTGAAGCAAATTTAAAAGCCAGCGCACTTTCGCTGAAATCAAAACGTCGAGACGATAAAAATT
Organism: Pseudoalteromonas sp. SS15; assembly: GCF_049257195.1. Taxonomy (NCBI): domain Bacteria; kingdom Pseudomonadati; phylum Pseudomonadota; class Gammaproteobacteria; order Alteromonadales; family Pseudoalteromonadaceae; genus Pseudoalteromonas; species Pseudoalteromonas sp. SS15. Next base: position 456,957 of record NZ_JBMMUD010000003.1, read on the forward strand.
TATTAGCTGAGGCCAGTAGTAACGGCTATGAACTTGCGTTTGATAAGTCGCAATTACAGCAAGTGTACAGCACAAAGCTGCTGGGACTGTTTGCCAATAGTGCGATGGCCAATGGTGTTGATACTTCTTATGGTCGCGTAAACGATCAGCCAAGTCTGCGTGATATGACACAAACCGCGATTAATACCTTGTCGAAAAACGACAAAGGGTTTTTCTTAATGGTCGAGGGAGGTCAGATTGATTGGGCTGGACATAACAATGATGCGGGCACGTTATTGCACGAAATGATTAAGTTCGATAATGCAGTCAATACGGTGCTGGAGTGGGCAAAAGATCGAGACGACACTTTAGTCATCGTCACTGCTGATCACGAAACCGGTGGCTTTGGTTTTAGCTATAGCGGTGCAGACTTACCAAAAGCCGAGAAGCTAAATAACCATAAAAACGATGTTTATAAGCCAAACTTTAATTTCGGCGAGCTGAGTATTTTAGATAAGTTATATGCACAACAAAAAAGTTACTCCGATATTTGGTATGAAGCCAAAGGCAATGCGTTTAAACCCACATCAGAAAAGCTCGTAAAAACAGTGAATAAGTATAGCGAGTTTGAAATTAACAAAGATGACGCTATGCAAATTTTAGCTGTGCAAAAGAACGCATTTTACCAACGGGGTCATAAGTCGTTGGGCTTAAAAATAGCCAGTAAAATTCATGACTTTGCGTCGTTTTATGTGTACTTAACTGAGCGCCCACTCAATTTAATCGGCAGGGCGTTGTCGAGTAAACAAAATATCGTCTGGTCCACAGGCACACACACGCATACGCCGGTAGGTGTGTTTGTTTTAGGGCCTGAAGCATTAGCAAGGCAGTTTAATGGTCTGCATACGCATGTTGAACTGGGTAAAAAAATGCAGCGCCTTTTGCTGCAGTAAAGACAAGAAAATATTCTTAAATAAGAGCTGCAAGATTCTTTCGAGCAAAGTGAGATGGTTTAACCCGTGAAGCCATCTCACTTTTTATAATTTGATCTGCTAACGAGTATGAGCGCTTTTACTGAATAAGGCGCAGTCGGTATCGGGTATCTTCTTTTTATTGTTTATTTTGATTTGGTAAAGAATAGATTATTTTTGACTAAAACAAAAAAATCACTCTATGTTACAATTTCTTGTAGTTAAAGTAGGTAAAAAGAACGTAAGCATTGTTGAGTGAATTAAAAGCAAACCTGCGCCGTAGGGCTAAATTTGATGTTGTTGTAGTACTCATAGTGGTATTGCTTGGTTTTATCATTTCCCACCAGTTTGATTTTTTGGAGTGGATTTACCAGTATTCAAGGCAATATGAGCATTATGAGTTAGATGAGATAGTGCCTTCATTACTTTTTGGGGTATTGGCCTTTGCCTATTTCAGTTATCGTCGTTGGCACGATATAAAACTTTTAAGTAAGTATCTTGAAGAGCAGTCTTTGACTGAGCCGGTTACGCACATTGCCAACCGACGAGCCTTGTTTGCAGTGCTTGAGCAGATTGCGCAAGAAGAAAAACCACAACATGGTTTTATTCTAATATCGGTATTTGGGCTTGATGAAATTCGCAATAAACTGGGTTTTATCACCGTAGAACATATCGTAATAGAACTCTTATACCTTTTAAATCAGGAGCTTGAAGACGACCAATTAATTATAGCTTGGCATACCGGGCAGTTTATTGTGCACGCACCAAATTATTACCAAGCCAAAGCCCATTTATTGGCTGAGCGTTTAGAACAAGCTAATAAGACTGCAACACAAGCGATTTTAAGAAAGCTCCATATTCAATCTGCAAGCACCATTGTGACTCGTAAAACCAGTGAAGCTGAGCTGTTAGAGCGTTTAGAAGACAACTTACTTGATTAAAAGGTAAGACGAATTTAGCGCTCGCGTAAAAGAATGTAAGAAAATAGAAAGCCCAAGCTAATTTGCTTGGGCTTTTCTTGTTTTATAACTTAACGGATTCACCTTCATTCAACACATGCAGCGGAATGTTTGAATTCATCTTGTCATACATGTGCATTAATCGAAATAGTGCTGAGTGCGATGTTTTATCACCCATTTGCCATGAAGAATTACCATAGCCCCATGGGAGCATGACTTTACAATTTAAGTCGGCTGCCGCGATAAGCGCATCTTCTGGTGTGGTGTGCACTTTTCGATACCATTTAGGGTGTTCTTCACTATGGTAAGAGGCAATAGGAATTAAGCACACGTCCATATCACCGTATTTATTGGCAATGTCTTTGAAGTGCGGTGAGTAACCAGTATCTCCGGCAAAAAATAACTTCTTACCTTGGTGCTCTAACACCCAACCGCCCCAGAGTGTGGCGTCGTGATCTTCATGAATAAAAGGCACCATAATACGGCTGCTGAAGTGATTAGCCGGAACAAAGTGAATATTCACTTCACCCACTTGTTTGCTCGAATACCAAGCCATCTCTGTGATTTTATAACCGTCATTAGGAAAGTGATCAGCGAATCCAAGCGGCGTTAAAAACTCACTGTTTTGGCCTATGTGTGAGAGGTCGTCTTTTTTAAAATGATCATAATGAATATGCGAGTACATGATGGCGTCAGTTTCAGCCAGCTGACTTTGTGTGAGTGTTGTATTGGGTGTACGACTAATATCAGAAACTAGGCTAAACGCCCAATTGACGGGCCAGTCAAAGTCATCAGAAACCGGATCGAACAAAAACTGTTGACCATTTTCGGTATTTATTTTGAAGCTAGCATGACCAAGCCACTGTACTGAGAATCCGGCGTTAATGGCTATTTTTGGGTTGCTGCCGGTGAAAGCGCAATTTTGCATCTCAGCACTACATTCAATCACTGGGCTCGGCGGGTAACAATCTTCATCACAGGTGATGGGATACTCTTTAAAGTCATCGTAAATATTTTTGAAACGGTCGGTATAACCTTCTGTGGTCTTGTTTTTGACTACCGCGTTTTCAGGAATGAGGGTTTCAACCTGATTGCTGACAGAACAGCCTGCTAATGTCGCTAAAGAGAAAAGTAATGCTAACTTCTTCATTAGATTTCCTTGTTATAATTTTCTGCATGATTTTAACAGGTTTAACGAAACACTCTATTATTTGACTGCGTTTAAATGTAAGCAAACATAACGGGTTAGGGGGGAGTCTGTGCGTTTGATATGTAAATGCAATCTGAATGCTTACTTAGGTCGTACTGAAATTTATATTCAATAATGTGCGAATTGTTATGTGTTTTAAACCTGTGTTGTTTGGGGTAATTTTAATGGCGTCGTCTTCAGTCTTGGCAGAAACTAAACTGACTCTACTTGATTGGTTTGTGGTTAATGACACCGTCATGGGTGGCCTTTCTGAAAGTCGTTTAGTTGTTGGTGCACACTCTGTAGAATTTAAAGGCGATGTGTCTTTGCGCAATAATGGCGGTTTTGCTTCTGTTCGTGCGCCATTTAATTTAGAAAATAAAAACGCTGAACAATTAAGTGTTGTTGTAAAAGGTGATGGAAAGCAGTACCAGCTCAGGCTAAGAGTCGACCAATACCTCGACGGCCCAGCCTTTGTTTATAAATTTCAAACCACAGCAAATAAAACCCAAACACTTGTTGTCACAGAGGACGACTTTACGCTCATGTACCGTGGCCGTACTTTTTACGCTGACTATCAACTCAACTTTGATGATGTCAGATCTCTTGGCTTTATGATCAGTGAAAAGCAAGCGGGTAAATTTTCCCTTGAGGTGCAGGCAATCACACCACTAGGAAAAATTTAGAGAACATTTATAGATTTTGTTTAATCGAACAGGCCTTGTTTAATCAAACAGCCCACCTAACCATGATGCAAATTTAGAGTAACGATCTGGAAGCACTTTACTTTCGATTGTGTTGACAAGTGTGCGGCTCCAAACGCCATCCAAATTACCATTGGTTAAGTAGATAACAATGATGCTGTCGGTCATGTTTTCTTTGAAGAGCAATTTTACTCTCAGAACACCTCCGCCATCATGACCAACTGCTTGCCAATTGCCAACTTCTTCATATTCCCAGCCTGAGGCGAAATAATTTTTTGAACCACTCTCTAACAGTGCAGGTTGCCAGAGACTTTTAAGCAGTGGTTTAGCAACCAGCTCGCCATTTATTAATGCAGAAAGAAAGACACTAAGGTCTTGAATATTTGAATAAGCGTCAGAATGTACATTCGCATAGGGAGGGAATGTATATGGATTTACCTGTAACGCATCACCGCTATTTGGTAAATAAGCCGTCACAGATTGAAACGTCGTATTCATTCCCTTGATAAATGTATGATGCATTTCCAGTGGCGTTAAAATTCGCGTTTGAACCAGTGTTGAATAAGACTGTTTAGTGATTTTCTCTAGCAGTAATTTAATCACTAAATAATTTGTTTGATTATAACGAATGGCGCTATTTGGCTTAAATTGCAATGGCGTATTACTCAGTGATTGAATAACAGCATCAATACTGTTTGGCGCAAAGACTTGCTTGTCATCATAGTCAAAATATTCAGGTAACCCAGTACTGTGGTTTAAAAAATGGGCTACTGGTATAGGTCGCCAAACTTTAGGTAGGTGCTCAAGATACTGGCCGATAGGTGCGTCTAAATTAACTTTGTTTTGTTCTACAAGCTGAAATAGCAAAGTGCTAGCGAACAGTTTGCTGAGCGAGAAAATCGGAAAAATGCTGCCTTTGGTCACTGGATTAGCACGAGATATATCCGTATCACCCATTGCGTGAGCAAATACCAGATTATTATTGTGCTTAACTAATACAGCTTGTGCCAATAAACCGTGTGTCTCGGCATTACTTTGCACTTGTAACGTAAGTGATTCTTGCAGATTATCGGTTTGTCTTGCACAGCCTAGCAGGAGTAACAAGAATAAAGCGCTTAAAGTGATTGTTTTCATTGAAATTCATGCTCCTTGCAAAATAGTCCTGCGATTTTACTTTGTTTGATCAGAACAAAAAAGAGCCACATTATGAGCGGCTCTCTCTGAATGTTTATGTTGTTAGCGCAAACTTAAATAGCTCAAGACTTAGAAACTAACAACGGCCTTACCTGTTTGCGTAATGGTCACATCTGAATTTTGGCTGCTACTTAGAATAAGGTTACAGCGACCATAACTTGGTTTAGCTGTAATATTTGTCGGCAGTGCTATACGAGGCTCAAGATAAGTATCACATCTAAGTTGGGCCTGACCTTTACCTTTTAATGTCACTTCACTACGAGAAACGCCAACACTCTTTGGCGTGTTTTTATCTAGCTTTACACTTTGTGTAATCGACGGGGTTTGTTGGTAAAGTCCAGCAATGTCGGCCATCGCTTTTTGTTGTGCTTGCTCTGAAATATTCACGCCTGGTACATGATTAAGTGCTAATAAAGCGCGTTTTGCATTTAAGAAATCTTGTTGATAAAGATACAGTTGCATCAGATTTTGAATACATGGTACAGCAAACTCTTTTGGTAAATGCTCTCGTAAGAAATAAGCGCGTTGTAGCTGTTCTTCATAGTTATGCCAGTCTTGTAATGCATAAAAGTATTGAGATTTCAGCCAAGCAAAAAGCGCTTGTTCATTGAGATTTTTAGTGTGACTTTGCAGTTCTTCAAAGTGTTTGTATGCTTTCTCTAGTTGCTGAGCTTTAATCAGTTTATCAATGACATCATAATCGTTAACAAACCCTTTAGAAGCACGATTATTGTTTGAGTTTTTAGTTGGCGCTGTTGAGTAAGTATAAGAGAAAAAGCGTGCCGCATCATGGGCTTTGCCTTGATAAGTAGCTGCTTTGAACTCTAGATTGGTTAAGTAGTTCTTGGCCTTTTCAGTCGTCGGCTTTACTTCAGAATCGAATAAAACGGTCACTTCACCTAATGAACCATCAGCTTTAACAATATAATTGACGAGCGTATAGCCTTCGTGGCGACTCAGCATAGAATCTGATTTAAATTGTGCGTTATTGTTTTCGATGACTTTGATTGGTGTGCTTGGTTGAGCTGAAACGCTAATTGCAGAGCATAAGAAAGCAGTAACAGCGCAAAGTTTTAGTGTTTTCACAAATTAATCCCTATGTGTTTTGAACGCGAGAAAAGCGCTATACCGAAAATAATAACAATATATTGGTAAATCTCTTAACCAAAGCTCAGGTTAAATTATAGTTTTGCCATCTCCTGTAAAACATTTTTCACAAAAGGTGATTTTGCTTTGCCGTAGTCATCTTGCACAGTTAGCCCATCAGCAATAACCCGCTGTTTTGTCGCTTCGTACTGGGCACGCGCATCTGGGTTATTGAGCATGTGTGTTTTAAAGTTAACTTGCTTTAAATGCTCTTCTCTGCCTAATTCAATGACATGCGCATGAACTTGAAAGGTTTCATTTTTAAAAATAACAGCAATATCTTTGCGAGGGCGGTTTTCTGGAAAGGGTTTATTACTGTGTTGGTCGCTAAATCCAATACTTTTTAAATGCTCGACCGCTTCAGTTAGCTGACCTGCTTTATACAATATTGAAATATCAATAATGCCTTTACCTGCCACTTTAAAAGAGCTTGACCCAAAGTGTAAAAACTCAAAATCAGGGTGCGCGAGCTCAGCAATAACCGCTTGTGCAAGGTCTAAAAAGATGTCTCGCCAAGGGTTAAAGCTGGCAGGAACTAACTGATAGGGAATAAATTTAATTTTTGACATGCTTTGCTCAGTTGCTTTTAGTTTGTGGTTTTATCAGATGCTTTGTTAAGGCTGTTTAACAGCATTGATGGACTATCTACCCCTAGATAAATCTTAGATTTTCCACCAATTGGGCTTCTTAGCTTTATTTCGATATTGGGCACGCCTGAGAAATTATACCTGTTAACTTCATTGCTTCTTGGCACAAATTCATGATGCGGCGATACGCTTTCAATATTATCCAGCGCAATATGAAGCGGATTATAAATACCGTATCTAACGATTAAGTGAGTTTGAGTGAGAGAAATAGGTCGGCGAGACATAGCACGATACTCACCAATAAATAGTACCAACCCAAAAATTGATAACAACGAGATAACATTGGCAGCCAAAGGTGACCATACAAAATGCAGAACCAGGTGTGCAATCGGGATCTCGAGTGCCATCAAAAAGATAAACCCAAGTGCATTGCCTTTCGCGTCATCTTTGTTGGCATACCAAAAGTGTTGTTCGCCAATATAGTTTTCACCTTTTATTTTATGGGCAAATAAGCAAAACACCCACATTCGCATATCAAATTGCATTAAGTTCAATACAGGAGCTGACGTTAACCAGCGTTTTAAAGGGGTTATCAGGCTCTCATCAGGATCAGCGTGAGTATTTAAATTCGTTTTAATTGCAGCTATCACAGATGCAACCACTACAAGTTCAATAAATAGTACTAGCGCTAATACTAGATATCGCGCTTGCTCTAAATAGTGCCAAATAAATTTTTGCTGAGTAGGTATGAAGTAAGCGCCAAATAGAATGATCAATGCACAATAGGTTATAGCTTTAATTGTTGCTTGTTTCTTATCTGCTAAACAAACATAGCAAATCAAAGGAAGCGTAATGAAAGTATCAAGGAGTAACGGCCATTCAGGCTTGTAGCTACCATATTCATTGAGAAAAGAGGAAGAACTATAAAACCAAGCATAAGTAGCAACTAGGCTGAGGAGAAATAACAAAGGTAAACGATTTAAAGTGATGTTACTCACTGAGAGTTCCTTTTAGGTTAAATTGATAGCCTAATATGGGAGCTATTCTTATCTCTTTCTCTAATTAGGCTCAATAAAGTTTATATAGAAAAGCGCTCTAATAATGCGATAAGATCCTCTTTTATCAGTGGCTTACTAATATATTCATCCATGCCCGCGTCAAAACACTTTTCTTTATCGCCGTTCATAGCATTAGCTGTCATGGCGATGATTGGAATATATTGATTATGCTCACCGGCTTCGCGTTTTCTAATTCTTCGCGTTGCCTCGTAGCCATCCATCACGGGCATTAAGCAGTCCATCAAGACTAACTCATAATAGTTATCTTCATGCTCTTTTAATTTAGTTAGCGCTTCTAGACCATTATTTGCAAAATCAAGTTGTTCAACGGCACCGTTTAGCATCTGTGTAACGACGATTTGGTTAATTGGCATATCTTCGACTACGAGGACATGCTTAAACAGAGTTGTTTGACCTTTAGTTTGAGCAGTCGCACTCACAGTTGCATAGCTATCTTCGGTTTGCGCTAGCCTATGCACGATATCGAGTAGAGTGCATGGGGTTTTACAGTATTTAACTTGTTGCACATCAGCTTGTTTAAAGTGCCCTTCAATCGAGGTATTAAAAGGTAATAAGGTGACTGTATTAGCGATGTATGAAGAGACAAATCTGTCTATATCGTAGTTATCTTCTGTTGACCAGTTTAGTACATAAAAGTGAGAAGATAATTGCTCTTCATTGAGCTTTTTAATGTCCTCTTCAAGCAAAGTAATGTTTTTATGTTTATGTATGGCGATATCAAACTTACTTAAAGTTCGCTCACACGCATTGAAGAAGCTTGAATTAATGTCCACAAAGTGGAAATGTTTTGCTGTGAAATCATGGAATATACAATGCTGGAATTGCTGATTTTCTGAGTGTTTACTTGAGAGTGGCAAGGTGACGGTAAAAGTACTGCCTAACCCTAGTTTACTTTTTACGACTATTTCACCGCCTAATAACTCGCAAAGCTTACTGACAATACTGAGCCCTAATCCCGTCCCCCCAAACTGTCTTGTCGTGGATGTATCTGCCTGTGAAAAATGCTCGAAAATTAAGTCACATTTATCCTCGGGTATGCCTATCCCTGTATCTGATACTTGGAGTTTTATTTCTGGTGCGTGATGGTCTTTCGAGTATACATACTGAGCTTTGACAATAATTTCACCAGACTCTGTAAATTTGACAGCATTCCCGATTAAATTAGTGAGTATTTGCTTTATTCTGACAGAATCGGAAGAGATGATCGGTAGAGTAATTTCATCAATATCTAAAATAAGAGCGATATTCTTTTCATGGGTTTGCTTGGCAAACGAAGTAGCGGTCTCTTTGATTAATTTCACGACATCAAATTCATTGATATCTATTTCCAATTTACCTGATTCAATTTTTGAAAAGTCTAAGATATCGTTAATAATGCGCATTAACGAGAGTGCACTACGACTGGCGATATCAACTTGTTCGGTTTGTTCTTTGTTTAATGGAGTGCTTTTTAAAGAGTCTAACATACCAAGTACGCCGTTCATGGGCGTTCTTATTTCATGACTCATGGTCGCTAAAAAGTCAGCTTTGGCTTTTGAGGCATTCTCGGCTTGTTCTTTGGCTTCTTCTAATGCCCAATTATTAAACTCCATATCAGAGGCGTATTTGGCCAATTGCTCTTCTGAGTTTTTGAGCTCAGTGACATCTTCAATACAGGCAAACACCCCTTCAACATCGCCATTAAGTGCAAAGTCAGGGGTGTAGGTGGTAATTAGATACTTTCTAACGCCGCCTATTGTGACATCAATCTCAAATGCAGTTTCATTGCCTTTTAAAGCATTAAAGAGGTGATCTTGAATTCTGTCATAAATATCAACGGGTAGAACCGATTTGACGGTGTTTCCTACGATTTCGTCTTCATTCAACTTAAATAACTGGCAGTAGAGTTTATTCGCAAAGCGGTATTTTTGTTCGCGATCGACATAGGTAAGGAGCACGGGAACATGCTGTGTGATCCCATCAATATAGTGCCGCGTTTTTTCTAATTGCTCAGCCCTTTCTTGCGCTTGCTTAATGGCTTTATTGTAAGATATTGCAACTCTCGCAATGACATCCCCACCTTGTTGTTTGATGATATCTTTAGGGATGGGCAGGCCTTTTCGAATGGTCGCGCCAATTTTAGTGAGGGGGTTGGTAACAAAGTAATTAAGTAGCCAAAACGACAGCCCAACCATAATAGAAATAATAATTAAAAAGTTAAACGTGAAGCTGCCTAATTGCTGGTTCAGCTTTTCTTCATGTTGAGTGGAATCTATATGTATCCAAAAATAATAAGCCCGTAATCTTCTTATTTCAGGGTCAACCAGGTACAACCAAGACAATGCATACCAATTCTCATCATGGTGATAAATCACCCTAACTTTGTCATTTAGCTGGTGCTTATGTTGTAATAATTCGTCGAGCTCTTTTTTTCCTAGTGTTTCAGAGTCAAGTAAGCTTCTCTTTTGAATATATAGTCTTTTAGATGCCACAATATCAAGAGATTCAGGGGCAATGATCATAATATCTCGAATAGCGCTATTGCTAGATAGCGCAGCAAGCACGCGCTGTAAATTCTCTCTAGAGGCGTCGACTTCTGCAGAGATACTCATGCTGGTGATCACGTTATCCACCAAAGAATCAATAAAGCGCTCGTGTTGTAATCGATATTCGTCAGCAATAAAGCGTGTGAAAAGCAAAAAGGAGCTTATACCAAGCAAAAGCAAAGGTATGGTCGATTTAAGATAAAGCGAGTTTTTTATCATTTACTTTGTTCTAGTGGCATATGAAACATACTTGGCACAAAACCACATGGCTTATCGATTGATTTAATGCGCCATAAAGTCTCGCAGACTTGCTCAGTGACACTTTTAAGAAAGCTATGAGAAATTAATTCTGCTTGTGTATCACCTGTTTGCATCTCAAGGTTGTTGAAGGCATCAGAGAAATCAGCAACCTCTAAACCTTCTAATTTAGCCATTTTTGTCATAGCTTCATCTGGATGAGTTTGGATAAACTCATAGGATAGCTGCCAAACTTGCCAGAGCTTTTCTAATGTGTCAGGGTGCTTTTTTAGATAGCTTTGAGAGATGCTGACAATATCCACCACTTCTCTTGGGATCTCACTACTGTCAAAAATGATATGGTAATTGGGATTTTTTAATAACTCTGTTGAAATGGGGGGGTAGGTAACAAACGCCGAAATTTCGCCTTTATTCATCTCTTTGATACCAGACATTTGCTCAACATTTTTAATTTTGACGTCATCTAAACTTAGGTTGTGTTTTTGTAGGCCTCTTTGGAGTATGTAGATACCCAATGAAGAGACTTCAGTACCGACTGTGTTTTCTTTTAAATCTGTCATTTCAGCAATCGATCTGTGAGCAACAATGACATCTCCTCCTAATGAGTAGTCTGCTAGCAAGGCAATGGTGAGTGGCCTCACTGCAAATGACTGAATTTGAATAGCTTCTATCAAGGTGCTGGTGAGACCATCTACCTTGTTATTCAAATAAACTCTTTGTGTATCGGCTAATGAGGCAACTCTGACAAGCTCAACATTAAGTCCAACTTTTTCAAAAAAACCTTTCTCTTGGGCTAAATGGAGTACTTCATAACCAGGCCAAGGGTTGATGGCGATACGTAACGTTTGTGGTGGGTCGCTTTTGCAAGATATGAGAAACAAAAGAGAAGCAAAGAGGATTATCTTTTTTGAGAGTAGCCACATAACTTTGGGTCGAATAGCGAAATAGTATTCCTAAGTATTGACCAATTTCTGGCTCTGGCAAGGCGAACAGATTGACTTTTAATCAAGAGCGAAGAACTTAAATGGCTCAAGCTTCTAATAATAACGACTTGTTTCGCCTGAAAATCTTCGTTCAAATTGTGAAAAGTGTTCAATTAAAAAAGATTTAATAGCCATGATTTTGGCGGCTTCTTTTAAATCATAGTGATAAAGCAGCCATAAACTCCAAATGGATGGAGGCGAGGTGATTTGGAGTCTTCTTAAATTTTTGTATTTAGATTGGTCGGCTAAGCCACAGGGTAATTTAGCAATACCTAAGCCTTGATCTGTTGCACTGATCAATGCTGCTAAGTTATCAAATCGAGCGATGATTTGGGTTTTGTCAAAGTGGCCTTGATACCAATCTTTATCAAATTCTAGCTTCCATAGTAATAGGTTATCGACTTCTTTTGACTTCTTTAAGTAGCTCTCGCTGGCATAGACGCCCCAATTAGATGCAAACAGTTTTTTGCCAATCAAGTCCGATTGGGTTGGCTCAGGTGTAAACCTGAGCGCAATGTCGGCTTCTCTGGCATTGAGGTCTTTTTGACTGGTGCCCATCATTAAATTGAGCTGAATATGTGGAAAGCACTGATAAAATTCATCAAGTAATGGGAGTAAGTAATCATGCGCCAGTTCAGGGGTTAAGGCGATGCTCACCTCTCCTTGTAAGCTTTGGTTTTGCCCTACGAGCTGTCGCTCAATATGACCTTGCAAGCTTTTCAAACTTTCAATGTCGGGCAGCACTTCTCGGCCAATTTTAGTTAATTGATAACCTTTAGGAACCCGTTCAAACAGGGTCGCATTGAAGCGCGCTTCATATGCTTGAATTCTTCTGGCAACCGTTGTGTGCGTCACATTGAGCTGTTTAGCCGCGGCCGACAAGCTGCCATGAGTAGCCAGTGCAAGAATATATTGATAATCATCATCTAAGTTCATCTGTGCATTTTTGCACAAAAGATATGCAAAAAGTAGTAATTTTTTTCCTCAAAAAAAGTCGTAAATTAATCCTAAATTAACCTAAAGCTAAGTGACTTATTAAAAGGAAGAATTATGTATACCCTTTATCATTGCCCCATTACCTGTTCTACAGCCGTGTTAATTACTTTAGAGATTATTGGTGTAGAGCATAATGTTGAGATCATCGACCTGTTTCAGAATGAACAATTTAGTGAACAGTTTTTAGCAGTAAACCCACTTGGTAAAGTGCCAGTGTTAAAAACCGATAAGCACATTTTAACCCAAGGTGAAGCGATATTAATCCATCTATCGCAAAAGCATCCTGAGGCTGCTTTGATCCCTGGCTTAGCAACGACTGAGGGCGCTGACGCGCTCAAATGGTTAAACTTTGTTGCATCAACGGTACATGGGCATTTTTCTCGTGTATTCCAACCAGAGCGTTTTGCCAATGAGCTGGAGGTGGTAAAAGCCAATGCCGAAGAGGAATTAGTAAAGTTATTCGGGTTGATTGAGCAGCAGCTTCAGAAACAACCATTTTTAGCGGGCAGCTTACCAACGCTGGCTGATTATTATCTCGCGGTGATATTAGGGTGGGATAGAATGTTGAGCTTCGACTTAGCTGAGCGTTTTCCTGAAATAAAAGATTACAAACAACGCTTACAGCAAACGCAGACCAATTCACCCACATTATTATCACTCTAGCCCTGTTATAGCCAAGCCATCTTTTAGATTTAGTGGCTTGGCGACTTATTAGTTTGACAAAACCTTTCCTTCGAAAAAAAAATTCCCATAAGCTGTAATAAATTCCATCAGATATCTACTAACTAGAAAAATACAAAATGGAACGAGGTGAATGGGAAGCGATTTTTATCAGCAATCAATACTGCCTTTTGCGGGGATCATCATCAAAATTTGTCGGGCATATACCCATAGCCAAGAAGATTTTGAAGATTACTACCAAGAGGTGTGCCTGCAAATTTGGCGTAGCAGAGACAATTTTAATGCTGAGTCTAAATGGTCAACATGGATTTATAAGGTGGCTCTAAATGTTTGTTTGACCCATTTAAAACAGCGCAAAAAAGGTCAGCAGCAGTTTGTGTCTGATGCTTTACCAGATGAAGTCCATGACGATGCCAAGGCATTTGGCTCTGATGACATTAACCTGCTTTATAACGCAATTAAGCATTTGTCAGAGATAGATAGAGCAGTGATTTTGCTTTATTTAGAAGAGAAATCTTACGTTGAGATTGGCGAAATTATTGGTGCTAACACAAACAGTATTGGCGTACGCATTACGCGTATTAAAGAAAGATTAAACAAGTTTATACAAGCGCAGGAGTGAACGCATGAGTAAGTCTATTGAAGCAATGTGGAAACAAGGTTTTGTGAGTGAAGGTGAGCTATCAGCGCCAAAAGTGAACGACTTATACAATAGAAAGTCGCAAAATACTGTAGATAAACTGCAAAAGATGTTTGCAGTGAATATTAAAGCCATTGTGATTGGTGCTTTAGTCATGCTGGTGGTAATGAGCTTAATTGGTGCACCGTGGCTAGGCGTGTATATCTGCGCATTGTTAACGCCGCTTGTACTGATAGCAAAAAAAGAGCTCATCAAGTCACATAACTTATCGAAAGGGCAGAGCAGTCTAGAGTATTTAGAAAGCTTTGATACTTGGCTTAAAGACTCAATAAATGCTTACTCGAAATACTACCGGTTTTTTTATCCGTTATTTTACATCGGTATGGTGACACAAGGGCTAGCGAGTAATGCAGGTGGTAAAGTGATGGCTTTGCTTTTGAAGCATTATCCGACAGAGTATGTATTTTTAGATATTCCAGGTTATGTTTGGGCGGTTATCACAGTGATGTTTTTGTTGGTCGTGCGATACTCAGAAGCTTTGTATCGTTTAGACTTAGATATCATTTACGGCAGACAATTTAAAAAGCTCGATGAATTGATCGCAGATATGCGTGCTTTAAAAGCACAGCAGTAATTTGCTTAGGAACAAGTTACTTAGCGCTTATTTGATGGGCACTTCAATTAATCAAACTTCATTTAAAACGAAAGCGCAGCCAGTTGGCTGCGCTTTTCTGTTATAGGGAATGAGAAACTAAGATCCTGTCAACTAACTCTAGTGCGGTGGTGAAGTTACTGAGATCAGTACGAACATCGCCATCTTTTCCTGAGTGGTGACCATGACCGATAAGCTGCATTTGCTGTAGTGTACTTGGCTGGTCAAAATCGACGATGGCTTGATAAATAAGCGAGGGTTGCGCAGTATAGCCGTCGCCTGAATATACAGGATCGTCAGGGAATCGGTCACTACTGTAGTAAGAGTTGTAATCGAATGAATGGTTTATCTCAAAACGGATACGGTATTGACCTGTTAGTGAGGTCGGCAGCTGAATAGAATAAATGAAATTATCTGTCATGGTTGCACCACTAAAGCCGTCGACAACCAGTTTATTATCGGTTGGCAGGTAGAAGCCATTACTGGCCTGTACACCAAGTTGATGCAAAAACACAGGCAGCGACTCTGGGCGCATGCGGGTGTCTTTTGAATCACTATCTTCACCACCGGTTAATGCCTCTCTACCGATTGCATTTTCGCCGATAAGTAAATGCGCATCGAATACTTGATCAGGATTTATTTTAGAGACTTTATTGGTGAAATTATTAGTGGCGATTTTCTCTGTGACATAGAGCGGCTGAACAAATTCACCGTCTAATGTTTCTAACCAAAACGCATATTGTGGCCACATAAAGTAAGGGCCTTTTTTCAGTTCTAAGGTAATTGTTTGTCCGCTGGCATCTGCAGGGGTAATTACACGCTCGACATATTTTAGTTCTTTATCTTGGTCTGCTTTATCTGCGGCTTTTAGGGTTTGGCCCCAAGTGTAAACTTGCATTGCGGGTGGTAGAGCGAAAAATGGTGATGCCAACAAATAACCTACCAATAAAACGGCTAGCGGCATGGCCAAACTGACTTTGCCCATATGTTTCTTTAATGGGTTTAAATAAGCGAAGAGAGGTTTTGAATTTTTAAATAAGTGCCATACGACGACCAACATCATGGCTGCGCCAATTAAAGTGTGAATAAGCGCTACAACAACATCATGCTGTTGACTGTATAACAATACAGAGGTAACCAACATCACAATGAAGGCTAAAAATAATAGGGTGCCGATAAATACTCGGGCATTAAAAAATGACATAGTGACTCCTTTTGAATTACCTCTTTGTCGCTTACATGAGGTAATAAAAGCCACTAAAGCTTTCTAAAATTATCTAAGGTTATTGATTTTATTGTTAATAATTTAGAGTGTTTAAGTATTTGAGTTGATTTGTAAGCGCTCGACTCTTAGCTATCTGCTTGGCTTTGTTTAATGAAGTGTTGAACTCATCAAGTTTGTTTTGCTTTTTGGCAAGTAAAGCAAGGCTGGCCCAAACACTGCTTTCGCCAACCGGGCAGCGTAAAACTTGGTGATGTTTTTTGGCTTCGAGGTAATACGTTTTAGCTAATTCGTATTCACCTTGGTGCTGAGCAATTCGTGCCAACAAATCTTTCGAGTAGGCCATAAATAGCCAATCATTATTGCTTTGGGCTACTTGCAAAGCTTGCTCAACTCTTGGTTTAGCTAGTTCGTCATCTCCCTCAATTATGGCGTGAATGGCATCGAGATAATGTAAGCGACTTAACTCATTTTTATCATTGAGTTTTTGAGCGAGTGGAATAGCCAACATCAGGTGTTTTTTTACTGCAGAGTAGTCTTTTAGGGCAAATAGCGTACTGACTAAAATTCTTTGAGCAGTCAGGTTTTCAGGATCATTCGCAATGATACTCTCAAGAAGAGGTTTTGCAGCTAGATGGTTGTCTTCAAGCTTTAGGTCAATGGCAACCCCTAACATCTCATGATTAAAATCGGCATGATAGTTGTTGGCTTGTAGGGAGCTTTTTTCGCCTAATTGTTTTGCCACTTTATCGCTAAATTCATCGATCACATCTTGAATGTTACGACCAAATAGCACGCCTTTTTGTTGGGTGTTCTTATAATGCAGCGCATAACTTAGCTGATAGTCATGCGGTGAGCCAGAAAGTTTTGAGGAGACAACCAGCTCGGCGCCAGAGACGGTAAATATTTGTCTAATATGCTCAGGTTGAACATTGCTCAAGGGCGCGCCTGCTCGCTCTAGCACTTCCAGCACATAATCGGTCTGTAATACACCATGCTCTTGATTATTGGGTAAACGCTGTATGACCTGGTCCATTAACCCTAAACGAACCCAGCTATGGTCGTTTCCTTCAATTTGATTTTGCGTCGGTAAAATAACAATAGAGCCTTGAACCTTGCTCTGTTCATTGGGTGCTTGATTTAATGATGTGAGCGCAAAAAACAAAGTGGAAAGAAAAGCACATAAGGTAACAGTTAAAAATGCAGCTTTTCTATTGAGTGACGATTGCTTAGGGGGCTTTTCTGTCACCGTTGGGAGCCAAACATAGCCTTGTTTGGGGATAGTTTTAATTACATCTTCATTTTGAAAGAGCTGTCTAAGCTCATTAATAGACTGAAAAACGACTTGCTCAGCAACAACGGAGTCGCCCCATACCTCATCCAAAATAGCCTGCTTATTTACCGGTTGACCAGCATTACGAATTAATAAAAGTAAAAGCTGACAAGTTTTAGGACGTATCGTCAACGTTTCACCATCACGGGTTTTAACGGTTAAGGCATTGCTGTCAATAATGTAATTTGATGTTTGATACTGCACAATAAGCACTTTTAAGCATATGGAGCCTGTTACCTTAATGGAACATGCGTTTTAATCAAAGTGACAGTTGCAATAAAATCGAAGTCTGTGCTTTCTTCGGCATTTTCTCGACCACTAACATAAAAGAGTTGTCTATCATGCGTTCGATTTCACCTTGTGGAATAGAGCCGTCGAGTATGATGGTGTTCCAAAGTCGTTTATTCATGTGATAGCCGGGGATCACGGCATCGAAAATATCCCTTAATATATGAGCTTCGTCGGGGTTACATTAAGGGCGTGTTTACCTTTGCTGTGTGTTTTTGCAGCAGTGAGTTGGGTGTTTAGGCAAGGCAGGGGCTGCCCCGCAGAGGTTGCGTAGCATAGTTATTCTATGTAAGTCAGCTGATAACGTCGAATAAATATCCAACTCGCGCTGCTCGAAGAGTTCAACCAAAGGCTTCCACGACTTTGTCATTCGCCACTTACATAACCCATTATGCGGGGCAACCTTTGCTGCGCAGCTCATTTCGCGTATTGAAAGCCTTTGATTTGAACAAAATTCATACCTCAAAGGTAAGCACGCCCTAAGTTCATCCACCAATATGGGGTTGTTTCAGTGCCTTTGCCCATTTTTCCCAGTGCCAAAGTCGCGAACATTTTTCCTTTCACTTTATAAACATCGACTCCCTCACCGAAAGGCTGGCTAACGGTAGTCTCGGGCTTGGAGATTAAATATTCATGTGCTTGCAGGTGATCCATCGTCTAGTGTTAACCCTTTAATTGTATTAAACCTGAGCTCAGGTTGTTTAGACATTAATTTGACATAACTGATTGTAGGTTAATAGATAATAAATAGAGTCTTATCGCAAAATTGCTGAGTATTGGATAAGAATCTATTACATTACTGCTAATAATTATCATTTGAGGTTTGCTATGCGTTGTGTGCAGTTGTCGGTGCTTTGGTTTGTAACCATAGTGGCAGTCGGTTTTTATAGTGATTCGGTAAAAGCTGAGTCTATTGAAGTAGATGTGGTTTATCCCGAGCGAGCAGTAGATGCTGGGTTAATATTAACAGGGTCGGTCAGTGCAGTTCATAATGCGCAATTGGCGAGTCAGCAATCAGGTATTGTGGCTAACATTTTTGTTGAAGCGGGTGATGAGGTTACACAAGGTGAGTTGTTACTCTCATTAGATGACACCTTAGCGCAGTTGCAATTTGAGCAAGCCAGTGCCGAGCTCAATATTGCTGAGGTGGCTTTACAAGAAGCACAGCGTTTACATCAAGAGTTAAAAGCATTATCGAAGCGCCAATTAGTTGCACAAACTTTACTGGCTGAACGACAAGCCAATATCAGTAAAGCGGATGCCGAGCTAAAAAATGCTAAGGCTAAGCTCGCACTACAACAAGAGTTATTAACTCGTCACCATATCAAAGCGCCATTTGCGGGCGTGGTGACAGATCGTATGGTAGATGTGGGTGAATGGATTGGCACACAAGACAAAGTATTTAGCCTCATCTCAAATGATAAATTACGTATCGAGCTTGCCGCGCCTCAGCAATATTTTGCTGAGTTTTCACAAGCAAGCGCAATCCAAGCAAGTATCCACAATCAGCAAAATAATAGTGTAGTCATTAATAGCCAAGTAGAGCGCGTTATTGCCTCAGTAAATAAAGCAAATCGTACTTTTAAGGTATTTGTGACGGTGCCTGAAAACAGTGGTTTTGTGATGGGCAGCTCGGCTAAAGTGACCATTCAATTACCCGCTGCTGACAATGCGCAGGTGTGGTTACCTAAGTCAGCGTTAAAGCGTCACCCTGATGGTGGTTATAGTATTTTTGCAATTAATAACAATACTGCTGAGCGCGTATTTGTTGAAGTGACGCAGCAGCAAGCTGAGCGAGTGGCAGTAAAAGGGGCATCAGCCTCGCAGCAATACATCAAAGCAGGGGTTGAGTTATTGCAAAGCGGTGCAAAAGTGTCGGTGAAAAGCGTTGCAGGTAATGCCCTATGATTGAAGGTGCCGTCAAACGCGGTGTGCTTGTCACCGTAGTGGTATTAATTAGCTGTATTCTGGGGTTGGTTGGCGCGTTAAACATTCCCGTGCAGATGATCCCTGATTTAGAAGTACGCACCATCACTGTGCAAACAGGCTGGGCGGGCGCAACTCCTCAAGATGTTGAAAAAGAAATCTTAATTGAGCAAGAGCGTTATTTAAGGAGCCTACCAAATTTAAAACGTATGGTGTCTTATGCGCGAATGGGCAGTGCTGAAATAGAGTTGGAGTTTCCGTTTGGGGTCGATGCCAATGATGCGCTTATTCGGGTAAACAATGCTTTAAGTCAGGTGCCCAGTTACCCCGAAAACGTGGATCAGCCAAGGTTATTTTCGAGTTCTTTTTCGGGCAATGCGTTTATGTATTTTGTGCTTAAGCCACTGCCGGGTAATCCACTTAATCTGGATGTCGACTTATTAAGAGATTTTGCAGAAGACTTTATTCGACCGCGCATGGAAAGCGTTTCTGGTGTGTCTGAAGTGAGAGTGGGTGGTGGTGCGCAAAGACAAATTCAAATAAAGGTTGATGCCGAGCAACTTGCTCAACGTGGTATCAGCTTAAGCGAGCTTCGCAATGCCATTCGTAATCGTAACCGAGATGCCTCTGCAGGTGATATTGAAAGTGGCACTAGCCGATATTTATTGCGCGTAGTTGGGCGCTTTGAGCAACTTACAGAGCTTGAAAGCCTGATTATTCGCAGTGAAAACAACGCCAATATTTACCTCAAAGATGTGGCAACGGTGACTTTAGATCACTTTGAAACACGCAGCCTGTCTTACAATGTGGGTGAGCGTACACTGAGTTTGTCCGTACGTCGCGAAAGTGGCTCAAATGTTTTGGCGATTAAAGACGATATGCTGCCAATTGTTGATGAATTAAATCATCAGCTACTAAAACAAAACGGCTTGAGCCTGACGCTCATGAGTGATGACGTGCAGTATGTCCGAAGCTCCCTTGAGAACGTATGGTTTAACCTTATTCTCGGTGGCTTGCTCGCAACCTTAGTCATGTATTTCTTCTTGCGATCAGGACGCGCTACCTTAATTGGTGTGTTGGGTATTCCGATTTGTACCATCGCCGCGTTTTTAGCCTTAATGAGTTTTGGTCGCACTATTAATGTGATCTCTTTAGCGGGAGTTGCCTTTGCGATTGGCATGACGGTTGATAACACCATAGTCGTGCTTGAGTCGATTTTTCAAGCCAAAAAACAAGGTAAAGGAAAGCGCCAAGCCGCCATTAGCGGTGTGAAAGAAGTTTGGCCTGCTGTACTGGCTTCTACTGCGACAACCGTACTGGTATTTGCGCCAATCTTATTTGTGCAACAAGAAGCTGGGCAGCTGTATTCAGATATTGCCATTGCGATTTGTGGCGCAATTATCGCCTCTATGCTGGTGGCCATTTTTGTGGTCCCTGTCGCCTTAGCGCGTTTAGATAAGCAAGAAGTCACCAGCGAAAGCGCCAAGCAAAGCAAAGCTTACGGTCAAGTTTGGCTGAAATGTGCGAGATTCTTTACTCAATCAAAACAACGAGCGCGTATTGCCTCTGCGTCATTTATTTTGGTCATTTTAGGTGCTGCTTATACCCTGATGCCAGCAGCGGAATATCTGCCAGAAGGGGAAGAGCCAAAAGCCTTCTCTATGATGATAGCCCCGCCTAATTACAACCTTTCTGAAATGGAACGCATTGGCAGTGAGTTAAGAACCTATTTTGCTGATTACGTAAAAGCGGATGGTGCCGCTTTCGCCAATGGTGAAACAGATATGCCACCGCTTTCTTACTATTCGATGTCAGTATCAATTGGTCGTATTTGGTTTTTAAGTGCGCCAGTCGATCCAGACCATATCAACGAGATGATGGATGCCATTACCACTAAGTTTAGAAGCTATGAAGGCATGCGGGCGTTCTCGGCACGCGGCTCGATTATCTCTAGTAATGATGGTGGTACGCGTGCCGTCGCGGTAGACATTGCAGGCAATGACATTGAAGACTTGTACCGTGCAGCAGAGGCCGTATACGAGCAAGCAAATCAAGTGTTTGATAACCCACAGATTAATTCTAACCCAGGCTCGTTAACCCTTGATCAACCTTTGATAGAAATAAAACCACGTTGGCATCGTTTGGCTGAGCTTGGGATCAGTAGCCGAGATTTCGGTTATGCTGTCGCGGCCATGAGTGATGGGGCGTTTGTTGATGAGTTTATTTTAAACGACGACAAAGTGGATATCTTTTTATTCAGTGGCGCAGGTGCTAAACAAACCCTAGAGCAGCTTGAAAGTATGCCAATTGTGACGCCACAAGATGAAGTCTTACCGCTTAATGCACTAGCAGATTTGGTTGAAAGCAAAAACAGTAACTCAGTTAGGCGTGTTGATGGCAATCGAACGGTGACGGTTTACATTATTCCGCCTAGAGATGTGGCATTAGAAGTTGCAGAAGAGAAGGTGCGCAACGAGCTACTGCCAACACTTTGGCAGCAGGGCAAAATCGCTCAAGGCATTAAAGTGAGTATTAGCGGCGCTGCCGATCAGCTCGAAGCAACCAAAGCATCTTTATCTGGCAACTTTATGATTGCATTGGTGCTGAGCTACTTACTGTTAGTGGCTATATTCACCCATTGGCGTTATCCGTTATTCATTTTAGCGACTGTGCCGCTAGGTATGGCGGGTGGCTTACTGGGTCTTGTGATGGTGAATGGCTTAAACTCAGGGCTTGCGAGTTTAGGTATGCAAACCTTCCATCAACCGTTTGATATGATCACCATGTTAGGCTTTTTAATCTTGCTTGGAACCGTGGTGAACAACCCGATTTTAATTGTTGACCAAACCCGTCGTTTTATTATCGATAATGGCCTATCTGTGGTTGATGCAGTCAGAAAAGCAGTCGAAAAGCGTATCAAGCCCATCTTAATGTCTACGGCGACCACTATCTTTGGCTTAGCGCCTTTGGTGTTGATCCCGGGTGAAGGTACTGAGCTATATCGTGGTGTGGGTATCATAGTATTAAGCGGTATTTTGGTGTCGACCTTACTCAGTATTAGCTTTTTACCGGCATTTTTAGTCGCTATTCTTTATAACAAGAGTAAAGACAAACAAGAAAGTTAAAACGCATATATAGAAAAGTTAGAAAACGCCCGGATTATTAAGGTTCGGGCGTTTTTTTGTTTCTATATCTTTGACAAATCTTTACAACTTAGCTGTGCCATTTTAGGCGCTAAGCGATATGATGGAACTAGATATATCTAATTTGTAAGGGAAAACATGCGAATTCAATCTATTGATGTTTTACGGGGCATTGCCATATTAGGCATTTTGCTTATGAATATTTACTTTCATGGCATTATGAGTATGGGCTATGTGCCTTTTGACATCACACCTCAAAGCGACATTTGGGTCGATACCTTCAATGCTATTTTTGCTGATGGACGCTTTAGAACGCTGTTCTGTATCTTATTTGGTGCTGGTTTAGCCATTCAAATAAAAAGCTGCGAAAAGAAAGGGTTAAATTATCAAGACTTCTTAAAATCACGACTTAATTGGTTGATGATTTTCGGTATCATTCACGGCGTGTTTATTTTTGGTGGTGACATTTTATTTCTGTATGCAGTGTGTGCATTGTTTATCATTAAAAAGCTCACTTTACCGACCCGTGAAGTGTTTCGTAAAGCTAAGAAGTGGTTGATTATCGGGACCGTTATAAATGTACTATTTAGTATATTGGCTTCTTTAGCCGTAGGTTTAGAGCCGGAGATGGTGCGTGGTTCTGAGGCGTTCTTGGAAGAATATAACAGCTGGATGGGTAATTATGGTTATCAAGTGACAATACAAGCCATATTTGCAGCATTCTTAGTGATAAGCTCGCCACTTTGGGTGTTTTGGCAAGTCGCTGGTTTAATGCTTTTGGGTGTTTACTTCTATCGCAGCGGTTTTTTCAAGCGAGGCTTAACAGCAAGCCAATTTAAAACCTTTGCATTGGCTGCAGCTGCTTTAACTGGTTTAGATATTTTTATGCGTTTGAGCTACTTTAGTGTAGGCAGTGAAATGAGCTCTTTGCTGGCGAGCATCTCAGCAATCTTCATGGCCATTTTATATATTCATGGTGTGATCTATTTACTTAAAAACAACCACCGTTGGGTAGAAGTCTTCAAAGCGCCAGGCCGCATGGCGTTTACGCTTTACATTATGCAATCGGTCGTTTTAGCGGTTTTACTTCGTTGGGTTTTCCCTGAGGTTCACTTAACTGCGTCGATGACCGATTACTTGGCAATGGCTGTGGGAATGATCCTCTTCCAGCTTGCTTTTGCTAATTGGTATCTTCGTCAATTCAAACAGGGCCCGCTTGAAGCCTTGTGGCGAAAAGCCTATTTGGCAAGCTTCGCAAAGAAGCAGGCTAAACGAGCACAGGCATTAGCATAGTAAGGTAGAGCGTATTAGAGCAGGCTATCAGTTTAGTTAAAAGCAACACTGGCCTGCTCATTTTTCATTCTTTGTATACACTTCAAATCATCTCTATTGCAATTTTTTCAAAAAAGATCTTATTTAAAAATAGATAGATATCATATGTTCCTTTTTTAGCCTGTTTTATTTATTTTAAATGTATATATTATACAATTATTAACAGGTTATTATCTTTTTTCATTATGCTGTCATTTAATTCTGCTACTTCGATGAGTCGAAAGCTCGTTATTGCTATTTTTATCACTATATTTGCAATCTTTTTGTTCGTTACGATTGCGCTTGCTAATTATTTAGCTGAGCAAAGAAGTGCACAGGTGCAGTCTCAAATTAATACGCAAATGCAGGCCAGTGCTGAGCAAATAGAGCAATTCTTTGAAAACAAAATCACCGCACTTCACACTTTATTTCGCGCGCCCAGTAATCTTGCTGCAATCAAAGCAAGGCAAATGCAAGGAGAGCTAGACAGCAATGTAGTGCATTTAAACGCGGCATTGACAGCGCAGTCTTCGGCAGATAAAGAGGTGTTATCTATTTTCTTTGGCTCTGCATTCACTGGCGAATATATGTTTGAAAAGGGCATATACACTAAAGACGGTTATTCGGTATTTGGTCGCCCTTGGTGGGAAGATATAAAACGTACTCAAAACACCGTGATCTCAGAAGTATTATTACACCCTGAATTTAAACAGAATTATGCGGCAATTAACTTTCCTGTACTGCATCAGGGAGAGTTTTTAGGCGTCGGCGGGGCGGATATTCTACTGCCGAGCATTAGTCAATTTGTTGATAAACTTAACTTTCAAGGTGAGGGAGTTGCGCTATTAGCCGATGCTAAAGGGCGCTTGATCCACTTATCTGGAGATCATAACTTTAAACTGAGTCAATTGATTGTGGAGTTTGATAACAGCGCGCGTAATTCTGGCTTTAGAAATCTTTTCAGTACCCGCTCTGATACTTTGCAGACACTACTTTACAATGATACCGAATACTATGCCGCGACTTTAAAAGTACAAAGTGATGCGTTTGATTTAGGCTGGCACTTGGCATTATTGGTACCAAAACAAGTGGTGAATGAACCTGTTAATCAAGCGGTTTATCAGCTTATTGTCTTGTCAGTTTTATTGATGGTGATATTGAGTGTGCTAGTTGGCGTGATCACCAAAAAACTGTGTCAGCCTTTGACACTAGTGCAACTTGCCCTTGAACAAATCGCTGCAGGTAACGGTGACTTAACTAAGCGAATTGAAGTAAAAGGGCAAGATGAAACAGCTCGAGTCGGTTTGGCGGTGAATCAAATCATTGCACACCTACAAGAGATGGTGCAGCAAATTGTGGTCTCGACTCAAGAGTTAGATGCGGCTATCAACTATGTTGATGGCTTAACGCAAGAGTCAGACAAAATGAATCGTACTATGTTGCAGAGCATGCAAACTACAGCCAGCGCAGTGAGTGAACTTGCTACATCAGCACAAAGTATTCAGTCGCAAGCCAATAATGCTCAGCAGGCGGTCAGTGCCGCCAATGACATGGCTGCACAAGGGCAGTTGATGATCAAAGATAATCAACAAGAGTTGGCGGTTGTTGCCGAGCAATTCTCGCAAGCCAATAGTGTGATGAGTCAATTGAGAGACGAGTCAGATAATATCAGTGAAGTGCTAAATGTGATCAAATCAGTGGCAGAGCAAACTAATTTACTGGCATTAAATGCAGCCATTGAGGCGGCCAGAGCGGGCGAAAATGGTCGTGGTTTTGCCGTGGTTGCTGATGAGGTAAGACAATTGGCTGCGCGCAGTGAGTCATCGACCAATCAAATTCAAGCCATTATTGAGCAATTGCAAACTAGCTCAGAAACCGCATCGACTATGATGCAGCATGCCACCGAGCAGTTGCAGGCTTTTGAATCACACTCTGATAAACTGAACGCTGCTTTTGCGGATATATCCCAGCAGGTGAGTCTATGTGTGAGCGCCAATGGTGAGATCACCGATCAGGTGAGTGCTCAGGCGCAAACCAGTGCAGAGCTCGACCAAGTGTTACATTCATTAGAGCAAACCGTTGAGCAACAAATTAAGGGCAGTACTGAAATTGCGAGCTGCCAAACTCAACTGGCAAATTCAAGCAAAGGTCTATACACCCTTGTAGGCAGCTTTAAAGTGCAGTAACTACTTAAACTAAGCTACTCATTTTTTGAGCTAAAGTGAGTGGCTGTAGATGTTAGTCACGTATTTCTCCATGGCAATATCTGGATTGGCTAATTCACTGAAACCGAATTGCTGATACAGACTATGAGCGTCTTTGGTGGCCAACGTAAAACGTCTTAACCCTTGCAGCTCAGGGTGTGTCATCACCGCATCAATCAGCTTCTTACCTAACCCTTGGCCGCGATAGGGCTCAAGTACAAACACATCTAATAAATTAGCAAAGGTAGCGTGATCAGTGACTACACGGCAAAAAGCCAATAATTGTTTGCCATCGACTAGCGCAAAACACATAGAATGATCGATCGCTTTTTTAGTCGCGTTTCGTCTATGCCTTTACTCCAATAGCTACGCTCTGACAAAAAACTAAAGACTTCTTTAAATTGTAATGGGGTCAATTGGTGAACTAATTGCATCATCGCCTCCTATGCAATAAAGATTAGGGGTAAACAGCCAAGTAATAAAACCGCCATGATCAGGTTAAATCGCTTTAGACTCTGAGGTGATTGTAAGTACTTGCTAATGTACTTACCTGTTGTCACCCAAAATAATGCACAGCAGATCCCAACAATATTAAAAATGATTAAGCCCATAATGGCTGAGTGCCAATACAAGTCGCCAGGTAAGGTCAGTGCACTACAGACTGAGATGATCATGGTGAGTGATTTAGGATTAACGATTTGAAACAGCGCCGCTTGTTTAATACTCATCGGCTCGGCAAGCAGAGAGTCTTGTTTTTTAAGCGTGCTGGTGCGGGCTATTTTTATCGCAAGATAAACGATATATAGCGATGCCAAAACTTGCAAAGTGGCATGAAGTACAGGCAAGGCTAAGAACAAACTTCCCAAGCCAAACAGCAAAATGATATGGATTGCGGTCATACCGACGCGAATACCAATGACATGATTAAGTGAGCGCTTCACACCAAAGTTAGCGCCAGAATAAGTCAGTAAGATATTGTTAGGCCCAGGCGTAAAAGCTGCGGCGAAACAAAATAAAATAAGGGCAGGTATTAAAGTAAGCAGTTCGGCACTCATAGTAAAACACTCCTGAAATTGTATTGATACAATTAATTGTTTTGTACTTGCCTTATTAATTGTCATAATACATAAAAAGCAGCAATGATTTTATTGTTATGAATACAATTTGGCAGCCAGATCTAAATAGGTTTAATACACTTTCACAAACTCACCCCAAGTACCGCGCTTTGGCAGAGTTAATCGAGCAGGCGATTGCTGAAGAAGCACTGGTCTTTGGTGAGAAATTACCGCCACAACGACAACTCGCTGATTTACTATCGATCACCCATGGTACGGTGACACGAGCCTATGCTTTGTTAGAGCAAAGAGCGGTGGTGACTGCTCGTCTTGGCGCGGGCACTTTTGTTGCGGTCAAAGAGCAGGTCAGTGAGTTTGCCTCTGAAACAGATTTTGCTTCGAGCATGCAACCCATGATGGGGCAGCAGCAAGTGCTGGCTAAAGCCATGCAATCTCTTGCTAATGAGCCAGTAGAGTTAGAGCAGCTAATGACTTACAAGCTTAACGGTTTGCCACATCATCAACGCTTTTTTAAGAGTTGGTTACAGCAAAAAGGACTTGAATGTGAGCAACATGAGGTGATTTTTTGCCAAGGTGCGCAGCAGGGTATCTACGCAAGTTTGGCGTCTGTGTGTCAGCCCAATGATTTTGTGGTGCATGAAAACCTTTGTTATCCAAGTTTTTATCACGCCTGTGACGCACTTAATTTAAATACCTTGGGTATTGCTGTAAAAGAGGACGGCTTAGATTTAGAAACACTCGAGCAAGCGTGTAAAACTCACTCGGTGAAAGCCATTTACATTACCCCAAACTGCCAAAACCCCACCAATGTGCGCTATAGCGATGAGAAGTTACAGCAACTGTTAGCACTGAGTCGTCGCTACAACTTCTTTATTCTGGAAGATGATGTGAATTACTGCTTGCCGGGTAATTGGCGTTTACCGCTTTGGCAGCAAGCACCAGATAGAGTGTTTTATATTGCGAGCTTTTCTAAGTACTTTGCAGGCGGCTTGCGAGCCGGCTATGTGCTTGCGCCGGTACTGTGGCAGCAAACCTTATTAAAACAAATTCACAGCCAGTGTTGGGCGGTGTCTATGATGAACTTCGAGCTTTTGATGCGCTCGCTAAAAAGCAAAGAGTTTGCTTATAACCAAGATAAACTGGCTGATGAAATTCGCTATCGTATCGCTGCGCTCAAAGCCATTTTCGAGAAGCATCATATGACGGCGGTATTTGCTGGGCTCAATGTATTTATTCCATTGGCAAGTGAATTGAATATGCATGCTTTGGCGGGGCAATTAAAAGCCAACAAAGTCGAAGTGCGTACATTAGACGTGTTTGAAAACCCTAAACAGCCATCAGATAATACTTTAAATGGTTTACGCTTTACCCTTGGTGGGCCAAGTAGTCGTGCTGAATTCGATTTGGGCGTCAAACGTGTTGATGAGGTGTTTGAACAGCTGAAACGTCCGACAAATATTGTGATTTAAGTAAATTAACCTGAGCTTTGGATAATAAATCTATCTCCAGCGGCTACTTTCAGCGCTAACAGCGTTGAATTTACTTACAATAGGCCAGCTATTGATGCGTAAATTCGCCTTGGTATCGCTAAAAGTCTCCGGCTGCAGACTTAAAAAAGTACTTATCATTTCAATATCAATACTTTAGTAAATCTCTTAACCAAAGCTCAGGTTAAATTAGTAAAAATTAAATGAGAAAAAGCTGCGGGTTTTGCTCGTTTGAACGAATAAAAGGTTAAGTGTTTTTAACCGCAGCAACCACTGATACCTCAACAAGTAACTCAGGGCGTGCCATCGCAGCTTCAACACATGCACGAGCAGGTGCATGGCCTTCAGGTACCCATGCATCCCACACTTCATTCATTTCGGCGAAATATTGCATGTCTTTAATGTATACCGTAGCACTTAACATATGTTCGCGATCAGAACCCGCTTCTAGAAGTAAGGCATCAACCTTGTCTAGCATGGTTTGCGTTTGCTCTTTAATGCCTTGCGTGGCATCTGCACAGACTTGGCCGCAAAGATAAACAGTGTTGTTGTGAACCACAATACGGCTCATTCGTTGTTTTGTGTGCTTGCGCTCAATTGTCATGACGATTCTCTTTTAACGATTATTTTGATGCTGCAAGTGTACAAACTATTGCAATAAAAAGCAGTCTATACGGCCAAAAAAGTTTAACTAGAGTTTAAGTTAAGTTCTTCAACTGCTGTACGAAGACTAATAGGCTTACCCCTTCAATCACATCAAACTGCATAAATGCCATGAGCGAATGTATAAACACTAGGTTACGCATGTAAGGCTGTTGCTTTTCTAATAAAGACTTTGCAACGGCAAGGGCTTGCTCAGAGCCTTGCTGGTGATAAGTGTTCATAATGGTGACGGCGTGTTCTTCTGCGGTGATCTCACGTGCTTTTGGCGTGTAGCCTAACTGTTTAATGGTGGCTTCTGCCATAGTCCAGACAGACCAAGGGTTTTGCCCAGTAATTAAGTTGCCATCGACTTTTACATTATCAAGGTACATAGCGCCTTCACTGAATTTTGCACCTTGCTCGGTCAGTGTGTCTTGTAGCAATTGACCAAAAACTTCAGGCGCATTTGGAATAAGCAGTAATTCTTCATCGTTGGTAAAGGCAGTGATGGCTTTATTGGCAACGATATAGTCACCTTGAGCGTTCTTAGCACCGATCAGGGCTGCAGGTCCATGGCAAACAGCGGCAATGGCCTTGTTATTATTGTAAAAATGCTCAACAAGACGAGTGATATCAGGGTTATCAACAAAGTCGAACATGGTGCCTTTACCACCGACAAAATACACGGCTTGATAGTCATCTGGGTTTACTTCACTTAGCTTAAAGGTGTGCTCAAGCTTTTTGTTTGCCGCTGCATCGTTTAAAAACGCATAGTCGTATTGATTCATATCGTCGCCATCCAGCACTTGCGGTGGCTTGCCGCCTTGTGGGCTGGCGATATCGACACTAAAACCATTGGCTTCAAACACATAATATGCTCGTGATAACTCAGTCAATTCATAGCCAACGGCTTTACCTGTATTACCTAGTTCACTATGACTGGTAACCACCGCTAATATTTTTCCTCTGTGCTCAGGCACGTTCTCTGTAATGTAAGGCAGATCTGCTCTTTGAGTATTTTTGAAATCATGCTTAAAGGCGTCTCTGTCTATTAGGCTGTATGCCCAGTATCCGGCTGCTATAAGAACTAAAACCACAGCCAATAAACTTAAAAGTATTTTCTTAACCATATCAATTGCTCCTTTAATGAGATGCAATTAGCTTAAAGGCTTAGGTGTGAAAACGATGTGAAAGTGAATTTCACATTACCTTCACGGTGTGACATGGCATACTCGAGGTATCGCATTAGGTTAAAAAGAATAAGAATGGATTGGGTATGACATCTGCATTATCAATTTTAGTGGTCGAAGATGAAACTGATATTGCTGCTAACATAGGGGATTACTTGATGGCACAAGGTCATGAAGTTGATTTTGCTTATAGTGGCACGCAAGGGCTTGAGCAGGCGCTGAATAACTATTTTGATGTCATCGTATTAGATGTCATGTTACCCGGTCTTGATGGCTTACAGGTTTGCCAGCAGTTAAGGGCCCAAAGTACCCGTCATATTCCCATTATTATGCTGACAGCACGCGATACGCTAGATGATAAGCTCAGTGGTTTTAAACAAGGTGCTGACGATTATCTGACAAAACCCTTCGCACTGGCAGAGCTCTTGGTACGCATTGAAGCGTTATCAATGCGCCATCGGGTTGCGACAGATCATGTCCTCGAAATTGGCGAGCTGAAAATCAACCGACAGACTCAAGCTGTTGAACGTGCGCAGAGTGTCATCCCCTTATCGAATTTACATTATCAAATCTTGCTGGCCATTGCAGAGTCTCACCCTAAACCTCTAAGTCGTAGCGACTTGATGACTAAGGTATGGGGGGCTGAGCCACCTGAGTCAGACGCGCTTCGCTCACATATTTATCAAATTCGTAAGCAACTCGATAAGCCGTTTGCTTATGATATGTTGGCGACTTTGCACGGTGTTGGCTTTGCTTTTAAGGTTGAAAGTCGTTGAAGGTAGAAAGTTAATGTTTCGCACCATAAAAAGCCGTTTTGTTGCCTATTTTGGGTTATTTACCCTGATCAACTCAGGCCTGTTTGTCGGTATGAGCTTTATTTTTATGTTCACGGTAGAAGATGTGTTTATTCACCGTGAGGTCATGGGAGAGCGACAACGCCTAGAGCAAAGCTACGAGGCAACAGGGCAGTATAGTTCACCCAGCAAAAGCTATTTTAGGGTTTATAACAACCGACAAGCATTGCCCGAAAAGATCCAACGCTCTCTTGAGCAGTATCCAAAAGAGAAAGAGATCTTTGGCGATAATGGTCTGCACTATCATATTGAACGATTAAAGTTTGATGATGCTTTATTAGTATCAGAAGTGAGTAAGTTATTGGTTGTGAGAGGCTTTACGCAGCCTGCGCTTATTGTGTTAGGCGTCATGGCGGCAATCATGCTTTTGTTGAGTGCGTTATTGGCTTATTTCTTCTCAAAACGGGCTTTAAAGCCACTTACTGAGCTCAGCGAGTTGCTTAGCTCATGCGACCCTGAGCACCTTCCTAAAGGCTTTGCTGCGCCGTTTGCAAATAACGAACTCGGTGCGTTTGCTAATAGTTTAGAAAAGGCCCTCAATGAGGTGTCTGAGTTTGTCGAGCGAGAACTACAGTTTACCCGAGATGCCAGTCATGAGCTGAGAACCCCGATCACCAGTATTTTGGGTGCATGCGAGCTATTACAGGCTGACAAGCAACTAACAACCCAACAGCGGGGTGTATTTATGCGTATTCACCATGCTGCTGAGAATATGCAAAAGACAGTAGAGAGTTTATTACTCGTTGCACGGGGCGAAACACAGCTTGCTAAACAGTCAGTACTTGTTGAGCCCCTCATTGAGCAAAGTATTTTAAATTACGCTGAGCAAATCAGCGCAAAGCAACTCGAAATTGAGTGTGAGATAGAGCCGGGTTCAACATTAAATGCAGACTCACAAAGCTTGCAGATCATCATCGAAAATTTGGTGCAAAATGCGGTGCGTTATACCGAGCAAGGCGGGATTAAAATTCGCACTCGAAACGGTATGTTTGAAATAAAAGACAGTGGCTGTGGGTTTGATTTTCAACACGCAAAGCAGCAAGGAGTGAAAGCCAAAAATAGTAGCGGTTTTGGCATTGGTTTGTCTTTGGTCGAGCGCTTATGTGGTGTGAATGGTTTGAATTTGACGGTTGAGTCTCCCGCAGAGGGCAGCTGTATTATTTTAAAAAGTAGATAGTAACATTAAAAAAGCCGCGATTTACGCGGCTTAAATTCTAAATAAAAGAGTCAATTAGTCGATGTAAAGTTTCTTCTCAACTGTTTTGTATTCTCTTTCACCGTTTTCATCAGTAAAGTACTCAATTTCAACAGTAATGCTGTTTTCATTGGTAGCACTATGGTCTTCAAATCTGATGTAGTTACCATTGGTGTCCCTTGTATTGAAACAAGATGCGATATAAAGTCCATTATTTTGAGCTGCACCAGTGCGAACAGACCAAGACTTGTTAATTGTACCTTCATTATCAGCTAACTGATGAAGAGTATAGTCATTATACCCCCAATTTTTAGAAGCGCTTAAAGTCGTGCTAACGCCATTAACTACAGCGCTTATTGGTGTAATGCTTTCGAAGAAAACGTTATACTTTTTGTTGAGCAGCAGACAAGGCGAACCTTCATTTGAAGTATAATTACCCGCCACTTCTCCAGCTGAATTAGTAGCTATAATTAACTTACCAGCTTTGCGATAGTTCATATTGTCAGCCACAAATGCATCTTCAGAGAAAGTTTCTGAGCTTTCAATAGTCTCATTATGTGAGTAATTTATTGACTCTAATTTACCTGATTTCTTATTAACAACCTTTTCTACATTGAATCGGTAGTTATAGCCTTCTTCTAATTTTGCGTTTGGCTTTAAAGTTAATGCTGTGTCATTGAAGCTAAGAGAGTTGCTTGACTCGACTTCAACATTCTTATATTCAAAGTAAGTCGTGCCTGGATCGATTGAATCATCCTTAGATGCATTACCAGGAGTAGCAACTAGTACGTTTTCTTGTTGTATTGAAACTACTGCTTCTTCATTGATAGCAATAGGGGCATTAAAGAAATAAGTGAATGCTTGTTCTTGGTTTAATACCTCAGAGCGAGTGACGAGGTCTAATGAAATGTCTTTTTCTGAATTTTCTTGTAGAACAACAACAACACTCAGCACATTATCTTCTAAAGCTATCTGCTTGTCGCCATAGTTACTTACTGCACCGGAAACAGAATATGATTCAGTTTGATCGTTATAATTACCTATATAGAGAGTTTTACTACGGTAAAGTGTATCTTCGATTGAAAACGCTGGAATATTGATCCTCAGAGAGTTATAAAAGTTAGCATCAATTGAGTGTGTCTTTAGTGCTTCATCGTAAACAAAGTTTGCTTGACCAAAACTATTATTCGTCGCAAATACATGTTCAGGCTTAACAGTTTCTCCATCTTTGTTGATGAAATTTAGTACCAGCTTGAATTCTTCAGCTTGTACTTTATCTAAATAAAATAACTTATTTTTGCTTAAATCGTTTGTACGATAAACTTCTAATTTATCAACGTCATCTATGCCATCATTATCTAGGTCACGGTCTTGCTCTAGAGGTAGGCTAAAGCCTTTAGGCGCTACCAACTCATACATACCTGTTTCAGAATTGAGAGTTGCTTTAGATAAATTGTCACCAGCAATTTGTTTAAGTGTACTAAAACCATAGCTGCTTGCGTCAAGGTCCGCTTCTAAGTGAAGTTCTTTGAACGGTAAGTTTGTTTTCTCATCTAAAACAGTGAACTCAATAGTTTCAGGCTGGCCAACAGTTAAAGGGAGTAAGTTCTGAATAAACTTGTCATCTTTAGCTGGAGTTTTAAAGAAGAAATGACGCTTAACAATCGCATTTGATGCACTGCTTACCTTTGCTATAAAGTCAGTGTTTGCTGGAAGTTCAGATACTTCAAACGAACCGTCTGCAGCAAGAGAAACTGCATCATGCCATTGACCGTTGTAGTAAAAAGTAACAGATAAATCGCTAGGAAGTGTATCACCTTCAGTTGCAAGCTCTACTGAGCCTACTAGTGTGATGGCCGTTTTCCATGCTTCAGCTTTTTGTTTTGTGTAGTCTAGCTGATTTTGTAAGATTTGATTTTGCTGCTCGAGTTGCTGTACTAATGCATCGTTATTGTTATTGTTATTGTTATTGTTATCTTCAACTTCAAGACAACCAGACAGTGCGAAACATGCTGCGATACCTAACGCAACTTTAGAATAATTAAACATTGTTATTTTCCTTTTATTAACAATAGCCTCTGTATTTAGAGGGCGGCTATTTAAGCACTTTTTTGAAATAAAAGCAGGTGCATGTTTACAATCTTTTACTTTTCTTATTGGCAATAAATGAAATAGTTCGCTAGCAAATTAACCTTGACTCATTGTCGAGTATGACTTTGGTTGGTTATAAAGGATTGGCTTTTTGTTTTTGGTTAGTTCTTTAGGGTTTCTTTATTGTAATGACGTGTAAATGAATTAAATATTTAATAGTTTTTTCTTATCAGTTTTATACTTTGCTTAGTCTAGACTAATGCAGTTGTGTTAGCTGATACGCTAAATTTATGATTGTTTTGTTGCTGCTTTTTCTCTTATTTTCTTCTATTACTGCAAATGCTTCAGAGCACTTTAGT
The DNA here is from genome assembly GCF_049257195.1 of Pseudoalteromonas sp. SS15. Classification (NCBI taxonomy): domain Bacteria; kingdom Pseudomonadati; phylum Pseudomonadota; class Gammaproteobacteria; order Alteromonadales; family Pseudoalteromonadaceae; genus Pseudoalteromonas; species Pseudoalteromonas sp. SS15. The sequence goes on from NZ_JBMMUD010000003.1 coordinate 491,821, forward strand.
GATCACGAGTCTTATTGCCTTCAAAAAGATGAGCAAGCTTGTTTAGCCTTGCTAAAAAAGCAAAGTGACGCTGTGCCCCTTTATTCTAAAGCCTGGTTTAAGCTTACTTCTTATAAGCTCGACTATTATTACGACAAACGTGAGTTTAAGAAGTTAGAACAAACAATTGTCCCGCTTTTGGTTATTGAAAATAAGCCTGATGTTTTCGAGCTGCAACTTAATTATTACTACTCAAAAACATTGGCTTATTTTGGTAAGAGAAAACAAGCGAAACACTATGCGCAATTGGCTATTTCTAAATTAGAGAAAATCTATCATATCTTTGAAGATCCTATGCGTATGGTCGAAATTGCGAATCTGGAGTATGTGTTTGGTGATAGACAAAAGGCCTACCAATTATTGTTATTGGCCGAAAACAAGTTTGGCAAGCGAGGCGATCCTGTATTTCACCTTGAATTACATACCAACAAAGGTCATATCTTTTTTATTTGGCAAAATTATGAACGTGCAGCGAAATTTTACAAACTAGCACTAGATTGGATTAAAGACACTGAGCATGATGCTAAAAAAGTAGTGGCTTACTCTAATCTAGCAAGAACTTATCAATTAATGAATAAACATGAGTTGGCGCTTGAGCACTTTAGACGTATTGAAGAATTATTATTAAAGCAAAATAACCCAAGGTTATTAGCGCTTACTCTAATTCGTACAGCAGAAGTTTATGAACAACTCAATGAGCTAGATAAATTGGCTCAGCTTATGGCAAGAATAAACTTTGGTGATCTTTCCCATGGTTATCATGAAACCTATGAGAGGCTCGTTAAGTTAACGGCCTCGAATTTAAACTCTCCAAAGGTAAGTTCTTCACAGTTCAATTAATCGATAACCAGTTTATTCAATCTTTAACCATATAGGCCTCTTAAGATAGCCGCTTCTTATTTAGGAGTGGTTATGAAAATAAAAACGAATGTGTTAATTATCGGTGCAGGACACATGGGCCTCGCGCTTGGAAGCCGTTTAAAAGTCTTAAATATTGATTTTTTGATCCTTGATAAACACAAGCACGTTGGCGACCAATGGAGGAAACGTTATCAGGGCTTAACCCTATTTACCCCGAATAAGTTAAATCGACTCCCTGGTTTTTATATCCCGCACTCTCAAGGTGATTATTTAACTAAAGACGAGTTTGCTGATTATTTATCAGAGTTTGCCTTGCATCATAAGCTGGCAATTAAAACAAATTGTCATGTTTTAAAGGTAACTCATGATGGAATGAATGAGTTTTCTGTTTTTAGCGAGCATGGGGAGATCAAAGCGAAGCAAATTGTTTTAGCCACCGGTGCCTTTAATGTGCCTGTAAAACTATTTAATGGAGATACTCAGTTCTTACAGCTAGGTTTAGAGCAATTACAGAGAATGGACTTCAAAAACCAGCAAATCTTAGTTGTTGGGGATGGTGCTTCTGGTCGGCAAATTGCGAAAAAGCTTAGTGATAAAAACAAGGTTTACTTGGCACAAGGCAAAGAACGCAATCTATTTCCTGAGCACATTTTGGGACTTAAAACGTTTTCATTGCTGAAATGGTTTGGTCTTTTAAGGCTTCCTAAGAGCTTTAAAATTGCTCAGTTTTTAAAAAGTAGAGATCCTTTCCCAGATACAGATATTAATAACAAAGCACTTCTAGCTTTGGGAGTCGATTTAAAATCTAGGGTCGTTGCAGTTGGTGATGAGTGTATTACTTTTGATAATGGAGAAAAGCTTGCGCCAGATATCATGATTAACGCGATTGGCTATAAAGATGACTTTAGCTTTATTCATATTCCTCAGTTATATCAAGACAATAATAAGTTTGACATCAGCGGAGCTGAAACCTTGGGAGTTTTTAAAATAGGCCAGCCTTGGCAACATAATCGAGCCAGTGGTTTGATCTGTGGTGCTGAGTTTGAAGTAGAAAGATTGCTAGAAAAGCTGAATACTCTCAAGTGAATTTGCTTTAAAACTGGTCTTTTTATCAGCTTTCCATATGGTAATATCCATGTTTCTTATTTAGGAAAATTCAATTAAGGAAGTGTGGGTGTTAAAGAAAATGGGAGTTTTGGCCGCTGTTGTAGGCATAACAGGGTGTGAGTCAACGCCAACGGTTGAGCCTGGTTTATCAAGATTCGACAGCCCTGAAGTTCATTCTGAAGCATTTAAGATGCGCGCAAGCTTAGGGCTCGAAGGCAAGAACATTGTTTCTGAAGATGGTTTAAGTGAAAGTAATAATCATCCATTAAGAGCCGATGTTGCCGTCACGCTAGGCAATGGTGTTGAGGTTTCTTACCTTTATTCTACAGATACTAAGGTTGCATTAAAGTATCAATTTTATGGCGCACCGAAAGAGCAATTAAAAGTAGGTAATGTCTCTCAAGCTATTTCTATTGGGTATGTGAAGTCACCAGAGCAGTCAGGTAGCAAAAAAGATCGCAGGTGGTCACAGCGCTATGATTATTTAGATTTAGCTTGGGTCACAGGATATCGCGTTGCGGCAGATAAACTTATTTATGGTGGGGTATTTTATCAGCGCGGTGAGGCGACAGGCGAAAACTATAAATTTAATTTTGAGTTAGACTGCGACTGGGATAGTAACTCACAGCGCTGCTTTTTAAATGATTTTCAGACAGATGGCACAAACTATGGTGTGAATGTTGGGTTTGAATATCAATTCAATAGTTGGTCGTCGGTGATGTTGGAGTTTGTGCATGGTAATGCTAAGTGGTATGGCAATAGTCACGCAGAGAGTGCATTAGGTGCTAATTTTTCCTTCCACTTTTAAGAAACTAGCCTATTTCCAATTCTCAAAATAGTTCGCTAAATTTAGAGGGTAGGTTTAAGAAATAAAAAACCCGCAACATGTGCGGGTTTTTTTATAGCTGTGCTATTAAGCTGTGAAGCTTACTGGGCGACGCTCTTTGCGTTCACCACGCTCTCCTTCACGACGAGGCTTACGGTCGCCACCACGGTTATCACGGAAGCTACGCTTACCTTCACCACGGTTACCACGATCGTTACGCTCACCACGGAAGCCACGCTCTTGACCGCCACCTGCTTGATCAGCTGGGTGCGTGCTCTTAGTCATGTTCATAGGACGCTTACAGATAAATACGTTCTTGAAATGACCTAATACGTCAGCTGGCATATCTTTCGGAAGCTGAACGGTACTGTGTTCGTTGAATAAACGAATGTCACCGATGAACTTGCTTGAGATATCAGCTTCATTGGCAATTGCGCCAACGATGTTTTTAACTTGTACACCGTGATCACGACCAACATCGATACGGTACGTATCCATTGGTGTTTGGCTGCTATTGCGATTACCACGGTCACCGCGTTCACCACGCTCACGACCACGACGCTCACCACCACGTTCATTACGCTGACCATCACGACCTTTACGGTCATCACGTTCACGACGTTCGCGCTTAATTTCTTCAACTTTTAATGGTGAAGATTCTTGTGCAAGTGCTAGTAACGCGCCCGCTAAGTCTTCAGGGCTTAGTTCAAGCTTTTGAGCAAGGTCTACAGCAACTTCATTAAAGAAAGTAATGTCTTTGTGCTCTAATGCATTCGCTAGCTTAGCTTGTAATGCTGCGATACGTTTTTGCTCAACTGTTTTCGCATCTGGTAATTCAACTTCAGCAATCTCAGACTTAGTGTGACGCATGATGTTACGTAGTAAGTAACGCTCATTGCCTTTCACGAATAGGATTGCTTTACCAGTACGACCAGCACGACCAGTACGACCAATACGGTGAACGTATGCTTCGCTGTCTTGCGGAATATCGTAGTTGATAACTAGGCTTAAGCGCTCTACGTCAAGACCACGTGCCGCAACGTCAGTTGCGATAACGATGTCTACTAGACCATTCTTTAAGCGATCAACAGTACGCTCACGCGCTTGTTGGTTCATATCACCATTTAATGGTGCCGCAGAGAAACCTTCATGCTCTAGAAGCTCAGCAAGCTGAACAGTGTCGTTACGTGTACGAACGAATACAATTGCGCCATCGTAATCTTCAGCTTCTAAGAAGCGAACGATTGCTTTGTTCTTATGAACAGTTGAACGCCAGTAAACTTGCTCAACCGTTGATACTGTCGAGTTACGTGCAGAAATATGCACTTGCTCAGGGTTGTCTAAGTACTTGTTACAGATAGACTGAATTTGCTTAGGCATAGTTGCTGAGAACAAACAAGTTTGCTTGTTTTCAGGCGTTTTTTCCATGATGTTTTCAACATCTTCAATGAAGCCCATGCGAAGCATTTCGTCAGCTTCATCTAATACAAGTGCTTTCAGCTGCGATAAATCAATCGTTTTACGGTTGATGTGGTCGATAAGACGACCTGGTGTCGCAACAATAATCTGTGCACCGCGGCGTAAAGCACTTAGCTGGATGCCGTAGCTTTGACCACCGTAAAGCGCTAGTACTTCAACGCCTTTAGTGTATTTAGCATATTGTTCAAATGCTTCTGCTACCTGAATAGCAAGTTCGCGTGTTGGTGTTAACACCAAAATTTGTGGCTGCTTCGTAGCCGGGTCAATATTGTTTAATAGTGGTAATGCAAATGCTGCTGTTTTACCTGTACCCGTCTGCGCTAGTCCCAGTACGTCCTTTCTTTCTAGCAATAACGGTATACATTGAGCTTGGATCTCAGATGGTGTCTTATATCCTTGCTCTTCGACTGCTTTTAAAATTGCAGGTGAAAGATCTAAAGATTCAAACGTGACTGGTTCTGACATTAATGCGCCTCAACGAATTTAAAGAGGCGCGCATTGTATAGGAAAAGCCCAGCAATTGCTTGTATAAATTAGAACTAATTTATATGTGACTGATGTTGTACGAAATTTAATCAGTGCGTTTTGTGCAAATTTACAGCAAAGTAACAATTTCAAGGCTTTTAGGGCTTTTTACTTTTCTGCAAATACGGGTTGTTTAATTACTGTACAAACCTAAATTTTCTTTTGCATAGGCTTCAAAATCGGTAAATCCACCAATGTGAGATTGATCTAAGAAAATCTGTGGCACAGTCGGGCAAGGTTTGCCTGCTGACTTTTCTAAATCTGCTTTGCTCACACCTTCTTTGATGATGTCTACGTAGCGATAGTTAAAATCGTCACGCTCTGTTTTTAAACGCTCAGCAAGTTCTTTTGCACGAACACAGAATGGACACCCTTCACGACCAAAAATAACTGTAAACATATTGAATTCCTCGTTGATGATTTTGTTTAACTGCAACTAAGTTTAGAGGAATTTATAAGAAGTAAAAGTTGATTAATTGAATCAAAACCATCAATAAAAATGATGATTCCTAAATAGAGGGCTTACCAACATATGGCAAGCCCTAGTAGGGTCGAAAACTAATTTAAAAGTGATATTAGAAAGTCACGCTAAACCCAATAGATGGGCGCATTTCAAAGTCATCGGTTTCTTCTTCTATATATAAGTCATTTACTGACTTCACTTTTTTGTAATCAAGGTCGATGCTGCTGACATTATCTTGACCGTATGCGTTCATTAATTCCAGAATAAGCTTACCGTCTAGGCCAAACACGCGTGTTTTACGTTCAAAACGTATATCGAGTCTGTGATACAGATCGTGACGCTCTGAGAATGGTTCGCCATAAGTAGGTAAAAAGCGATTATCGAAGTCTGGGTTTTCCCTCACGCCAACAATCGGTGTATATGCTTGACCACTTCGTGCTGTAAAGTTAAAGCCACCTTGCCAGAGTTCATTAATTTCATAGTTAAATACCGCATTGAACACAAAAGGGGTATCGGCATAGTAGTCACGCGTGACATTATTTCTTAAATCCGTACGCTCACTTTTGGCATAACTAAATGCCAACCATCCATACCAGTTATCGGTTTTGTTTTTATTGATCAGAAAGTCTACCCCATAGGCTCGGCCTTCAACATCATTGGCATATAGGTTTTGCGCATCAGGTGCGTCATCCGCAATGGCAAGTGGTAAGTCGTCCATGGTTTTGTAATAAGCTTCAACAGACCAAGACCATTCATTTTCAAGTTCTTGTGCGAACCCTAGCGTTGTATGATTTGCCGATTGTGATTTTAAATTCGGATTGCCGACTTCAGGCAAAATATAATCAATGTCTTGCTGACGATTATATTGTCCAAACTTGGCTGTGATGGTACTTGAATCAGATAAGTAATAGTTTAAAGCAAGGCGAGGCTGTACAAAGTTTTCATCGGTGAGTTTGTTATGCTGAAATTGCACGCCTGTTTCAGTTTGTAGCTTGTCGTTGATTTGCCAAACATGGGTAATACCAACAAACCCGCTATCTGCGCCAGCAGTTTGTTTACCGGTTATGCGTTCGCCTTTTTTCAGGTCACAATCAGGATCTAGCTCAGTACATAAATATTGAAAAGAGTCATACTTATATGTGGTTTCATTATCGAAGTAAGCAAAGTCAGTCACGACACGATGATGTGTATTCAACTTATAGTTTAATTGGGCCTTGAGTGTTGTTTGCTTTTCTGATTCTTCTTCGAAATATCCTTCCGTTAACGTGGCTCGTTTGCCATATTCAAGTCGGCCTGAATGGTCTAGCACACCTAACCCTACTCTAAAGTGATAATTTTTGTTGTAGTGATCCCATAAGATATTTTGGCTGGTGAACTCACGGATAAATCGTGCATCGCCCTGAAATTCAGGTGTCTTTTGTGCAAGTTCAGCACGTTCATTAAAGCCTGCTGCGGCTGAGTCTTCTGCACCAGTGAAATTAAAAGTTAGGGTATTATTGGCATTGATATCCCAAAGCCATTTACCCTGATAATCATGGTCATCGGGCGCATCATTGATTGTTACCCCCGTTAATTCGCCGTCATCATCTTCAAGTTCTTCTCCTTCTGAGAAAAATAGCGGCAGAGTACTTTTTCGGGCCGAAAAGTAAAATGCGGTATTCTCTGTGGCCTGTCCTTCAACAAATACACCGGCGTTAAACATCGAAAAATCGAGCGTTGTGGTAATGGGTTGATATTTAGGGTTGCGTAATGTTACGTCAAACACTGCGCCTGTGGCGTTGCTGTAACCTGCGCCATAACCGGCTGAGTAAAGCTGAAAATCTTGAATAATATGGCGATTGAAAATAGAACTACCAAAGTCATGGAAGATATAGCCTGCAGGCATAAAGTCCACTTCGAAAATATTATCACTGGGCGATGAGCCACGTACTGCAGGTTCGCTCATTGAGCCGCCAGCAGCAACCACGCCTGGAAGTGCATATACGGCTCTTAACGGATCGCCAAGAGCACCGGGCATTTCAATCAACTTTTCAGTGTCTTCGGTGATTTCACTGGTGATACTACTGCGTTTGTAAAGTACTTCAATGTGTTCCATTTCTTTGTTCTGTGGCTTTTGCTCAGCAGCATGAACAGACAGTGAAATGGCTAAAAATAGCGGTGAAAACTTAAATAGGGTAGTTGAAAATGCGCCGAGCTTGTTCATTTGGGATCCTTGTTGCAAGCTGAGTTGGTATGAATTGGCGACTAGTTTAAGGAGATAAGTTGTAAGTGTGTTGCGGGTTTAGGTAATAAAGTGTAGCGGTACTTCTACACTTTATTACAAAAGTTGCTTATAAAGGCATTAAGGTAAGGAAACTTATAAGCGGGCTCTTAAACCAAGTTCAGTAGAATACCCAACGGAACGTTCGGTTATTTTTAGGTTTTCATCAATCACATAATAAGTGGGGTAGGCTTTGACCTTAAAGTTGGCGGCGATTTGATGATTTCCCATAAGCACAGGCATGCTCAAGTCTAAATCTTGTGTGAAAGCTTCAACCGCTTCTTTTGAGTCATAATCTAGGGCAATGGCAACGGCATTGAGTTTTTGTTGTTCATGAAGCTTATCTAAATTTGGCATGCTGAACTTACAAATACTGCACCAAGGCGCAAAGAAGTACACAACGGTTTGCTGTCCAGCGAGTTCACTTAAACTGATCTGCTCGTGCTCATTTTCGAGTGTGGGTAATGAGAAGTAAGGCGCCGGTTGCTCGCCATTATCAGCTAACATACCGAGTTCTTGGTATGCCGTGACTGCGATAAATATTACGACAAAAACGGCTAATTGAAGTACTTTTTTGATCATCTTTGAAATGTATTGGGTCCTTTATATTTTAATAGACCCGACGTTAACATCGAAAATTACAGATAGAAACTAAAAACATGTTTCTATCTGTTTCAGTGGCTAAGACCCCGCATATTTCATTTTTACAAAATGCTACTCACCTAAATAACGTTTGGCCTTTTGAGGTTTTATTTTCTCTAAATCAACCAATACGAGCCCATCAATACAGTTGCTAAAATCGGGGTCGACGCTAAAACACAGGAAGTTCACGCCGCCGTCTTCGCACAACTCTGTATATTGCTTAAATAACGTCGGTACTTGAGCGTCCATATTGGCAAGAATATGCTTAAGCTCGCTAAAATCTTCTTTGATATTATTACCTAAAAATAGCTTCTTATAATTCTCTTGTTGAGCGCTGTCTAAACGGTATTTGTGTTTAGCAATAGCATGTTCGGGCAAATGGCCAAAATAGTGCTGATAGTGATACACCAACATGGCTTTTGCTTCTTCGGGCAAGGCATTTGATAGACTTACTGCGCCAAATAAATAACGGTGTTCAGGATAACGTTTTACAAAGGCACCAATGCCATACCAAAGGTAATCTAAGCTTTTTCGCCCCCAGTATTTAGGTTGAACAAAGCTGCGGCCAAGCTCTAGTCCGTGCTCAAAGTATGGCTGCATTTTATCGTCGTAATCGACTAAGGTATCTGTGTACAAGCCCTCGCGACCTTGCTGATCGAGTACTTTTTTAGCACTGGCAAGACGATAAGCGCCAACTAACTCGAGCTGATTAGGATCCCATAAAATAAGATGGGTGTAATGCATGTCATATTTATCTATGTCTCTGCGTTTGCCCGTGCCTTCACCGACAGCTCTAAATGCATGTTCACGTAATCGACCTAACTCTCTAAAAATGACAGAGCTACCCGTGTAATGATAAAGATAGATCTGCATACCATCTTGCGTTTCGCCAATACGCTCACAGGCTTCAAGGGCACTCTTCAAGGCTTTTTTACACTCTGGTGGCGCAACTGGTGTTTGTGTGGTGAGAGGCAGCGACTTTTTAGTACCAATGCGATATAGCTGTTTGCGGATAAGTGCGACCATCTCTTTGTCTTTTACATTGTTATGCAGATAAGACTCAGGCGGTATGCATGCACCGATTTCGAACTCTAAAAACTTTTGACGCTGCTTAAACATTTCTTTTACCAATAGCAGGCTGGCTAGAGGCTTGTAGATCATGGAAGTGCCATAAAACAAAGGGCTATTTTTGGCTTTGATGTTAATTGGCAAAATAGGGCAGTTAGCTCGTTTGGCCATTCTTAAAAAGCCAGTATTCCACTTACAATCTTTCACACCAGTAGGGCTTAATCGAGAGACTTCACCAGCAGGAAAGATCAATAAAGCGCCACCTTGTTTGAGGTGTTTATGAATGTTGCTAAGCTCTTGTTTGCGACTTGTACCAGATAAATTATCAACAGGTAGCAATAGAGAATGCATCGGTGTTAGCGACATTAGCATTCGATTCGCAACCACTTTTAAATCGCCTCGTACCTTGCTGATAAGTTTAACTAGAGCGAGTGCATCTAAAGAGCCGATAGGGTGGTTTGCGACTATCACAACTGAGCCTTCGCTGGGTATATGCTCAAGCTGCTTGGTGGTATAACGGGCATCAAACTCCAGTTCGTCTAATACTTGCTCGACAAACTCTAACCCTTGTAAGTGCGGGTAGGTATCAGCAAATGCCACAAATTCCTGCTCATGAAGTAAATAACCTAAGCCTTTTTTTACTAGTCCTTTTACTTTTGGGGACTTTTCTAGCTGGGGTAAGTTTGCTTCGATAACCTTATCGACACTGATCATAGTGAATCTCAACTCTAAGTGTTTTTGGTAGATTAAAAACACTGTGTGACAAGGCTGTTGCAAATTTACGGTGCTTTTATGACAGCCGACATTGTTTTATGGTTTTAATGAAACCCTCGCTTGAGTCTTAATTGCTTGGCCAATATGATGACTAACAAGTTGCTTTATTAGGAATAACAAATGTCAGTTTTAGTCTGTGTCACAGGTCGTAATAACGACAAACTCCTTGCTGAACTCAGCGCTCAGTTACCCAATGTTAAAATATATGAGTGGCCGCACTGCGAAAACTTAACAGAAATCGAATTTGTATTGGCTTGGAAAGCACCTGAAACGCTTTGGGCACAGCTACCTAATTTGCAAATAGTACAGAGTTATGGTGCGGGGGTTGATGCAATTGACTTAAGTCTTATTCCTGAACACGTTCAAGTCACTCGTATTGTAGATACACAACTGGCAGAAGATATGGCTGAATATGTCTTAGCTCATACTTTGGCGCATAAGCTTCGTATTAAAGAGTACCTAATAAAACAGCAACAAGGGCAATGGAAGCCAAAACGAGCACATGCGACTCAGCATGTAGGTATTTTAGGTATGGGAGAGCTAGGGGTAAGTGTTGCAAACAAGCTGGTTAACAATAACTTTAAAGTCAGCGGTTGGTCTCGCTCTGAAAAGCAATTAGCGCATATTACCCACTTTCATGGTGACGCTCAGCTACCTGATTTTCTTAAAGAACTTGATGTATTGGTGTGTTTATTGCCTCTAACGCCACAGACAGAAGAGATTTTGAACTTAGATGTGTTCAAACAGTTACCAGCTCATTGTTTGCTAATTAATGTTGCTAGAGGCAAACATTTAAATGAAGCAGATTTATTAACAGCACTTGAACAAGACGAACTTGCAGCAGCAGTATTGGATGTATTTACCGAAGAGCCCTTACCTAAATCACATGTATTTTGGTCGCATCCCAAAATAACCATTACACCACATTGTGCGGCTTTGACTCAGCTCAAAACGGTTTGTGAACAAATTGCGGATAATGTCAAAGCACAGCAAGCAAATACACAATTAAGTAATTTGGTGTGCAAACAAAAAGGATATTAAAGGTAGGAAATAAGTATTGGAAAGTGCTAAGCAGATTTATTCTCTCATTCCTTTCACTTACTGTATAAAAAAACATCTTGTGTGATTTTTATACTTTCAGTAGTTTAGATAAAAAAATAATAATAAACAGGGTAATACAATGCGTGACAGCCAAGGTGGAGTAAAATTTTCTTTCGTTTTTATCTCAGTTATTCTTTTGGCAATTTCTGCATGGTTTACTCAAGCGAAAGCGACAGAGCTACCAGAGTATGGTAACTGTGTCGCTCATGAAGAGATCAACGCTTAGCGTGTTGTTCTCGATTTTCTAGCTTTTTCTCATCACTTTTAGTTAACAGCACATAGGTAGAGCCTGAGCCTCCATGACACTTCAGCGCACTGTGAAACGCTAAGACGATCGGCATTTCTTGTAACCACTTATTAGTATAGCTTTTTAAAATGGCTGGGTGCGGTTTGCTGTTTAAACCAATGCCATGTCTTATCAGCAAGACACGAATACTTCTTTGCTGACAATCGGTAACAAAATCAAAGAGTGTTTTTCTGGCTTCACGAAATGTTTTGCCATGTAAGTCTAATGTGGCGTCGATTTGATATTTGCCTAAGCGTAGATTTTTAAACACACCATGTTGCACACCACTTTTCTTAAAGCTTAATAAATCATGTGGATCAAGTAAGTCTACATACTCGGTGGAGAGGTAATTTGCATCGAACTCTAATTCTTGTTCGGCGGCTTTGCGCTTCTCAAGTTGACTTAGAGTCGGGGCGTTTTTTTTCTTTTGGAGCTCTATTTGATTGTTTTTAGCAAGTGGGGTGACATCACCCATTGAAGCCATAAACAATTCTTCATCTGTCATCGCCATACGTCACCTCAGCTGTAGCATTGAAGATATGGCGATGATTTTAGCCTAGCCTTAAGGAATTGGCTACCAGGACAATTTAAAGGCTAGGTTAATAATATGTTAGTCGGTATGACTTAATTTAAGTTGTCCGAATGTATACACTTTAAATAGATAAAATGTATTAATCATAATTAAACTTAAATTAGACACCACACTGGTACTCATCAGATCAAAACTAAACGATAAAAATAATAAGCTACAAGCGGCCAATGCGGCAACGCGTAAAGTAGTTAAGTGGTTGATAAAAAAGGCTCCAGCACCTAAAAGTAGAAGCACTATGTTTAGCAACAAGTCGAGCTCGTTTGGCATGGTCTGTTTGGGTTCCTGTGGTTGGTTAAAGGAGCGCCATTATGGTGTTAGTTTGACCATGCTTCAAACGAGTATTTTTGTAATTTTCAGATTAGTTTTTTTAATTCGAAATGAGCACCTTTAAGGCACTAAAGAAACCTTCTTTTTTGATTATTTGATACTTCTGACAGGTGTCTGGGTCGAGCTTATTCATACATAAATAGAGAGTATTTTTATCTAGTGCAGGCCTTGGATGCAACGATGAATCAAAGATAACAGGATCAAGACCTGGTAGTGCAGACCAATAGACACTGGTAGCAACGACCCCTAGTTTTTCATAAGTAATTAAGTGTGGTTTAGGGAATACAATAATTAATAAGGCAATAACGCCAAGTGTAATCCAACGTTTGATACCTTTTTGTTTTGGAGGATTATTGAGTTGAGTTTGGGCTAATTGTGCTTGTGCCATTGCGGCTCTTTGTTGTTGTGGAGAAAGACGTTTTTTCTTTTGACTACTTTGTCGCTTTTTTTGTTGTGGATTAACTTGTCCCAGTAAAGATTGTTTTTTTGATTGATTAGACATTCGTTTTGTAGCCTTTTATTTGCATGTCTCTATAATGATTCTATGATTTAATCATAGCCTAAATTTATTCGGCAGCATATGGAAAGGATGATTATGGATCAACAGATCTCAATACTTATAGTGGACGACGTGGGTACAGTTCGTAGTTTCTTACATCAAACATTGATGCACTTGGGCATAGACCATGTGAGAGAAGCCTCTACTGCGACACAATGTATTACCGCATGCGAAGAACAACATTTCGATATTGTATTTTTGGATATCGAATTACCTGACGGTGACGGCAAAGAGCTGATCGCTGAGATTAATAAAATTAACGAAAATATTAATGTTGTGATGGTATCTGCTCATTCAACAGTTGATAACGTTAAAGATGCGATTGAAAGAGGGGCAAAAGGGTTTGTGGTTAAACCGTTTTCACCAAAGAAAATTGCAGCGATGCTGAAAAAGTTTTATCCAGAATTGGAGCTTTATTAAGAAAAGCTTCTCTTCTTCCTTTCTTAAAGGCAAAAAAAAACCGACTTAACAGTCGGTTTTTTCATTCAAAAACAAATTATAGTGCTTTGATTTTAGCAGCTAAACGGCTCTTATGACGAGCAGCTTTGTTTTTGTGGATAAGACCTTTAGTTGCGTAACGGTCTAAAACTGGAGTTACAGCAGCGAAAGCTACAGTTGCAGCTTCTTTGTCGCCAGCTTCAATAGCAGCTACAGTTTTCTTGAATAGAGTACGCATCATAGAACGACGACTTGCGTTGTGCTTACGACGCTTTTCGCTAGTAATAGCGCGTTTTTTTGCAGACTTGATGTTAGCCAAGGTTTGCTCCTAACAATCTTAAAATAAGCTTAATTTAAAGGCCGAGGAATATGCCTGTTTTATTCTCAAAAGTCAATAAAAAATGACCACCCAGCCTTTTCCATTTGGGTCATATTGGCCTGAATGTACTAAAACCATGGTTTTAAGTTGCATAGCGCTAGTTGCAACAGGCTCAGAATCAGCAAAACCATAACACCTCATGGTTTTGTGATTGTTGCGGGCGATTGTATCAAATCTATATCTCGACACCTAGTATTAAACGAAAGATATTTACAAATAGTCGTATGTTGGCGTTCAAGGACAGCGCAAGTCTGTGGCATAATCTTCCAGTTATATGTTCTTGGGAGTAAATTTGTGGCAAAAGGGTTATTTAAATCAGGCATGATAGTCAGTGCCATGACGATGATTTCACGCGTGATGGGGCTAGTCAGGGATGCTGTTGTTGCAAATTTACTTGGGGCGGGACTTGCTGCAGATGTGTTTTTATTTGCTAACCGTATCCCAAATTTTTTAAGACGATTATTTGCAGAAGGCGCATTTGCTCAAGCATTCGTCCCAGTTTTGTCAGAAATAAAAGAAAAGCATGGCGACGACAAAGTCAGATTGTTTGTTGCCCAAGCCGCGGGAACCTTGGGGACCATTTTACTGATAGTTACTATCCTAGGTGTGATTGGCTCACCCGTCATTGCGGCGTTATTTGGTACAGGCTGGTTTATTGACTGGTGGCAAGGAGGCGAAAATGCAGGAAAGTTTGAATTAGCGAGTGGTTTATTAAAATTTACCTTTCCATATTTGTTTTTTGTTAGCTTGGTTGCATTGAGCGGTGCTGTCCTAAATGTTTATAACCGCTTTGCCGCAGCGGCTTTTACCCCCGTTTTATTAAATATCTCTATTATTAGCTGCGCGATTTTATTACATGATGCTTTTGATGTGAGTGCTTATGCACTGGCTATTGGGGTATTTGTTGGTGGCGTAGCACAGCTCTTATTTCAAATACCTTTTCTTTTGCGTATCGGTATGGTGAATAAGCCGGTGTTTGCTTGGCGCTCTCCTGAAGTGACGAAAGTTCGCAAGTTAATGTTACCCGCGATGTTCGGTGTTTCGATTTCACAAATTAATTTACTTTTAGATACCATCATAGCTTCGCTGTTAGTGACGGGCTCCATCGCTTGGCTGTATTACTCTGACAGGCTGATTGAGTTTCCATTAGGTTTGTTTGGTATCGGTATTGCGACTGTTATATTACCCGCACTGTCAAAGTTGCATGCCACAGAAAAATCCGAAGATTTTCAGAACACATTAGACTGGGGCGTACGTTTTGTTTTGTTTTTAGGCTTTCCGGCCATGGCGGGTTTGATGGTAATTAGCCCACTTATTATCTCTGTGTTATTTGATCATGGAGCTTTCTCTGAGGGGGAAGTCGATCACGTTAAAGCAGTGAGCATGGGCGTTGCCGCCTATTCGGTTGGCTTAGTCAGTTTTATGTTGATTAAAGTATTAGCACCAGGTTTTTATGCTCGACAAGATACTAAAACGCCGGTCAAAATAGGTATTATCACGCTTGTTTTGAACATGGTGTTTAACATCATGCTTGCCCCATTCATTGGCTATTTGGGGTTAGCTTTAGCAACTTCTTTATCAGCAAGTTGTAATGCGTTTTTACTTTATAGAAAGCTAAACCAGCAAGGTGTGTATCAGTTCTCTTCTTTTAGCCTATGGTTTGCATTGAAATGTATTGTGAGCGCAATACTGATGGCTGTGCTGGTTTATTTTATTGCCCAGCAATACACATGGCAAAGCTGGAGCCTGATTGAGCAAATCACATTACTCTGCGCTTTACTGGCAGTGGCTATGATAAGTTACTTCGGCGCACTTTTTGCGTTTGGGGTACGATTGAAGACTATAAAAGAAGCCTCGGCTTAATACTTAACCTAAGGCATAGTAAGAGCCTTCGGTTAAGGCTATCTGATTATTCGCATTTTCAAGCAACTTGGGTATAATCTGGCACTTTGAATAAATTGGTGGTGAAGGCTTTTATTTCATGCAATTAATTAGAGGCATCCATAATATTAGAGCAGAACACGCTGGGTGTGTGCTGACGATAGGTAATTTTGATGGTGTGCATCTAGGTCATGTTGCTGTTTTAAAAGGCTTAATGCAAGATGCTGAACAGTATGGGTTACCCAGCACCGTGATGTTGTTTGAGCCGCAACCGCAAGAGTTTTTTGCTAAAGACAAGGCGCCTGCACGGTTAACACGATTAAGAGATAAACTTGCTCTACTAGATAAGCTCGGCATTGATAGAGTGATTTGTGTCAAGTTTGATAAAGAGTTTGCAGCAATAGATGCCGAACAGTTTGTTCGAAACGTGTTAATAAAAAAGCTAGGCGTGAAAGCACTCACAGTGGGTGATGACTTTAAGTTTGGCAAAAACCGCAAAGGCGATTTTGATATGCTGAGCGCAATTGGCGCTGAATTAAATATGCATGTCAAAAGCACAGCCAGCTTACGCCGTGATGATTGCCGTGTAAGTAGTACTTTAATCAGAGCGGCACTTGCGCAAGGTGATTTAGATTCGGCGCACCAGATGCTAGGTCATACCTATGCGATTTCAGGTCGTGTGATCCACGGCTGGAAAAAAGGCCGAGAGCTTGGTTTTAGAACCGCGAATATTGCACTAAAACGCCAAGTGATCCCTGTACAGGGGGTGTTTGCTGTTAAAGTCTATTTAGACAACCGCGTATTTAACGGGGTGGCAAACATTGGCACAAAGCCAACGTTAAATGGCACGAAAGCACTATTAGAAGTGCATATATTTGATTTTGATGAAAATGTTTATGGACGTTTTCTAAAAGTGGAGCTGGTCAAAAAGCTCCGAGATGAAAAAAAATTCGAGACATTGGCCCAGTTGACTGAGCAAATAGCAAGTGATGTGGCTGACGCACAACAATGTTTTACTATTAAGTAGCCGATACGGAAACTAGGATAAATGAGCGACTACAAACATACTTTGAACCTACCGGAAACTGAGTTTCCAATGCGCGGTAATCTTGCGCAACGCGAACCAAAAATGCTGAAAGCTTGGTACGAAGCTGACCTTTACGGCCAAATTCGTAACGCGAAAAAAGGTAAGAAGCCATTTATTTTGCATGATGGTCCTCCATACGCAAATGGCGATATTCACTTAGGTCACTCAGTTAATAAGATTTTAAAAGACATTATTATTAAGTCTAAAACGCTTTCTGATTTTGATGCGCCTTATGTACCTGGTTGGGACTGTCATGGTCTACCTATCGAGCTACAAGTTGAGAAAAAAGTAGGTAAGCCTGGTCATAAAGTATCTGCAGCAGAGTTCAGAGAGAAATGCCGTGCATACGCTAAGAAGCAAGTCGAAGGTCAAAAGGCTGACTTCAAGCGCTTAGGTGTATTTGGTGACTGGGACAAACCTTACCTAACAATGAATTTCGACTTTGAAGCGAACGCAATCCGTGTTTTAGGTCGCATCATTAAAAACGGTCACTTACACAAAGGCGCTAAGCCTGTTCATTGGTGTACAGATTGTGGCTCGGCACTAGCTGAAGCTGAAGTTGAATACCAAGATAAGCAATCACCGGCGATTGACGTACGCTTTGACTTTGTTGATCAACAAGCGGTTGTTGCTGCATTTGGCTTGGCAGAAGGTCATGAAGGTAATGGCACAGTCGGTACAGTTATCTGGACTACAACGCCTTGGACATTACCTGCAAACCGTGCGGTTGCTGTTCACGAAAACCTAGAATACGCCCTAGTTCAAGTTGAAGACGAAGGCAAAGAGCAGCGTTTAATCCTAGGCTCTGAGCTAGTTAAAGATTGTATGGACCGTTTCGGTTTCAATCATTTCCATGTACTAGGTTATGCAAAAGGCGTTGCGTTAGATAACTTACGTGTTGCACACCCATTCTATGACTTTGATGTACCAGTAATTTTAGGTGAGCACGTAACAACAGACTCTGGTACGGGCATTGTTCACACCGCACCAGGTCACGGTCAAGAAGACTTCGTGGCAGGTCAGGCATACGGTTTAGAAGTGGCAAACCCAGTTGGCGCAAACGGTGTTTATCTGCCCGATACTGAATTATTTGCAGGTCAGCACGTATTTAAAGCCAATGCGAGTGTGATTGAAGTGCTAACAGAAAAAGGCGCGTTAATGCACCATCATGCATTACAACACAGCTACCCACATTGCTGGCGCCACAAAACACCAATCATCTTCCGTGCGACGCCTCAGTGGTTCGTTAGCATGGATCAAGCAGACCTACGTAAAGATTCACTAAGTGAAATTGAAAAAACGCAGTGGTTACCTGAGTGGGGCGAGAGCCGTATTGCAAACATGGTAGAAGGTCGCCCAGACTGGTGTATTTCACGTCAGCGGACTTGGGGTGTGCCAATTTCTTTATTCGTTGATAAAGACACAGGTGCATTACATCCAAATACTGAAAACCTAATCGAAGACGTTGCAAAACTGGTTGAAGAAAAAGGCATTCAAGCTTGGTATGACTTAGATGCAGCTGATTTAATCGGTGCTGATGCCGAGCAGTATGTAAAAGTACAAGATACGCTAGACGTATGGTTCGATTCAGGTGTAACACACGCTTGTGTGGTTGATGCGCGTGAAGAGTTAACTGGTCCTGCAGATTTATACCTAGAAGGTTCTGACCAACACCGTGGTTGGTTTATGTCTTCTATGATGACGTCGGTAGCAATTAACGGTCATGCTCCATATAAGCAAGTACTAACTCATGGTTTCACTGTAGATGAAAACGGCCGCAAGATGTCAAAGTCTTTAGGTAACGTTATTTCTCCACAGAATGTTATGAATAAGTTAGGTGCTGACATTTTACGTCTATGGGTTGCATCAACAGATTACACGGCAGAAATGACAGTATCGGATGAAATCTTTAAGCGTTCAGCTGATCGTTACCGTCGTATTCGTAACACTAGCCGTTACTTACTTGCAAACTTAAGCGGTTTCAACCCAGCAACTGACTTAGTTGCCGTTGAAGATATGGTAGAGCTAGATCGCTGGATTGTGGCACGTGCCGCTGAGTTACAAAAAGAAATCATCAGTGCTTACGACAACTACCAAATGTTAGTTGTGACGCAAAAGCTAATGAACTTCTGTACCGGTGAACTAGGTTCATTCTACTTAGACGTAATTAAAGACCGTCAATACACAGCTAAAGCTGACAGTCATGCACGTCGCTCTTGTCAATCTGCGCTTTACCACATTGCAGAAGCAATGACGCGTTGGATGGCGCCAATCATGAGCTTCACAGCGCAAGAAATCTGGGATGTATTACCAGGCGAGCGCGGTGACTTTGTATTCACTGATGTTTGGTACGAAGGCTTAGCCAATGTGACTGAAGGTCAGCTTGATAATACATACTGGCAGCAAGTGCTTGAAGTACGTGATGCAGTTAACAAGGTATTAGAAGCAGCACGTAAAGACGAAGTTATTGGTGCAACGCTGCAAGCTGAAGTGACGCTTTACACTGGTGGTGACTTAGCTGAGACGCTGAATAAGATCGGTGACGAGTTACGCTTCGTACTATTGACGTCAAAAGCAAATGTTGAAGTAGTCAGTGCGAAACCTGAAGGCGCAGAGTCTTCAGACATTGATGGGTTATTCATTAAAGTCGCTTCAACGGATGCGAAGAAATGTGACCGCTGTTGGCACTACTGTGAAGATGTTGGTACACACGAAGGCCATGAAGAGATCTGTGGTCGTTGTGTGAGCAACGTTGACGGTGACGGCGAACAGCGTCAGTTTGCGTAGGAGCAACGAGTGACCGAAGTTAAACAAAAATCGGGTTTAATTTGGTTATTACTGAGTCTACTGCTTTTTGCAGTAGACTACATAACCAAAGCAGTAGTCGTGGCAAATATGAAGCTCTATGAATCGATAGAGATTTTGCCAATTTTTAACTTCACTTACATGCACAATTATGGCGCTGCATTTAGTTTTTTGAGTGATGCAGGCGGTTGGCAACGCTGGTTTTTCAGCAGCATTGCGGTGGTGATCAGTTTATTACTGACTTATTGGCTGAAAAAGCTGCCAGCGAAAAACTGGGTGTTATGTGGCGCTTACTCAATGGTCATTGGTGGTGCGATTGGCAACCTAGTTGACCGTTTAGTGCATGGCTATGTTGTAGATTTTCTACATTTTTATTATCAAGATTGGCACTATCCAGCATTCAATGTGGCTGATATCGCAATTGTTTGTGGTGCGGGTCTACTTCTTTTAGATGCCTTCACAGGTGAAGGTGCAGATGGTTCTCAGGAGAAAAAAGCATGAGCGAACACGTCATTGGCGAAAAATCAGAAGTTCTTTTTCATTTTTCGATCAAGCTAGAAGACGGATCGGCGGCTGATTCAACAAAAGTACATAACAAACCTGCAAAGTTGTTCATGGGCGATGGTAGCCTGACTGAAAACTTTGAAAAATGCCTTTTAGGCTTAAAAGCGGGTGAGAGTAAATCTTTTGATTTAGAACCTGAAGATGCATTTGGTCAGCCAAACCCAGACAACATCTATTATGTTGACCGCAGTAAGTTTGGTCCTGATGCACCAGCTGAAGTGGGCAGTATTATCGCTTTCACTCAGCCAGATGGCACTGAGCTACCAGGCCTTGTGCGTGAAGTGGCTGGTGATTCTGTGACTATCGATTTCAATCATCCTCTAGCAGGTCAAAAAGTGACGTTTGAAGTTGATATTCTAGAGGTAACTGGCTAATGGATATTTTGTTAGCTAACCCTCGTGGTTTTTGTGCGGGTGTTGATCGCGCTATTTCAATTGTTGAGCGTGCATTAGATATTTTTAACCCACCTATCTATGTGCGTCATGAAGTCGTACATAACAAGTATGTGGTTAATGGCTTAAAAGATCGCGGTGCTGTCTTTGTTGAAGAGTTACACCAAGTACCTGACGACAGTATTGTTATTTTCAGTGCCCACGGTGTATCTCAAGCTGTAAGAGCTGAAGCGAAGCGTCGTGAGTTAAAAGTATTTGATGCTACTTGTCCTCTAGTTACTAAAGTACATATGGAAGTAACACGCGCAAGTCGTCGTGGCACTGAATGTGTTTTAATTGGTCACCAAGGTCATCCCGAAGTGGAAGGTACTATGGGTCAGTACGACAATCCAGAAGGTGGTATTTACTTAGTAGAAACGCCTGAGGATGTTGCAGCACTAGAAGTGAAAGATCCAAGTAACTTATTTTACTGCAGTCAAACAACTTTATCAGTTGACGACACGGCAGATGTGATTGATGCGTTACGTGCTAAATTCCCTGAAATTGACGGCCCACGTAAAGACGACATTTGCTATGCAACACAAAACCGTCAAGATGCTGTGCGTGATCTTGCTGATAAAGCCGATGTGCTATTGGTCGTGGGAGCTAAAAACAGCTCAAACTCGAATCGTTTACGTGAGCTTGCTGAGAAGATGGGCACAACTGCTTACTTAATTGACGATGCAAGCTGTGTTGATGCTAGCTGGTTTGAAAATATCAACTCAGTCGGTGTTACTGCGGGTGCATCAGCCCCTGAAGTGCTTGTTCAACAAGTTATCACACGCTTGAAAGAGTTAGGTGGTAAAACTGTGGTCGAAAACCCAGGTATCGAAGAAAGCATTGTATTTGCGGTGCCTGCCGAGTTGAGATAACTTATGGCAGCAAGGTTTAAATCGCCTGATTTAACATCTGCATTGCTGCCTATTATGGTGACTGAGCGTGGTGTACTTGCCATGCTCGTTACCTCACAATTACTAGCAACCTTGTTAGCTTTTGCCCCGATGAGCGTTGGCTCAGCATGGGAGCGTCTAGGTTTAATTAGTCTATTTATTCACCTTGTCAGCACGACAAGTTTGGCTGTAGTTTATGGCTTAAAAACGCAGCTATCAAAACTCAGTTCCCATTCAGAAATCCTTATAATTTTAGCTATTTTTCAGACAAATACCTTAATTCTAAGTTTATTATCACAGCATTATATTGCAGGGCAAATTGATTGGACTATGGCAACTCAGCACTGTGTGTTGGGGTTAGGTATGCAGCTATTTTTCATTTACTTGATGAGCATTTATGCTGAGCGAGTAGAGACGATTAAAACGCTCTCAAAGGTGGAGCTAGACGCATTACATGCTCGTATAAGGCCGCATTTTTTAAATAACAGCCTTAATACGATTGCTGAATTAACTCATGTAGATCCTCAAGCTGCGGAGCAAGCGACGTTAAATCTTGCGCGTTTATCGCAAGCTGCCATGCGTACTCAACAGTTAACCACCTTAGAAGATGAGATAAACTTATCAAAGCAATATTTGGCTATTGAAGCATGGCGTTTTAGTGATAAGTTTGAAGTTATTTGGCAGATTGGTTCTTGCAACTTGGCAAGCCAAGTGCCGGTTTTATCGATTCAGCCTTTACTTGAAAATGCAGTGAATTACGGCATCGAGCCAAGTGGCAATAAAAGCCAAATTGAAGTGTTTATTCTGGATGTTGATGAGCAAATCGTTGTCAAGATAACTAATCCAATCAATCATCGTGACAGCAATAGTCATTCAGGACAGGGGATCGCCCTGTCTAATATCAAAGCTCGGATTGAGCTTCATTTTGGAAATAGTGCAAGTTTGCAAACGGCAATTGATCAAGATAAGTTCGTGGCAGAGTTACGTATTCCCATTGGAGCTAAAGCATGAAGTACATCATCGCTGATGACGAGCCTTTAGCAAGAGCAAGAATTATACGCTTGCTATCAGCCTGGCCACATTATGAGTGTGTTGCACAAGTAGGCTCTGGCGATGAGGTTGAGCCGGCTATAAAAGAACACTCAGTACAGTTGCTGTTTCTTGATATCAATATGCCAGGGCTTGATGGTATTAAAACGGCTGAAATACTTAATCATAAATATCGTGACTTAAAAATAATCTTTGTTACCGCCCACAGTGAATTTGCTTTGCAAGCTTTTAATGTGTTTGCAGCAGGTTTTTTGGTTAAGCCTGTGAGTCAATCGGATTTGTTTTCACTTTTAGCGCGCTTATTTAACCCTCGCATTCAGTATCAAGTAGGAAATCAAACCCGTTGGGTTGATGTTGATGATGTGGTAGTGGCTAAAGCGGAAGATAAGTTAACGCAGATCTACTTCCAAGGAGGAGATGCAACAATTGATTTAAGCCTTAAAAAGCTACTGACTCTTTACCCTGAGCATTTTGTACAAATTCACCGAAACACATTAGTGAAGGCAAAGTCCATAAAGCAACTCGAACATACACATTCAGGAATTCTGGTTAGTTTAACTGACCATTCAGAAAAGTTAGCGGTAAGCCGCCGTGCTTATTCTGCAATAAAAAATCATTTATAGACCGTTTGTCAGAAATAAAAACCGCTTATCCTTTCAAAAATTGCTTCTAGTAAGTAACTCTTTAACAATGCACAAATCATAAACCGTTTTTGACTGTGTATGCCATTTATCAATCGAACACAATCAGGGTTCACCCTTCTTGAAGTGCTAATCGCATTTATGGTGTTGAGCTTTGGGTTATTAGGCGCTGTAGCTTTACAGGCGCAAGCCAAAAAAGCCAGTTTTGACTCTATGCAACGTGCGGCTGCAATTTCGCTGGGTGAAGATATTATGCAGCGGATCAGGTCAAATGATACTGCAGATATCGTGTCCTTGTACAAACAAACGTTCAGTAGCGACACAGATTTAAGCCCTCGAGATGATTGTTATACAGATGTATGTAGCGCACAGAATATTGCCAGAACAGATCTTGAAAACTGGAAGGCAGCGATTAGAGCAAGAGAAAATACAGGGTCTTTGGACGAAGCGACGGTCTGTATCAATATTACGCCAGTAGCAAATACTGCAGGCATGGGATTTGATGTGAGCGTCATTGTTTCATGGCGCGGTAGGCAAGACTTTAAAGCGTCCGATGCGACTAAAGACATACAGTGCGGTAATGTCGATGACAGGCGTCGTTTAGTAAAACTAGATAGTTACTTATTGATCAGAGGATAAAATGAGGCAGAAAGGTTTCACTATTTTAGAATTTCTGATTTCTATGTTCATTGGCTTCTTAATTTTAGGTGGTGTCATTGCGACTTATGTGAGCATGAAAGCCACTACTCGAGATACGATGGCAATTGGTGAGTTGCAAGAAACAGGTCGCCTAACTCTATCTATTTTAAGAAGAGATATAGAGCAGATAGGATTTTGGGGCACATTTTATGAGGCTGAATTCTCAGTAGATAACACGGTAAGTGAATCAAACCCTGATCCTGATTGTTTTGGCGGGTTAAATAACGGCAGTTTTCCTGATACCACCCCGACAAACTTTCGACCTATATTTGCAGAAGTGTCTGATGGCAACGAAATGCTAGGCTGTATTGACGACTCGAAGGAAGACACGAACGTTATTCAGTTAAAGTTTCTTGAAGGGCGTCAGATGACACCTGAGACAATCACAAATACGAATCGATATTACTTTATTGCTGAGCAAGAAAAAGCACAGTTTATAACCGGGGATGCTGCTAAAAACCCATTACCTACAGTAAACGCGACGTTATGGCCATATAGTCACCACGTTTACTATATCAATGAACAAACCTTAAAAATTAATAATAGAGACATAGTTGTGCCTGTTCTAATGCGTAAAAGGTTAACTGAAAATGGTGGCTTAGTGACTGAGCCAATCATGGAAGGCATTGAAGATATGCGCATGGTGTTTGGTATAGACAGTGACTCAGATAATAAAGTGGATACTTACCGCAGTACTCAGGCCATGACCGCAGAACTTTGGGAGAACACCAACGGTATTTTAACGGTTCAGGTGTTTTTACTCGTCAGGTCCTTAGAGGCTGATGCCGATTTAGAGTTAGAAAGTCAAACTTATACGCTCGGACTAGATGATGACAAGCGAGTTCATACTTTTACAGATAATTACAGGCGAACCGTTTTTACAACGACAATCCGTTTGAATAATGTGGGGTCTACAGCATGGCGAATGTAAAAAATCAGAAAGGTGTTGTTCTCATTACTGCCATGATCATGATAGTCGCGGTCACAGCAGTTGCTGTGAGTTTAATGAGTAGCAGTAGTATCGATTTAAAAATCACCAATGCAGCACAAGAGCGTGCAGAGGCTGAAACCGAACTTATTGGTGAGATCCATAAACTCATAGTTGCAGAAGGAACTAGTGCTAACAATCGATTTACACTCAAGCGCCAACAAATGCCTGATGGAGGTATGGATATGAGTTCGTCCTCAACTCCTTCACATATGACGAATACACTTAAAAATTTGAATAATGGCGAAATGGAATTACATTGCCCAAGGCAGTTCGCCTATACAGATGGCTTAACATGTAACCTCACGGAAATGGAGTCAACTATAACTTACGGTTCTAAGAATAAGCATACAATTACTGTGGTTATAGGGATTGGTCAAGAAATCATTAGTCACAATGAGGGCAGCTAAGATGAAACATAACGTACTTTTTGGCCTTATAGCTTCGATGATTGCCTTTACTACAAAAGCTGAAGATATAGAGCTTTTCGTTAAACATAATATCGATATTCAAGAAAAGCCTAGGGTGATGATTGTATTTGACACTTCGGGCAGTATGGCTTTTTCGAGTGTTACAGGTGATGACTGTGGGTATGATTATTACTATGGCAGGTGGATACTATGTTCTGATAACCGACTGGGCGTTGCGAAAGATGCCATCACAGGGTTAATAGACGATAACCCGAACGTCGATTTCGGATTGATGCGTTTTAACAGAGATAATCAAGGTGGTTATGTACTGTCCGGGATTGGTTCGAGTAGCTCTGATATTAAAAGTAAGATTAACACTTTGGAAGCAAATGGTGGTACGCCTCTTAGTGAAACGCTCTGGGAAGCTTATCTTTATTTGACGGGCAGCGCTCGCAAATATGCAGATTATTACTCGTCCGGTCGAGATACAAATATAGAGTCGGGAAGCAACTATATCTCTCCATTTGTGCCTGTAGCTGGAGAGCAGCGTTGTAATAGCTCAGTGAATGTTATTTTAATGACGGATGGCGACCCTTCGGCGGATAGTGATGCGAATAATAGTATTTATTGGAAACATAAAGGGACTTATGGGGAAACAGTGCCTGTTATCAGAAATAACTATATGCCAGCACTTGCAGAAGCGATGCATGGTAGAAGTGGTAGTGATCCTGTTGAAGTGGACCTTTATCCGAATACATCAGATTTAAAAGACACTGCTTATATTTACACCATAGGTTTTGGAAAGGGAATGAGTGATGCTGGTGAAGATATTCTAAGGCAAACAGCTGCATTTGGAGGCGGAAAATACTATCAAGCAGATACAGCAAAAAAATTAAAAGAAGACTTTAATAAAATAATCAGTGATATCAATCAGCGAAACTCAAGCTTTGTATCTCCTTCAGTATCAATGAATAGCTCAGATCAAACACAGAGCGGTAACTCTCTTTACTACACCATGTTTTTACCTGAGAAACACACTCGCTGGAAAGGTAACCTAAAAAAGCTTCAGGTGAAAGACGGTGAAATTATTGATATGTCGAATCAGCCTGCGCTCGATGCACAAGATGGCATTATCAGTAAAAACGCGACAACCTTTTGGTCTGCACCTGGTTCGAAAGATGGAAATAACATCGAGCAAGGTGGTGTGAATTATCAGTTATCTAAGCAAACTACCCGAAAACTATACTCTGATTTTGGGCTCGGTAGTTTGGTTTTATTTAAATGGCGTAAAGCGAGAGACGCAGTTGGAGCCGCTAAGTTAAGAGAGAAGTTTGGAACATCGACTAACACTGAGACAAAAACCTTAATGAAATGGATATCTGGGTTTGATGAGTTAGATGAAAACAGTGACTCTGATATGAGAAAGGATATTTTTGGCGATCCTCTACACTCAAAACCGGTCACCATGGATTATGGCAATAATGATATCCGTATTTTTGTTGGCACTAACTCCGGTGTTTTGCATGCCTTCAAAGATAATGGCAATACAGTAAATGAAAGTTGGGCGTTCTTACCGGGTCAGTTGCTCGATATTCATAAGCCGCTAATGAATAAGCAGGATGGAACTAAGCTTTATGGTGTTGATGGTCCAATAACCGTTTTCCATAAAGATATTAACCGAGATAATATTGTTAATGGTACAGATAAAGTATGGCTGTTTTTCGGTCTCAGAAGAGGTGGAACCGCCTACTACGCTTTAGATATAACGAGTCCCGATACACCAAAAATGTTATGGAATGCTCCTATAACACCGGAAAAAACAGGCTTTGAAGAGTTAGGTCAGTCATGGTCAAAGCCTTTCGTGACATACATTCGTTCACAAAAAGAAAAGCCTGTGGTGATTTTTGGTGCAGGCTACGATACCAATAAAGACAATATTTCTAAAACGAAAGATAGCAAGGGTCGAGGTTTATTTATTGTTGACGCTGAGAGTGGCGATTTAGTTTGGTCATTGACACCGGGTGGTCCAAGTATTACTACCGAACAAGCGAGTAAATTTCAAGGCCTCCATAGTATTGCAGCAGATGTTTCACTCATGGACTCGGATTACGATGGGTTTACAGATAGAATCTATGCAGCAGATACTGGCGGTAACATTTGGCGGGTTGATATGCCAAGAGATAAACCAAATGACACTGAAAATCCTTGGACCCACTTTAAATTTGCAGAGTTAGCAGGCTCGAAAGACAGAGATGATAGACGCTTCTTTTATCAACCATTAGTTGCTCGTACTTTCTTTAGTAAAGTCACCAAGACGATAACCAACAATGGCTCGTATACAACACGAAGAGAAGTCCCCTATGAAGCGATTATTATAGGCAGTGGTAATAGAGCAAGTCCACTAGAGAAAACAGTGAATAACCAGCTCTATGTGATACGTGATGAAAACACGGTAACACGCTCATACCAAGGTGATGAGATACCAGATACGATTTACCATAGCCAGCTTATGCAAGTAAAAGATGAACCTTTCTACAAAGCAACGTCTAAACAAGCTTTTTACGAAAAAGAAGCGGAACTAGGTGCGCTTAAAGGGTGGAAATATCAACTTAGGGCCGGAGAGAAGTCGTTAGCAAAAGCAACTGTCGTAGGTGGTATTGCTTACTTTACTTCGTTCACACCACACTTAGATACTACGATAGACCAATGTTCGGTAGGCAGTGGCGGTGGTTCTTTATATGCCTTACATTTACATTATGGTGCGCGTGTATTCCAGAAGATAAGGTATGACACTGAGAGAGAAGTCCCCAGTACACCTGTGATCCTTTACCATAAAGAATCAGAAACAGAAGGGGGTTATAAACGCAGCACAGGCCGTTTAAATATTGAATTAAAGAGTACTGACTCTACAGGAGGGAAAGGTCCTGACGGTAGTAAACCGAGTGAGCCATTTTTAAGTGCTAAAGTAGCGGGGCCCTTACCAACACTCAATAGCGCGGGGCAGCCAACATTTTTGAGTAATGAAGTACATGGTATTACGACAAAGCAAATGTATATTTACAAACGAGAGGATCATGATGAAAAGTAATCATATAAAGGGTTTTACCTTGCTCGAAATGCTGATTGTTGTTGCGATAGCGGGCATCCTAGCCTCTGTCGCTTATCCTCAGTATACGGAGTACGTTAAGAGAGCTGCGCGCTCAGATGCAATGGTATTACTTTTAGATGCTGCCAATAAACAAGAGCAGTACTATGCTGATAATAGAAGCTATGCAGATGATTTGAGCTTAATAAATGTCCCATCTAAGAGTGAAAATGGTTATTTTACCATTACAGTAGAGGTGCCTGACACAGGCACATCATTTACAATCACGGCAACAGCAGCTTCTGGTGCAGTGGCTGGTGATACTGCTTGTTCTACGTTTACCATTACAGATACAGGAGTTAAAGGTTCTACAGGTACTAGTGATACGGATGATTGCTGGGAGCGCTAAATGCGCTCCTTACACTTTCTGGTATCCCTCATCCTTGCTCGACCTGCGTTGTTAATACTCATTTCAAGTCCAGTGGGTTTGCCTTTAAGGTCAAATGCACAATAGACAAACGTACCATTTGCTAACCCTTTTAAACTACCATCGGGCTTAAATGTAATGGCATGTCTTGGATATGATAATTCATCTTGGATATTAATACGGTCAATGACGTAGAGTACTTCTTCATCGGCATCGAGTACATGGTTTCTATTGGTATCGACAAAACTGGTTAATGATTCATGCCAAAGGTCTTTATGGCACTTATTATGAACTAAGCCACAAAAACTAATATATTTATCGTGGGTTATGGCATAGCCTCGCGACAGAAATATTTGCCGTTTTATCTGTTTAAGGGCCACTTCAGGTCTATTCTTGTGTAAAACGCTATTGAAGGAAGGCACCGCCAAAAAAGTAAGAATAACGATTAAAGATAAGGTGACGAGTAACTCAATTAGAGTTAAACCTCGAGCGTGATTAAGTGAGTTTCTAGCTGCCATCCTTGCAACCTTAATAAGATTAAATTGTGGATATAAATATAGAATAAAGTATGAGTTTGTCAATGTTGTTTTATGAACAGCCGGTGCTGCTATCACCGTTGTATAGTGCAGTCCCACCGACGGTGAGTGTCAGCGCTTTGGCATGTTCAGTTTGATTTAAAGGACAATAGATAAATTGACCAGCGTTTGTATTCACAACACGACCACTACTATCAAACCTTAAACGCGTATCTGGTGCTTTTAGGTTGTCATTTGCTATAAGCTTATCCATAACGCGAAGTAAGTCATCACTTGCGACTTCATATGTGCCATTATTATTTTTATCAATAAATGAAATGATCTGGTTATTCTTCCAGTTATTGATGCATGTGAGATTTTCGTTTGCAGCGAGTTTTTTCGCATCGACAGGACACAAGATCACGATTTCATCGCTGGTTGTTGCTTTTGCTCGAGCAAATGTGATGTGTCTTTTCAACTCAAGCATAAAAGACTCTGCACGTGTTTTTTCATTCAGATCTGTATTACCGGCAAAAGACAAGGTCACTAAGATGGCTAATATCGCAATAGTGATGAGCAGTTCTAATAACGTGAAGCCACGATGTTTCATATTGACGCCTAGAAAAGAGCAATTATTCAATTGTAGCATATTGCATTATGAAGCTTTTTCTCAATAGTTTGCAACGAGTTTGTTTGCTATGAATAGTGGGATTGTCTAAAATCGACTCACTCGCTAAGGAAATAAAACACCATGAAAAAAATAGAAGCAATAATTAAACCTTTTAAACTCGATGATGTTCGTGAAGCTTTGTCTGAAATAGGCATTACAGGTATGACAGTCTGTGAAGTGAAGGGCTTTGGTCGTCAAAAAGGCCATACAGAGCTATACCGTGGTGCGGAATATATGGTCGATTTTTTGCCTAAAGTGAAACTAGATATTGTTTTAGCTGACGAAGATGTTGATAGAGCGATCGAAGTTATTCTTAAAACAGCGCAGACAGGTAAAATAGGTGACGGTAAAATCTTCGTGACTGAAGTTGAACGCGTTGTTCGTATCCGAACAGGTGAAGAAGACGAAGAAGCTATTTAATGAGATGAAACAATAACGACGCTCAAAGAGCGCCGTTATTGTTTATTAATGCAAATTAATTTATTTGTCGCTGTTGCTCGTTTAATAAACGCGTCTGCTGTGCATGCTTGCTTAACTCATCAAGTCCAAGCTTGGCATAGCTTTTCTCCATTATCTCAAGTGCTGTGATTAAATAGCTGCTTTGGGAAAAGTGTTCCACAACATATTTACCACGGTTAGCTGCAGCTAAATA
Source organism: Pseudoalteromonas sp. SS15 (assembly GCF_049257195.1). Taxonomy (NCBI): domain Bacteria; kingdom Pseudomonadati; phylum Pseudomonadota; class Gammaproteobacteria; order Alteromonadales; family Pseudoalteromonadaceae; genus Pseudoalteromonas; species Pseudoalteromonas sp. SS15. The sequence continues at coordinate 522,342 of NZ_JBMMUD010000003.1, forward strand.
GGCCTCACGCTCAAAATAATATTCAGCTACTTTAATTTCGTAACGAGCCATTTTATTTAAAAGCCATACTAAGCGTTTTTTTGCTTCAGGTACATATGGGCTCTCAGGGTAGCTATCTACTAAAGTTGAAAGATCTTGGAAAGCAACACGGGTGCGACTTGCATCACGGTCAGCTCTATCTATGCCGAAGTATTCTTGAAAGGCATTCTTATCAGCCTGAATATTAACTAAGCCACGCATAAAATACATGTAGTCTAAGTTTTTATGATTTGGGTTTAGACGAATAAAGCGATCGATTGTTGCAAGTGCCTGATCAGTGTTACCTGTTTTGTAATAGGCAAAAACGAGATCCATTTGTACTTGCTGTGCATGAGGGCCAAATGGATAACGAGAATTTAACGCACCCAGTAACTCAATAGAGCGAGCATATAAACCAGAGTCTAAAGTTGATTTAGCATCTTCATAGAGTGCTTGTGCTGATTTATTCGGCACACGTTCGATATCTTCTTGCTCTGGTGCAGAAGAGCATGCCGCAAGACCTAGAAAAGAAGTGCTGACTAGGATGGCAAAGGCGCGTTTCCCTAATTTAGTTATCATTTTATTTTACTACCTTTGGTGTCTTCGGCTAGGCCAAGATGGCAAAACCGAGTAAACTATGCATTTATGCGATTCTAACCCAGTCGAGCTAAGCTTGCACTGGTAATTTAGGTAAACTAACAGATGTCTGAGCAAATTTCTCTTCAAGCCGAAGTGCCAACTGAATTAGGCGGTAAACGTCTAGACCAAATTTTGGCGCAAATGTTCCCTGATTTTTCACGTTCAAGAATAAAAACTTGGATTTTAGATGAAAAAGTCACTGTCGATGGTGAGGTCTTATCGACACCAAGAGAAAAGCTGTTAGGAGGGGAGTTAATTTCCATCGAGACGCAAATAGAAGCGCCACGTGAATATGAAGCACAAGACATCGACCTAAACATTGTTTATGAAGATGATGACATCCTTGTTATCAATAAGCCTATGGGGCTAGTGGTACACCCAGGTGCTGGTAATCCAGATGGCACAGTATTAAATGCCTTATTACATCATCACCCGGATATCATTAATGTGCCACGAGCGGGTATTGTGCATCGTCTAGATAAAGACACGACAGGTTTAATGGTTGTTGCAAAAACCATCCAAGCCCAAACACATCTTGTTAAAGCCCTACAAAAACGTGATAACTTTACCCGTGAATATGAAGCGATTTGTAATGGTACAATGACTGCCGGTGGCATGGTTGAAAAGCCAATAGGTCGTCATGCAACAAAACGCACGCATATGGCTATTCATGAAATGGGCAAACCTGCCGTAACGCATTACCGCGTTGCAGAAAAGTTCAGAGCGCACACACGTTTACGCTTAAGACTAGAAACAGGTCGTACTCACCAAATTCGTGTTCATATGGCTTATTTAACGCATCCGCTAGTAGGTGATCAATTATATGGCGGCCGCCCTCGCCCTCCTCGCAATGCAACACCAGAATTGTTTGCACAGCTAAGAGACTTTAAACGTCAGGCGCTGCATGCAATTAAATTGAGTATTGCGCACCCAATTACGGGAGAGCAAATGACTTGGGAAGCCCCTGTTCCTGAAGATATGCAAATTCTAACCCAGGCGTTACGTGATGATACGAAAGCTAACCCCGATTTAGTCTATTAGAATATGCAGTTAGTTGATTGGCCATTACACCAAGTTGTCGGTGGTATTCAAACTACACGTTTAGGAGGTTGTTCTAGACCTCCTTATTCGAGTTTTAACCTTGGGTTTCATGTTGGTGATGACGAAGATGCGGTTTTGGCTAATCATCGAGTATTAAATGAGTTTTTACCAAGCCCACCATTTTGGTTAGATCAGGTTCATAGTGCCAATGTGTTAGAGGTAACAAACTCTGTTACAGAGCAGAAGGTATTTGATAGGCCAAAAGCCGATGCGCTTTATACAAAACTAAAAGCGCAACCTTTGGCAATTATGACTGCTGATTGTCTGCCAATTTTGTTAGCGAGTAATAATGGAAACGAAGTGGCTGCTGTTCACGGTGGTTGGCGGCCTCTCGCTGGCAATATTATTGAGAAAACTATTGAGAAGTTTACCGCACCGAATCAACAAATATCGGCTTGGTTAGGCCCAGCAATTGGGTCTACTGCATTTGAAGTGGGTTCAGATGTTGTGAATGCTTTTACACGCATGAATCCATCACATATTGATGACTTTACAGAGCTACAAAATCAAAAATTTTTAGCTGATATTTTTTCTATTGCAAAACGACAGTTGTCTTCGCTAGGAGTAACTCGAATATACAGTCAGTATGAGTGCACCTACTCTATGCCAACAAAGTACTTTTCCTACCGCAGAGATGCAATTACGGGGCGATTAGCGACCTTGATTTGGCGCAAATAAATCAAATTAAAACTTTAAAATAGCCTTGAACAATACCTGTTGAATACCCATAAAGTAACTAGATTATTTTTATAAAGGTTTAGACGTCATGCGTTTAGATAGATTCACAAGTAAATTCCAAGCAGCACTTTCCGATGCGCAATCACTGGCATTAGGCCGAGACCATCAATTTATTATGCCTGTGCATTTGATGTATGCACTACTTCAGCAAAATGGTTCAAGTGTAAGAGCTTTATTAGCGCAAGCAGGGATCAGTGCTGACGAGTTAAATAATAAACTGACTAAATCAATCGATAAAATTTTTAAGGTTTCAGGTATCGGTGGAGATGTTCAACTTCACAATGAACTTATTTCTCTTATCAATTTGTGTGATAAATATGCTCAAAAGCGCAAAGACGAATATATATCGAGTGAGTTATTTGTATTTGCTGCGTGTGAAGATAAAGGCGAATTAGGTCAAATTTTAAGAGAGTTACAATTAACTCAAAAGAAAGTAGAACAAGCTATAAAAGCTATTCGAGGTGGTCAAAAAGTCGATAACCCAAATGCTGAAGACACACGTCAATCTCTTGAAAAATTCACTATTGATCTGACTGAGCGTGCAGAGCAGGGCAAACTAGATCCTGTAATTGGCCGCGATGAAGAAATCCGACGCACAATACAAGTACTGCAGAGACGTACTAAGAATAACCCAGTTCTAATCGGTGAGCCAGGCGTTGGTAAAACAGCCATTGCTGAAGGTTTAGCTCAGCGTATCATTAATGGAGAAGTACCTGAGGGTCTTAAAAACAAGCGTGTTCTTTCTCTTGATTTGGGCGCTCTGGTAGCAGGTGCAAAATATCGTGGTGAATTTGAGGAGCGCCTAAAGTCCGTTCTAAATGAACTGGCAAAAGAAGAAGGACAAGTGATCTTATTCATTGATGAAATCCACACTATGGTAGGTGCGGGTAAAACTGACGGTGCAATGGATGCAGGCAATATGTTAAAACCAGCACTTGCCCGAGGTGAGTTACATTGTGTGGGGGCCACTACTCTAGATGAATATCGTCAATATATTGAAAAGGATGCTGCGCTAGAAAGACGTTTCCAAAAAGTATTTGTGAGTGAACCAAGTGTCTCAGACACAATTGCTATTTTACGTGGTTTAAAAGAGCGTTACGAACTTCATCACTCTGTTGATATCACAGATCCTGCTATCGTTGCTGCAGCGAACCTTTCCCATCGTTATATTTCAGATAGACAACTTCCAGATAAGGCCATTGACTTAATTGATGAAGCAGGTAGTTCTATTCGCCTGCAAATTGATTCTAAACCAGAGCAACTAGATAGATTAGAAAGAAAAATTATTCAGCTAAAGCTTGAAGACAATGCACTGGCGAAAGAGAAAGACGAAGCAAGTCAAAAGCGTCGTACTGAAATGCAGAGTCTGATTTCAGAATTAGAGAGTGAGTATAAAGAACTTGATGAAGTGTGGAATGCCGAAAAAGCATCTTTACAGGGCACGCAAGTAATAAAAGGTGAGCTAGAGCAAGCGAGATTAGACCTTGAAGTTGCGCGTCGAGCCAGTGACTTACAAAGAATGTCAGAGCTTCAGTATGGACGAATTCCTGAATTAGAAAGAAAGTTAGATCTTGCGTCTCAAGCTGAAATGCAAGAAATGAGTTTGTTAAAGAATCAAGTCGGTGAAGACGAAATTGCAGAAATCTTATCACGTTGGACAGGGATCCCTGTTGCTAAGATGCTGCAAGGTGAGCGAGAGAAGCTCCTTCAGATGGAAGATGAATTACATAATAAAGTAATAGGTCAAGACGAAGCGGTAAATGCGGTATCAAATGCTATTCGCCGTTCAAGAGCAGGCCTTGCAGATCCAAATCGTCCGATTGGCTCATTTTTATTCTTAGGCCCAACAGGTGTCGGTAAGACAGAGTTAACAAAAGCGCTAGCAAACTTTATGTTTGATACTGAAGAAGCCATGGTTCGCATTGATATGTCCGAATTTATGGAAAAGCATTCAGTTGCACGGTTAGTCGGTGCCCCTCCGGGGTATGTCGGTTATGAAGAAGGAGGTTATTTAACCGAAGCGGTGAGACGTCGTCCTTATTCTGTTGTGTTATTAGATGAAGTAGAAAAAGCACATCCAGATGTGTTTAATATATTGCTGCAAGTTTTAGATGATGGCCGTTTAACTGATGGTCAAGGCCGGACTGTTGATTTTAAAAACACAGTTATCATTATGACGTCAAACTTAGGATCTGACATTATCCAAGAGCAAGCTGGTCAAAATGACTATTCATCATTAAAAGAAAAGGTGATGGGCGTCCTTGCTACTCAGTTTAGGCCTGAGTTTATAAACCGTATCGATGAAACCGTCGTGTTCCATCCTTTAATCGATGAACATATTAAAGAGATTGCGAATATACAACTAGATAAATTGACTGCCAGATTATTTGAAAAAGGTTACCAGTTTGAATTGCTACCTGAAGCGTTAAATAAAATAGCTGCACATGGCTTTGACCCAGTGTTTGGTGCAAGACCACTAAAGCGTGCAATACAGCAATATGTTGAAAACCCATTAGCGCAAAAACTATTGGCAGGCGAATTTCTCCCAGGTGATAAAATTAGAGTAACGGTAGATAACGACGTTATTACATTTACAAAGTAATAAGCAGACTAAACATTGGGCATTCATTTTATATGCGTGCCCAAATTTATTTCTTTTTCTTCCTTGCATTATCTTCCGTATCGACAATACTTAAATTCCCCTGAATGATTAGGGGGTGGTTATATGACTTAAATATTGTAGTTTTACTTCGTTTTGATTTCTTTTTGTACAGAAAATGTCGGAAAACAGGCGTTTCGTTTAAAATACACGCGAACAGTTGGTTTTTTACAATTTTCTTTAAAAAAGGGGTTGCGTAATTTTCTGCTCTCCTTATAATGCGACCCCACTGACACGGGGCGAGACGCTGAAAAGCAAATCAAGACGATGTCGAGTCAAATAAAACTTAGCTTTAAACTTTCTCTTAAGAAAAAGATTAAAGTTAAGTGTTGACATAAAAAGTGAAGTCGTTATTATGGCGCTCCACTTCGCAGCAAGGCTGCGGCGGCAAGCAAAAGCTTAGTCGCACTCCGGTAACCGGAATGTTCTTTAAAAATATGAAGCAATCATCTGTGTGGGCACTCGTACAGGTTGAGTTCTAACAGCTCTTGATTCAGGAGCAAAAAATTTAGAGTCTCAAATGTAACTGAGTGACTTCATAGTCAATTCGATTCGAAAGAATCAAAATCAGAATTCATTGAGCATGGTTTGAAG
>NZ_JBMMUD010000004.1:0-458492 GCF_049257195.1 Pseudoalteromonas sp. SS15
GAGGTTAGGAAGTCAGGGCCCAATCTACAAAACAGCATCTGAGTGCTCAGGTCGTCGTCAAGCTCACTGACTTCCAGAATTGATAAGTGCTAGCTAAACACTCATCAAGGAGAGATACAAGGTTGTCGTTTACGGCGACAAAGTTTTAAGCTCCGGTAGCACCGACTTTATGTCGAGTATTTTATTTCGCCATGGTTTGAATATTTTGTCGGGCTAAAGCCCGACCTACAGCATGGGTGTACCCCATGCAAACACATTCAAAAAGCGCGTATAAAATCAATCTGACAAATAATACTCAACGGTTGATACAACGCGCACTTTCTTAATATGCGGGTTGTTTCTGTCTCGTGCCGAAATACTAAATTGACCTTGTGAAGCACGTTTAATCTTACCTAACTTACTACCTGAATCTTCGGCAAATTTAGTCGCCACTTTACGGGCATTTTTGGTCGCTTCTTCAATCATATCAGGCTTAAGTTCATTCAAGCTGGAGTAGATGTATTCGGTTTGAAACTGATAGCTACCCGAGGTAAACACGATACCTTGTTTGCCAAGCTCAGACAGCTTACCCATAACATTTCTTACTGCGTCTAAGTCTTGTGAATAAACGGTGACGTTTTGCTGCGCAGTATAACGAAACTCAGCGCGAGCGTTATCACCCCATTGCTGCGCCGACTTGTCAGTCACAGACGGAGAAGTAAATGAAATATCATCAGACTTGATGCCGTTTTTTTCTAAAAAGTCTTTGATGTGAGCCGTTTTCTCATCAAGTGACTCATACAAAGCTTTTAAGTCATTTTCAGCAGCGCTGAATTGAATTGGCCAGATCACCACATCAGACAGCACTTCGCGCTCAGACAAACCTTTTACAGTAACGGTGCGCTCATATTCTTTAATTGAAATGGCCGCATTCGAGGCAATGACCGCAAATAATGTCAGTCCCAAAAAAATCCCCGATGCCAATATCAGGTTGTTGTTTGCTTTAGTTTGCATCACATGTCCTTAGATTTTTGTTATTTCTATTTCAACAGGCTAAATCTTAGCTTAGCTAACTTAACCAAATATGAGCGATAGAGACTAAGTACTTAAAGAGTAAATTAAATAGGTAAAACCTCGGCCATCTCATTATCAAGCATGTCGATTACCGACTCGAAACCATGTTTTGGTTGCCACCCCAATTTTTGCTGTGCCGCAGAAGAATCATAAACACGGTCTAGTTGATTAGGTAACGTCCACCCTCGCTGTAAAAACGCCTCAACTAATTCTGGGGCTTGCTCTTTTATTAAACCTGCGGCGTCATTGAATAGACGCGGGCAATCTGATGCTTTAAACGGGGTTTTGCCTGAGACAATAAAGCGATTAAACCCAGCTAGGCGCGTGTCTAGCGCGGCTAAATGCGCACTTGCCACATCACGTGCGTCGATACCCCGAGTGAGTCGATATACCGCCATTAAGTCGGCCGGCTCAGGAAAACAGCGAGACATTTGCAGTACGGTCACAGGCAGTTTAAAAACATCAGAAATACTTTTCAGCTTGTCTTCTGCGGCAATTTTACTGCGGTGATACACAGTTTTTGGCTGTGGAGTGATTTGCTCATTCACCCAGCCAGCGGTGTGTTCGGGAGTCGATGCATGACCATACAGTGCGGTGGTACTGGTGAAAATAAACTGCTTTACCCCCAGCTTAATACCCTCAAGGGCTAATTGCTCTGTCGCATCGACATTAATAGATTGAAACTCATCATCAGATAATAATCCGACATGGGGCGCATGTAAGGCTGCGGTATGAATAATGACATCGACCCCTTCAAGGGCTTGCTGGATCAGCGTTTTATCTCGAATGTCACCAATGTAATCGGCGGTAGAGCAAGGTGTTTTATCTAAGCCTACAACTTGATGGGTACGCATTAACTTAATATAAATTGCACGCCCGACTCTGCCCGCTGAGCCCGTCACTAACACTTTCATGGCTATCTCTTATTTAAAATGGACTGGTTTTATTCAACTTCGTGCCACAATACAAACAAGTATAATGGCGAGCCGATACGACTCTATCGCAACTTGTACAACGATTTTGAGGCGCAAACTTACCGTCAGCCTTTCCATCTCTCAAGTCAATCTCTTTCATTTTGGCAAGTAGCATTTCTCGATCGAACCCTACTTCTGCTATTAACTCACTTAAAGCCATGCAAACAAGTGATAGATGATCAATTTTGCTTTGTAATTCAACGATATCAACTTGGTTATCAGTTGCTTGACGGTGAACTTGTCTGGTTCGTTCTGATGATTCTGAATTATTTTTTTGAATCTGATATTGCTGAAAGATATCAAATAAATCCATTTCTTATCCTTTAATTTTTATTTATTGTTTTAACCATTTCGAGAGCATTGAAGCCAAACCTACAACATCCTCTAACTCTGTGACTGCTAAATCACTATTTTCTCTTACCTTATTTGACACCCTAATATAAACATCTCGCAAATGGTCGTCATATTTTCGCAAATAGTTACTTAGGGTTGTAGACGAGTCATTGCTGTGTGTGAGATGGCGCTGGATCACTCTTGATAAACACACTTCCATAGGCATATCGAGCATGATCACATAATCAATTAGATGGGCGATTTCAGCCCTCTCTCGCCCAAAGGGTTCTTCAATGAAAATCATCTGCGAATCACTATGTACCTTTAATTCACTGAGCGCTTTGGTAAATCTGGGTGACTTTATTTGCGAAACATTTGCACCTTGATGCAACCATGCCTTCATATCTAAAGGGTAAGTATCCGGCTCAACAAAATCGTCGAACAATAATGTCGGGCTATTAAACTCTTCAGCTAGACGTTTAATGACTGAGGTCTTCCCTGCACCAGAAACACCGCTCAGTGCAATAACTTTTGTTTGTTTCATTTGCAGCATCTAAAGCGTGTCTTTTAACGCAAACTCAACCCCTTGCTGGGCATGAATTTCAGTGGTGTCATACAAAGGAATACAGGTACTCGCTTGATTAACCAATAAAGCAATTTCAGTACACCCTAAGATCACCGCTTGTGCACCCTGTTCATGAAGGCGAGCAATAATTTTAAGGTATTGCTCTTGAGAAGATTGATTGATGATCCCGCGGCATAATTCATCGTAGATCACCTTGTGAATAATCTCGCGGTCATCTTTGTTAGGCACAATGACTTCAATGCCGAATTTATCTCTCAGACGGCCTTTGTAAAAGTCTTGTTCCATGGTGAACTGGGTGCCTAATAAGCCAACTTTCGAAACCCCATCTTGCACTAAACGCTGTGCTGTCGCATCGGCAATATGAAGAATAGGAATACTAATGTGAGCCTCTATTTCTGGCACTACTTTATGCATGGTATTCGTACAGATCATCAAAAAATCTGCACCTGCACGCTCTACTGACTTTGCAGCATCAGCTAGAATCACTGCGGTATCGGCCCATTTACCCTGGTGTTGTAACTGCTCGATTTCGTCGAAGTTAACACTATACAAGCAAATTTTTGCCGAGTTTAAGCCGCCCAGTTTAGCTTTAACGCCTTCATTCAAGGCTTTGTAATAACTTGCCGTAGACTCCCAACTCATTCCACCTAATAGGCCTATTGTTTTCATGGTGAGCACTCCTGTTGCGATATTTTTATACACTCACTTTTTCAGAAAATGTCTTAAGCAGCAACCCTATTTTGTCAGTATGATTTTTAGGTTGCTCTTCTGCTTCTTTGCTTTTGGGCACTTTACTTTTGGGCAATGATATAAGTGTGCAGTTCAGGGTATTGGTCAAACTCAAGGTGCTTAATAGTACAGCCCAACTCCATTAGCAGTGACACAAAACCATTGGTGCCTAAAGAAGAGTAATAAACCTCAGGGCCCATAGCACAGTTAGTATGTGCGCCTTCTGACTCAGTACCACCAAATGAAAAAATAAACACACCACCCGCATTTAAACTGTTAACGATTTTAGCGATAACATTACGCTGTTCATTTAAAGGAATATGCCAAATACTGTCCCATGCTGTTATAAAGTCATATTTATGAGGTAAGTCGTAACTGCAGATGTCAGCGTGCACAAAAATGATTTGCGGGTGTCGCTGTTTTGCAAGCGAGAGCATCTTTTGGGAGACATCAAGCCCTGAAACATCAAAACCTGTTTGAGACAACAATTCAATAAAACGCCCTGTACGACCACAGCCAATATCAAGCGCTTTTCCTCTGTTTTGAGTAAAAGTAATGGCTTTTTCATGCTGCGTAATACCGTTAGACATGTTGAAAGTATCTGTGGCCCAACGCTCGGTTATTTGATCATAGGCTTTGCCTATTTCTTCAGGTTTCATGGCAAAGCCTTATTCATTGGCAAATTCTTTTAGTGCCAACACCGCCTGCTCTGCCTTGTCGGTTTGCACAAAAATATGGTCATGAAAAAACGCTGCAACTACATTCGCGCTAATACCATACTCTGCAAGTTTAGTGGCAACTGCAGCCGTTAAGCCCACGGCATCTAAGCTTGAATGCACGGTTAAGGTGATGAGTTTAAACACACCATCAAATTCTAGGTTTGCTTGTTCTGCTAGTCGCTTTTCAACAATTGCAGTAAGCCCTTCTTGCTCCATAAAGGTCGCAATTGGTTGCAACGACACAACCTCAGAAAGCGAGCTCTTTACAGTACAAAAAACAAACTCCCCATCTTGTAATTCAGGTGACATACTTTGCAAAAGCGTCTCTAATTCTTTAATGCCAGACATGTTTTCTCCTTTATGCATCAACTTACGACAATGTTGACCTTATCAAAGACATTGGCACAAATCGTATACCGTTAAACTCACCTTCTTGCTCGGTTATTTCAAAACCATGTTTTAAATAAAAATCGATGGCATTAACTGCTGAACGGAGTTTTATCTCTTGCGCATCAGTCGAATCAAGTAAGTATTGCAATAGCGTTTGACCAATGCCTCGCCCTTGTGTTTGATGCGACACAAACAAATGCGTGAGGTAATTTCCGCCTCTCATTGCGGCAAAGCCTAATAAGGTATTATTTGATACCGCTTTTACAGTAACAAAGTCATCGTTGTCGAAAGTCGTTTTTATATCGGGTAGCACCCGTGCAATATATTCTTGCTTACCTTGCTCATTAAAATGCGGTAGCACAGCAACTTTAGAAACGGCTTCGACTAGATCTGTAATGGCGGTTAAGTCTTCATTGTTAACTCTCTGAATTTCCATATTATCTCGAAAAAGTTTATGTTGTATTTACAGTGTGAGAATCAGCACCTTAACACTAAATCCTTAAGATACTCGCCAAAATTTTTAAACGCCTTACAATAACGCGTTTTTTATATTTAAACTCTCAGGTTAGGGCCAAATTTGAAACTCAGCAAACGCTTAAAATTACTCGAGTCTATGGTGTCACCTCACTATGATCATATTTGGGACTGCTGCTGTGATCACGGATATTTAGGTGCGGCACTTTTAGATAAGCAAAACAATGAAACCGTACATTTTGTCGATATTGTCCCTGAGCTGATGCAAAGTCTTGAAAGTAAGCTGCAAACGTTTTATGACGAGCATAACTGGCAAGTTCACTGTTTAGATGTGTCTCATCTGCCTTTGCAAGATCATAAAGGCAAACATTTAGTGATTATTGCTGGCGTGGGTGGCGATTTAACCGCGCAATTTATTGCAAGCATCAATGCGCAACATCCGAACTTAGATATTGATTACTTAGTTTGCCCCGTGCATCACCTGTTCACGCTAAGAGCCAAGCTAAATGAACTGAAATTAGCTTTAGTGCAAGAGGCCTTAGTTGAAGATAAAAAACGTTATTACGAAGTCATGTTGCTGTCATCTAAATTAAACGACCAGCCAGTCTCGGCGGTCGGTGAGCAGTTCTGGCAAGCTGACAATGAAGTACAACTCGACGTAGCCGAACGATACTTGAAACAAACGCTCAGCCACTACCAACGCATTGCTAAAGGCAAAAATAGCGATGTGGCGCATATTATTTCTGCCTATGAGCAAATCGTGCCGTCTATAAAGCCTTAATGCCAAGACTCTGGAAATTAAATTACTACAACGACATAAAACTAATGTGCAGCCCAATGCTACTATCAAAGCCTTCATCATTAAAGTAATGACTATAGCCAAGCTGAACATGAATACGACGAGTGAACTGATATTCAATAAACGGCTTTATGTAGCTCGAGCTTTTGAAATTATCGAGCTCTTGCTCTTCACAGCTGCTACAGCGGAAAATGGAGCGACTGATGTTGTTATAACGATAGCCGCCAAGTACACCTATGGTGAGGTTCTCGACTAAGTGATCTTTTAAAATCAAACCCAATTCGCCATAAATTGAGGTGCCCGTGACACTCGATTCTCGACTAAGCTTCTCACCGGTAACAGCGTTTTTTACATCCTCACTAAACGGGTTGTCGTCTTCAATGTACACATAGTCTAAACCGATGGCGAATTGGTAAAAGCTGCGCGGTTCGCCTTTATAATAAATACCAATGGAATGGGCCATATCGTCTACTTGCATATCCAGCTCTGTGCCTTCATTGATGTCATTGACACTCAAAGCCTGATAACTAAAGCCATAAGAATAATTATAAAAATTAACGTTTTCGGCTTTGCTTACACCACTTAACAACAGGGCACCAGCAAATAAAGCATGTTTAGCGTATTTCATACTGCTCTCCTTCTATTTGGTATTCGCAGCACAGCTCTTTACGGCATGCACAAAGTGCTTAACGGTGCGAGCGCTATAAAAAATAATACTGTTCTGATATTCGTAGTTATAACTACTGTCTTCAAATTTATTATGCGGTGTGCCACTCCAAACCTTACCCATGGGAATATTTGGGAAAGCAAATGGGTTTAACGCAGGCTCCTCACAGGCAAATTCATTGTTGGCTTGTAGCTCTTTTATACTAGGTAAACGCCAATTCGAATTTGGACTTCCATCATTGAGCGTAGCAACATATTGATAAGCTTGCTGCCAATCCATAAATTCGGCTTCACCTTGTTCGCAATCTTCGCCGCTTAACCCAGCTGCGCAGCGCTTCCAAATAAGCCCTGTTTGTTTATCGAGAATATTGCCTTGATCGTCTTGTAAGTAGCGCTCAGCGGGGCTGGTAAAGCTGATTTTTTCATTACAACGTTGCTTTGAGGCAAATTGCTGACGATTCACCGCGGTGATTTCTGTGTCACTCAAGGTGCTCGAAAAGGCATAGAGGTTGGGGGTGCCTCGCACCGCTCGCACCATTCTTGGCTCTGAGCTAACGCCTCCTGCAACACGGCCATAACTAAAGCCGACCGACCATGCACTATTAGAATCATCCGCATCAAGGTTGCTAGTCCAGTAAAAGCCCAGTTTAGTATTGGGGAAGTAATCTGCGTCGATACTCGGTTGAGAGCGTCCATAATGCACCAAATCTTGTAGCTCAATTTTGTTAGGCAGTCGCCAATCATCAAAACCACAGAGTTTTTTTGTATTGAGCTTTTCAAGGTAACTTTGCGTGTCGCAGTTGTCATCGCACACGCCATTATCTGCAGTTGAGTAGTTTGGTAAGTTTTCATCAAACCAAGAGTAAGAAAAGCTGCTGTCTTGAGGTAATCCAGAGCCTTCAGGGCTCTTAACTTCCCAAATTAGGCCGGTGACATTATCAAATACACATTGCCATTGCTCGGCATCAGCCACTAATGGCTGACCTTGTGCATCTAGCTTAGTGTAATCAAAACTCGCATCACCCGCGCCGACTTTCAGTAAATTAGTTTGTGTATCTCTACCCGTGCTGCAATCTTGGTTGAACCCCGACTGTAAATCACATTGCGGTAAGTTAGTGTCAGGATAATCCCCCGCGAACGTCACGCCGGTATCGTTATAAGGCGACACAATTTCATCACAGGTGCATTCACCGTCGCATTTTGCAATTTCAATTCGCGCTAAGGGTGCAGTTGTATTTGCATTTTGCGAATTTCCCGCTGAGTTTGAAGTCGTATTATTCGCTGTCGTTGGTTTATTTTCAGCCGCAGGCTCATATTTACAACCCGCTGTTAAGCCCAGTAAAACTAATAATGGCGCAGTTTTCAGTAATATCATGGTCCATATCTCATTGTGCCTACTCAATAAAAACTAACGCTCAATTTTTATACCAAAAAAAATTGCGCACAAAGTTTGCAATTTCCCCAGTTAATTTTACAACTTAAGTATACCGATAAGGATTTGGAGTGAAACTGAGCTTTGGATAAGAGATTTACTAATTTAGATATCAATGATTAGTTTATCTCTTATCAGAAGTTCAGATTCGATAGTAAATCCACCGCGCTTATACTGCAGACACTAATAGGACTGATTATGGAAACTGTCGACCCCCTCTTAATTGCGTTTTTACCTAAAGACATCCGCTCGATGTTTTTCCCTTATGCCAGCGTGCAACTTGGCGCTTTAATTTTGAACTTGCTGATGGGCTTTATTATGGCGAGTTTAATTGGCTACCACTTCAGAAAGTACGCCAGTGCATTTTGTAATCGCCAAGACTTCTCTCGTCTTTTCCCGCTTCTTATGCTCACGGTTATTTTGATCATCACTGTGGTCAAAGCGTCGCTTGCTTTAGCGCTTGGTTTAGTTGGTGCATTATCAATTGTGCGTTTCAGAACACCAATCAAAGAGCCTGAAGAGCTTGTTTATTTATTCTTAAATATAGGTGTCGCCGTTGCTCTAGGTGCCGGACAAACCCTTGCAGCCATTGTGGCTTGTGTTGTGACTCTATTGTTAGTGACTTGGGTTAAGAAGCGTCACAGTAAAGATGTGCAAGAGAACGGCTTATTTCTATCGCTCAACTATCGCAGTGACGACCCCGATGTGAACATTACTATTTCGGATGTAAAAAACATTTTAGAGCAATATGTTGATCGCCTTGAATTGCGCCGCTTTGATACCGGCGAGCAACACTTCGATGCCGCTTTCTTTATCTCAATCAAAGAAGCCAAACAAATCGATGAATTCATGCATGCATTGAAGCAAAAGTACCAAGGGATCAACATTTCACTGCTTGAGCAACACAATATTGCGGGAGTGTAGTTATGAGACTCGATACGCCTAAAGTCGCCTACACCCCACCCGAACGCAAGGCGTTTATGCTGGGCGTGTTAATTCTTATAGTACTGTTAATACCCTCAGTGAATGCAGTAAAAATAGCCCTGATCCATAACGGCTATGTTGCCCACTACGAAGATGGTAAAAGCAAACTCATGCAATTGGTGCAAGACATCAGCCTTGCACCTAAGCGCCTGCTGACTGCCGATAAAGACTTGCCTGTTATCAAAGTCGATATTAAATATCAGGACTGGCTCAAACTTGAACAAGATAGAAACAACGCGCTTAAAAACGGCATCATTGCCGAACAGCGCAATCAAGTGAATGCCACCCTTTATTTAAACCAACAAAAGTACTTTGCCAAAGTGCGTCTTCAAGGTGACATGCTTGATCATGTTAGCAACGACACCCGTTGGTCATTGCGCTTTGAGCTGAAAAAGAAAAAAGCCTTATTTGAATCTAGAAAATTTGCTTTAGTAGCCCCCAATGTGCGCATTCATCAAGGCCCGAGTTTATTCAGCAAAACATTGGAACTGGCAGACTTTGATATTATTACGCCTAAAAATATTCCTGTTCGCGTCGTGCTAAACGGCGTCGATTGGGGCACCATGTTTGTAGAGCAAGCCTTCAGCCAATCATTACTTGCTGTGAATGATCGTACCGAAGGTTTAATAGCTCGACTTGATATTCATGAACAAACTCAAAATAGTGCCGGTGAGATCACGCGCATGCTAAAACCTCGTGAGTTGCAACGCGGCACCATTCTCGGCAACCCCGCTCTTGCTCAACAAAGACAAATTGCACTTGCGCTACTGGATGACTTTTTAAATAAAAAACGCCCTGCCAGCGATGTATTTGATGCTAAAAAAATGGGTCAATACTTAGCCACGGTTGACCTGTGGGGCGCATGGCATGCACTCACATGGAATAACTGGCGCTGGTATTACAATCCGCATTTAGCCAAATTTGAACCAATTCAAAGTGATGTGGCGGTTACACCAGCTAAACACAATTGGTTAATGACGCCACCAAGCCACGACTTTGTATTGTCAAAAGCCATGTTAGATGATCCTATTATTCGCTCTCATTATGATGTGGCTAAGCAAACCTTAATTGAACGTATTAATCAAAACTTAATCCCTGAATTACAAGCCTATGAGCAAACACTACTGAACAAATTACATGGCGACAGCCCGCTATTGGCGCCTTTTGATTTAACGGTTATGAAAACCCAAGTCATGTGCTGGCAAAGTGATTATCAAGGAAATGATTGCCAAAATATTGGACAGTTTGATGCGAGCCTGCACCAACATATGCAGGATTACGCAGGCCACGCCAATTGGGATATCTTAGCGCGCTTTAATTCTAGATCTGGAAGTGGCGTATTAAAGCTCGTCAACAACGATAAAGAACCACTGCACTTAAAAAGTATCACCGGTCTGAACCGATATGATGATCGCTCTGAGCTTGAAGAGGTTAACGCAGACTTTCCTCGGGTATTGAACCCAGGCGAAGCGCTCAACATTAACTTACCTGCTGACATTGTTGCAGTTGATTTACGTGCAGCTTTAGCGAGCAAGAAAATTGCTACTTTTCAGTTTAAAAAAGACATCGCGCCACTGCACTTTATTCCTCGCCCACAACCTTTAAACACTTCATTAATGAGTCAATACCCGTTTATTGAAGTCAATGCAGGGCATTGGTATGTAAAACCGGGGACTTGGCAAATTAACGACTTTTTGGTGACCCCTGATAACACTGAGTTGGTTTTGCCTGCAGGCGCTCACTTAGAGTTCGCTACCAAAGCAGGCTTGATGGTGTTCGGTCACCTAACAGTGAAAGGCACTGCTGATAATCCAGCATCATTAACCAAACAAGTCAGTAGCCGAAAATGGTCGGGACTCAGTGTGTTCTCAAACGAGTACAGTCCTAAATCGGTTGTTAGACATCTCAATATCAGCTATTCGAGTAATCCTAAGCTAGGCTTATGGCAACCGCGCGGTGCAACCTATTTTGTTAAAACACCTGTGCTCCTTGAAGACATTCACATTAGTGAAAATCAATCAGAAGATGGCTTAAATATCATTAATGGTGATATCGAAATTAATCGCATGTTGATAACCAATGCACTGTCTGATGCCTTTGACTGTGACTTTTGCGTGGGCACCGTCAATGACAGTGAGTTTAGAAGCATAGGTTTTCGCTCTGGCGGGGACGGTATTGATGTCAGTGGTTCAAAACTTACCCTCAATAATGTGTCATTCAATGGAGTAAGAGACAAAGCCATATCAGGTGGTGAACGCAGTCATTTAACGGTGAACACCGCGCGTTTTAACAACGTTAATTTCGGCCTAGTTGCCAAAGACGATACCAAGATAACAGCAACCAATATCACGGCTGAAAACGTTAAACATCACGCCCTTATGAGCTATTCGAAAAAGCCAATTTTTGGTGGTGCAATTTTAGATGTCAGTGAATTTAACTGCTTAGACGCTCAATGTGAAAATAAAATCACCGTCGAAACTGGCAGCGTGCTTACCATTAATGGCACTGCAATAGATAGCCAAGACCTCGATGTAAAGGGCCTTTACAGAACAATTATGAAATCGGATAAACCAAGATGAATACAGATAACACACCAAATTATCGCTTCGAGGTTAAGATCCCTATTCCGCTTAACCGTTTAGAAGAAGTTAGAATATGGCTAATGACCCATGCGTTGTGGTTTAAGCCACATTTTCCTGACCGGGATGTAAACAGCTTATATTTAGATACCCCCCATTTAGAGCGCTATGAAGAAAACCTCAGTGGGATCAGTGTCCGCAAGAAAGTGCGCATTCGTTGGTACAATCAACTCGATGATGCCAATAAAGCCAAACTGGAGTTTAAACATCGTCAGGGGGGGAAAGGTTACAAGGTCACTTTCGATACCCAGTTTGATTTTGATGATCCAGAGTTTAGCTGGGCCAAAGCGCTAAAACTCAGCTTTGACAAACTTCCTGAGCAAGGGCAGCTACTCTGGGGTGTTGAGCACACGCCCGTGCTTATCTGCCGCTATACGCGCCAGTATTTTATTTCGAACTGCCAGAAAATTAGGGCGACATTTGATAAAAACATTTGTGTCTATGACCAAAGGTATAAAGCCGATGCAAACCTGCATAGAAGTGTGCCGCTCGGAGATTATGTGTTGCTTGAGCTCAAAGCCGATGCTGAATTTGAGAAAGAGCTAAGCCGTTTGTTAGCTACTTGCCCGCTTCGTCAGTCCCGTCATTCAAAGTATGTGAATGGTATTCGACAACTGATGTGGCAATAGCTATGTTGAGCGTGGGGTAAACCCACGCCTACAGCCACAGTTGAGACCGCGCTAACTCACTCCCTGTAGGCGCGATTTTATATCGCGCTTTGCAATACGCTTAAAATACGTCATAGTATTTAAAAACTTAAAACAATAATTATATCAATATGATGAAATACATATTTTTAGCCACGCTGCTCATCGTTAGCACATCGAGCTTTGCAGCCACCAAAGCGAAAAAAGAAATTTTACTCGATAACACAGACGTTGAAGTGATCAGAGCTACTTACCCTGCGGGTAGCGAGTCAGGCGTGCATACTCATATTTATGCAAACCGCGTTGTGTATTTTGTTAAAGGTGGCGTACTTGCCATCACGCCTGAAGATACCAGCAAGCCTGACCGTATTATTACTGTAAAAGATGGCCAAACTCTGTATATGCCTGGCGGCACGCATAATGTTAAAAACATCGGCGACACTGAAGTCATCATCGTTGAAACTGAAATAAAAAACAGCAAACTGTAATTTTCATTTTGCAAAAAATGTAGAGCTATGGCCGTTTTAAGGTTTAAATCTTTTCTTTTACTAGCGATTTTAGGCCTAGCAAGCGCCAACTTGTTAGGCTGTACAGCCAAAAGCAAAGTGCATGTCATTGCCCCTTTGTGTTCACCAGATGAACTCACAAGGATTTACTCTGCCTTAGAGGAGATTAAACAGGTAGTTGTGATCAAATCTGACGCTGAGCTGCCAAATGGCATGCTTCATAATTCGATTCTTACCCCAAAGCTTGTGAAAGATTTCGAAGTCATTGAAGAGTTAGCCAGTGCTTTGACTATGCATGGGTTCGAAACACATATCAGCTATATCAACAAATTTAACCATCACTATAAAGATGAACACATTGGTGTGTATATTACTCACTGTACTCTTGCCACCAGCACTTCAAAAAAACTCTCAAATTAATTCGCAAATTGCAAAATAAGTTTCAAAACGAAATTTAAAAGTTTCGTTTAACTAATAATCAATAAGTTACAATTGGCACACACTCTGCTTTATCTATAGTGAGTAAACTAAAGATGAAGTAAAGAGGAAGCCGCCATGTATACGCTAACTACTTATCAAAACCTTAAAGAATTATTTCCTGAATTAAATGCACAGCTTTTCAATAGCTCACACGATTATCGCAAACAAGTGCTTGAGATGATGGCTAAACAAGAGTGTAAATTGCATGATTTAAATGAGCAATTTATGGGTGAAAAACATGAAGCCACTCGTGAAGAAGCTTGTATATTAGGGTACAACTGATGCAAAACTACTCTAAATTCTAACTGCCAGGGTAATGCCATTACATCGAGCACACTCTGGCTTTGCCATTTTTCAAAGCCACAGGACGAGGTTACAACCATGAGATAAAAACTATGATCAGCTTTGCCTACATAATTCGATTTCAAATGGCTTTTAGCCCTGTATACTGCCCGCCTAAATCAGTCAATGTGATAGAGCAGTTCAGGTATTTTTCTATGCGTAAGTCCGACAAAAAAATAGACAATCAACTCAGAGAATCTCTCACGCAAGTATGCGATGCAGCACTCAAAGATATTGAAGGGTTTCAATGGTTGACTCACCAAGCTAACTACTCAGATTTTCCAAATAGCTTAAAGATCACCTGTGTGTTTGATACCAACGAACAATTAAATGACTACTTAAACTCGTCACAAAATGCATATTTACTCGATCTTATCAGTAAAGAGTTAAATATGATGAAGTTAAAAATAAAGTCAGTGGCTAAAGTAGTCAGTTACGACTCAGAAGAAAACTGCCTAGCTGAACATAATGGTAATTGGGCTAGAAGATTAGATAACTAGGAGGCTAGGTAACTAAAAGCTAGTTACCTAAAGCCGAAATCATTTTAAATTCACTATTTCTTCTCCGTTAAAACACAGGCAATAGCGCTTAATTTCTGCTGTGCCATGTTCACTGAATTTGCATGGCGTTCATCTGCAAATTCTTGATACTCCGAGGCGACTTCAAAAATTTGATCAACTCCCAAATATTTACTCAAAGTACGAAGATGCGGCACTAAATGGCTATGCGCTTCGTTGATACCCCCTTTTTCAAAGCCAAATTCACCACTTGAAGTAATAATAACCAAAGTCTTACCCGACATTAACGGCGCTAAAGGCTTATCGCCACGGGTTAAGTCAAAATCAAAGGTTTCATTAATACGAATGATTTGATCAAACCACGCCTTGAGCTGTGCAGGCATACCATAGTTGTACATGGGCGATGAAATTACGATCAGATCCGCTTTTGCAAGCTCAGCAATATACGCATCAGACTGAGCCAAGATTTGCTGTTGCTGTGCCGTTCTTTTGGCCTTTGCTGTAAACACCGCACCAATCCAATCTTGCGTAATAAATTGCGGAGGGGTCACTCCGATATCTCGATACATACACTCATCTATGTGAGTTTGCTTTTTCAGCTCGGAGATAAATAGTCTTGCCAGCTTTTTAGAAATAGAATCATGATCAGGATTGTCGTTAGAAACCGCTCTTACGCTTGCATCTATATGTAATACAACACACATTTTTAATACCTCATTGGTTTAATTTGAGTGTCATTTTTGTCACTTTTTGATGCTTAAACAAACGAGTAAAAAACATTTACAGATGAGTAAAACTTATCTATTTTACTTTTTTAAGTTAACAATAAGCGCTATGCACGTTTCATTACCCGCACTAAAAGCATTTGAGTCAGCAGCAAGGTTGGGGAGTTTTAAAGCGGCAGCCACAGAGCTGGCAATTTCACCCACAGCTGTTTCTCACCACATAAATAACCTTGAGCAACGACTCAATGTGAACTTGTTTACTCGTGAAACAAGAAAAGTCACACTCACAGCTGCTGGAAGACAATTGGCAGAAGCCACAAAACAAGGCTTTAACATCATACAAGCTGGTATTGATAAAGTGACGGCGAAAGACAAATTGATCAATGTCGCAACCACCTCATCTTTTGCCGCATTAGTGCTGATTCCAGCGCTACACCATTTTTACCAGCAATTCCCTGAGGTAACTGTCAACATCACCAGTGGTGAGCAACTCACAACAGATAACTTCACCTTACCCGTTCGATTTGGTATACGTGAGCAACAAAACCAAGCAGATATCATCAAGTGCGAGCAATTTAATTTGTTCAGTGCGCCGCATGTCGCAGATAAATTTAGCAACAATGATAGTGTGACCATTTACACTACCAAGTGGAAAAACAACGATTTACCAAAAGCCCCTCTTAAAGACTGGCTTGCCCTTAATGCATTGCAAGACAAACACGTTGTCGTTAAGTATTTCGATCAAGAGTTGTTTGGCATTCAACAAGCCATGCTCGAAAACGCCTATGTGTTTTGCTCTAACACGCTCACTCAAGGCTACCTGAAAGCCGGACTACTTAAAGAATTGAATACCCAAGCTGTCGACTCTGCCTTTTGTTACTACATCGAAAACAAACAAAAAAATACCACTAGACACAACCATATGTTCATCGAATGGTTAGACAATCTCATGCTGTAATGGAACAATAAGCATCGAGTAAAAGCTGAATTAAGGAAAGTTATCAGATGCTTGAACAAGTCATGTCTTTAATGGGTTTAATCGCGTCAATTTGGTTGGTTTTAGGTGTGTTTTATGCTGCAAAGCTTTACCCAAACTACAATCATAGTGAGCAGTTTTGTAGCGAATTAGGTGCCGTAGGTAGTCCAACACAAAGATTTTCTCCGCTTATCAATAACTACCCGCTCGGTGTGCTGTTTTGTCTCTTTGGTGTGTATGTATTTAACTTAGAACCTAATATATGGCTTCAGCTTACTGGAGTATGTATTGTCGTGCATGGTCTAGGCACTTGGGTTGCAGGCTTTTTCCCTATGGATGCAGATCCTTATACCAAAGCGCCGAGTCGTGACTGTAACATCCATTCGTGGGCGGGCTTATTTATGTTGCTTTCACTGTTGCTAGCCACCATATTCGTGCTAATCGCGCCGCTATCTGCCATTAACAGTTTCGCGTTTAAAGCTTTTTCAATCATGAGCCTTATCGCTACTATTTACACCCTTATATTGATGAAAAAGGCCTATGTTCAGAAACAAAAAGTCGGGCTATATCAGCGTATTTCTTATGGCACGCAGCTAGCCTGGTTGAGCGTGTTCTCTCTTGTTATCTCTTTTAGTTAATAACCAATAATGAAGCAATCTTTCGAAATTAGCCGTATACATACGCCGTTAGGTATATTTAGGGTGTCAGGAAAAGTTTCTGCTCAAAACGATTTGGTAATTTCGCAACTAGAGATCATGGGTACTGATGGCTGGCTGTTTTTAGATATTCAATCTAAAAAGGTCGTCAACCTAATTAATCAACTGGAGCCGCACTTGCTGGCTAATTTACAGGGTTAAGCCCATATGACTGACAACTTGAGTAATAAGAACTTAGCCCTTTTTGATTTTGATGGCACCTTAACCGATGCCGATATGTTCACTAAATTCTTGAAATTTTCAGCGACAAAAAAGCGCGCTTGGTTAATTAGGCTGACA
This sequence comes from Pseudoalteromonas sp. SS15, assembly GCF_049257195.1. Taxonomy (NCBI): domain Bacteria; kingdom Pseudomonadati; phylum Pseudomonadota; class Gammaproteobacteria; order Alteromonadales; family Pseudoalteromonadaceae; genus Pseudoalteromonas; species Pseudoalteromonas sp. SS15. The sequence continues at coordinate 16,968 of NZ_JBMMUD010000004.1, forward strand.
CTACTCCCTTTATATGGTTTTTTTAAACTGGGCCTTTTCCCAGCGCCAACTTTGCGAAAGCTGGCAAGCTTTGTCGCATATACAGACAAACCCATTAGCTTCCTGTGCCCTATTGGAGAAGAATACGCGCTTACGGTGATCCCCAAACACCTTCGCAAACAAGCCATTGAGCGTTTGCAATGGCACTTACAACAAGGTGATACCGTTGTTGTGGTGTCAGCTTCTTTAAACCTGTACTTAGAGCCTTGGTGTCACTCCCTTGGGGTTGAGCTAATTTGTAGTGAGCTTGCAACTAAAAATGGCAAATTTACAGGGCTTTATCTAAAAGGAGATGTTAGCAATCACATTAAGGCTGAGAGGGTAAAGTCAATGTTTAATCTCGACCAATTTAAACGTATTTACGCCTATGGTGACACACCAGAAGACCATGCACTCTTGTCTCTAGCCGACGAACAATATATGAATTGGGTGAAGCAATAAAAACCCTTGCTATTTTTAATGCTTTTGTACTATTAACCAAATTTAGCCTAGCTAATTTTCACTTTCATTTACATTAGCTGAATAATAAAAAACTGATGTTTAATCAGTTTTTTGCATATAAAGATCCAAAAAGTAATAACTCATTAATAAAAATAAATCTCATTATTGCACCTTTTTAGGGTAAACTCCCCACCCACTGCCATTTCATTAACAATATACATACAAAATGTGAGGTCATTGTTTTGAACATCAACCGCCTGCTTGGCAAAGTAAAAGTTGCCAATAAGCTGCGAATCTCTATTGCTATCTCTATCGCAATTATTGTGGGGATCCAACTCTCTGCTGCAAACAAGCTTAAAGACACAATGACAGCTGAAAGACAAACAAAGGCGATTGGCCTTGTGGAATCTGTCAGCTCTCAATTAAATGCCATTGCTAAATCAGCCAACTTAACCACTGAGCAAAAGCAGACACAAGCAAAGTATTTGATCAATAACACCCGTTTCGGTGAGTCAGGCTACTTTTTTGTATTCGACAACCGAGGCGACATGGTTGCTCACCCAATTAAACCCGCACTCAACAACCAATCAATGACAACACATGTAAAACCATTTATTCGTAATGCTTTTACACAATTTGTTGATACTGCAGAACAATACGGCCAGGGTTTTGTTACCTATCAATGGCCAAAACCAGGGTCAAATGAACAAGAAGAAAAGGTGTCGTATGTACAAAAGCAAGCACATTGGAATTGGGTAATTGGTACGGGTATTTACCTAACTGATATTCAAGAGACCTACTACCAAACCTTACGCAGCATTCTTATTGAAATGCTGGTTTACATCGCAATATTACTGATTGTTTCGCAATATGTGGCACGTAACATCACAAAGCCATTGAATAAACTAACTCGCACCATGACTCAAGTTGCGAATGAGAAAGATCTGACAATTCAACTAAAACATCAGGGTAATGATGAACTATCTGAAATGGGACGCGCCTTTAATGAAAGTAACGCCCAGTTTAGACATGTGCTAGACAATATTAACGAGAATACCATGTCGTTAGCGTCTCAAGCCGAAGAGCTATCTGTGGTAACACAACAGATAAAAACCGGCATTGTTGAACAGCATCAAGAAACAGCATCAGTGCAAGACAAAGTAAGCCACCTAAACGAGTCTGCCCAAGAAGTTTTTCAACAAACACAAAGTGCCCTTGATAACGTGGAGCATGCTGGTCAGTTAACAGCTCAGAGTTTAAAGCACATCAATGACAACGCTGTCTCAATCAATGAAGTGGCTGAACGAGTAGATAGCGCAGAGCATGCGGTGAAGGAGCTACAAAATAGCTCTGATAAAATCACCGAAGTACTCGATGTTATTCAAAAAGTAGCTGAGCAAACCAATCTACTGGCACTCAACGCCGCGATTGAAGCTGCTCGCGCGGGTGAGCAAGGCCGAGGCTTTGCCGTTGTAGCTGATGAAGTTAGAACGCTTGCAATGCGTACCCAGCAATCAACAGAGGATATTCAGGCCATTATTAACCAACTTCACGCAGGGGTAAAAGCCACTGTTGATGAAATGGTACTGTGTAAGCAGTCTGCTAATGAAGGCTTATTAATAAGTAAGCAATGTAATGAGACGTTACAGCAAGTAGATGGCGCGATGCAGGCTATCCAGCTTTCAAACGCCGAGATTGCCGCGGCCGCACAATTGCAGTCTGACAACATCGCAGTCATTGCTGATAACATGGCCAGTATCGCAGCAGTTTCTGAGCAAACCGAAACCGGTGCTGAACACACCCATGCTGCAAGCCAGCAGCTCAGTGTTATGTCGCAAGAGTTAAGTGATTTAGTGAGAGAGTTTAAGGTTTAAATATGTGAAAGTCAGAACGCGGTATGTGCGAAGTACCGCCACTGACTGCAAAACAATCTTAACTTGAAATGTAAGCGCGATTTTATATCGCTTTTTTTTGCGCAGGATAAACCTGCGCCTACAAGATTGGTTAGTTCTGGGATTTTAGGTAAGTTCATGTTGTAGGTCGGGCTTCAGACCGACAAAATATTCAAACCATGGCGACATAAAATACCCGACATAAAGTCGGTGCTACCGGCGCATAAAAACTTTGTCGGTGTAGGCACGATTTTACATCGCGCTTTTTTGCGCAGGATAAACCAGCGCCTACATTAAGTTGTTAGCTCAACCTTATAAAGCATCCCATACATTCGCTATGTTAGTTATCACAGATAATGTAGGCACGATTTTATATCGTGCTTTTTTTTGCGCAGGGTAAACCAGCGCCTACAGGGTTAGTTGGTTCTGGGATTTTAGGTAAGTTCATGTTGTAGGTCGGGCTTCAGCCCGACAAAATATTCAAACCATGGCGACATAAAATACCCGACATAAAGTCGGTGCTACCGGAGCATAAAAACTTTGTCGCCATAAACGAAGGCCTACATTCAAAAAACTAAACCGGTGATTGTTGTAGATGCTATTTCATATCGCGTTTTTTACGCAGAATAAACCAGCGCCTACAAGGGTTAGTTGGTTCTGGGATTTTAGATGAGCTCATGTTGTAGATCGGCTTCAACCCGACAAAATATTCAAACCATGGCGACATAAAATACCCGACATAAAATCGGTGTTACCAGAGCTTAAAAACTTTGTCGCCGTAAACGAAGACCTACATTCAAAAAACTAAATAAGTAATTGCTGTAGGCTCGATTTTATATCGCGCTTTTTTGTGCCGAATAAACCTGTGCCTACAAAAATTAGCGTATCTTCAAAGATTAAAAATCATTTCGATAAGATATAAATATGTTTAAAAAAACGCAGGCACATCCCTGCACCTGCGTTTTTTGCCTTTAACTTAAAGCTTACCGCTTTTAGCTTAATGCTGGTTGTATTCAACTCGCTAACTCATCCCTAGCTAACTCGCTTACTTCACCTAAAATCAATCACTCTGCAGTGCTTCTATCGGATCAAGTTTTGACGCTTTAATCGCTGGGTAAACACCAAATGTCAGGCCCACCAGCGCACAGATGCTGAACGATAAAACGATGGCGCTGAGTGACCAAGATACCGCCCATTCTGAATAGAAGGCGATCAACTCAGATAAAGCGATACCGAAAAACACCCCAAGCAAACCACCTAAGATTGAGATAGTAAAACTCTCGGTAATGAATTGAACTTGAATGTCTTTTTGCGTGGCGCCAATGGCGCGCAGTAAGCCGATTTCTTTGGTACGCTCTAACACTGTTGCCAGCATGATATTCATAATACCAATACCGCCCACCAGCAGTGAAATGCCTGCCACACACGACATTACGATATTAAAAATTTGCTGGGTTTGTTTTTGCTGTGCTAATAACGCTGCAGGCACAATCAGCTTGTAATCATCAATGTCGTTATGACGACCCTTAACCAGTGCATCAATCGCTTGTGCGGCCATCACTGGACTAAAGCCCGGCTCAGTTGCTAGCTTAATGCGCGATATTTCTGGGTCGAGTAATTCACTTTTAAAGCGGTGAATGGCTGTTTTTAACGGAATAAAAATCTGGTTTTGTTCGTCACCTAGCTTCACCCCTTGAAACTCTTTCTTTTTCAAAAAAGGCGCTTCTAAAATACCTACGACTTCAAACCACAGATGGTTAATTTTGACTGACTTGCCTACCGCATCACCAAGTGGAAACAAGGTTTTAGCGGTATTGGCACCGAGCAGCGCCACTTGTGAAAAGTGTTGTCCGTCTTGCTCGTTTAGCAAACGCCCTGCACTTAAATCGAAATGTGCCAGCTTAAAGTAGTTTTCACTGACCCCCACGGCTTGGCCTTCGAACTTAGCGTATTCACTGAATACATGGTAGGTTTCGACTACTTTCTCTGCGGCAAAATCAGTGATAAATGGCAGGGCTTCAACGGCGACTTTACCATCATTGAGCGACAGACCATCTGAGTGTTTACGTTGCTCTCTGAGCTCTTCTTCTTCAAAGTCTTTGGCTTCAACAATGACGTTGTTAAGGCCCATAGAGTCGATCATTTTCAACGCTTCGCGCTGAGCGCCCTCACCAATATTTAACATGGCGATTACGGCACCTACCCCGAAGATCATGCCAAGGAGTGTCAAAAAGGTGCGTAGTTTATGTTGCTGTAGCTGTACTACCGCGTCTTTAAATAAGCCCACTAGATTCATAATTTGCCCTCCTTATCGACCAACGCAATCACATCTCCCTCTGAAAGGCCTTGGGTAATTTCAACATGGCTTAAGTTACTTTGCCCCAAACTCACAGGGGTTTTGCTAAAACCCGACGCCGTTTTCAGTTGCACATACGCACCGTCTTCATCGGCAAATACACTAAACTTAGGCACAACCAGTTTGTCGGCTGCTTGGTTGGCAATAATATTGGCTGTGACTTTTAGACCAGGTCGTAAATGTGCACCTTGTTCATCAATACTGGCAGTCAACTCATAGTACTTTTGCGGGTCTTGACGTTTGATTGATTTAGGAAATGGCGCAAGCTTGGTCACTTTGCCAGTGAATGTTTTACTCGGATCTGAAATCAAAGAAAACTCCAGTATTTGGCCTTGCTGCAAGTTAATGGCTTCACGCTCTTTTACGAATAGCTTAATTTGCATCACAGAGATATCTGGTAAACCCGCTATTTTCTGGCCCGGCCAAAGTGTTTGCCCCGCTCTTGGTTTTTCGCCACGCCAGTTCACACTATGAGTTAACAAACCATCGTGGGGGGCAACCACTTCTAATGACGACAAATTGCCATTGAGCATATCAATTTTGCTTTGGTGCTGCTGACTCTGCATATTTAAGAGATCTAATTCACCTTGAGCACTGCTATTAAATTGCTCTGATTGCCAATTAAAATAGTCTGTTTTGGCATTCAGGTAATCGACCTTTTGCGCCTGCTCTAGGATATCGAGTTTAGAGATGATGCGAACATCATCAATTGAGAAGGTTTCAGCAAATTGTTTTTCTTCTTCTACAATATCAATGTCGTATCCCAAATGCTTTCTTCTTGTGTCAATCTCAGTATTTTTGCCAGACAAGTCTTGTGAGACCTTGTCGTTTGAAAATTCACTTTCGCGCTTTTGCTTACTCATAACACGACCGTCAAATCGCGCTACCACTTCGCCTTTTTTTACTTGCGAATATTCAGGCATTAACCATGCGAGCGTTTGTGGACCACGAGACGAAGCTGGAGTACTGATCACTGTTTCTGTTGCTGCGATTAATTCGCCCTTTGCCTGAACATAGTTCTTAAATGGCGCTGTTTTAACTGTATAGGTTAATTGTGCATCAACTTCAGCAGGCTCAGAGCAAGCCGTTAGTAGTAATGCACTGATCACTATCGCTAAATATTTCATAGACGTACCTCATCACCTTGTTTTACTCCCTCTGTGATCACAGCAAAACCATTACTGATATTACCGACTTGAACAGGCAGTTTATCGCCGCCTTTTTCTATCACGTAAGCGCTCGCTCGCTCGCCACTTGACTGCTCATTGTGTAAGGCCGAGATAGGCACAACTAGCACATTTTCAATTTTATCTGTGGCGATTTCTACCCGAGCAGTTAAGCCAGGACGCATAATCGCGGCATCAATGTCATCTAAGGTGATCAGGGTATCGACTATGCGGCGTTTGTCTTGTGGTGACTTCTCGCGAAAAGCACTGCCAATGGTAGTAATTTTACCTGAAGTAATGAGCGGCTCAGGACCATCTATGGTGACTTTAACATGTTGATTAAGGGCAATACGGCCAAAGTCTGCTTCATCAATTTGTGCTTTCACCTGCATGTCTTCTATCACTGCCATCTCAATAACAGGCTGGCCAAATTGCACACTTTCACCCACTGTCGGCTTTTCGCCACTGGCATTGCTGTAATACATCACAATGCCATCCATAGGGGCTTTGACTTTAAGCCTTTCGATGTCTTGTTGTAATGCGTCTACTTCGGCCTTCAAGCGGCCTACTTTACCTTCTGCTAAACGAATATTGAGTTCTTTGGTCTCTTTTTGAAACGCTAGCTTTCTTTGCGCCAGCGCTAGGTCATTTTTAGCAATGGTGAAATCTATCTGTGCCTTGCGCTTATCGTTGTCTGAAAGCGAGTCATCGTTAATGTCGGCTTTACGCTCAGCAATATCAAAGTTCATCTGCGCTTCGGCGAGGGCAAGTTTAAGCTCTTCTTGGTTTTTAATTTCGAGTGCTTTTTGGTTCTCAAGCTCTTTGACTGCACGATCATATTCGCTGTTTTTATCAATTAAGCGGTCACGAACAGGTTTGTCATCAAATGCCGCAACCACCTCGCCCTTTTTCACTTGCTTGTTTTCAGGTGCTAAAAACTTCACCTTGTATTGCCACATACGAGCAATAGAGGGTGGCGCAATTAACGACTGCTTTGCTGACTCTAGTTCACCATTGGCCTGTACAGCCAGCTGAAAACTCGTTTTCTCAACTGTGTGATAGTCAAAATCATCACTGCCACAGCCTACTAACGATAAAGCGACAACACTGGCTAGTACGCCTAATTTAAACTTATTCACTTTGGCCTCCTTGTAAACGCACACGCCCAGTCATCCCCGGCAGTATTTTTAGCTTTTGCGTCTCATCAAATGAGAAAACAGCACGATAATAGGCGTCTTTCCCCCATTCTTTGCGCTCTTCAGGTTGTGTCGATAAATTAGTTAATTTGGCTGTAATCGGTGTTTTTTGGTAGGCGTCTAGGGTCAAATTAACGCTTTGATCTAGCGTTAGGTGCTTGTAGTCAATTTCATGAACCCAAGCCTCAAGGTAGAGCCCTGTCATCGCTGGAATTTCTGCAATTTTCCAGCCTGGCTGTGCCGTCGCCCCCGAAAATAATTTAGAGCCATACCAAGGGTGATTTGCATATAAAATCGGGCCTTGATTGGTTGCCTTATGGGTTAAGTCGTTTAAGCGTTCTCGGTTTTCTTTTAAGTTAATTTGTAAACGTGCAATTTCGATTTCTTGTTTACGAATATTTACCTGCGCAGTGGTTTTTGCTTCAGCTAGACTGGCTTTGGCTTTGTGCTTTTGGATAACCGCTTGCTCAAGTTTTAGCTGGTTTTCTTCGTAGTCGAACACGCTGACATGACTTTTCGGCACCGCGGCGTCTATCTTCGCTTTTTCAAGTAAGAGCTCAGCGCGCGTTAACGAAAATTCAGCCTCTAAGATAGCCTGTTGACCTTTATTCTGCTGCCTTTTTAATTCATCTTGCGCATTGTTGAGACTGACTTCATCTTGTTCTATGGTGCTGGCGATTGAGCCGCCTTCGAATACCACTACCACATCGCCGGGCTTAGCCACTTCGCCTTCCGGTAACATCCATTCAATTTGCACACGCCAAGTATCACTTTGTGGCGAAAAGAAAGTTTGGCTATCTCCAGCTTTGACTTCACCTGTGATGAAAATGCTTTGGGCATCCTGCTCGGCAAAGCTATTGGCACTGAAAATTGAACTAGTTAGTAACATTGCCAAACAAAGAGGGGTTAATTTGTGTTGTTTTAAACATGCTTTCATCGGCGGCTGTCCTCTATTTTCACGCCATCTTTCATTCGGATAATGCGTTTTGCATACTCGGCAATATCGTCTTCGTGAGTCACCATAACAATGGTGTGCCCTTGAGCGTGTAAGTCACATAGCAGTGACATAATTTCGTGAGAGGTTTTGCTGTCTAAGTTACCGGTAGGCTCATCGGCAAAAATGACTTTCGGCTCGTTCACTAGGGCTCTGGCAATCGCCACCCTTTGCCTTTGGCCGCCCGACATTTCATTCGGTTTGTGTCCCGACCTATGATCAAGCCCAACTTTAGCAAGCATGGCTAAGCCTTTTTGTTTGGCTTCTTCTGGTGAAGTCTCGCTGTAACGCAGCGGCAGAGTGACATTTTCAAGTGCACTCAAGCGGGTTAAAAGGTGAAAAGTTTGGAAAATAAAGCCGATACGCTCGTTTCTTATTTTTGATAAGTCTTCATCGCGCATATCTTGAATAGACTGATCCGACAAAAAGTATTCACCCTGTGTCGGCGTATCAAGACAACCTAATATGTTCATGAGGGTTGATTTTCCTGAGCCCGAAGAGCCCATAATGGCAACGAATTCGCCTTCATCAATGGAGATAGAAACATCGTTTAATGCGGTGACGCGCGTTTCCCCACTGCCGTATTCGCGATATAAGTTTTTAACTTCAATCACTTGCTACAATCCTTGATTATTATTTTTATCAGATATTCACCGTATACAATGTGAACAACTGAGTCAACTGTCATAAGCGACTGATTTTAGTAACAATAAATCAAACTGTACCGATTTACCAAAAGTTAACCTTATGGTAAAAAAAGCGTTACTAATGAAACATAAAATGCAAAATAATAATGGTTACATTTCAAATCTGTTTCCACTATAGTAACTTTCGGGTTACTGAAAACAGTGATTGTTATGAGAAAAAGCCTTATATTTTTAAGTGTTTGTCTACTTGCCGCCTGTAGTAAAGAAAGTAAACTTGAAGAAAGTTATTATCAGGCTGAAGTACAAAGAGATCACCAAAGCCAATATCAATTCGCACAGCAACTTGTTGAGCTCGGAGAGACATCGTGGCAACAAAGAGCACAGCAACACAAAACAGCCATTGATAAAGTCACACAGTCACGGGCACACCTTACTCAACAAGATCTGATAACAGCATTTAATTTAGCCTCTGAGGCAAAGCAATTAGACAATTCAATGGCGGCCGACACTGTTCTCAAACAGATCCTCAGTGACGACGCTTTACAAAAGCTAGTTAAAAGCACCCATACCTTACTAGACAAGCACTCTGCTTTAGTTTCGCAAGGGCAAAAGTTGCTAAGTAAAGCACCAATAGAGTGGAATATCATTGAGTTAAACGAATTCTTATTTCAACTAAATTCACTGATTCAAAACTCAGAAAAAACAATTGCATTAACGTCTTTGCAGAAAAACAACCAGGTTTTTCATTTGATCACGTTAAACACCCAACACATTGAGCAGCTAAAGTTACTGCAAAAGCAGCTTTTAAACACAGTTAAAAAAGCAACTTGTGATGCGCTTTGCGCTGGCTTAAAAGCCAATCTAAAAGACGCACAGAAAAACATTAAGCTATTCGATGAAGCCGCAGTAGAAAACATGATGGCCTTTCCATTTGAACAACAGCTTAAAAAATCGAGAGAATGGTTAGAGCTAAACAATAATATTCGCATCACACTCGAAGAAGTCGATGCCGTACTTGGGGCACATTACAGGGCTTACTATCAATCTTTACTTAGAGCGGTCAGAGGCCCTAAGTATGATCAACAATATTGGCAATTTGCTGAGAAAGATGTCACTAGGGTAAGCAAGACCGAACAAGTCGAAGACGTGAAATTTATACCCATTGCGCTCTCACCGAATTTAAAAACATTCTTAGAAAACTATGAACAGCTTGCGTTTTTGAGATAGCTAACTCAGGCAATGAACAAAAAAGCCCCATCTGCATAAGCAAATGGGGCTTTTTTCGGTGTGATGAATTGTGTTTTTACGCTTATACCAACCCTCTTAATTAAGCGGTCTATTTTGAGGCAAGGAAAACTTGTCGATAACGAGGCGGAATTTTGCTATTTAGTTGTTCTAAATAAGAAATTTTCAACGAAGTTAGCGTCAGTTTTAGTCCCTCAAAATGATTGAGTATTATTGAGGGTTGGTATTAATCTAACTGATAAACGCTAAATCCAAGGCCGGCAACTTGGCCTTTCTCACCTTCTGCTGATTGGTAAATTAGTTTTGCATTTTCACTCATACCTGTCGGCTTAATGCTCTGAGGTTTCGTGCTGGTGTTAAAGACAACCGCTAGATTTTGCTGGCCTTGCTCGCCCTGATACGCCCGTTTGATGGCGAATAAGCCTGGCTCGTCTTGTGAGAATAGAATACTTTGCTCACCTTGACGTAGTGCGATATGTGCTTGATATAGCTCAGCATATTCAGCAAAACGCTGATAGAACAGGTGTGATGTATCAAAGTTGTCGTCAGCTGTGGTTTTGTCTGTGGCTAACAGGTCATCATCGTTATAGGTTTTAACCAATGATGGCATCATGTTTTGTCTTGAATCTTGGTCGCCACCGTCGCCCACAAAGCCTTGCTCATCACCATAGTAAATTACCGGTACACCGCGGCTAAAGTACATCAATGCATGGGCTAGAAGCGTACGTTCAATCATTTCGCTTTCGCTGTAATTAAAATCACTGCTCTTTAAGCGATACGCAATACGGCCCATGTCATGGTTACCTGTAAAGCTCACAAGGTGATTGGCATTAAAACCATCTTCATGCTTGTATAAATGATCTTTCGCGAAAAGCTTAGTCAGCTCGCTTGTGCCTTTTTGATTCACCACAACCGCTTCAATACTGCCTTGCAATGCAAAGTCGAGTACCGATGGCATTTTACCTTCAGTTAAAAACGTACTAAGTAGCTCAGGCTCAAAGCTATATGCTTCGCCATACATCATAAAGTTGTTGATACCTAATGAGGCAGCATGATCCATCAGTGCTGGCGAGAACTGCTCCCAGAATGACATATCTACGTGTTTTACTGTATCGATTCTAAAACCATCAGGCTTAAACTCGGTGATCAGGTTTTTGTAGATATCGATCATGCCATCAACCACTTTTTGTTGTGTGGTGTCGACATCGTCTAACCCAGCAAAATCACCTTTGATTGAGCTTTCGCCCGACCAGTGTGAATCACCTTGATTGTTATACAAATCAATGTCGTTTAACCAAGCGGGTACTTTAATGGCTTCTTCACCTTTAGGGATCAGTGGCTTGTAGCGCTCATTTTCTGGTGTATTGCTGTCTTTAAATTGACAGCGGTCACCTTCAACCAACCATCCTAGGCCATCTTTACCGTGACACTGTTCGTATTTGATCACGTCAGCCGTGTGGTTCGTGATGATGTCAAAGTACACTTTGATATTGCGTTCGTGCGCTTGGTCAATGAAGTTTTTAAGCTCAGCGTTTGAACCCCAGTGCGGGTCAATCTCGGTAAAATCTAAGATCCAATAACCATGGTAACCCGATGTATCGGCTTGCATTGCACGGTTACGTAGCACGGGTGTTAACCAAATTGCGGTAATACCCATGTTATCTAGGTAAGGCAGCTTTTTAGTTAAACCTGCTAAGTCACCACCGTGATACATACCTTTGTGAGTAACGTCTAAACCACCGCGTGATAGCGCTCGTTCAGTGTCGTGTTCGGCAGCGCCCATATCGTTACTCGGATCGCCATTATAAAAACGGTCTGGCAACACAAAGTAGAATACTTCATCACGAAAATCTCGTTGCTGATACGGTGTCAGTTTAGCCGCTTTGCGCTCAAACTGTTCAACGTTGGTCGCTGCAACTGCGGTATTCGCCTGCGCTGCTGACTCCTTTGCCGTATTCGCTGATTGGCTACACGCTGTAAGACCTGCCGCTAACATTAGCGATAAGGCAATTTTATTCAGTGGTGATTTAAACATAGGATCTCCTTTTTTATACCAATCCTCTAAATTAAATAGTCTATTTTGAGGATTGGTATCATGCTTACTTTCAATTAAGAAAGCTTTGCATAAACGCTCGCAAACGCTGGCATTTCTAAGTTGTTGTCATTAATGGTCGCAGTCACAAGCTTATGGTCTGTAATAAGTGATAGCTCACTTACACCTAACTGCTCAAGGCTGATTGTTTGCGCTTCATTACTTAGGTTAAAGCAGACTAAAAGTGTTTGGCCATTGTAGCTACGTTTAAACGCAAGAATTGGCTCCGGCGTTTCAATAAACTCAATGTCACCGTAAAGAATAGCTTCAAAGCCTTTACGCCATGCACTGAAATGACGGTAGCTATTTAGTACTGAGTTTTCATCATGCTCTTGGGTATCTACTGCGGTAGTATAATGCGCTGCTGGCACAGGTAACCAAGGTTTTGCTGTACTAAAACCCGCATTGTCTTTTTGGCTTTCCCAAGGGTGTGGTGTACGACAACCATCACGGCCTTTGAATTGTGGCCAGAACGTAATGCCATACGGATCTTGTAAGTCTTCGTAAGCAATTTCAGCTTCAACCAAACCAAGCTCTTCACCTTGATAGCTACAAACACTTCCGCGCAGTGATGAAATCATCGCATACAGCATTTTCGCAAGTGTTGCATTGCCTTCAGCGTTTTGCGTTTTACCCCAACGGCTCGCAACACGAATGACATCGTGGTTCGACACCGACCAACATGGCCAACCATCTGATACGCGTGCTTCTAATGACTCTACAACTTGCTTAATGTAGCTTGCTTTAAAGTCATCTGTTAGCAGGTCAAAGCTATACCCCATGTGAAGACGCTTATCACCTTGGGTGTACTCCGCCATGGTTTTTAATGAATCTTCAGACGAGATTTCACCAAGTGCGACTGTGCCAGGGTACTTGTCTAATAGTGCGCGAATGTCTTCCATAAAGCCCAAGTTTTCATCTTGGGTATTGTTGTAATAGTGATACTGATACGCATACGGGTTCTTTGAGTCAAAACCGATATTGGTACGCAGCTCTTGCGCTTTAGGCGGGTTGTCACGTAATTGCGCGTCATGGAAGCAAAAGTTAATTGCATCTAAACGGAAGCCATCTACACCACGTTTTAGCCAAAACTCAATATTATCAAGGGTTGCTTGACGTACTTCTGGGTTATGGAAGTTAAGGTCTGGCTGACTGGTTAAGAAGTTGTGCAGGTAGTATTGTTGACGGCGCGGTTCCCACGTCCACGCAACACCACCAAAAATCGACATCCAGTTATTTGGCGGTGTGCCATCTGGCTTAGCATCGGCCCATACGTACCAATCTGCTTTGTCATTGGTTTTATCTTCACGACTTTCTAAGAACCAAGCATGTTGATCAGATGTATGACTCAATACTTGGTCAATCATGATCTTAATGCCACGGTCATGGGCTTTGGCGATCAGCTCATCAAAATCTGATAACTGACCAAATAGCGGATCGATATCGCGATAATCGCTGATGTCGTAACCGAAGTCTTTCATAGGAGATTTAAAGAATGGCGATACCCAAATCGCATCTACACCTAAGCTTTTGATGTAGTCTAATTTTGCGATGATACCCGGAATATCACCGATACCATCTTGGTTGGCATCATAGAAGCTGCGTGGATATACCTGATAAATAACGGCGCCGCGCCACCACATTTGTTCTTTCATTTAAAACCCCAAAGACTCTTTTTCATCGCCCTACACCTCATTTTGTTCTCAGTGTCACGTTAAGTGGCACTGAGTTTTAAAAGACCCGAGGCATAATCGGATAGTCGTTATAATATTGTCATAAAGAATACGCGTTATGATTTTTTCGTAACAGCCTTTGCATACGTATTCAGGATTTGCAGTTTTATGAATGACGCTATGATGCAATCATCAAGAAAAATGACAAAGAGGTTGGGTGTGAGTAAAGTTTTTTTGGGTATTAGCCTAGTTACAGGGCTGGTTTTAAACCCACTCATTGCAGTACAAGCTGTTGAAAATAAGAACAATGACAAACCTTATACGATTGCATCAAAAGCGCATAAATATGTGTCTCACAGCTATAAAAATGGTGAGCTGACGGTTACCACAACACTGGGTGATGTTACCTTCTCTGCACTCAATGACAGTGCTATTGAAGCGGTATTCCATGCCAAGCAAGCTGCGGTGTCGGCAAGTAACCTGCCTTCTTATACCATCAGTGAAACACACCAAGACCACACCTTACTCTTTAGTCAAAAAGCTTCACAGCAAGGCAATGTGCTTGTTGGCTCAGCAGGCAATATGCGTGTCGAAATTACCACGCAGCCTTATTCAGTAAGTTACTTTAAAGGCAAACAGTTACTAGTAAAAGAAGAGCAAGGCTTTTACTCAGGCACAGTGATTGAACAGCATGACAGCCAAACCCAAATACATAACGTACACGGTGTTCGCTTTAACTTAAATGACAGTGAGCAATTACTTGGTGCAGGTGAGCGCGTATTAGGTATGGACCGCCGCGGCCATCGCCTACCTTTATACAACCGTGCGCATTACGGCTACGAAACTGAATCAGTACAAATGAACTACAGCTTGCCTGCGGTGATGTCGAATAAACAATATATGTTGCTGTTCGATAATAGCGCCAAAGGCTGGGTTGATTTAGCAAAGTCTGAACAAAATGTTTTACAGTTCGAAGCTGGGGCAGGGCGTAACGCTTATATTGTCGTGGCGGGTGATTCTTACCCAGAATTGATCGCCAACTACACAGATATCAGTGGCACTCAGCCTATGTTACCTCGCTGGGCGTTTGGTAATTTTGCCTCGCGTTTTGGTTATCGCACTCAACAAGAAGTGATGGACACAGTTGCTAAATTCAAAGCGCTGAATATTCCACTCGACTCCATCATCATTGACTTATATTGGTTTGGTAAAGACATTCAGGGCCATATGGGCAACCTCGCTTGGGATAAAGACGCGTTTCCAGAACCTGAAAAAATGCTGCGCGAACTTCGTGAGCAAGGCATTCAACCTATTTTGATCACTGAGCCATTTATTCTTTCAAGTTCAAAACGCTGGGATGATGCAGTTGCACAAAAAGTGCTGGCAAAAGATGCCGAAGGCAACCCAAAAACGTTTGATTTTTACTTTGGTAATACCGGCATTGTTGATGTCTTCAACGACACAGGTCGAAACTGGTTTAATAATATTTATCAAGAACTTGCTGAACAAGGTGTACAAGGTTGGTGGGGCGATTTAGGTGAACCAGAAGTACACCCGAGTGATGCATTGCACACCCTAGATAATGGCCAGCAAGTGTCTGCCGATGCCATTCATAACGCCTACGGTCATCAGTGGGCAAAAATGTTATTTCAACATTTACAAACGACGCAACCTGAACAACGTCCATTTATTTTAATGCGTGCAGGTGCTGCAGGCTCTCAGCGCTACGGCATGGTGCCTTGGACTGGGGATGTGAACAGAACTTGGGGCGGATTAAAACCACAAGTTGAGTTATCACTGCAAATGGGCATGTTTGGTTTGGGCTACACGCACTCTGACTTAGGTGGTTTTGCCGGTGGTGAGCAATTTAATAAAGAGCTGTATATCCGTTGGTTACAATACGGTGTGTTCCAACCAATTTATCGCCCTCACGGTCAAGAACATATTCCTTCAGAAGTGGTATTCCACGATAAAGAAACACAAGACATTTTAAGCAAGTTCATCGAACTTAGATACCAAATGATGCCTTATAACTACACGTTAGCGTATCAAAACAGTCAATCTGGTCTGCCGCTGATGCGACCAACCTTTATAGATGATGCTGCCAATACAGACCTTTCGAACAAAGACAGTTACCTATGGGGCGACGCGTTTTTTGTACACCCTATTACCTCAGCGAATTTAAGTTCTGTAGAAGTCACGCTGCCAGAAGGTGTGTGGTTTAACTACTTCACAGGCAAAAAGTTCGAAGGCGGCAAAACACATAAAGTCGAAGTAAACCTTGAGCAAATCCCTGTGTTCGTTAAAGCGGGGGCATTTGTGCCTATGGTTGAGAAGTTTCAAACCACGAAAAACTACAACTCAGGGCACCTAACCTTACATTATTGGGCCGATAGCCAAGTGCAAACAGCAACGGGTAGTATGTATGAAGACGATGGCCATACCATGAATGCCGACAAACGTGGTGAGTTTGAACTACTTAACTTCGCTGCGAAGCAGAATAATAGCCAACTGGGCATGCTGCTTATGCGTCAGGGCAAAGGCTACAAGGGCATGCCTAAAGCACGTGAGATCACCTTAAAGATCCATAACTGGCAACAGCAGCCAAAGCAGGTTAAGGTAGGCGACCAAATCATTCAATCTTATGATTGGAATAATAAAAACAGCACCTTAACGGTGAAATTTAACTGGCAGCATCAGCCTCTGACACTACAGGTTCAATAACATGACAACACAACAGTCTGAGTCTTTAACCCGTATAATCGCCGATATCGGCGGCACTAATATTCGCCTTGCCATTGTCGACGAGCAAGCCGACGGTTATTACCGTAATATCAGCACCTATAAATGTGCTGATCACGCAGGTCTTGCCGAAGTATTAAAGCTGTATATCAACGAGCAGCAATTAGAAGGCAGTCGCTTAAGTGCCTGTTTAGCTATTGCATGCCCGGTGGATGATGATTTGATTTCGATGACAAACCTGCCTTGGCAGTTTTCTCAATCAGCATTAAAAGAGACGTTAAAGCTTGAGTCTTTAACGCTTATTAATGATTATACTGCCATTGCCATGGCTATTCCACTTTTGAGTGATGCACAAAAAGTGAAAATCGGTGACGGTGAAGCTGTTGCTGGTAAGCCTATTTCAGTATGTGGCCCAGGCACAGGGTTAGGCGTTGCTAATCTTATTCCTATTGGTGACAAATGGCACTGTGTCAGTGGAGAAGGCGGTCATGTTGATTATGCCCCTGTTGGCGAGCTCGAAATCGAGATTTTACGTTTCTTAAACAAAATTAAGCAACGCGTTTCTTACGAGCAATTGCTATCGGGTTATGGTTTAGAGCAGGTTTATCAGGCTGTTTCTGCCATTAAACAAAACCCAAATACTGAAAAGCTCTCAGCACAGCAAGTATCAGAGCGCGGTTTAAGCAATGACTGTGAATACTGCAACCTCGCACTCAATGTGTTTTGTCGCGTACTCGGCGCCTTTGCTGGTAATTTGGCGCTAACATGCAATAGTGTCGGTGGTGTCTATATCGCCGGTGGCATAGTACCGCGCTTTGTTGATTTCTTAAAATCAACGGCATTCAGAGAGCGCTTTGAAAATAAAGGCCGTTTGTCACATATTCCGCGTCAAGCGCCGACTTATGTGATCACAGAAAGCCAGCCGGGCCTATTGGGTGCTGCGGCTTATGCGATGCAAAGCTAAAAGCTAAAAGCTAAAAGCTAAAAGCTAAAAGCTAAGTAGAGCACTGACTTAGCTTTTAGCTTAATTATTTATCAAATGTTGTGCTTTTTTATCCCTTCCTCATTCAGCTAAGCCGCTAAAAAACCTGCTAAATTTATTTTCTTTTAATTAGAAATAGTCCCTTTTTTAAACTAGGCTTAAATTAATCGAGCTGCCTCTAAAAATATCAAAAGCCTTTTATGGATAAACTATTTAAATTCGCGCATGTTGTTTTTATGTTGCTACTTATTATTTCAAGCAACAGCGTCGCGCAGATCCCATTGCTAACCAATGAATATTCGGTAAAAAAACTCACCGCCGAAGAAGGGTTTGTCTCATCTGAAATTTATTCCATCATTCAAGATAAACAGGGGCTGATTTGGTTTGGCACCGCCGAAAATGGCGTAATGCGTTATGACGGCAGAAAAGTTACCTTATTCGAGTTTGACAGCATGAGTGACAACGGCCTCTCTCATAATGATGCGGGCAATCTGATGCTCGATAGAAACGGGAACATCTGGATTGGTACTTGGGGCGGCGGGGCAAATAAATATAACCCCGCAACAGGCAAGTTCGACAACTATTTACACGATCCAAAACGCAGCGACTCTATTTCAGCTAACCGCATACAATCACTGCATCACGATGAAGATGGCTCTATTTGGCTTGGCTCTTACGATCAAGGCTTAAATCTATATTTGGGTGAAAACCGATTTTCTCATGTGAAAAAAGCGTCAGAAACAGCCCCAGGTTTAAGTCATAACCGCATTTGGGATATTGAGAATAAAGACAAGGATGAACTTTGGGTTGCCACCAGTTTCGGCTTAAATTTGTTCGACAAAAAGAATTTAACTTTTAAGTATTTTTTTCCAGATCCAACTAATAATACCCCAACAGGTGCGAACGAAATTCGCCATATTCTCAAAACTCGCAGCGACCAAATTTATATTGGCACACAACAAGGTCCTTTTAAGTTCAACCAAGACAGTAAACAATTTACTCAACTAGGCCTGTTTAATAACGAGAACTTAGGCCAAGTTAATTCTATGATTGAAGACAGAGAGGGTTTTATTTGGTTTATCACCAGCAAAGGCGTGTTTAGGCTCGACCCTGTCGATGATGAAATCAAGCAACTCGAATTAGAACACAATAATGGCTTGCGCATTATTTTCGAAGACAGTGCAAAAACCCTTTGGATAACCAACGAAGTACAAGGTATCTATAAACTGGTGCCTCACCGAAAGTTTAAATCAATCCAAAACCCTGAGCTTGTGGCACCAAATGGTATTTTGAGCGATACAAACGGTGACTTACTTATCGCGACATCCAACTCCGAATTATTCAAATGGCAAGTTGACTCTCAAAAACTTGAAAAGCTCTCAGACGCAATTTTTAATGAGGCAAATGGCTTTAACAACAATCGTTTGCTTGAGCGCCCTGTACTTTATTTATCAGACGATAATTTACTCTGGATTGCGCAAGATGAAGGGTTGGCAACCTTTGATCTCGTTACGCGCAATATCCAGTTAATCACTTATCCCAAAGACGACCCTGGCCACAAAGAGTTTAGAGAGATCCGCGCCTTAAACGCTGATACCTTTGGCAAAATTTGGATAGGTACATACAAAAACGGGGTTTATACCTACGACCCACAACAACGAAAGTTCACACATCTAGATTCAACATATGGTCTTACCCACCCTGAGGTACTCGAAATATTTAGAGACAATAAAGGTAATATGTGGGTAGGCACAGGCGATGGTGCGAACTTATGGCAAGAAGATATGCAGTTTTTCATGCCCTTTAAGAATAACCGCTATAACCCTGATAGCTTGCTCGGCAGTATAGTTCAAGACATTCACCAAACACGAAGTGGCGAAATATGGATTGCCACGCAAAAGGGGTTAAACCTTTACCGACCCGATGCGCAAAACTTCAAACATGTAAAAAAAGAAGATGGACTACCCACCAATTTAATTAGAGCCATCGCCGATGACGCTGAAGGCTATCTATGGCTGACCACAAACAAAGGAGTTTCTAAGTATTCACCGAAAAACGACACCATTAAAAACTTTGACAGCCAAGACGGTTTATTAGGCTTGAATTATTACCCGAATAGCCTTGTGAAAGGCAGCAATAATACCTTCTTTACCAGTAGTCAGCGTGGTATTGAGTATTTTAGCTCTACCTCTTTAACCAGCAACCAAGTTGACCCAAACTTAATATTAACTGGGTTTAACGTGATGGGGCAACCTGTGCAGTTAGATAAGCCTTATTCTTATGTCACTGACATCAACCTGTCTTATCTAGATTATGTATTTTCTTTCGAATTTGCAGTTTTAGACTTTATTTCACCCAATAAAAACCAATATGCATACAAGTTAGAGGGATATGACGATCACTGGATTGAGATCGGCAATCGTAACATTGCCTCGTTTACCAATTTAGATGGCGGCGACTATACGTTTATGGTCAAAGCGACTAACAGTAACGGCGAATGGAGCAAGAACATGCTCACCGTAAACCTGCATGTATCGCCGCCGCTTTGGCAAACTTGGTGGGCGTATTGTATTTACGTGTTGATATTACTGACCCTTATTTTCAGTGCAATTTATTTAAGAACACGTCTGCAAAAAGTTGAAATAACAAGACAGAAACAATTTGTGACTAAACTGGAGCAACAAGTCTCTGAGAAAACGGCGTCACTGGAATCTCAAGCCAAAGAGCTGGCTGCTGCGCTCGAGAAAGCAGAAGAGGCTACGCAATTGAAATCTGATTTTTTAGCCAATATGAGTCACGAGATCAGAACACCCATGAATGGTGTGATTGGTATGTTGAACCTCCTTAAAGCCGGTGAGCTAAGCTCTGAGCAAGCGCATACAGTTGATATCGCTCGCACCAGTGCCAATTCGTTGCTGACTTTAATCAATGACATTCTGGACTTTTCTAAAATCGAAGCTGATAAACTCGAATTAGAAAATATTGAATTTGATATCAGAGAGTTGATTGAATTACTTGCCGAATCCATGTCGCTCAGCGCGCAAAGTAAAGGTGTTGAGATTGTGCTCGATTTAACGGAGCTTAAAACCACGGCCATTAAGTCTGATCCGGGCCGGATCAGACAAATCCTGACAAACATACTTAGTAATGCCATTAAATTTACCGAGCATGGCGAAATTGTTATAGCAGCAAAACTACTAGCAACAGACTCACCAGATACCTTCGAGTTAAACTGTCAAATTCGTGATACAGGCATTGGTATACCTAACGATAAACTCTTCTCATTGTTTGATGCATTTAGCCAAGTTGATGCGTCCACAACCAGAAAGTACGGTGGTACAGGCCTTGGACTGAGCATTACAAAGCGTTTATGTCAGTTGTTAGGCGGTGATATTAGTGTCACCAGTGAAGTCGGTGTTGGAAGCTGCTTTACTATCACTTGTCTTGTTACGAGTCAAAATCAATCAACCACAGAGCCGTTCGATCTCAAGCACCTAGCATTGAAGCTGTTGCTCGTCGATGCCAATAGCTCAAGTCGCTTTGCACTGAAGAAACAACTTGATGCCTGGGGGATAGAAGTTGCGGATTGCGTTAGCGGTGAAGCCGCTCTAAACACATTAAAAATGCTAGATAAGCAAAGCACAGCAGCTTTCGATATTGTGCTATTTGATAAGTATTTACCCTGCATGCAAGGCGAGTCATTTGCGAAACAACTTAGAACCACAACCCGTTTTAGTGAAACCAAACTCGTCATGATGGGCAGGCTCAACGAGCAATATAACCAAACACAAATTATCGAACTGGGGGTTGATGCCTATTTTTACAAACCAATTACCCAAGCCGCCTTACTAAAATCCCTCGCAATAGCGAGCGCCGAACTTCGCCAACAGCTTGAAGCGAGTAATTTACAAGCACTCAGTGTTAAACAAGCCCCAGCTACACCTCATTCAGAGTCTGATTGGGCCACCAATGTCCATCTATTACTGGTAGAAGATAACAAGGTTAACCAACTGGTAGCGTTAAAAGTATTGAGTAATATTGGTATAAAAACAGAGGTAGCAGAGAACGGCTTACAAGCTATCGAAAAGCTCTCTGCATCAAATGAGTCTCAACCATTCACCTTAATTTTAATGGACTGCCAAATGCCTGAAATGGACGGTTATCAAGCCACTCAGGCCATTCGCCTAGGTGAAGCAGGCGATAGCAATATCGCCATTCCTATTATCGCTATGACCGCAAATGCGATGCAGGGTGACAAACAAAAGTGCCTTGATGCGGGCATGAGTGATTATATTACAAAGCCGATTGTAGAAGCCCAAGTCATTGAAAAGCTAAAAGAGTGGTCATTAAAGTAAATAGCATGACGCACTTAACTATTACTTAACCTAGTGATTCGCATAACGCTGAATACGTATGCATAACATGGTGGTTGTTTCGTATACTCTGTACTATTGATTGAATGTCATATTAGATGCCATTTTTTTACGGTTTAGACTGACTAATAAGTGAATGCGAGTTAGCCAAAGTCATCTGTGTAAATATTGGTATAAATTCACAATAAGAGTCGCTTTATGACCAGACAACAAACACAAAACACCAAGCCAAAATTGAGCTTCTGGCAGATCTGGAATGTCAGTTTTGGTTTCTTAGGCGTACAGTTTGGCTTTGCCTTACAAAACGCCAATGCCAGTCGAATTCTTTCAGACCTCGGCGCAGATCTTCATTCTCTTTCTCTTTTTTGGCTAGTAGCCCCTGTAATGGGCTTAATCATTCAGCCCATTGTTGGTTCAGCGTCAGATAAAACTTGGAATCGTTTAGGACGACGTAACCCATATATTTTAGCCGGTGGTATTGCCGCTGCATTTGGTATGTTACTGATGCCAAACTCTTCAAACATTGCCACCTTTATGACACCACTCTTATTTGGTGCCATGATGCTGGCATTGATGGATGCCGCATTTAATCTAGCTTTCCAGCCATTCCGTGCACTTGTGTCAGATATGGTTTCTGAAGACCAACGCAACTTGGGTTATTCAATTCAGTCTTTCTTAATCAATATTGGGGCGGTTTTTGGCTCGATTTTACCTTTCTTACTGACCAATGTGATTGGACTGGAAAACGTTGCAGATAAAGGCGAAGTCGCCCCTTCTGTGATTTGGGCATTCTATATCGGTGCAACAGTGATGTTAGGTTCAGTGCTTTGGACTGTGCTGCGTACCAAAGAATATGCACCAGGCGAGAATGGCTTGCCAGAACTAAGCCAAGAAGCCGAAAAACTGCCGCTAGGTGAGCGCTTATCTGGTTTCTTTGGGTTAATGAAGACCATGCCTGAAACAATGAAGCGTCTTGCTGTTGTGCAGTTTTTCTCATGGTTTGCCCTATTCATTATGTGGGTTTACACCATGCCAGCCATCACTCAACACATTTGGGGTGTGGATGCAAAATGGTTTGATCCTGATTACTTATCTCAAGTTGGCCAAGTACCAGCGCATATTGCACAAGCAAAAGGCACGGCAGGTGACTGGGTCGGTATTATGTTCGCTGCATACTCGGTTTTTGCTGCTATTGCGTCATTATTTATGGCAAAAGTCGCCAACCTAATTGGTCGTAAACTGACTTACTCTATTTCACTATTAGCAGGCGCCATTGGCTATATCAGTATCATTTTCTGGCAAGACAGTACGCTAACAATGGTGAACTTAGGCATAACTGAAATCGAAGTGCCACAAGGTGCCGTGATGCTAATGATTTCGATGATAGGTGTTGGTATGGCTTGGGCGGCGATTTTAGCCATGCCTTATGCCATTCTTGCTGGCAGTTTACCGCCGAAACAAACTGGTGTGTATATGGGTATTTTCAACTTCACTATTGCCGCACCACAAATTGTATCGGGCTTGTTTGCGGGTTGGATCTTAACCTCAGTATTTGATAACCAAGCAATTTACATCATGATGATGGCCGGTGGCGCAATGCTGCTTGCATCCTTGGCTGTTTACTTTGTAAAAGAAAATGGGTCGGAAACAACTGAGACCACTTCAGAGCAAGCAACAGCTTAATACGAGAATCAAAGTAACGTTTAAAAGTTAAAGTTTATTTAACGTTATCCCAAGCGAAAAGCCGCCAAGGAAAACTCTTTGGCGGCTTTTTTATGCTTTTGTTTTTTGCTCGGTTATAGCCGGACTAACAAGACTGCCTAACAATAAGCTGAGGTTCTATCAAACGACTCTCAACCGCTTTGCCTGCAATCATATCAAGCAGCGCTTCAACCAATAACTCACCTGCACGTTTTGTATCTTGTTTCACCGTAGAAAGCGGTGGCGAGGTAAAGTTAGCAACAGCAATGTCATCAAAGCCAACGACTGCCACGTCTTCAGGAATGCTTAAACCATGCTCTTTAAGCGCGCGCATCGCACCTACAGCAATTAAGTCACACGCTGCACAAATCGCATCAAATTCAACGCCTGAGTCGAGTAATTTTTTCGCTGCATCATAACCTGCTTCTTCAGTATACAAAGCGTTTATTTGCAGCTTCTCATCAACCTTAATACCAAGCTCTTCAAGCGCTGCACAATGGCCTTTATATCGGTCGAAAAACTCCGGCGCATGGCTTGAAGCTGTACCTAAGAAAGCCAATTTTTTACGGCCTTGCTTCAATACATGTTGCGTGATTTCTTTACCACCCGCAAAGTTGTCACAGCCAATTGCAGAGCCTTTAAGTTGATCTTCACCCACACCCCAGCGCACATAATGCGTGCCTTGTGCTGACAGTTTTGTGAGCTTTTCAGCAAAGTCGACATAGTCACCATAGCCCAGCAAAATGAGACCATCAGCTTTGTTACTGTCTTCAAAATCGGCATGCCAATCGTTACTGGCTTGCTGAAAAGAAACCAATAAGTCATAGCCTCTATCAGCACAAGCTCGGGTAATGCTACCCAACATAGATAAGAAGAAAGGGTTAATGGCTGAACCATCATCGGTGGGGTCTTCAAAAAGTAACAAGGCTAACGTATCACTATGTTGAGAACGCAGGTTACTGGCGTTTTTATCAACTTTGTAATTTAATTCTTTGGCAATTTTTTGCACCTTTTCTCGGGTTTCTTGATTAACCAAAGGGCTATTACGCAAAGCGCGCGAGACCGTTGATTGCGACACCCCAGCAAGGTAAGCGATATCGAAAGACGTTGCTTTTTTCACAGACAAAACTCGTAGTTAGACTCATGTAAGAATATACCTGAGTAGGCCTTTTATGTGTAGTTAAAAGCACAGGATTGATTCGTATAGTAAAAACGGCTCTTTGTTGCAGGTGAGGGTTTATTTCGCGCAGTGTAATGCAAATAAAAAAGCGTCGGGTAGCCAACGCCTACAAAAAGAATCTGTACCGACATTTATAGCCGACTGTAGACGCGACTTTATGTCGCGCAAAATAAGGGCAAACAAAAGCGCGGGGTGAACCCACGCTTTTGTCAAATCGAAATACTTATTTATGATTGAGACTCAAGGTCAACGTCTTCTCTTACTTCATCATCACCCAATGCCATCACGTCTCGAACATTCTTTTGCACTGTAATCGCTGCAAAGCCGCTCAATAAAAACGCCATGGCGTAAAACCCTTTTTCGCTCAGTAACAATTCTGCGTTTACTAACCCAACTGTTAACAAGGTGATTGCAGACCCAGCAGCGGCCCAGCACATCATAAAATAAGGTTTTGAAATGGTGTGACCTTCCATTTTATCGCGGATGGTCTTTTGTAACGACACGAATGAAAACAGGCCAAATAACAATACAGCTAGGTAGTAGCCTTTTTCATTCAATTGCATAGTGGCATTTGCTAAACCAATTAGGAATGCCGCAACACCTGCTACTAACATGGCAACTGACGCCATTCTAAAAGCTTTACTTGGTTTATTAATAAGTACTTGTTTATTCATCATCTGTGTCTCCATTATTCTGAATTAGTTACATCTTGTAAGTGGCTTCAGTATTAGAGACATAGTCAATTTAGTAAACCCAAACTATCAAAGGCTAGTATTTGGGGACTAAAAGTATTGTTTTAATAAACTTTGTTAGAGTTTTACTGCCCACTGGCTCTGACAGAGGTCAGGAGCCAATGAGTTAAAAAACCTTAAAATGACAGAAATGATTACTTTAATGTGCTCTCAATAAAACCCTGCATCTGTTCAAGCATTTGCTCGTAATAGGGATTAAAGGTTAACCGCTGCAAATTTAGCGTTGCCTGTAAATTCACTTCTGTTAACTCACCTAAAGTTGGGGAAGACGTTGTTTTACAACTGCCAAATAGCTCAGTCCCGGTTAAATGCTCACAATTGCGATAACTGCCCTGCCAACCATAATGTGGGTTACTCGGCGCATTTGTTGGAGATGTGTGCGCTATATCAAGCACACGATCACAATACACTTGCCCTTCACACGAAAAAGTCGTGACGGTTTTTAATGAGTTAGGTAAGGCATTAAGTTGATCTTCAACGTTATTTGCATAGTAATAGACAAGCTTATCTTGTGCTTGCGCTGCGCCGTTTTGCGCATGCCAACGCGCAAGTAGGTTTACCGTGGCTTCGGTGTTGATGGTTTGGTCAACTTCACTCGCCACCACAAAAAACGGTGTATTGCGCAGCCCTTTTAATTTTTGCGGTTCAATTCGCTTCATAAGCGCATGAACTTGTGCACCTGCATTCGCAGGGAACGACTCATACTTAGCAAAGTCAATATCAGCCGCTTCATCTAAATAATCGGTAAACCAACTAACGTATTTCGCCGCCCACGCCATACCCGCTTTTGCTTCGCTGGCTGGCGACCACAGCATTACCCCTTTAAGTTTTTGCAGCTCACTTTCGTTCAAGTTATTGCGATTCAAGTAATCAACAACCAAAGCACCGCCTGTTGAAAAACCACCTAAATACACGTTATCGAAATCGTTAAGCATGCTTTTAATGGCATACGATGCAGCTTGTCGCCAATCAGCTTGGTCTATATCAACCAAGGCTTCTGCGGCTGTACCATGTCCAGGTAATAACAGAGTACGCACTGATATGCCCTGCTCTACAAATGAGTTGGCTAAATCATGAAATAAATATGGCGAATCAGTTAAACCATGAATAAGCAATACCGCTGCCTTCTCGTTATCGGCTTTGAGTTCAAACGGCGTGATTAAGTCTACAACTTGAAGTGGCTTATCTGCATACAAGCGTTTGCTGGTTGCCGTTGTGATTGGGCAAGACATACTTGCTTTGGGGTTTTGCGCATTAATATGCGCGCGCGCAGCAGCCAAATAATCTTGAAAAGGTTGTTCTGATGCAAAATCGAAGTTGATGCGCTGAACACCGCCTTTGGTAAATCGATAAGTGCCTGCTTGTTTAAACTTTTCGATTTGCGCAAGGTCATTATTAATCGTCACACAGTTAAGCGAACTAGTGGCTTTAGTCGTAAACATATTGGCCGCAAACACATTGGCTGAGAAAGCACTCGCAGATAAAACTGCAGCACTCAACATCGCTTTTTTAAAAATAGTATTAACTGACATGGAAGTTGTCCCTCTAATCTTGTGATTTATTGCGCCTAAACTGCTCGAATAAAGTTGGTTCCCATGCTCGCATCGCGAATAAGAGCCCCATATGTTTGCGTTTAGCAATTGGCAGTGCCGAATCTTCTTGATTTAAGATCGCCGCTTCTTTAGTGAGCTGATTCAATTTACGTTGAATGATCTCAATGGAAGAATTGGAATAACGGCCACGTAAATAAAAACGAAAGCTATCTTCTTCATCAAACTTACTCGCCATAAAACGATGCAACACTTCTTGTTCCATAAATCGCTCTAACGGCCCGTTTTTGATCCACCTGAAATCTTGGGCAATGAGGAGTTTATAATGGTTGTTTGGCAATAGTTGGATCAGCTTGATTTTATCGAGCCGCGCAAATAAGCGAATAAGCTCAAACTGGTCGATATCATATTGTTCAATGATATCGTCAAACTGCCATGCATCTCGAACACAGACCGCTACCAGCAGCAACTTAGGGTTATCTATTAGCTCTTGCTCTTGATCTAATGTGAGCTCTGTTAGTTGGTCTTGTTGCTTCTCGGTGATGGAAAATAAATCAGACAAGCTAATCTGCAATAAATGACAGATCTCTTCTAAGCGCTGCAAAGTAAAACTTTGCTGAGCAAAAATGCGTTTGATATTTGCCTCGCTCATATCAAGCTTTTCGGCAATGTCTTTGTACGTTAGCTTTTGCTGTTTAAGCAGCATTTTCAGCGTATCGCTCACCTGCGAAATTTGGCTCATAGTGTTCCTTAAAAGTTTTTCCAATGGCTTTCAAAAGCGTTCAAACTGGCATAAAAGTCATTACCGCCAACACACTTTCAAATTGAAATAGCCTGGGGAAAAAGCCAGATAGTTTAGGATTACTATACTTAGAGTTTCTTAAATTGCTACATCTAACAGCTGAGTTTACGTAATTAATCCTCTGGTCTAACTTGTAGTCAACGCAAACAAACACAGTATGTTGAATTTTAAAGGACACCACGATGAAACGCATTTCTCAACTTTTCACATTAGGTTTAATTGCATTAACCTCATTTGCATCTTACGCAGAGTCAGCGTCTGAACATGCCAGCAAAGGCAGCCGCCACTCAGCGCTAGCTAGTGCACACAGCACTACAGCCAGCGCCCAAGTAGCCAGCGGCGTGGTCGCAGTGCCATTATTAGTTGTTGGCAGCACAGCATCGGCAAGCCAAGCCGTTGGCGAGTCACTAATCGATGCCGCATCAGGCAAACATAAAATCGATAAACATGAACCGCTCGAAATTACCGAGATCACCATTACGGTGGACCGCTCCCCCGCAGAGCAAATGAAAAAGTCAGAAAAGAAAGACTAATTAAGCGACTTAACTCAAATACCTAACAAAAGCTGTAAAGCCCCTTTACAGCTTTTAAATAAGGAGTACGTCATGCGCTACTTTAAATCTCTTATCTTCACATTTGCTCTGTTGCTTTCTCTAGACACTTTTGCAGGCAGTCAGCAAAACAGCGAATCTAAATTTACAGCCGAAGAGGTCGCAAGCTTTGCCAAATCAGTCGAAAAATATGCTGCGAGACAAGGCGCCCGTGCGTTTATTATTGCGCGTTTAGGTCAACCAGAAAAAGACTTACCTCGCGGCTTTCAATTCACTCACACTGCTATTGCCGTTTATTCTCAGATCACGTTGGACAATGGTAAAAAAGCCAAAGGCTATGCTATTTATAACCTCTATCAAAATGCTGACAACCCAGCAAAAAGTGCGCTAATGACCGACTACCCTGTCGACTTCTTCTGGGGTGTAGAGAGCCTAAAAGCCGGAATTATTATTCCTTCACCCGACTTGCTACTTCGCTTAATTGAAGCCATCGCATCAGGTAAAAATCAAGCGCTACATAACCCAAATTACTCGTTAATCGCCAACCCATTTAACAACCAATTTCAAAACTGTACAGAGCACACGCTGAATGTGATCAATGCTGCCATTTACGAAACTGACGACATGATGCGCATTAAAGCTAATACCGAAGCCTATTTCACGCCACAGCCTGTGAAAGTGAGCCGTTTTAAATTGGCATTAGGGAATTGGTTTGCTAAAGGCGTTAGTACAGAAGACCATGGACGAAAAATTCAAACAACCAGCTTTACGAGTATTGCCCAGTATTTACAAGAGTTTGGCTTGATGGAAGAAGCGGTGGTTTATGAAAGTAGAGAGGTTTACAAGCTATTTTAAAGCAGCGTTATGCCGCGACGTATTGTGAAAATACACGTTGCGAAGCAGAGTATATTTTGCACCTAAATCAAATTGAACCACTTTAAGCCTTTCGATTGACTTCGACAGCGCGACAGAAAGTAAAGTCAGAAGTACAAAAAAGCCACCGATTTCCATTGGTGGCTCTATTGCTTATTTAGATAAATATTGGCAATTGCTTATGGCTCTGCAGTACAACCAAAATCACCACATTCAGGTTCCCATCGTGTTCTTGTGGTAATTGTGTCATTTACCTTTAAGAACAGGTGGTTTGAGATATTAATGTCAACATGACCAATGTTCACTGAACCATTGTTTCTCAAACTCTTTGAACGTGTATATGCTTTAACTGTAATTGATTCGCCGCTCACCAAGTCTTTAAATGCATTTTCAAGTTCTACTGCATAGTCTTTACCACGATAAACATATTTACCATGTGGTAAATATCTGTCTAAACCAAACAGCACGTCTTCATATCCATTTGTTCTGCTGTTAAGTGCTGAATAGATAGAGCTTTTTACGCTGCTTTCAATTTTGTCTTCTAGCTTATTAGTAACTAACCAGTTAAAGCCTGGGATTAACCAGTCTAGCGCTGAGTCAACATCAACATCAACATTCACTTTGAAGTCTGAGTTTGCAGTTAAGTTATTTAATTTACCCGTAATTGGGTTATAAGTACCCGTTAGGTAAAGCTTGTTAGAGTTAATATTGATTCTACCGCTTGCGTACCAGCTCTTCTTAATTTTTGCACTAGAAGCGACAGAAATGTTACCAACTCGAGCTTCAATATTGCCATTTGATAGACCACGAAGTCTAATTTCTAGATCGCCATTTACGTTGAAGCTGTATGATTTAAGAGAAGCTTTACCATTGATTTGCTTTTGAATTTCACTTCTAATTTGGCTTCTTAGTTGAGTTTCATATGACTCAATCTGATGTGCCTTACTCGTGATTTTCCTTAGTGTTGAGCTTTTATGAGTTTTACTAAATTGAGTGCTGCCATTTTTATAAGTCACTTTACCTTCAGCGCTCCAACCGTTTGCAGGAATATACTCAATGTATTTCGCAAATGATGAAAAGCTAAATAGAGTCGCACTTAGTGCTAACGCAGACAATGAGAGTGTTTTTTTCATATTTATTAATCCATTTCCTTATTAATAATGCAAATCAGAACAATTTGCGGTGCCTATTATCAATACAAATGTTAATAAATCAAGAGGTTTTAACATTAAGATTTCATTACATTTAAGGAAACTTATCTAGAAGAAATAAATACTTCACAATTTCAGCAACTTAAACAAATCTATTACCTCAAGAAAGATTGAAGTAAAAACTCTACACAACAATTACTTACTCACGACAATGGAGTTAAGCTTGATAAAGTAATCCACCTTATACTTTTTCAAAAAGATTTAATTGATGAGAATGTCAGCGTATAACGAAGCTTTTCTCCTGACAAATTCAAAGTATCGAAATCCATTTTGGCAATGCGCTTCAAGCTAATTTAGTTCATGGATGGGTGACGAGTGAACGATGCGAAGCATCGCAGCGCGAGGAAGTGGAGACATGGATGCCTACAGGCTGATGCTTCAAGGAAGAATTTCGGAGCTATTTCAAATTGAATGACCCAGCCGCCCCTTGGTTGCCGTCGCCAACGCGACAAAGAGCAAAATTGAAGGCAAATTTCAATTGCCTCAACTTAAGTCAAAACAGCTCATTTCACCTTGCGCAAAAGTAACCTTGCTTCGCAACGTATATTTTGCACCTTATCCCTCACACGCAGCTAATAACTTCTCCACCAACTTTTTATCAGTCAACGACTCTGACAGAGCTACTGCGCCAATCATAGTTGCAGCCTCTTTAAGTGCTTCAGCTTCTGTCAGTCCTTGCGATTCTATATATTTCACAAAGCCTTTAAACACCTTTTCGTAAGTTTCTCTAACTAAGGGCTCTCGCTGTCTGATGTCTGAAATCAACAAAGCTATCGGGCATTGCTGATTGTCTTTTAGAGTTGGGTCTTGCCCTTGTTGTAAGTAATTATGTTGCAGGCTTGCAAAACCTTGGTCGCAACCTTGAGTAATGCTTTCTCTTGCTTCAAAAGCGGCAACCACCAGCGCTTGATTATATAAGTCGGCCTTCGACTTAAAGTGTGCGTAAAATGCACCACGCGTCATGTTTGCTGATTTCATCACATCATTGATCCCCACAGCGTCAAAGCCCTTTTCGACAAAAAGCTTGGCGGCGCTGATCAGAATTTTCTCTTTGCTTTTAGTTTTGTGCGTAACATCCCAAGGCATAGCTATTCCTTAAAATATGATCTTGAACATATTGTCGTTGCAAATAATATCGAGTGCAACCATTCAGAAAAGGAAAGTAAAAATGAACACACTCAACATTGTAGGCCCTGATTTTTCGACATTTGTTCGCTCGATTGAGATGATCTGTAAATTAAAGTCATTACCCTATTCGTTGCAAAACCAGTGGCAAGGTGAAGATGTTACATTAGGCTCCGAGGGACTATTAAAGCTCCACCCTTATGGCAAGGTGCCGGTATTAATTGATGGTGATTTTATCTTGCCTGAATCTAATGCCATTGCTCGTTATCTGGATACACTTACAGACCCAAGCGTGTTTGCCAGCGACCCAAAACAATCAGCCTTAATAGATGCTTGGAGTAGCATGCTGTCGATTTATGGTTATCGTGATTTGATCTCTTTGTATGTTTTAACCCTTAAGTTTCCAGCAAATCAAGATGGAACACCTTGTTTAGAAGCCTTAGAAAAAGGAAAGCAAGCAGCACATTCAACATTAAAAATATTGGCAGAAAAATATAAATCTCAAAGTAAGAAAAGTAATTGGTTTTTAGGGGAACATTTCACTTTAGTTGATGCGATTTTACTGCCTATGCTGGATTACATTCATGGTTTAGAGGGCGATTTGAACCTGCTAAACCAATACCCTGAGCTTAAGCGGTATTATCAAGCTGCCTTTGAATACTCTCACTGTGCTGAAGTGTTGAGTTTTAATAATTAAGATCAGCTGTTCAAGAAAGCGATAAAATAGATGAGTTAAAGGCAAACTCCAAAATGTCGCTATAAATGACGAGCTACATGGCACTTAAAACAGCTTTTAAGTGCCTTATGAATTTATTACGCATATGGCACTTTTCCTTTGACTCTGTTATTCACTCATTTTTGTTTTTGGCCATTGCCACGCATACCAAATGGTCAATGCTGATAAAATTACTTCTAACCCGGTCAGATATAAATAAAACCCCCATGTGGTTTTGAGGTTAAGCCCTACTAGCAAAATAATGAATAAAGCGGGGATGATGATATTAAGCCAACGATTTATCGTCGGTTTTAATGCTAAGGTCAGAAAAATCATTACGCTCGGGATCGACATCAA
The DNA here is from genome assembly GCF_049257195.1 of Pseudoalteromonas sp. SS15. Lineage (NCBI taxonomy): Bacteria > Pseudomonadati > Pseudomonadota > Gammaproteobacteria > Alteromonadales > Pseudoalteromonadaceae > Pseudoalteromonas > Pseudoalteromonas sp. SS15. The sequence continues at coordinate 49,623 of NZ_JBMMUD010000004.1, forward strand.
TAAAGCGACAGCAAAAAATTTGGCTTGTAAGCTTGTATCATTAGGGCTCACTTCCAACGCGTTAGATATAACGCCTGGTACATATACTTCAATATAATCACCGTAGACATAACAAAACATCACCGCCACCCAAAGTGCTGAGAGTTTAAGTTTTACGTTAATTTTGATGTCTTCAAAGCCGCTTACTATTTGGTTGCTCGCTGTCATTGTTCACTCCTTTTGTCTTTAATCATTGCTTTACGGTAAAAATTGCTGAGACTAAAAATATAATTTATAAAGAGTTATGTCGTCCGAGACTAAAAGCGCGGACACTTTTTAAGTGTCTAATGTTGCTGAAAATAAATGGAATGAAATAAAGGAATAAACTGTGACCGACCCCATTGTGGTGTTTTTAACCTTACTGATTGTGGGCCAGACTTGCTTAAGTGTGCCGCTGCTGCTTGCGCGTGCAAAAAACCAAGCAACCTATTTGCACTTAGCGCTATTTTTGTTTGGCTGTGGGATGCTCGCAATGAACAACATTGTCATTCAATCGCTCCCCCAGTGGTATCACATTTACACTGTGATGGCGTTTCCAACGTTATTCATGCTTTGCCCTTCATTGTGGTTTTATGTAAAAGGCATAACAGCCCAGCAAGCGTTTATTTGGCAAAGAAAGCATGCTTGGCATTATGTTTTGCTTGCTCCGGCAGTCTTAGTGTCTGGCATGATATTGTTTTTGCCCGAAGCAAGTCACAGCGCCATTTTTATAGATGATGAGAGCGTCTCTACTCCACTTGCCAAAACAATTATTATTAGCTTATTAATCATGATGTTGCTTTGGCTTACTCAGTGCATTTTGACGCTTTTTTTAATCGTGAAACGCTTGAAAGATTATCGAAAGCGCTTGAAGGATTTCTTCTCAAATAATGAACATCATGACTTAAAATGGTTTAACTGGCTGATGTATTGTGCAATCAGCTTTTGGTTGCTGTCTCTTGTCAGCGTGTTTTCATCAAGTCTGTTTAACGCGTTTTTATACAATGCCAGAACAGAGGCTTTTATCACTTTATGTTTGTTATGGAGTTTGGCTCACTTCGGTTTACAGCAAAAACCAGTTTTAACCACCTTTAATGAATCAGATACACAAGGCTTTCTATTGGAGGATAAACTTAGCGCAAAACAATCCGCTTTTGAAGCGACAGCATCTGAGCCTTTAAATATCCAAGACACACTTGAAGCACCTAAAAAATATCAGCGCTCGGCACTGAATTCAGAGCAAGCCAATCGCATTGCCGAAAAAATAAATACCGCGATGCAAGAGCAGCATCTGTATTTAGACCCGAGCTTAACGCTACACAAACTCGCCGCTCACCTGAGCATTTCACCTAATTATTTATCACAAACCTTAAATGAAACATTGGGTGTTAATTTTTTTGATTATGTAAATCAATGGCGTATAGAGGCTGCCAAACCCAAAATCATTGCCAATCAAGATACAGTGCTCGACATTGCTCTCGACGTAGGGTTTAACGCCCGATCGTCTTTTTATAAGGCGTTTAAACAAGCAACAGGGCAAACGCCTAGTGAATACAGAAAAGTGAACTAGAGCCTTTGTGTTAAATGTTGTCATTGATGACGAGATACAAGAGCTCAGTCAGACTCAAACTTTGCTAAACAAAACACACAAAACCAACAGGCAGCCCCTACCCCTTCTATCTTGCCTAAAAGCAAGCAATTGATGAGTAATGTCAGCGCATGGATGCGCTGCAAGGCTGATTTAGTCCATGGATGGGTGACGAGTGAACGATGCGAAGCATCGCAGCACGAGGAAGTGGAGGCATGGATGCCGACAGGCTGATGCTTCAAGGAGGAATTTCGGAGCTATTTCAAATTGAATGACTCCGCCGCCCTTTGGTTGCCGTTGCCAACGCGACAAAAAGTGAAATTGAAGGCGGGTTTCAATCCTGTCGCGCTAAAGCACAAAAGATCTGTGAGAGCAGTGTCGTTGAACATCCATGTAGCTACGCCCATCGGGTATCCATACCCTCACCTCCTCGCGCTGCGAAACTTCGTTTCGGAACCTAATAAATATTGAGTTGTAATACATCCATGTAGCTTGGGTCCGGTTCGGCCATCCTAGGCCTCACGCTCAACGCTAGTCTTGCTGCGCGCACTCGCAAGCCTCAAGACGCGTTTCGCCCTTGCGCAAAGTAACTTTGCTTCGCACACAACAGCTATTACTTCAACTACGGCTAAAATGGCTAATTTATGGTTGCGCAAAAGAACCTTACTCCGTACACAACGACTATCACCTCTGCTTCAATTAAACTTGCTCATTTCACCTTGCGCGAAAATAACTTTGCTTCGCAAAGTGTATTTCGCACCATAATTAACAAAATATATACAAATGAATATTCTCATGGTAGCCTGTCCCCGTTTTTATCTATTAATTTGTTAAAACACGGATAGGGGTTGAATGAAGGAAATCGAAAGAAAGCGCAGTGCCGAAAGCTTTAAGCTTCATGTGCAACGTTCACTACGGCAAATGCGGCAAAGTAAAGGCATGTCACAAGCACAATTGGCTAAAAAAATGATATCCAATGTTGATCAATCTACGATAAGTAATTGGGAGTCTGGCAAAAGTGAAATGACCATGACACAACTATTAGATGTGTTATTCATTTTTGGTGTTGACCTAGATTCTTATTTTTCGTTTTTAAGGAAAGATTAAATGGACGCATTCTCAGAATATTTAAATTATTTCACATACGCACCGTTACCCATTTTTCTTTTTTCATTATTCAAATGTTGGGGAAATATTGGTGCAAGGTGGTTTTTAATTTTACTAGTTACAGTTGAGTTTATTGATTTATACAGTAGTCAATATTCCATAAATTGGAATACTCATTATTATATTTGGTCTGCATTTATGTGCACTTTATTCTTTGCACCTTCTTTTTTTAGAAAGAAGATAGCCCATAAGATTTACGTGCATACAAATTCGAAATATTTTCTTGACGCATCCAAACTGAATTTTTCACAACAAGAAGCTGCTATCCTACTTCTATTTTTTGTATCTATGTGCGCTAACCTATTTAGTTACATAGAAATACTCTTGTACAAAAATTTCATTATTGATGTGTTTTACTTTAAGCTGTACGTTTTAGATAAGCTGCAGTTAATTACACATATATTGGTTTGCTTAGCTGCTTTATCTTTTTCAAAAAAATTAAACAAAGGACATAATTATGAAATTGCTGACGCTTAGTGAATTAAATATGGTTTCTGGTTGTGGTGGTGGTGTAGTTATCAGCCCTCCACCTCCAACTCGCGGTGATGAAAAAGAAAAAAAGATAACCAACGCCGACGGAAGCTACAAAGCGTCGACTTTACCTGTCGAAACTAATACACCTGACGAAGGTTAATTAGTCTTCACTAATTAACTCAATCACCTAAATAAACCCTGATTTTCAGGGTTTATTTGTTTTATTCCCACCAAAAAGTCCTTACACTAAATAACCTGTTCAGCTGACGTGCACCCTGCGCAATTAGAATGCCTGAACTGATAAAAAATCTAACTATAAAAATAAAATGAAAATACATTCGTTCAACAGCGATGTTTCAAGGAAGTAATATGGCTTTAAAAAGACTGTTATTGTTAAGCGCTTTTTTAGTTGGCTGCAATGACAATAATGAGCAAGCAACACAACCTAATGAGCCTCTTGCAGCGCAAAAAAGCGCTGACACAGCTGTAACTGACAGCCACAAAGATGCTGCCAATACTGAATTATCAGCAGAGATTATCGCTGAGCCTGAGCCGCTTGAAACTCCGCCTCAAGTCACAACTTATACTCTAAAACGCGGCCAAACCATTACCCATGTTTTAAAAGAAGCCGGATTCAGTTTGTCGCAAATTTATGCGCTGGCTCGTGACATAAAGCCTCATTTTGATTTTAAGAAAATTAAATCTGGGACTCAGTTCGATGTTGTCACGCACATAGTCAATACGCCTGTTATGACCGCTGAAACAATGACTGATGCCGATATAAACAGCAACGACACAGCAGACACTGACACAGTAAAAGAACAAAAACACCTTCGCTTTGCCACCAGCTATGGCGAATTAATTGAAGCCACATTAATTGATAACACTTGGCAGTTGTCGCCTATTTCAATAGAGGTAAGGCAGCGTCGCTTCAGTAAATCGTTTGAGATCAGTCAAAGCCTTTATAAAGCGGCGAGTCAGGCTGAGATCCCCGCCAATGTGATCAACAGTGCGATTTTAGCCATGTCTCATTTTGTCGACTTTCAACGTGAGATCAGAACTGGCGATAAGATCACATTAAACTTTAGCCAATCAAGGGTGCAACAAGACGCGCACTTATTCGAAAAGTTTAGTGCCCCGCAAAAACTCGTTGCCATAGAGTTTGTGAACAATAAAGACGTCTACCAACTCTACCAGTTTGAAGACGCCTATTACTTTGCAGATGGGAAGCTGGCACAGAACTTTTTAATGAAAACACCACTCAATGGCGCACGACTCTCATCGTCTTTTGGTAAACGAAAACACCCTGTTTTAGGCTACACTCGCCAACACAAAGGCATTGATTTCAGTGCACCAACTGGTACGCCTATTATGGCGGCAGGTAAAGGCAAAGTACTCAAAGCCAATTACAGCAAAAGCTTCGGTTATCGCGTCTTATTAGAGCATCATGGTGGCTATCGCACCTTGTATGCACATTTAAAAGGGTTCGCAAAAGGCATTAAAAAAGGCGCCAGTGTAAAACAAGGGCAAATCATTGGTTACTTAGGTAATACCGGTATGTCTACAGCCCGTCACTTACACTATGAGGTGCATAAAAATGGCAGAGCAATTAACCCATTAACCATGAAGCAACCAAGTAATATTCAGTTGAAAGGCGAAGAGTTAGTGGCATTTAAAACGCATATTCAAGGGGTAAATCAAAGATATGCGGCCATTAGTAAAAGCGATACGCACATTGCCGAGTGATCACACCGCCTAACTCAATCATAAACGACAAAACTTTAGAAAATTGAGGGCAGAATAACCTGAGCCCTCGATATATAAATCACGCTCACACCATGTCCCCCCTCTGTGTTTTCACATACTCTACTACTACGACACAACGAAAAGTAAATTGCTAAAAGCACACAAAAAAAACCAAAAACCACAACCTTTTAACTATTTTTTGTAAATATAATGTTTACTTTTTATTCTTTTTATGGATTACTAATAGCTCAAAAATAAAACACTCTTTCAAGGACTGGCCAAAACTCATCTAATTTCTAGAGAGGTAAGCTATGTTAAAACCCCACCATTTTGGCACCCTGCTGATCGGCTTATGTTGCTTCATATCTGCGCAAGTTTACTCGGCAGCTTGTACTGGCAAACTCTATGGTATTAATGCAGGTCGAGGAGAAGTCGGCTTAGTTTTTGATGTAAATGAGTACAGTGGTGACACATTTATTCATTCAAAAGCACTCTTTAGTTCTGCGGCCTTGGCTTATGCCAGCGACTTAAATCGCTTGTACTATATCAGTGCGCCAAGAGCGCATGAGTATCAGCTTGATTTGTTTGGCGTTGATTTAAATAGCACAGAGTTGAAGTCTCTGCCTATTTCGGCCAGTCGGCACAAATACACTCGGATTGCCTATGTAGATATGGCAACCAAAACACATACTTCTCTTGCGAAAAGTAAACCTATGTACCGTTTAGCTTATAATGAGAATACTGGCTTGCTAGTCGGCTCTTACTTCAATAAGTTATACAGCATAGACCCTCATACTGGCGCGACAACTTTACTGGGTACACTCTCAGGCTACACAGAAGACAGTGAAATGTGGCGAGGCGATCTGGCTTTTAATCAAGGGCAATTATATATGGTTACTAACTCGGCCATTTTTACCGTTAACCTTGAATCATTAACATTAAACAAGCTTTCATCTCACTCTATCCCGACTTTAACAGGAGCGGTGTTTAATGGCGCAGGAGCTTTGATTGTTAGCCGAGATAAAACCAATGATTATGGCAGTTTAAATAAAACCGACCTCTACCAAGTTCAACCTTATACGGGAGAGGCATGTAAAATGGCAACGCTGCCTGCACAGCTAAATGATTTAGCCATTGATAACACCGACAGTATAGGTTGCCCTGAAACACCATTATGCCAACCTCTCACACAACCTGAAATTTCTCTTTCTGCAATTACAGCTTCTGTGAATGAAGGTGGCACGTTAGAGTTTGAAGTCACGCTTGATAGAGCAACAGGGCAAGACGTTAAAATTGATGTTTCAACGACCCCAATCACGACACCGAATAATGATTACACCTACCCAGATCAAACCGTCACGATTGCTGCCGGTGAAACCAGTTATCGTATCCAGATCCCAACCATTGATAACTCGGTATACGAAGGAAATAAACAATTCACAGTACATGTTTCTGCTGCAGAGCATGCGACAGGGAGTGCACAGCAAATAGCAACCATTGTAGAAAATGACCCGAATACCGCTGAACAATTACAAAATGCCGCTAAAAATGGTCAAGTAAACTGGGAAGGCTCAGATGGTTGCTGTCACGGCCAGCGTATTAGAGGCATTAAAGGGTATTTTCCAAATGCGCCCGCAGGCACTGTTGTTAATTTTTATATCAGTAGTCAAAAGATAGCAACGAAAACACTGTCTGGCAGCTTTGCTTATGCAGGAGACAGTCAAAGTACTTGGTGGATGAACAATGGCACGGTGGCTTGGGCAACACTGACGTATAACGGCGTGACAGTAAACGTTCATACCGGTCACAAATCTGAGATTCACAATCATCACAACGTAAACTGCGCAAACGGTTGCTGGTAAAGCAACTCCCCCACAAGTAGTGCAAAAGCAAAATGGCTTCTGGAGAGAAGCCATTTTTTTGCTGAGAGCTAATGCCAGTTATCACTATCTAGCTTTATCAAAGTTTAATAGATCTTTATATACGCTATTCATATCGTAATGCTGAAATTGGTCGCTCTTTTGCTGCAATTGCTGATAGCGAGCCAACCGTTACCCACGCAATCACAAAGGCCAAAGTCGTTGCAACAGCAAATGGCAGTATTGATAAATCAATACGATACACAAAGCTGTTTAACCACTCTTGCATAATGAAGTAAGCAGCAGGCCAAGCAATGATGTTGGCAATCAACACCTGCTTTGAGAACTCTTTATTAATCAAGATAACAATATCTAGAACAGATGCGCCTAGCACCTTACGAATACCAATTTCTTTGGTACGGCGTTGTGTGGTGAACGATGCAAGACCAAATAACCCTAAACATGCAATAAAAATGGCTAGCAATGAGAACAGGTTGAATACAATGAACTCTCTGTCTTCTTGCTGATACATCTGGTTGAATCTATCGTCTAGATAGTCCAATGCAATCGGCTGCTCTGGTACAAATTTGCTCCAGGTTTGCTCAATGTAGTCGCGTACTTGTGCCGTGTCGCCTGTGTACTTAATCGACATGTTGTAACCGTTGTTATGGTTAAGTAAGTGATAGGTCGGCGCCACTTCTTTTTTTAAAGACGAGAAATAATAGTCTTCAGTTACACCTACAATGGTCGCTGTGCCTTCAGAAGTACGAGTGAATAATACTTTAAACTGTTTACCTACCGCTTCTTCAGGTGTGTAGCCCAACGTTTTTGCAGCCACGCTGTTCACTACCACACTAAACTCTGGGTTTGGGTTTTCTTCTGAAGGTCGAGAAATCGCATCTGCAGTGAAATCACGGCTGAAACCTCGGCCACTCAGTAGCTTAATATTGTAAGACGAGAAATAGTCTTCATCGACTGCCAGCACAGGCATAAGCTGCATCTCTTTCGTTGCAGGGTGAATTAAGCCCATAGCATCTGTTAGAGAGCCAGTTGGGAAGCGCGATGTTTTGGTGACGCTACTAATATTTGGGTTCGCCAATAATTGCGTTTTAATGGCATCGCGCTGTGGGCTGGCTTCGGTGGTATATAAGCCGCGCAGTACAAAGGTATTCGACTTGTCATAACCTAGGTCGATGTTGCGCGCATAACTTAACTGCAAGCTCGCCACTACAGTTGCCACTATTAAGATGATAGCCACACTGAACTGAAAAACTACAAGACCTTTACGCAGTAACGCGCCGGCTTTACCTTGCGTCACTTCACCTTTTAGCACTTTAGCTGGTTTAAAAGCGCTTAAGTAAAACGCCGGATACGCTCCCGAGATCAACCCGACAAATAAACCCAGAGATAACAAGATAGCCAATGTGCCTAAATCGAAGTAGTTAAATGCCAGCTCTTTGCCAATAAAATCAGCAAAGATAGGCAAGGTCGCCTCAACCAGTGCAATTGCGATGAATAAAGCAATGTAGCAAAGCATAATGGCTTCAACCATAAACTGAGTGACTAAGCTGTGCTTCTTCGCACCTAGGGTTTTACGTACCCCGACTTCTTTTGCGCGTTTAGTCGCCGTTGCGGTAGACAGGTTCATAAAGTTCACACACGCAATCAGTAAGATAAGCGCGGCAATAATACTGAATGAATAGACGATATTAATGTCGCCATTTTCTTTCATTTCACCATAGAAGTTAGAGTTAAGATAAATATCACTAATATTGATCAAGGTGTAATGAAGCGCATCACTCACCCCTTCGCCAACATGGTTTTCTAAGAAATCAGGAAAGCCAGCTTCAAGGGCTTTGATAGCTGTATTCGGCGCAAGCTGAAAATAAGTCAGATAGTTAAAGCTTGGGTTTTGATCCCAATTTGGGTTTTGTAAAAACTCAGGGGCAGTACCCATACTAATTAGCGCTGAAATATCTAAGTGAGTACGTGTTGGTAAGTCTTTAATTACTCCTGTGACTTTTAAACTAATACGATTAGCTAACACTAGCGTTTCGCCCATCACATTAGTACTTGAGAAATAACGCTGTGCCGCCGACTCTGTCAGCACCACAGAATTGGGGGCTACAAGGGCTGTTTGTACATCGCCTTGTAACATTTCTAAAGAGAAAAACTCAATCGCATTGGCATCGGCTAGATTAATGCCATCATCACTGAAATGGGTATTGCCAAACCCTAAAGTGGCACCGATTTCACGTAGTCGCGTTGCTTCTTGGATCTCATCAAAGTTTGCCGAAAAACGTTCAGCGTTATATACCGAGCCTTGTGCAAAATGTTGTGCTGGCGAGCCTGGCACTGTCATCTTTAATGACGTACGGTAAATGTTTTCGTGGCCTTTAATGTGTTTGTCGTAACCTAACTCAGATTCAACAAAGATTGCCATGCTTATACAAATGGCCAAGCCAATTGCTAAGCCAAGAATATTAATACCTGAGTAAAGTTTTTGTTTTAACAGATTGCGATAGGCAATGATCAAATAGTTATTAAGCACAACGCACCTCCTGCATATTTTGTGACACGATATGACCGTCTAATACATTGATAACGCGGTGTGCGTAATTGGCATGGTGATCTGAGTGAGTAACCATCACAATGGTTACGCCTTCACGATTTAATTGCGCAAGTAACTTCATGACCTCTTCACCGTTTTTAGAGTCCAAGTTACCTGTTGGCTCATCGGCCAAGAGCATTTTTGGTTCGGCAACAATAGCGCGGCCAACTGCGACCCTTTGCTGCTGACCACCCGAAAGTTGCTGCGGATAGTGATCTTTACGGTGCGCAATGTCGACCTTTTCTAAAATTGCCAATACGCGCTGCTCACGCTCTTTTTTCGCTATGCCTTGGTAAACCAATGGCAGCTCAACGTTTTCAAAAACAGTTAATTCATCAATTAAGTTAAAGCTTTGGAAGATAAAGCCAATGTTGTCTTTACGAATGTCGGCCAGCTTATTTTCGGTGAAGCCACTGATGTCTTTGCCATCAAAAATGTATTCACCTTGATCGATGTGATCGAGCATGCCGACAATATTCAGTAACGTCGATTTACCCGAGCCAGACTGACCCATAATGGCTACAAACTCACCACGCTCTACATGCAGCGAGACGCTATCAAGTGCATGTGTTTCGACTGATTCTGTGCGGAATATTTTGCTAATGTTAGTTAAGTTGATCATCTGTTTAGTCCTAATTCTTTTTAATTTTTAAATCTTTCTAATTGTTAATTGGTGACGCACGTTCACTGCGTCAGCTTTAAAGTCTGCATGTCGATAAAAGTGCTATAGCTTGAGGTAATGACTCTGTCGCCCTCGTTTAATCCCTCTAACACTTCAATGAATTTGTTATTGCGCTGGCCTAAGCGAACTTGTTTACGAACTGCAACATCACTACCTTGCTCGATTACAAACACCCACTTACCAGCTGTGTCGAGGAAGAAGCCGTCATTTGGGATCATCTTGGCTGGTTTTGCATCGGCAAGTAGCAATTCCATTTGTAACGTTTGGCCGCGACGAATACGCTCAGGCAAGGCATCGTTAAAAGTTAAATCGACTTCAAAACGACCATTACTTACCTCGGCATACACTTTTGCCAGTGTCAGTGTGTAATCTTGACCTTGGTGAGAGATTTTGGCGGTTTGCCCAGCAAATACACGGCCCAGATAAAATTCATCAATTAACGCGCTGACCTTGTACTCACCGACAATATCAACCTGACCTAAACGAGAACCACGCGACTTCGATTCACCCAGCTCAGCATTGAATGCGGTTAGCTGACCGTCAATCGGTGCTTTGATCACTAGGTTTTCAAGGTTCTTACGGGCGAAGCTTAAGTTCTTATTAAGCTGTGCGACACTGTCTTCAAGTTGGGCAATTTGGACGGTACGAATAAGCTCATCTTGCTCTTGCTGCTCAATAACCAATGTGCGGCGATCTTTTAAATATTGTGTGCGGTCAATCACAGCTTTTAATTCGTCTTGCGATACTAGGTTGTTCGCCACTAGCTTTTTATGCTGGGCTAGTTTGCGTTCACTCTGCTTAATCTCGAAATCCAGCTCTAATAAGTTGCGCTTTAGATTTAAACGGTTTTGGTCGATGGCTAAACGGGTATTGTGTAAGTTATTTAACTGCTCAGAAATTTGTGCTTCACGAGAGATAACATCTAGCTGCAAACCAGTATTGCTTAAGGCTAAAATCTTATCGCCCTTTTTAACCATCGCGCCTTCTTCTACAAAGCGCTGCTCTACACGGCCACCCTCAATGGCGTCTAAATACACTGATTTGCTTGGAGTAATATTGCCGCGCAGTGGGATCATATCGGTGAATTCACCACGAGTGACTGTGCTTACCTTTATTTTGTCCATTTCTAGGTTATAACGACTGCCACTGCTATTCGCGGTATTGCTTATTAAAAAATACGCGATGGCAATTGCTGGGGCTGCCAACCACCATGCTTTAAATGTGCGTTTTTTGCTGATCACTTTATCCATTTCTAACATCCTAATCGTTTAGATTTGTTAGATATAAGACAATTACTGTGCCAAAAACAAAAATGACTATATAACAACAACTTATGATTGTTGATGTAATTTAACACAGATAAAAGTGTAAAACTTTAAAACACTTGGTGTACGATATCGTACACTTTGAAAGTAAGGAAAGATGCCATGGCTATAATTGATAAGTCGATTTTGGTGGTTGATGACAACGCCGAGATCTTAATTGCCACTAAGATGTTATTAAAACAACACTACAAACGTGTTGTCACGCTAGATAACCCGCACAACATCAGTGACGCCATGGAGAAAGAGTCTTTTTCTCTTATCTTACTCGATATGAATTTCACCCGGGAATCAACCTCAGGGGCTGAAGGCTTTTACTGGTTAAAACAAATCAAAGCCATCGACGAAGACGCCGTTGTGGTGCTATTTACCGCTTTTGGCGATATGTCGATGGCGGTGGATGCCATCAAACAAGGTGCCAGTGATTTTGTGCTTAAACCTTGGCAAAACGAAAAACTACTGGCAACCGTGGCGAACTGTATCGACTTAAGCGCACAGCGCCAAAAAAGCAAAAAGCTGAACCAAATCGCGGCGCTGTCTTTGGCAGATCAAAATCGTCCATTTGAGAACCTCATTGCGAAAAGCCCTGCTATGGAGCAAGTGTTTACAACCCTCGAAAAAGCAGCAAAAACCGATGCCAATGTACTGATTTTAGGTGAAAGTGGTACAGGTAAAGAGGTTATTGCCCGAGAGTTTCATAAACAATCACTGCGGGCCAACGATACCTTTTTATCGGTTGATATGGGCACCATTGCCAGCTCGTTATTTGAAAGTGAGCTATTTGGTCATGCCAAAGGCGCATTCACCGATGCCAAAGAAAACAAGCAAGGTCGCTTTGAGCTGGCAGACACCGGCACCCTCTTTTTAGATGAAATCGGGAATATTCCACTCGAATTACAAGGCAAGCTGTTAACTGCCATTCAAAACCGTGTGATCACCCCTGTTGGCGGCAGCAAAGAAATCTCGGTCGATATTCGTTTGATCACAGCGACCAACATGAATTTATACGACATGGTGCGTGAAGGGTCATTCAGACAAGACTTGTTATATCGCATCAATACCGTCGAGATCACATTGCCCGCACTGCGCGATAGACCGCAAGATATTCCCTTGCTGATAGAGTTTTATGCTGATCTTTACTGCAAAAAATACAAACTAGGTAATAAAACGGTGAGCGATAAAACCATGGCGCAGTTACTTGCCTATGATTGGCCGGGTAATATTCGTGAATTGCAGCACTTAGTTGAACGCTCAGTGATTTTATCAGACGGTGAACAACTGCAATTTCAGCTCATGCCTAATCAAGACTCGCAAAGCAGTGCTGCGCAACTCGACACCTATAACCTTGCTGACATTGAACAAATGACCATAGAGCGAGCTATTGCTGACTTTAAAGGTAATATAAGCCATGCAGCTAAAGCACTCGGTATCACCCGTGCGTCGTTATATCGCAAAATGGAGAAGTACGGTGTTTAATAAAAACAGCGCGGCGGTGCTGGGTTACTTTGTTTTAGCGGTCGGCTTTGCCTGTATAGGGCTTTATGGTTTTGCATTCAGCCATGCCACTTTGCTCAGCATTTTGGCTTTATTTGGCTCTGCCCTATTTGCAACCCTGACTCTCAAACTTTTTGCCAAACAGCAACAGCAGTTCAACGAAGTCATCAACGCGCTGAAGTACCAAGACAGCAGTTTTCGCCTAAGTGAAACCCACACCTTAGGTGCTAATGAGCAGCAGATCTGCAATAACCTGATCAAAAAAGTACAAGACGATAAATTCAAGCAAGCCGAGCAAGTCGCTATTTTTGAGACCATGCTACAGCACATTGATGCAGGGGTTATCCTCACCAAAAATCAGCAAGACGTAGTTGTGTGTAACAATACCGCTAAGCGAAGCCTAGACATTCGAACGTTTAGCGATGCGAAAGAGCTCTTAAGCGCAAAGCCCATTCTTGAGCAAACCAAGCAAGGTGCCAGTGTCGAAGACGACATGCTATTTAAATACTTTGCCTTCAATTATCATAATAATCGCTACGAGTTATGGCTGTTTACTGCTATTTCAGAGCAGATAGAAAGTACGCAAATGGATTCGTGGCAAAAGCTTATTCGTGTATTAATTCACGAAATTGGTAACTCTGTGGCGCCAATTTATTCACTCTCAAACACCCTGGCGACAATCACCGAGCAGCAACTTGCAAACCAAGTAGATGACCAAGATTTAGTCGACGATTACCTGCAAAGCCTGAACGCCATTGGCATTCGCAGCCAGTCTTTGCTTGGATTTATTGAAGATTATCGTAAGCTCACACATATTCCTCATTTAGAGCTACAGCCAATTTTAGTACAAAGCCTATTTGATGATTTGCAGCCGCTCGTGAAACCACAATTTGATGAGGCTAATATCGCTTTAACACTTTCGATTGAGCCCGAAAACTTAACTGTCTCAGGCGATAAAAAGATGCTTGAACAGGTGCTGGTTAACCTAATCACCAATGCCCTAGATGCCTTAAAATTGAGTCAAAAAAATGAGAAAGCAGTGAACATCACAGCGAGTATTAACCGATATGGAAAGTGTGAAATCACCATACAGGATAACGGCGATGGCATTGAACCGAGTGCACTGGAGAAGATCTTCGTACCTTTCTTTACCACTAAACCAAAGGGCTCTGGTATAGGCTTAGCACTCAGCCAGCAAATTATTCATCGTCACAAAGGGCGTATAAAAGTGGCCTCTGAGGTAGGTGAAGGGGCGAGTTTTACACTGGTTTTATAATTGCTTCTAAGAAGGGCCTGAACTAAAAGCGTTAGAGGGCGCTAACGCTTTTTGCTTTTAATCAGTCTTGTGTTGGCTGATAAATCAAAGTGCTAGATAAGGTTTCTTGCGGACCAATTTTAGCCGCGCCACCGAGCACATATACTTCTCCGTTTAGACTCACTTTACCGTGACCATGACGCGGGGTCGGTAAAGGTTCTATTTCCTGCCACTCATCAATATTAGGGTCATACAAGAACACTGAGTTAAACACTTTGCCATCTTGCCAATTGCCAGTGTTTGAAAAAGCTTCGCCGCCTGAGACGATAATCTTACCATCAATCACGGCAGCAGCAAGGCCTGCCGCAGCAATCGGTAAAGGAGCGCGAGTTTGCCAAGTTTCGGTTTGGGTATCGTACACTTCAACGGTGTTTAAGTTTTGTCTGTTTTCACCGCCAGTACGGCCACCTATCACATAAATATCATTGCCAACCACCGCGCCTGCAGCTGAGGCGCGTGCAGTCGGTGCTGGCTTGGCTTTACGCCAGTATGCGTTATTCACCAGCACATAGTGGGCGTTGGTGTCGATATTTTGCTTCTCGCCTCGTTTTCGTGTTTTCCCGCCAATCACATGGATGTTTTTACCGACATTTGCATAAACAGACTCGGCCATAGGAATAGGTAAAGACGACGCACTCATCCAGCGGCTCTTTCTGCTGTCTAGACGATACACAGCTCGCTGCGGCTGCCACGCGTCTTCTTTAGGACCTGTGAAGCCTCCGATGGCATATACATAGTGAATATTGCTCGTCATACCTAAATGATGCCGAGACTCAGGTAAATCGGGCGCTTTCTCCCAAAACTGCTCTGCGGGGTTTAGGATAAATACCTTTCTCGTTGGTCCTAAACCATAAAAACTGTCAGAATCTGTTTTAGTAAAACCGCCGCCAATGAACACTCTATCCATAAACACGGCAGGATAGACTTCTTGAAAAGTAATCGGCAAGTCTGGCGCGGGCTTCCACTTTGGTTGTGAAGGCATGGGCGAGTCAGCCGCAAATGACTTTGCGCCTACTAGCATGCAAGTTAAGAGAACTAATTTGTTTAAAAGCCTCACTAAAACTCCTTCGTTTCTGATCTGTTCATACATGACTATCATAAACATAGCCGTCAATGTATTGATTTGGGTCCAACAACCAAATAAGTCATACAGAATTCTTTCATCTGAATGATTATAGAGCGAAATTTAGAAAACAGATCTCAATGAATGCAAACTCTAAGGTACAATCTCGTCCATTACAGAATGAGGAACTTTTAATGCAAGATGCTATTTATTTAATTTTGCCAACAGAGCAGGTGCCTGTAACGCTCAGTAAAGCTTTTTACAGCACGCCTTCGATTGACACTGAGGGCTTTATTCATGCGTGCTCTGAGTCGCAAATTAATTACGTGTTAGCGCGCTTTTATAAAGACAAAGGCCCTTTATCATTGTTGAAAGTAGACCCAAATCTCATCAAACCTGAAGTCAAATATGAAGGCGCAACGAACAATCCTGAGCTTGGGCTATTTCCGCATATTTATGGTCAGCTCAATACCGATTCGATTGTTGAAGTCTCTGATATTTAGGCTGTAAAGTAGTAACGTGTTTGCCAGCCTCATATTTTTAAAACAAGTTTAGGAATAACATGAAAACCTTAACGATCGCGCTCATTATTTTGGGCTTTTTTCTTTCATTAAAATTTATCGACACTTTGATCCATCGTTATGGCAATAAAAAAGGCGTCAGCATTTTCCGTATTAAATACATCAGTAAAACCATTTATATCGTTGCGCTGCTGTTTATTATTCCCCTAATAGTGAGTATTTCGGGGTTAGCCTACTCGCAAGTGGCGTTATTTATGTCATCTGTGTTTGCTGTATTAGGTGTGGCACTTTTTGCCCAGTGGTCGATTTTAAGTAATATCACAGCCAGTTTAATCATCTTCTTCGGCTTTCCATATCGTGTTGGTGACAGAATTAAAGTCATGGACAAAGACGACGATATTTCAGGCGTCATCGAAGAGATTTCGCTGTTTCATGTGCTAATTCGCCGAGAAGATGAACTGATCACCTATCCGAATACGCTTATTTTGCAAAAAGGGGTGATTAAAAACCCAAAGAAAGTGGAAGTAAAAGAACTGACGAGTTCAGAACAAAAGCTTGAAGATAAAGAATCGGTTGATTCTAAAAGCTAATAAATCCGTTGAGAAATTAGTGTGGTGAACAACTTAGTTGTTCACCACAAAAAATACTTCATTCATGATGAAACTTATTGCTCTTTAAAAACAAACTAACCTTTAGGCTTAGCTACAAAGGTTTTGTTTACGATTTTCCATGCATCATTAAATTTATAAAGCACCAAATAATCTATGTAATGGGTTTTTGACGTCTCAAAATTCAACTTAACCATGGCCATCTGCTGATCAACCACGTCAATTGATAGAATATGGGCTTGCCAATGGTCTTTAGTTGGCTGCTTAAATATCTTGGCAAAGTCACCCAAGGTTTGACTGCGAATACTTTGCTTGCCAGTTTCTTTATCTGTCACGATAGACTTTATATGACCATTTTCTAGCTCAAAAGCTTGTGCTATTAAGCCTTCGTCTGACTCTGCAATGCCTTTAAAGTAACTGTTTACCGTTTTAACAATATTGTTATGCTCAGCATTAAAAGTGGCTTTTGCACTACTTGCGCCAGAGAAAGACACAACGGCTGCAAACGCAATGACTTGTAGACTAAATTTTAAATTCAACATAGGTGTTCCTTGAAAGTTCTGCTCTTATACCAATCCGCTTACTAAGTAGTCTATTTTGAGGCAAGAAAACCTTGTTGGTAGCAAGGCAAATATTTCGTTATTTAGTTGTTCTAAATGAGAAATCTTTAACGCAGCTATCATCAGGTTTAATCCCTCAAAATGATTAAGTGTTATTGCGGATTGGTATTAGCCTCTCTCACCCTGCTTACTATGTAAATGGCTAATAAGTAACAATTTGTGTGGCTCTTTCTACAGAAGCTTGGTACAAATACTTAAAGAGAATAAGACGCGCCAATACTCGCTAATAACAGTAATGCAAACGCAATTCTCAGCCATTTTGCTTGCTCAGGTTTTGCAAAAAAAGGCCTGAGTTTACTGCCGATTGCCATCCACAATCCATCAACGATGACTGCAACAATAAAGCTCACCGTAGCAGTTAACATGGCACTGTAAACAGGTGAACTTGCTGGGATCATAAAGTTTGCAAAAATGGCTAAAAACGCGGCGTAAGCTTTAGGGTTGATTAAATTTAATATAAAACCATCTTTAAAGCTTGGCGCAGCCCCTGCGCTTTGCTCTATGCCGCTGGTATTACTCGCGATCTTGTACGCCACATACATCAAGTAAGCGATTGCGATACCTTGGCAAATGAGTTTGACCGTTGGGAATTGCTCAAACAAACTGCCTAACCCCAATGCTACCAAGCTAATTGCCACCAGCAAGCCGAGTAGAATACCAGCAAGAAACCCTAAACCTTGCTTAAAACCAAAACTGGCACCGACACCTGCTAGGGCAAGGGGTGCTGGCCCAGGTGAGCCTAATAGAAGTGCGGTAGTAAGTGCCAGGGTAGTAACTGCTTCTATCATTTTTCATTCCTTTTCCCTTCACTTTTCAAGCCATACGGGTGTTGGCTGTGCTCAGCTATTTCATCACATAGCCCACTATGCTCAGAAAAGACTTCGCTTGCCGCCTACGTATGATTTGAAAATCATTGGGAGTATCAGTTGTTTAAAAAGACCATTAAAAAAGGCCCTCTCGGGCCTTGGGAGTATCACAACTCATGAACAATTTGCTTAAATTAACTTGAGTTCGAATTAACCTGAACTTGGGTTAAGAGATTTACCAATGCATAGAAGATTAGATAAACCTTTTCCAACTAAGTCTCCAGCCGGAAACTTTTAGAGATAACAAGGCGAATTTACGCGTCAATAGCTAGCCTATTGCAAGTGAATTCAACGCCGTTAGCATTAAAAGTAGCCGCTGGAGATAAGTTTATTATCCCTAGTTCAGGTTAACTTAATCTTGGGGTATGCGTACTGAGCCTTCCATTAGCACTCGCGCGCTTCGGCTCATGACCGCTTTTTCGGCCAGCCATTTACCATCGACAAGTTTTGCAGCTGCACCGACTTTTAATGTGCCCGAAGGGTGACCAAAGGTGACACTTTCACGCTCACCGCCACCAGCTGCCAAATTCACTATGGTGCCAGGAATTGCAGCAGCGGTCGCAATTGCGACAGCCGCAGTGCCCATCATGGCGTGGTGAAGCTTGCCCATCGAAAGTGCACGAACACACACATCGATATCTGATTCTGCAATCGCTTTACCACTTGAGGCAGTGTAAGCCTGAGCAGGTGCAGCAAACGCGATTTTCGGCGTATGCTGACGTACTTTTGCTTCTTCGATATCTTTGATCAAACCCATTTTCACTGCGCCATGGGCACGAATGGTTTCAAAACGCTCAAGCACAGCAGCATCGCTGTTAATGGCTTCTTGTAACTCTGTGCCTGTGTACCCTAAATCTTCTGCATTGAAAAATAGGGTCGGAATACCCGCGTTGATCATGGTCACAGGGAAAGTGCCAATACCCGGCACTTCAAGACTGTCAATCAAGTTACCTGAAGGGAACATATCGCCTTCACCATCAGCTGGGTCCATAAACTCAACCACCACCTCGGCTGCAGGAAAAGTCACGCCATCTAACTCAAAATCACCGGTTTCTTGCACTTCCCCATTGGTCATAGGGATGTGCGCGATGATGGTTTTTTTGATGTTGGCTTGCCAAATACGTACAACCGCAATGCCGTTTTCAGGCACACGTTCGGCGTCAACTAGGCCGTTGCTGATTGCAAATGCGCCTACCGCAGCAGTTAAGTTGCCGCAGTTTCCGCTCCAATCGATAAAAGGTTTATCAATGGCAACTTGACCAAATAGGTAATCTACATCGTGATCAGGCACATCACTTTTTGCCAGAATCACAGTTTTACTGGTGCTTGACGTTGCACCGCCCATACCATCGGTGTGTTTTGCGTATGGATCAGGGCTGCCAATCACGCGTAGCAATAAATTATCGCGTGCTTCACCTGCAACTTGTGCTGCAGCGGGTAAATCAGCAAGGTTAAAAAACACGCCCTTACTGGTACCGCCACGCATATAAGTTGCTGGTACTTTAATTTGTGGTTTGAAAGCCATTTAAAAATCCTTCAAAAGCGAATGAGAAAACCTCATTCGCTTATTTATTAATTATTAGCTTCTAAAAAGTCTTGTGCGAATCTTTGAAGAACACCACCAGCCGCGTAAATTGATACTTCTTCTGCAGTATCAAGACGACATAGCATAGGCACTTCTACACGCTCGCCGTTTTTACGATTAATCAATAAGGTTAACGTTGCACCCGGGCTTGGCTCACCAATAACGTCATAGGTTTCAGTACCGTCAAGACCCAGTGTTTTACGGGTTGTACCGGCTTCGAATTGCAGAGGTAATACACCCATACCGATAAGGTTAGTACGGTGAATACGCTCAAAACCTTCTGCTGCAATCACTTCAACCCCCGCTAAACGCACGCCTTTTGCTGCCCAGTCACGTGATGAACCCTGACCATAGTCCGCACCTGCCACAATGATCAACGGCTGCTTGCGTTCCATGTAGGTTTCGATAGCTTCCCACATGCGCGTTACTTTGCCTTCTGGCTCAATACGCGCCAGTGAACCTTGTTTTACCTCACCGTTTTCGTCTAACACCATTTCGTTAAACAGTTTCGGGTTTGCAAAGGTTGCTCGCTGTGCCGTTAAGTGGTCGCCACGGTGCGTAGCGTATGAGTTAAAGTCTTCTTCTGGCAGACCCATTTTCGCCAAATACTCACCCGCAGCACTGCTTGCTAAAATCGCATTTGAAGGTGATAAATGATCGGTAGTGATATTGTCGCCTAGTACAGCAAGTGGACGCATGCCTTTCATGGTGCGCTCAGCGGCTAATGCGCCTTCCCAATATGGAGGACGGCGAATATAGGTACTCATTTCACGCCAGTCGTAAAGCGGATCGTTCTTCTCGCCATAATCGACGTTTAAGTCAAACATTGGCTCATATACTTGGCGGAATTGCTCTGGCTTCACGCTTTTTGCGATAACTGCGTCGATCTCTTCATCCGTTGGCCACAAGTCTTTAAGGGTAACAGGGTTACCGTCTTGATCATGACCGAGTACATCTTTTTCGATGTCAAAACGAATGGTTCCGGCAATCGCATACGCCACAACCAATGGTGGTGAGGCTAAGAAAGCTTGCTTTGCGTAAGGGTGAATACGACCATCAAAGTTACGGTTACCTGACAGTACCGCCGTTGAATATAAGTCGCGGTCGATGATCTCTTGTTGTATTTTCGGGTCTAAGGCACCACTCATACCGTTACATGTTGTACATGCAAATGCCACAACACCAAAACCCAATTGCTCTAATTCAGGTAATAACTCTGCATCTTCAAGATACATTTTTACCGTCTTAGAACCTGGCGCCAGTGATGATTTAACCCAAGGCTTACGAGTTAAACCCTTTGCGTTGGCATTACGTGCAAGTAGGCCAGCGGCAATTACGTTGCGCGGGTTAGAAGTATTGGTACAGCTGGTGATAGCTGCGATGATCACCGCGCCATCTGGCATTTTGCCTTCTTCGTTTTCAACTGTGCCAGCAATACCCGCTTGTGCAAGTTCTGAAGTAGATACACGGCGGTGCGGGTTAGATGGGCCTGCGATGTTACGGCCAACCGTTGATAAGTCAAAAGTTAGAACGCGCTCGTATTCAGCCGTTTCTAGGCTGTCAGCCCAAAGGCCAGTTTCTTTCGCGTAGTTTTCAACAAGCTGAACTTGCTCGTCGTCACGACCTGTGATTTTTAAGTAATCGATGGTGTGCTGGTCGATGTAGAACATCGCCGCTGTTGCACCATATTCTGGCGTCATATTTGAGATGGTTGCACGGTCACCAAGCGTTAAGCTCGCTGCACCTTCACCATAAAACTCTAAGTAAGCGCCGACTACTTTTTCAGCTCTTAAAAATTCAGTGATTGCGAGTACTATATCAGTTGCGGTGATACCCGGTTGAGCTTTACCTGTCAGTTCAACACCGACAATATCTGGTAGACGCATATAAGAAGCTCGACCTAGCATGACGCTTTCAGCTTCAAGACCACCTACACCTACTGCGATTACACCAAGTGCATCAACATGTGGTGTGTGACTATCTGTACCAACCAATGTATCAGGGAAGGCTACACCGTCACGAGCATGAATCACTGGCGACATTTTCTCTAGGTTGATTTGGTGCATGATGCCGTTACCCGGCTGGATAACGTCAACGTTTTTAAATGCGGTTTTTGTCCAGTTGATAAAGTGAAAACGGTCGTCGTTACGACGATCTTCAATGGCACGGTTTTTCTCGAATGCATCTTTTTCAAAACCAGCGTGTTCAACAGCTAACGAGTGATCTACGATAAGCTGAGTCGGAACCACTGGGTTTACTTTAGACGGATCGCCACCTTTTGCAGCAATCGCATCACGTAAGCCGGCAAGGTCAACAAGTGCAGTTTGGCCCAAAATATCGTGACACACAACACGTGCAGGGAACCAAGGGAAATCTAAGTCGCGTTTGCGGTCAATTAGCTGCGATAAACTTGCATCTAGCTTTTCAGGTTCACAACGGCGAACTAGGTTTTCTGCAAGCACACGCGATGTGTAAGGGAGTGTGGCGTACGCGCCCGGTTTAATGGCATCAACGGCTTCACGGGTATCGTAATAAGCAAGTTGAGAGTTGGGTAAGATCTTACGGTATTTGGTATTCATAACTTTCTGACTTTTTTATCCCATCGTCTTTCAAATTACATAGGTTTTATCTGCCTAGGTGAAATATGAAATCCATAGGGTAAAACTCAAGCACTTGGCTTAAGTTTGAGTGACTGTAGCGAGTGACAAAGTCGGCCTTTGTCACTCAAACTTCAAATTAACGCTCTGAAATTGGCGTTACAGAACGTAGCTCTTCACCTGTATATTCCGCAGAAGGACGGATAATACGGTTGTCAGCACGCTGTTCCATCACGTGTGCAGCCCAACCCGTTAGGCGAGACATTACGAAGATAGGCGTGAATAGCTTAGTCGGAATACCCATGAAGTTGTATGCAGATGCGTGGAAGAAATCAGCGTTACAGAATAGTTTCTTCTCACGCCACATTACTTCTTCACAACGCACTGATACCGGGTAAAGTACGTCGTCGCCTACATCAGCCGCTAGCTTTTCAGACCAGCCTTTGATGATTTCGTTACGAGGATCTGATTCTGAGTAAATCGCGTGACCGAAGCCCATGATCTTCTCTTTACGCTCAAGTTTACCCATCATTTCAGCTTCAGCATGATCTGGTGAAGTAAAGCCTTCGATCAGTTCCATCGCTGCTTCGTTAGCACCACCGTGTAGTGGACCACGAAGTGAACCAATCGCACCCGTTACACATGAATGCATGTCAGAAAGCGTTGATGCACAAACGCGCGCTGTGAACGTTGAAGCATTAAACTCATGCTCTGCATAAAGAATTAAAGATACATGCATAACTTGCTCGTGTAATTCTTTTGCTTTTTCGCCGTGTAGCATGGTCAGGAAGTGGCCACCGATTGAATCGTCATCAGTTTCAACGTCAATGCGCACACCATCATGGCTAAAGCGGTACCAGTAACAAATGATACTTGGGAAAACCGCTAACATGCGATCTGTCACTTGTTGTTGCTCATCAAATGTCGCTTCACCTTCAAGGTTACCTAACATTGAACAACCCGTACGTAGCACATCCATTGGGTGTGCATCTGCTGGAATACGCTCTAGTACATCTTTAAGGGCTTGTGGCAGACCGCGCATTGCACGTAGTTTGTCTTTATATGCGTCTAGCTCTGTTTGCGTTGGTAAGTGCCCTTTTAAGATTAGGTGCGCCACTTCTTCAAACTGACACTTTTCAGCTAAGTCTTTTACGTCGTAACCGCGGTAAGTTAGGCCAGAACCTGATTTACCTACTGTTGATAATGCTGTTTTACCCGCTACTTGTCCGCGTAGGCCTGCACCGCTTAGTACTTTTGCCATGATGTTGTCTCCTGAATTATTTTTACCTGCTGGGTATTGATATGTGCTGAGTGCAGGTTCATTGCCTGCACTTCAAAATTACTACTACTTATTTTTGCCTTCGGCAAACAACGCATCAAGCTTCTGCTCGTAGTCGTGATAGCCAAGGTAATCATAAAGATCCATACGAGTTTGCATGGTATCGATAACAGCTTTTTGATCGCCGTTTTGTAAAATGCTTTGATAAACCAGTTCAGCAGCTTTGTTCATTGCACGAAATGCACTTAATGGGTAAAGCACCATATCTACGCCCCACTCACCAAGCTCTTCTTTGTTCCAAAGCTCTGTTTTACCAAATTCTGTGATGTTCGCTAAAATTGGCACATCTAGCGCTTCGCTAAATGCACGGTAGTGCTCTTCAGTTTGTACTGCTTCTGCAAAAATGCCATCTGCACCCGCAGCAACATAAGCTTTTGCACGCTCAATCGCGGCTTCTAGGCCTTCTTGTGCGAATGAATCTGTACGTGCCATGATGAAGAAATCAGGGTCGGTACGTGCATCGACTGCCGCTTTAATACGGTCAACCATTTCTTCGGTTGATACGATCTCTTTATTTGGGCGGTGACCACAACGTTTTTGCGCAACTTGGTCTTCCATATGCACAGCTGCTGCACCGGCTTTTTCCATATCACGTACTGTTTTTGCGATATTGAACGCACCACCCCAACCCGTGTCGATATCAACCATCAGAGGTAGGTCGCATGCTGAAGTAATACGTTGTACGTCAGCAATAACGTCGTTTAGAGAAGTCATGCCTAAGTCAGGAAGACCATAAGAGGCATTTGCAACACCGCCACCTGATAAATAAATTGCTTGGTGGCCGATTTTCTTCGCCATCATTGCACTGTAGGCATTAATTGTGCCCACGATCTGCAGTGGTTGATTGGCTTTTAATGCATCGCGGAATTTCTTACCCGCACTGATAGTTCCTGTTGTCATCTTGATGATCTCTCTGGTTATCCTGAAAATGAGTGTAAGAAGCTCACTGGTTCAGCTTGGCTTCGATATTATTTTTTGAATACATAATGTGTCTACGCATCAACATTTCGGCCAACTCAGGGTCGCGATTACTGATGGCTTGCACTATATGTTTATGCTCATCAAAGGCGGTACTCACACGAGGACCCGCCATGCCTAACTGCACACGATACATACGCACCAAGTGATATAGGCCATTGACCAGCATATTAATTAAATGATTATTTTTGCTGCCGAGAATAATGCGGTAATGAAAATCTAAATCGCCCGCTTCTTGATAATAGCGCTCAGTGGTTTTGATATTTTCTGATTGGCTATTTAGGAGCATTTTCAGCTCTGTCACTTCGTCATCAGACATATTAGTTGCAGCAAGACGCGCCGCCATGCCTTCTAGTGACTCACGCACTTGATAAAGCTCGATTAACCCCTCAGGGCTTAATGCAACAACTCGCGCACCCACATTGGCTTTTCGTTCAACCAAGTGACAGCTTTCTAAACGATTAATGGCTTCTCGAACAACTGCACGGCTTACTTCATATTTTGTCGACAACTCGGTTTCACTTAATTTCGATGCTGCTGGAATAACACCTTCAACAATCTCCTTTCTTAAGCGAAAAAACGCTTTATCTGAGGCTGTTACAGCATTTTCTTGAAAAATCGACATAGTAAATCTTAAAAGCCGTGTTTAATTAGTTGTAGACAATATAGTAGTGGTTTACGTGCACGTCAACCTAGAATCGACAAGATTGTCGACAATGTTTAGATATAGTGTCTATAAGCTTGGTGAATGTTGGGGTAGGATCTTGAGTGAGATATTGAAAGTGAGATTTTTATTAAACGGATAACTTTTTTAATCAGGGCTGCTTTCTAGTGTTGTAAATAGGGGGGAATTAGGCTCGGGGTTGTTTTACATCCATGTAGCTACGCCCATCGGGTATCCATACCCTCACCTCCTCGTGCTGCGAAACTTCGTTTCGGTCACTCGTCGCCCTTGCTTCGTTAAGATGTCTGGTTTTAATGTAGTTAAACTTGCTCTTTTCACCTTGACCTTCTGATCAGAGAAAAGCTCAAACCCGGCTAAAATTGCTCTCTTCACCTTGCGCAAAAATAACCTTGCTTTGCAACGTGTATTTTGCACTACACATAAAAAAAGCAAGCGAGTGCTTGCTTTCTTGTTAAGTGATTAACACTTAAAGTACAGTGATGTTCTCAGCTTGTGGGCCTTTTTGACCTGTAGCTAATGTGAACTCTACTTTCTGACCTTCAACTAAAGTGCGGAAACCGTCACCTTTAATAGCGCTGAAGTGTGCGAAAACATCTGGACCATTTTCTTGTGCAATGAAACCAAAACCTTTTGACTCGTTAAACCACTTAACGGTACCAGTAACTGTATTAGACATAATATGTATATCCTGATCTTTAAAATTAACTATGCCCTTGTGGGCGCATAGAGCAAAAACTAGACGGTACTTAAAAACTTCAGGACGGTACTACAAGTATGACTCATACAATAACGTGGTGGAAATTTATAAACACTGACAAATTTTTGTCTGTCTTCATAGTAAAGCCCTCTCATGCTAAGTCAAACGATTTTAGGTCAAAAAATGATTAATTTTTAATTACAGGTAGATCTCTCACACAGCATAAGGCATACGCTTACATGCAATATTATTGTATATAAATCAATATAGTTATGATCCATCAATTAAACCGGGCGATAAATTGGCTTAAGTCACAGGAGTTTTAAAGCTGAATACTTATTGAGCATGCTAAGTTCTGAGCTTGCTTTTTTATTTAGAGCATAAGGGCGGTTTAAGGCAATATTAAATCTGATATCATGCCATTTAAAATAGCCTTAATTTTTTGTGTATCCGATGACCTACCAGCATGACTTTATAGACTCTATTTCAAATATTTCGGAGCATACTTGGAACTCACTGACAAATGACCATGTATTTTCCGGTTATGCTTGGCTAAGTGCGTTAGAAAGAAGCGGATGCGTAAATAAACAAACTGGCTGGCAGCCTCAGCACCTTGTCATTAAACAAAGCGATCATATTGTGGCTATCTTACCTGGCTATTTAAAAGACCACTCTTATGGTGAATACGTCTTTGATTGGGCATTTGCTGAAGCCTATGAAAGATATGGGCTAGAGTATTACCCTAAATGGCTATGTGGTGTACCTTTTACCCCTGTGCAAGGTCCTCGCATTCTTTGCAAGCACATCACGCCTGAATTAATAAATTATATAGAAGCAGCTTTACTTGAGCTTGGTGAAAATGGTCTCAGTGGCATTCATCTTAACTTTTTATCTGAACACACACATTTTGCCAACACCACATTAATCCCAAGACGCAATGTGCAATTTCACTGGCAAAATAAAGGCTATCAAAGCTTCAGTGACTTTCTATCAGCGCTTAATGCTCGAAAGCGAAAAATGCTCAGTAAAGAGCGATTAAAAATACAACAACAAAATTTAACCATACACTGGTTCTCAGGCAATGAGATTAATGAGGCATTACTCGATGCCTTTTATTTAAGTTACCGTCTGACTTATTTAAAGCGCTCGGGTCATAACGGCTATTTAAATCGCGAATTTTTCGCTTTGATAATAAAGAACTTACCGCATGCTGTTCGTTTATGCTGTGCATTGAAAGATGATGATATTGTCGCCACTAGCCTTTATTTTATCTCAGGTGATACCTTATACGGTCGATATTGGGGCGCAATTGAGTCCCAATATGATTCACTACACTTTGAGCTATGTTATTACCAAGGCATTGAACTTGCCATAAAAGAAGGCATCACCACTTTTGATGCCGGCGCGCAAGGCGAGCATAAGCTCGCAAGAGGTTTTGAACCTGTTTGGCGTCACTCTTACCACACCTTGTTTAGGCCTGAATTTAAAATCGCGTTACAAGACTACTGCGAAAGAGAAACCCAAGCCTTACAGCAGTACTTTATCGAGTGTGAAGCTAAGTTACCGTTTAAACACGAGTAGTCGATTATTCGCTGGCATTTCATGGTCTTGAACTAATTCAAAGCCTTGTTTTTTCGCCAAAGAAACAACCCACTCTTGATCTCGAATACCACTTTGTGGGTCTCTTGCCCTTAGCATGGCATCGAAGCCTTGATTACTTTCACTGGTAAACTGCCCATTGTAGTTAAAAGGACCATAAATGAATAAATGACTGTGCGATTGACTGTGTTTAGCCGCACCGATAATTAGCTTTTCAACCAAAGGCTCAGACACAATATGAAGTGTGTTAGCAGTGTAAATTGCATCGTACTTTTCAGTCACAGGCCAATCATGGTTTAAATCTAGGGTAATTGGCGCAATTAAATTACTCAGCTTAGCCTCATCTAACCATGCGTTAATCCCTTCATGATGCATGGCTTGATCTGCCGTTTGCCAAATTATATTCGGAAGATGCTTTGCAAAATGCACAGCATGCTGCCCGGTGCCACTTCCTATTTCTAAAACTTTTTCTTTATCCGTTAGATATGTTCTTATCTTATTCAGAATTGGGGCTTTATTGTTTTCACATGCTTGAGAATATGGCTTTGTCATGGTTGTTTTGCACTAAATTGAGGAGTTACTGCCCGTTATTGATGCAATTAATTTAAGAAATAGCAAGCGAGATCAATAAATCTTTTCTATAACTACTTAAAGTGTCTACATAAGTTTTTCTTGGTACAACTTCTGCAAAACAAACTACACAGAAATACCAATACTTCAAAGCGTGCAACTCGAGGAGAGATAAGATGAAAATTTCAGAGATCACCCAAATGCCATCTGAATTAAAGAGCCAAGGCGTCATCAAAGAGAACAATGAAGAAGATTTAAAGAAAAGTAAGTCTTACAAACAAGAAGTCGCAAATCTTATGCAGCTCGAAGAGCAAGAGAAAGAACATACAGAGCAAAGCTTTTTGTATGGTTATAATTAACCTGAGCTCTGGATAATAAATCTATCTCCAGCGGCTACTTTCAGCGCTAACAGTGTTGAATTTACTTACAATAGGCCAGCTATTGATTCGTAAATTCGCCTTGTTATCGCTAAAAGTCTCCGGCTGCAGACTTGAAAAATTACTTATCATTTCAATATCAATACGTTAGTAAATCTCTTAACCAAAGCTCAGGTTAACTAATACAATTACGCCAAATCAAAAAAAGCGCAGCCAGCGGCTGCGCATTTAGGTTGGAAGAAACTTAATACTTGCTAGCCAACAAGTGCTAGCAGAATACCTGCTGCCACGGCACTTCCAAGTACACCTGCTACATTTGGCCCCATTGCGTGCATTAACAAGAAGTTATGCGGGTTATTCTCTAGGCCCACTTTGTTCACTACACGTGCTGCCATTGGTACCGCTGATACCCCTGCCGCGCCGACAAGTGGATTAATAGGATGCTTCGAGAACTTATTCATAATTTTCGCCATAAATACACCCGACGCTGTACCAATTGAGAAAGCCAAAGCACCAAGTACTAAAATACCTAACGTCTCAACTGTTAAGAATTCAGTCGCTGATAACTTAGAACCCACCGCTAAGCCTAAGAAAATAGTTACTATATTGATAAGCTCATTCTGTGCGGTGTTACTTAATCTATCGACAACACCACACTCACGCATTAAGTTACCTAAACAGAACATGCCAACCAACGGTGATGCTGAAGGTAAGAACATAATCGCTAAACCAAGTACTGCCAGTGGGAAGATAATTTTCTCACGCTTAGTTACATGACGCAGTTGTGGCATTTCAATCTTTCTATCTTCTTCAGACGTTAGCGCACGCATGATCGGCGGCTGGATGATTGGTACTAATGCCATATAAGAATATGCAGCTACCGCAATCGCGCCCAAAAGTTCTGGTGCAAGCTTTGAGGCCAAGAAAATAGCGGTTGGGCCATCTGCACCACCAATGATGGCAATTGCTGAGGCATCCTGCAGAGTAAACTCAAAGCCCGGCACAAAATTCAGCGCAATAGCGCCAAATAATGTCGCAAAAATACCAAACTGCGCTGCAGCACCCAGTAATAACATACGAGGGTTTGCAATAAGTGCACTAAAGTCCGTCATCGCGCCCACGCCCATAAATATCAGCAGCGGAAAAACACCACTATCGATACCTATATAGTAAACGTAGTACAACAAGCCACCTGGCTCTGCCAAGCCCGCAACTGGAATATTCGTTAATATTGCACCAAAGCCAATTGGTACAAGAAGTAAAGGTTCAAACCCTTTTGCTATAGCAAGGTAGAGTAAACCACAGCCCACCGCCATCATGACTAGAGCTGGCACGGTAAAGTTGGCAAGGCCCGTTGCTTGCCATAAATTTAACAACCCGTCCATGTGACCTCCTATGCAAGCTCAATCATGGCATCGCCCGTTGCGACAGAGTCACCTTCAGAGACTAAGACATTTGCAACCGTACCGCTGTGCGTCGCACGCACTTCTGTTTCCATCTTCATGGCTTCCATGATCATGACTACATCGCCTTCAGCGACTGCATCACCTGCACGTACCAATAACTTAAAGATGTTACCGGCAAGCGGTGCATTCAGTGTTTCGCTCGTACTGACCGATGCTGACTGTGGAATAAGCTCACTGTCTTTGACTTGCACTTCTTTAAGTTCACCACCTGGTGCAACGACAACATCATAAACTTTGCCATCAACTTGCACACTGTAACGCTCTGTTGATTGTTTTTGTGGAGAAGCCGGTTTTGCTGCAGGTGCTGGCTTTTCAGTGGTAACTAAAGTTGGTTTCGGCTCAAACGCATCTGGGTTGTTGCGGTTTTTAAGGAACTTAAGACCAATTTGCGGGAATAGCGCATAAGTTAACACGTCATCAACTTGGTCAGCAGCAAGCTCAATATTATCTTCTTTGGCTTTCGCAACTAGCTCAGCTTCAAGACTATCAAGTTCTGCATCGATCAGATCTGCTGGGCGACACGTGATCGCTTCTGCGCCATCTAATACGCGTTGTTGTAACTCTGAGTCAACTTCAGCTGGTGTCGAGCCATACTCCCCCTTTAACACACCCGCAGTTTCTTTAGTGATGGTCTTGTAACGCTCACCAGTTAGAACATTTAGTACCGCCTGAGTACCGACGATTTGCGATGTTGGTGTCACAAGCGGAATAAAACCAAGGTCTTTACGAACAGCTGGGATCTCTTTTAGAACATCATCTAGCTTATCACCCGCGCCTTGTTCTTTAAGCTGGTTTTCCATGTTAGTTAACATGCCGCCAGGCACTTGAGCGAGTAAGATACGGCCATCAACGCCTTTTAAGCTGCCTTCAAATGCCGCATATTTCTTTCTAACTTCGCGGAAGTAACTCGCAATCTCTTCAAGCTCACCAAGGTTTAGACCTGTATCACGCGCTGTGCCTTCGGTAATTGCCACCATGGTCTCTGTGGCACTATGACCATAAGTCATACTCATAGACGAAATAGCAGTATCAAGCATATCAATACCTGCATCAATGGCTTTTTGGTATGTCGCGGTACTTAAACCCGTTGTCGCGTGACACTGCATGGCAATTGGCACTGACACGGTATTTTTAAGTTCAGTGATCAGCTCTTCTGCATCATAAGGCTTTAATAAGCCAGCCATATCTTTAATACAGATTGAATGACAGCCCATGGCTTCTAGTTTTTTCGCCTGTTCTAGCCACATGTCTAAAGTGTGAACCGGACTCACAGTATAAGAAATGGTACCTTGCGCATGCGCACCGACTTTAATAGCTGCTTTAATCGCCGTTTCAAGGTTCCGGACATCATTCATGGCATCGAAAATACGGAAAACATCAACGCCATTATGATGTGCACGTTCTACAAATTTCTCTACCACGTCATCGGCATAATGGCGATAACCCAGTAAGTTTTGACCACGTAAAAGCATCTGCTGCTTGGTATTTGGCATGGCTTCTTTTAAAGCGCGAATGCGATACCAAGGATCTTCGCCCAAATAACGGATACAAGAATCAAAGGTTGCACCACCCCAAGATTCAACAGACCAATAACCGGCTTTATCTAGTTTTTCTGCGATTGGTAGCATATCTTCTAGTCGCATTCGAGTAGCAAGCAATGATTGGTGTGCGTCTCTTAAAACCAATTCAGTTAATTTTAACTTTGACATAGTGGACCCCTTTATTATTTTGATCTGTACTGAGCGATAGCTGCGCTGATTGCAGCAATGTGCGCGTTAGATACGCCAGTTGATGCTGGGCGTTTAGTAGGTTGACGTTGTGGTTTTGCTGGCTCATCACCACCTGCGATAAGTGATAACTTGCTTACAGCAAAAATTAAGATAGATAAGAAGGCAAAAACCCCAACCATGCCGGTAAGCATTAAGCTGGCTGCCTCTAGCAACAATGCACCTATATCCATGTTCTCCCCCTTTTTCACAACGCGCTTTGCGTCATTAATCATTTTTTATAAATATTTATTCAACATCATAACAAACGAGCTCAACTTGTAAACAACATTGTAAATTGGTAATACCAATATTAAAAGTTGAACAATAGCAACAACTTAACTGTAAAATACTGATCAAACGAATGAATTACTGAGATAAATATGAAAAATATTCAAA
Source organism: Pseudoalteromonas sp. SS15 (assembly GCF_049257195.1). NCBI lineage: Bacteria > Pseudomonadati > Pseudomonadota > Gammaproteobacteria > Alteromonadales > Pseudoalteromonadaceae > Pseudoalteromonas > Pseudoalteromonas sp. SS15. The sequence goes on from NZ_JBMMUD010000004.1 coordinate 81,635, forward strand.
ATAGCGCAGGTTTATTTAAATACCTTTAAATAAAAGTGATAAATAGGTTACGAAGATAAGTTTAAAAAACGGAAACAAAAAATGGTAAGACCAAGTGAATACTAAACAAAACACCGTTATGAGTGAATAGAAAATGTATATTCATACTTAATGCAAGTCACATTAAAAAATTTCAAATACGCATACACCATTCTTTTTTGATAAAATTGGCAGCAAATAAAGATTAATGAGTTGCTATGTATAAACACGAATTTACCCTTGATAAGCCTTACTATCAGGAGTGCTTTGATGAGTCTGAAAAATTTGGTAAAGCTAACAAACCTAAATATGCGTTAGTCGGTTTTCTAACCCTGCTCGGTTTAGTGTCTATTTATGGTTTAGAGAATGGCTATCTGGGGAATTTCTTAATCATTTTGGCAGTTATTGAATGCATTTCATATTACTATCGTCGTCCTTGGTGGGTTGCCAGACAGATGATCAGCAGAGCAAGTGGCTCCAATGTGATTGTTGAGATTGACGAAGAAAAAATTAAAGCAGATAACCCATACAAATCGTTTGTATTTAATTGGCAAGACATCACCAAAGTTATAAAAACAGACAGAGGTCTACTTATCTATTCACTAAGAGGTGCACAATATTTATCTTTAAGTGCATTGGATGACGAGACGGTTGAGTTTATCTTAGCGCAAAAAAAAGCCACTAATGAATAGTGGCTCTTTAAATTATTCGCTAAAAGCTGATCAGATGTTACCTGTTGCAGGACCAGACTTTTCAGCCTGAATTCGCATGTAAATCTCTTCACGGTGAACTGAAACATCTTTAGGTGCATTAACACCAATACGTACTTGGTTACCTTTAACACCTAGTACAGTTACAGTTACTTCATCACCAATCATTAGGGTTTCACCCACTCGACGAGTTAGTATTAGCATTCTATTGCTCCTGTTATTCCAAAAATTAGAAGATTCCGCGTCAATTTCATTTTAATGAAAAGTATTCATAAAAGTAAGCAAAAAAACCATTTTACTCAATACTTTCCAATAAAAATGTGCTGTGCAATGCTCTAACAGCCAATTCTAGGTACTTTTGCGGCAGCAAAGCCGAAATTTTCATTTCGGATGTTGTCACTAAGTCAGCTCTAATATTCTCGTGAGACATTGCCGTATAAAACTGTGCGATAACTTCCACATGAGACTTCAGGCCAATGCCTATCACAGACACTTTAGCCACTTCCTTATCACACGCCAATTCAACAAAACCGAGACTTTCTTGCTGGTGTGTCAAAAGCTCAATAACTTGATGATGATCATTACTGTGCACAGTAAAAGCATAGTCTATTTTATCAAGTTGGTGGTTTAATTGGCTCAACATATCTACCGCAATGCCCGCATCAGCCAATACGGTGAGTAGGCTTGCAAAGATCTGTGGCTGATTTGGTAACTGCTTAAGGGTAATTAACACCTCATCTTTACTGGCAGCCACACCTGAAACTGGGGCTTTATTCATATCTGGCTCCTCGTAAGTAATTAACGTCCCCTTTGAGTGGCAAAAGCTCGATAACACCCTAAGTGGTAATCGATAGTGACCAGCAGCTTCAACCGAACGCAAGTGTAAGACTTTCGCTCCAAGGCTCGCCATCTCTAACATTTCATCAAAGGTAATTTGCTCAAGACGACGCGCATTCGGCTCAATACGAGGATCTGTGGTGTAAACACCATCTACGTCTGTGAATATCTGACATTCAGCCGCTTTCAAGGCACCCGCTAACTCAACCGCCGTTGTGTCTGTGCCACCACGGCCTAGCGTTGTTATATTGCCTTCCCGATCTCGCCCCTGAAAACCCGCCACTATCACAATACGGTTATGTTCCATTTCTTGATTTAAACGGTCGGTACAGATGGACTCAATTCTCGCTTTACCAAACATGTTGTCAGTTTGAATACCAATTTGATCGGCAAGTAAACTAATTGCTGGATGTCCGCGACGAATGATGGCCATAGCCAAAAGCGACGCAGTCACTTGTTCGCCAGTCGTCACCAAAACATCGAGTTCACGGCTGCTAGGACGGCTGTCAATTTCGTGTGCGAGAGAGATTAAACGATTGGTTTCACCAGACATTGCAGAGACAACGGCAACGACTTGATGACCCTGTTGTTGGGTTTTTATGATGATATCGGCAACAGCCTCGATACGCTCAATCGAGCCTACCGAGGTGCCACCAAATTTTTGAACAATTAATGCCACGAGTTACATCGCAATTATTGCGTCTTTTCGCTCACCCATGCATTAACGCTTTGCAGCGCAGCGTCAAGGTTTTCAGGCTGTGAGCCACCCGCTTGAGCCATATCTGGACGACCACCACCTTTACCGCCCACTTGTGCTGCCATGTGATTAACTAGTTCGCCTGCTTTTACTTTGCCAACTAAATCTTTAGTCACACCTGCAATTAGACTTACTTTATCGCCATTTGCAACACCTAGCGCGATAACACCAGAACCCATCTTGTTCTTAAGATCATCAACCATGCCGCGAAGCGCTTTCGATTCAGTACCAGCCACATTAGCAACTAATAGTTTCACGCCATTTACGTCAACGGCAGATTCAATTAATGAGGCACCAGCTGCACTTGCAAGCTTGTCGTTAAGCTGAGTAACTTGCTTTTCAAGGCCTTTAGATTTCTCAATTAGGGCTGCAACTTTTTCAAGTACGTTACTTGCGTCGCCTTTCACAAGCGCTGCAATTTCGCTTAGCTGTGCTTCTTGCTCAGAGACATAGTTAACCGCATCTTCACCGGTTACCGCTTCGATACGACGAACACCTGCTGCAATACCGCCTTCAGACACAATCTTGAATAGACCGATGTCACCAGCGCGCGATACGTGTGTACCACCACATAATTCGATAGAGTAATCGCCAATTGAAACAACGCGTACTTCATCATCGTACTTCTCACCAAATAACGCCATCGCACCTTTTGCTTTCGCTTCGTCGATGTCCATTAATTCAGTTTGTAGTGCGAAGTTCTTACGGATCTCTGCGTTCACTAAGTCTTCTACTTCACGAAGTTGTGCTTTAGTCACGCCTTCAAAGTGTGAGAAGTCAAAACGTAAACGATCTGGCATTACCAATGAGCCTTTCTGTGCTACGTGATCGCCAACGACTTGGCGTAATGCTTCGTGCACTAAGTGAGTCGCTGTGTGGTTTTTCTTAATACGTTCACGACGCTCAGCATCAATGTGTGCATCGGCTTTATCGTTTACACCAATGCGACCAACTACTTTACCGTGGTGTGCAAATGCATTGCCTAGTTTCGTGGTGTCAATAACAACAAACTCGCCACCTGCAACTTTAAGTGAACCAGTATCACCAACCTGACCACCAGACTCTGCGTAGAACGGTGTACGGTCTAGTACAACAATACCTTCTTGACCGTCTTCTAGTACTTTAACGGCTTCACCTTGGCTGAATAGCTCAACCACAGTACCGCTGTAATGAGTTGCATCGTATCCTTTAAAGTCAGTCGACTTTTCAGACTTAAGCTGCTCATTGTAATCAGCACCAAACTTACCCGCTTGCTGAGCTTTCTTACGCTGAACTTCCATACACTCTTGGAAGCCACGCTCGTCGATTGTCATGAAACGCTCACGCGCAACATCAGCAGTTAAATCAGCTGGGAAACCGTATGTGTCGTACAGTTTGAATACTACGTCACCCGGGATAACATCACCTTTAAGGTCTGCTAGGTTTTCTTCAAGAATAGCCAAACCGCGATCTAGTGTTTTACCGAACTGCTCTTCTTCTATGCGTAGAACTTTTTCGATGATCTCTTGCTGTTTAGCAAGCTCAGGGTAAGCTTCACCCATTTCTTGAACAAGTGCTGCTACCAGCTTATAGAAGAATGCGCCTTCAGCGCCTAGCTTGTTACCGTGACGAACTGCGCGACGAATAATACGACGCAGAACATAACCGCGACCTTCGTTTGAAGGCATCACGCCATCGGCCACTAAGAACGCACAAGAACGAATGTGATCGGCAACAACGCGAAGTGACTTATCTTCTAAGTCTTGCGCATTTGTCACAGAAGCAGCTGCTTTAATTAGGTTTTGGAATAAGTCGATTTCGTAGTTTGAGTGAACACCTTGCAAGATTGCAGCAATACGCTCAAGACCCATACCTGTATCAACAGATTGCTTAGGCAGCGGCTCCATAGTGCCGTCAGCATGACGGTTGTATTGCATGAATACTAGGTTCCAGATTTCGATGAAACGGTCGCCATCTTCTTCTGGAGAACCTGGAGGACCGCCCCAAATGTGCTCACCGTGATCATAGAAAATTTCAGAACATGGACCACAAGGACCTGTATCACCCATAGACCAGAAATTATCAGACGTATCGATTTTGATAATGCGATCTTCAGGCACGCCCACTTCTTTTGCCCAGATATCGAACGCTTCATCATCAGTGTGATAAACCGTTACCATCAACTTTTCCTTTGGTAACTGAACAACTTCTGTTAAGAACTGCCATGCAAACTTGATGGCATCTTGCTTAAAGTAATCACCAAAGCTGAAGTTACCAAGCATTTCAAAGAAAGTATGGTGACGAGCTGTGTAACCTACGTTTTCAAGGTCATTGTGCTTACCACCGGCACGAACACAACGCTGTGAGCTCGTCGCTCGCGTGTAAGGGCGCTTTTCGCCACCTAAAAATACGTCTTTAAATTGCACCATACCCGCGTTAGTGAAAAGTAACGTTGCGTCGTTACCCGGCACTAGTGAGCTTGAAGGTACAACTTGGTGTTGTTGTTTGGCAAAGTAATCTAAAAACGATTGCCTTAACTGTGCGGTAGTCATTTGCTGCATTTGATCAGTCACCTATTGTTGCTTGCATTGCAAAATTAATTTCTTCGTAGCCAAATCCACGGTACATCATATATCTCACCCGTTTGGCTTTTTCTTTATAATCGAGTTGTTTATCGCCTAAGCCATATTTTCTTTGGTAGGTCTCTAACGCTAATTCAAACCAATCTATTTCTTGTTCTTCGATTAGCGTCATCAGTTGGGCCCGATCAACCCCTTTATTTGTCGCCTCGGCCAAAACACGTTTTTGACCTAAGCCTTTATTTATTTGTCTGCGTAAAAAGCTCTCGCAGTAGCGCTTTTCATCAATATACCCTAAGGACTCACACCAACTTAAAAGCTGTTCTATGTAGTCTTCACTCGCATCTTTCATTCTCAGTTTTTGTGCGAGTTCTTTTTTTGAGTACTCTTGACGACCTAACAGCCACAACACGTAGTTTTTAAGCTTTTGCTTTGTTTGTTCATCCATTAAGCGTCAAATCGACCAGTGTTGATAGCGCTTGATTGCGACGCGTGTTTTTCGCCCTGCCCGTTATTGTCACTGATATCATCAGCAGGAAATATCGCCTGATATGAACAGAAAAAGCCGATATAAGCCACAGGCATGATAACCAGTAAAGGCACGAAACTTAATGGCATTGCTGCCAACATTAATACACCGATCACTAAGCTAAATACAGTAAGCGGTGCCATATTCGTTTGAAACACCTTCAAAGATTGCCCCAGCGCTTTAAAAATGCGGTTTTCACCTTTAAAAAAGACCAAAGGGAGTGCAAAGGCGAATGCCATTAAATTCACTGCATGAGCTAATAAAAATATACCAATGTTGCCAATCGACAAGGTATTCATCACTTCAGCTAATAATTGCTCATGATTGTGGTTTTCTGTTGCCTGCTGCATCAGTGCGAAAGTTTCAGAAAATAAACTGTCAGCTAATAATGTCAGTAAAATCACTGCGCCCATTTGATATAAGCCAAGTCTAAATAAGTTTAGGCGACGGCCTTTGATCGAAAACGGTTTAAGTATATCGGCAAGACTGATGGTTTTACCTTGCTGCTTGCTAATAACGGCCAAATAAAAACCGATCGTTAAAAAAGGCGCCGTAAATGCTGCAACTAATTGCAATGGAGGAAGCACCAAGGGGATCAATGCAACAACAATCATAAAGATGTACATAAACATAAAAGTCATCGGCTGGGTTTTAAATATATTCCAACCTTGCTTTAACCACTGCAAACCCGCAGAAGCACTAAAAACATTTATCTTTGAAGACATAAAGACCTAAAACTAATCAAAACACTGGAATTATACCTATCAAAACACAAAATGCGACCATAGTGGGTCGCATTGTGTTCTCGAATACAAAAGAAGGTGAAAAAGCTACTTTTTCTCAGGTACTTTTTCCATATCTAACATGTGTGAACCATGCTTCACTTTCGCTTCTAAATAATGACGGTTACCGTCTTTTATGTGTGCGTGAGTGCCGACAACTTTATCAACTTCAATGCCTGCATTTTTTAGCGCATTAAGTTTACGTGGATTATTCGTCATCAATTTAACGTGATTTAAGCCCATCGCCTGAAGCATCAAAACAGCGTCTGAGAAATCACGTAAGTCGTCATCAAAACCTAAGTGGTTATTCGCTTCGTAGGTATTCATACCTTGCGACTGTAAAACATACGCATCGATTTTGTTGTACAAACCAATACCGCGACCTTCTTGACGCAAATACAGAATGATGCCACCTTGCTCATGCATGGTTTCGATACATTCATTTAACTGTTCACCACAGTCACAACGTGAAGAATGGAAGACATCCCCCGTTAAACACTCTGAGTGCATACGAATAAGCGGTACTTCATTCTTATCAGCTTCATTAAAGATTAGAGCAACGTGCTCTTCACCATCTTGTAAACCATGAAACGATACAATTTCTGCAGGAATATGACTGTGCTGTCCTACATTCAGCTTCACTCTCGCTCTTACTTCTGCCACGACTTTTGCGAACCTAATAATTTTAAAGTGTTATACTATCACATTTTTGATAGCTTGAAATTTAGGAGCCCATTAAAACTTAGCTAAAATGCGCTCGTCGTATTTAGTAATATCCAATTCAACTTGATATTCACGCGCCAATGCATCTAATTCAGCTTGCCACATACTCAAATCTTCCATCGTGATGGTGTTGTCATCTAGCGTCCAAAGTTGTTTTGACCCAGAATAACTAAACTGCATTGCCAACATTGCATCAACATCGCCTTCTTTGGCGGCTTTTTTAATTGCCATCATCTTGCGTGTGATGCGATTAAGTGATTGTTTTAGATCCCACACATACGCAACTTCATACATAAATGGGTGCGACTTAACCTTTTTTAAAGTCAGACCTATAACAATTGAAGTCACTACCACGCCCAGTAAATTCCAATGAAAGTGACTACCATCTGCATCTGGGAACAATAAAATTAGCAACTGTGCTACCCCTAAACTGCCCACTGTAAGCGCGGCAATACAGGCAAAAATCACTTTATTAAGATGTTTTCTATAACGCGTTTTATCAATTTCTTGTAACTGCATATTACTTCCTCGGCAAACCTATACGTATTGTACTGTGGAACGGTTGATAAAAAAATTTAAAATTTTTTCACCCCTTTTTTCTTGCTGTGTCGTTTTAGAGGTAAGCAAACAAAAAAGAGGCGCTTATTATGATGACCTACACCATGCCAACTCCAGCTCAAACCATGACTAAAGTATCTGCATCAATTGTAATCGGTGCCATAGTGACCTTGGCTGCTTTTGCCTTTATGAATTATTTAATCAGCAGTGAAGAAAGAGCGCCTGTTGAAGTTAAAACCCCCTTTGAATTAGAGATCATGCAAGACAGACCAGACTCCGAGGTACAAACTAAAACAAGGCCTTTACCACCACCGCCGCAACCTAAAGCACAACCGCCAAGACCACAAACATCGGTACCGTCTGAGGTAGCAGGGCCACAAATTGGTATAGGCGGCCCAGTGATAGAATTAGATAGAACGCCAATCAACACGCAAATATTTGCACCACAAGATGGCGATGCAACCCCGATTGTCAGGGTGGATCCTAAATATCCAGCCGTTGCTGCTCGTGATGGCAAAGAGGGCTGGGTTGAAATGGCATTTTCAATCGATAAAGCAGGCAATGTAATTGATGCACAAGTTATTAATGCTGAGCCAAAACGTATTTTTAATCGAGAAGCATTAAGAGCACTAAAAGGCTGGAAGTACCGTCCTAAGATGGAAAACGGCAAGGCGATAGTGCAAACCGGTTTACAAGTTGTGTTAGAGTTCAAATTACAGCAATAAGCTAAATACCACCCCTCAATAATTCTTAATTAGGAGGAGTGGTATAAGTTAAGTTGATTGGCTTGTCAGCGAGATAAGCCAATCAATAGGGAAAAGAACAATCGGGAAAGTGCCTATGCTGATAGCATTAAAAACATGGTTACATAAGGTTTCACCCAGCAGAGATCCACTAGAGGCGTATAAACAGACTGGCGAAGATATCTATATAGAGATTTTAATCAATACCTATAGCCAAGACCTGTTTCATTTTTTGAGTGGACAAAGCGATCGTGAACTGGCAAAAGATATTTGCCAAAAAACGTGGCTCACCGTTGTAGAAAAAAGCCATCTATACCGTGATCAGCAAACACCAAAAGCATGGCTATTTTCAATCGCTCGAAATGCTCTACTAGACGAATTTAAGAAACAGAACCGTCTATCTTCACTCGATGAACAACACCATGAAGCTACGAGTAGCGAAGCTGAAGCGGATGAAAAAAACGCACTCTATGATGCACTCCTCACCCTGCCTTTTTTGCAAAGAGAAGCGCTCAGCCTGCAATTAGAAGGCTTCAGCTTACAAGAAATCGCAACGATCACACATAGCGAAGTTGAAACCATAAAAACCAGATTACGCTACGCCAAGCAAGCTTTAAAACAGCGTTTAGGAGACTCCCATGGCGAATGATGATGATTTTGATAAGACCTTGAAACAAGCTTACCAACAGCGTAAGCAACAGCAGGGTTTAACCAAACAAGACCTTGAGCTAATGAAGGCTAAATGTCGCCAGCCAAAACAAAATAAATTTTGGCAACAAGCACAATGGGCAATGGCTTGCGCTGGTTTGCTATTTTTAGGTGCCTTATGGATACAACCTGAAAATGAAACCACTCAGGTGTACGCGCTTGACTTGACCCAGTATGAACAAATAGAGCACCACAGCAAAGAAGATGGTCAATATAAAGTGCAGATCACTCGAAATCACACATTACAAAGCCCTGAAAGCATTCAAGCAAAACATTCAGAGTTACTCGCACAAGCGCGTTCATTCCATGGCCGGATCATTGATAACAACACAGAATTTTTGTTAATAGCTGACTGTAAAGAAAACACTTTACTGGAGATTGAAAAGTCATTGGTGAGAGATTTATCTGATATCAACCTTGAGGGGCAACTTCGTCAAGGTGAGCTGCTAGCCCTTACTAGCAATAAAAAAGGGCTGCTAGTAAACCTAACAACCCTTAATCAAAACCAGGGCACTTATAGCTGCCCTTAATCTATCTTGCTTAAATCATGATAAGACTTGCAACAAAGAAGCTTAACAATGCGAGTAACCCACCGACAAGTGCATAAGGTAATTGTGTTTTAACATGCGTCAATAAGTCACATCCTGATGCCAGTGCTGAGACCGCACTGGTATCAGAGATAGGCGAGCAGTGATCACCGAAAATACCACCACTTAAAATCGCCCCAACCACCAGCGGTGCAGGCAAGCCCAATGCTTGAATTAACGGCACACCAATTGGGATAAGAATAGCGAATGTGCCCCAAGATGTTCCCGTAGTAAACGACATTACCGCGCCAGTCAAAAATAGAACTGGCACAATCAAATAGATAGGTAAGTAGTCACCAACCAATGAAGCAACGAATTGTCCTGTACCCAGTTCTTTTAAACTCGCGCCTAAGGTCAAAGACAACAAAACAATGCTGACTAGCGGTAGTAGCTCACCCATGCCTTTGAAGCCAATATCAACAAGCTGGTGATGGGTAAACTGCTTGTGCGCAATTAACTGTAAATAGGCAACCATAGAAGCTAAAACCGTTGCATAAAGTACCGACTTAGAGCCACTACCACTGGCAAGTTCGCCATTGCCGGTCCAAAACATAAAGCCAATCATGCTGACAATTAAAGTTAGTAAAGGGATTAACATAAAGCGTGCTTTACTCGCAGCAGGACCCGCATCAATTTCTAAGTTTTGCTTTTCAAGTTGTTGCTCGGCTTCTTTCATTGGGCCGTGCACTTTATCGAACACAATGGTGTAAAGGACAATTAATAACGCAATAATGGCGTAAAAGTTAAAGGCCACAGAGCTCCAAAGAATACTCACTGCCGACTGCTCAAGCTCATAGTTGCTTAATAGCCCAAGTACATAAGCCCCCCAGCCGTTCAGTAAAATCAAGATGCACACGGGCGCACTGGTACTATCTATAATGTAGGCCAAACGCGCTCGACTCATTTTAAATTTATCGAACAAACCTCGTGAAACAATACCTGACGTCAACACACTCATATTTGATTCGATAAATACCGAAGTGCCAGTAAACATGGTAAGTAACCCAACTTGCCGTTTGCTTTTGGCAACCCCTAGATTCATCAATTTATTGACCGTCGCAGCGACACCACCCGATTCACGGATATAGGCCAATAGTGCACCAATCACAATACTGAATATAAGAATTCGGCTATTTCCTGCTGACGTTGCCACAGAAATGACACGTTCAACACTGTTAACAAAAGTAAGTAACCCAGACTGCCCTTGCATATATAGCAATAAAAACTCTGAGCTTATTACCGCCAATAACAAAGCCATAATGACTTCTTTACGCCAGAACACCACCAATATAGCTATCAGCGGCGGTAAAATTGAATACCAAGACATAAATTTCCTTAAGTGCGGTTTATTATTTTCCACAAATTACTGTAATGAAGTGTAATTCGTTAAGCACGATTAAACGAGTAAGCTTAAAGAGTAATATTTTAAAAACCAAGCTTTTGCGTTTTAAGAAAAAACACGTATGTGACACTTTCACCAAAAGTGGTACACTATATCGAAAATAACAATAATAAACGTACTACCTTTTTTGAGATAAAACCCTATAATAGGTACAACGTTATCTAAGAAGTAAACATCATGTCATCATTTTCGAAAATTAAAGCCTTATTGCCTCAGCTTTCTACCAGCGAAGCCAAGCTAGCAAATTTTGTTCTAGACAACGCGCAGCAGATCAGAACGCTATCATCTATCGAGCTTGCTCAAGCTGCAGGCGTGAGCCAATCAAGTGTCATCAAGTTTTCGCAAAAACTAGGCTATAAGGGCTTTCCTGCCTTTAAACTGGCTATCGTCGATGACCTAAACTTACAAAGTCTAAAACAACTTAATACGAATGAGCGACTACCTACAAACAGCGACGATCCTATTGCTGATTTGGCAGCTAAACTGATCCAACATCAAACCACAGTGTTAGAAGAAACATTACAATTAAACCACAGTGAAGATCTTAATCAGGTTATTGCAAAAATTAAAAGTGCACGCAAAATTTTGATTTGTGGTATTGGTAGTAGCAATCTAGTAGCAAATGACTTCGCTTTAAAGCTACAACAGATTGGCTTACCAGCGCTATCACAAGTGGATGAGATCAGTGCATCGGCTTATTTAGCAACCATGCACAAAGACGACTTGTTTATTGCGATTAGCACATCTGGCGACAGTAAGAGTATCGTCACATTAGCAGAGCAAGCTGCAAAGAATGAATGCTGTGTGGTCTCAATCTCTAAATACGGAAACAATGCATTAACTGAGCAAGCTGAACTAAACTTGTTTACTGCTTTCGAAAAAGAACCTGTAGAACATGCGGGTATTCTCACTCGTACCGCCAGCACGCTGATCACCGATGTGTTATTTTTGGGCTTAACCCAGTCTCACAGTCGTTGGCAAAAGCGCGCTAGCCTTGCCACAGACAATATGCGTGCAATTCGCCACAACTAACGCTCATAAATCAAATAAGGTTGGCGGCGCAACTTAAAGTGCTTAAGTTTAGGCTGCCAGCTTTTTTCAATCTCAGTTAAAGACTGCCCTGACTGCATCGCTTTTCTTAGTTTATCAGTGCCAGCCAGCTTATCCATAAACTTTGGATATTTAAAGAACACCTTATTTTCTGCCTTAAATTTATTGTAAGCGCCCACAAACCAAGCTAAGTCAAATTCTGTGCCTTGATGAGCTCTAAGGTCTTGACCATAAGCAACAGTGTCTTTTAGTTTTGGGTTTAGCGCAGCACCAGGTGTCGAAACGGGCGTAAATTCAAATTTACCCAGCTTCACGTCATTGTGGCCGAATACTTGAAATGGAAAATCGGTACCACGGCCAACTGATACGGGTGTCGCTTCAAAAAAACACAACGAAGGATAAAGCGCTATAGATTGACTATTCGGCAAATTCGGACTTGGCTTAATGGGTAACTCAAACGGCTCGGATAAATCGTAATCAGATACTGCAACCACGGTTAATTCAGGTTGCTTTTCAGTGTTTAGCCAGCCCTCTCCCACTATCATCTTTGCCAGCTCTCCAACTGTCATGCCATGCAAGACTGGGATTGGATGCATACCAACAAATGATTGAAACTCAGGCTCTAAAACTGGCCCATCAATTAAGTTGATATTAGGGTTTGGTCTATCTAATACTATGACTTTTTTACCGGCTTCAGCAGCAGCCTCAAGTACATAATGCATGGTGCTAATATAAGTGTAAAAGCGAACGCCCACATCTTGAATATCAAAAATAATGACATCCACATCAGCCAAATCAGTTAACTTTGGTTTTTTCGATTTTCCATATAAAGAAATAATGGGTAAACCCGTTTTGCCGTCTATTTGGTCATTGATCTTAGCGCCAGCGTCCTGCTTTCCTCGAAAGCCATGCTCCGGAGAAAATACTTTTTTTACGTCAATTCGCTTCTCTAATAGCACATCAAGCAAGTGCTGCTCTTTTACCTGTGCTGATTGATTTACAACTAAGGCAACACGTTTGTCTTTTATTAATGGTAAATATGTTTGCACTTGCTCCGCACCGACTTCTAGTGCTTTTAATAAAGGAGTAAATAACAAGATGAAGATCAATAATAGCTTGGCTTTCACAACAAAACCCTTTCAGACATAATATGTACATCATACCAATTTGCGCTAAAAAACAATGAAAAGACCGACCATTACCATTCATTACTGTGTTTTGTGCCAGTGGCTTCTGCGAAGCGGGTGGCTTGCCCAAGAATTACTCTCAACTTTTAGTGATGATTTACAACAAGTCGCTATTGCACCAGCTTCAAAAGGTGTGTTTGAAATTTACTATAACGACGAGCTAATTTGGTGTAGAAAACAAGATGGCGGTTTTCCTGAGGCTAAAGAGCTAAAACGTCGTGTCCGAGACAAACTCGATCCAAGTAGAGACTTAGGACATATAGATAAATAGCATGGCTTAAACTCAGCCTAATTAACCTGAGCTTTGGTTAAGAGATTTACTAAAGTATTTATATTGAAATGATAAGAACTTTTTCAAGTCTGCAGCCGGAGACTTTTAGCGATAACAAGGCGAATTTACGCATCAATAGCTGGCCTATTGTAAGTAAATTCAACGCTGTTAGCGCTGAAAGTAGCCGCTGGAGATAGATTTATTATCCAAAGCTCAGGTTAATTAAGTCATCTTTCTGTGTATTTGACTCATCACTGTGCCCAACTCGACCATATTACTAATGGCATCTATGGGCATAGGCTTGGCAAAGCAGTACCCTTGGAGTTGTGAACAGCCCGCATCTGCTAATCGCTTTGCTTGCCCACAATACTCAACCCCTTCAGCAACGGTACTTACCCCTAAACTTTTCGCCATATTGATGATCACCACAGCTAGGTCATCTTCTTCTCTGTCATAGTTTAAGTCATCAACAAATTTTTTATCTATTTTTAGCGTGTTAAACTTCAAATGCTTAAGGTAAGTTAAACTCGAATAACCAGTGCCAAAATCGTCGATAGCGACACTGAAGCCCTTTTCTTGTAGAACCTCTAAAGACTGTCGCATCTCATCTAAGTTCGCAATCAACGATGTTTCTGTGATTTCAAGCTCAATATTCTTAGGAGAAATTTGGTAGCAATCCAGTAAAGATTCAAATTCACTTAGAAAGCTTTCATCTAACAACTGGTCAGCGGTTAAATTTACACTGAGCTGTAAATTTACTGAAGTGGTGATCCAACGGACCAAAGACGTCATGGCTTTTTCTAATAACTGCAGCGTGACTTTATTCATCAACCCCGCTTCTTCAGCAACAGCAATAAACTCATGGGGCCCTTTTAACTTTTCCTGAGTTTGCCAGCGAGCGAGCATTTCTAGCTTCTCCAGTGCAAAACTCTTCGCATTGACGATGGCTTGGAAGTAAGGCTCGAACTGACCATGTTTGAGACCCTGAACCAGCTCAGCTTCTCGTTCTATACGTTGTTCGACCTCTTTGTCTAGCTGGGAATTGTAAAACTGGTAATTACTTTTATTGACCTTTTTAGCTCTGTACATAGCCGTATCAGCATGCTTCATCAACATTTCAGAATTAGTACCATCATCAGGATACACAGCAATCCCAGCACTCAAGGTCACATTCAGTTGAATACCTTTTAACTCGTACTCCCCGCTACAAGTCAGCAGCACTTTCTCAATCACTGTATGGATATGCGCGCGCTCTTTAATGCTGTCGACTAAAATAACAAATTCATCGCCGCCCATACGCGCCACGGTATCGCAACTTCTTAAACCTCTGTTTAGCCGGTGCGCAACCTCTTGTAACAGAAAGTCACCAGCATCATGACCTAAAGAATCATTAATATTTTTGAATTTATCAAGATCAATAAAAATAACAGCAAAAGCATGTTGATTTCTATCTGCTCGATTACAAGCTTGTGCCAGCCTATCTTGTAGTAACAAACGATTTGGTAAGCCTGTTAAAGCATCATGATGAGCCAGATGATTCATTTTTCGAGTCATCATTCGAGACTCTGTGACATCTTGAAACACCATGACAGAGCCAATGATTTCACCTGATTTACTATAAATTGGTGAGATAGAGTCTTGAATAGCAAACACCAAGCCCAAGTGATTCTTAATGCAAGTGAGCTCAGGCAAGCCTAAGGTCGCACGCTGCCTCATACAATGATCTGTCACTTGATCAATGGGCTCCAAGGTTTCCTCATTGAATAAAGGCATAACCTCAGAAAATGGCTTACCCTTCACTTCTTTAGTTAATTTCGCCAAAACCGCTTCTGCAACGGGGTTCATATAGGTAATGCGGCTGGCTTTGTCGGTACAGATAACACCATCACCGATAGAGCTTAAGGTGACTTCTAACAGCTCCTTTTCTTCAGACAGCGCTTGGGTTAGCATCAACTTGTCAGAGATATCCTGAAATGAAATGATTGTTTGCGCGTGTTTGTCTTTATCATCTACCACATCTGCAAATAGGCTTAATGACAGTTTGCGTTTTGAGAAGGTCGTTAGTTTCACTTCTGGTAAATAAAAATGAGATTGTCCTTGAGCACCACATTTCAGTAAATCACTGGCATTTTCTTCGCTCAGATACTCGCTCAGATAACGCCCTTGTAAGTCTTTGAAATCACATTGCATGGCATCTAAAAACCCCTTGCTTGCATGAACAATTTGCCCTTGTTCATCAATGGTGACTAACATTACCTGACTGTACTCGAAACTATGCTGAAAACGCGCATGATCCAATAAAACAGTTAACAAAAATAAAGATGTACACACAGCAAAAAGCAATTCAACACTGCCATTTATACCTAAAGGCGATATTTGCTGGGCTTGTTCCGATAAAACTATCATCGAAGAAAATAGCATCGCCAACACCACATTTAGCGAAGCAAACTGTTTGCCGTTTAACAGCAAACGACTGGCAATAAAGAGCAGCAAATTAACCATGAAAAAACTACTTAAAGAAAATAAAGCTATTGGCATTGCCGCTAAACAAACTACACATGCTAGCAGCCAAGACCAAGAAAATACTTGGCCCTCTTGCTCTTCATCATGAGACAAAGCGTGTGAAGCAAATAGCAATATTGAGAAGGTTTGTAGTAAATGTTCTACCTCTGGCTCCATACCGATAAAATAAGCGCTTCCCTTGGATAAAGCTAACGCTACACTGACAAAAGACACCACACCAATAAGGTATGCGAGCGCAAGTCGCTTCAATCCGACACTCTTTATTTTATAGTGACGAATTTTTCCAGACAGGAAATAAACCTGTCCCACGATCAAAAGATGAAATACCACATTGATAATGAGTGATTGAGGCAGAGACAATAGCCACATGCTAACACTAAGCAAAGTCGCTAATACTGGAAAAATAAAACGGTTTAGACCTTGCCAAAAACGATGAGCAATTAACAAGCAGACAACATCTGCCAAGATGATTAAGCTTGGAGAGATAGGATCAGCTAAAGTAAAGGTTTCACCCAGTAAAGCTGAACTAAAGTAAGCAATAAACACAATAAGAACTGTTAATACCATGTTGTTGCGATGCATCCATTCTTCCCAAATCAACATTGACCAACTTTAAGTGTTTATGATGAAGCTCAAATAATCAAGGTCACTTAGCAACTATAATAAAATCTAGAAACTTCTGAATTTATTATCTATGCTCAATAAAAATATTCATCAGAGCGAAATAATGCTTAAAGCTGCTCAATCAACTGATGCTGTTGGAAATTTTATCCGGGTTGCCAATATCATTGCCAACTTAGATATCATCTTGACCGAGGCAAAAAACCTATCACTCACCGCTAAGAATGCGCGCGTTGTTGCGCTACGTGCTGGCGATTCAGCGTTTGGTTTTAAGCCCATTACTAATTTTATTGATGAGTTTTCAGATCAAACCATCAAAACCACAGCTGAAATTTCCACCTTATCAAACCAGCTCTTCACTTTGGCGCTTGCAGTGGTTAGGTGCAGTAACTTCATTAACCATATCCAAAAAGCCAAAAGGGCTTCAAGCGATAAAACCTTAGACACACTTCTCTCAAATGGGTGTGATGACCTTATGGTTAAATCCAAAGCCTTAGAGCACGCTATCTTTAATTTAGAAAGCTACTTTGAAGACATACAAAAGCAAATGCGAAGTGCCGAATACATTGCTGTTACGAGCCGTGTAGAAGCCTCAAACGCAGGGGATTTCAGTGAAAGCCTGCAAGGGGTTTCTGACTTTATAGCCAGTGCTGCAAAAAGAATTAAAGCAGCTGTGACTGACAACCTCAGTGAAATATCAAAATTAAGAGGAGTGATGCGTTGAAATCAACCGAACTATACTCAAGTGCGAGTCACACATGGATAGTACTGGGGCGAGATGATAGTAAACCTGAAAAAATCATCGATACCAACCAATACCTAATAAAAAGCGCGCAAGAAGCCATCATTCTAGATCCCGGCGGCGTCGAACTTTTTTCTCCTATGCTGGCAAGTATACTCAAGCATGTTGACCTTGAACACGTCACTACCTTGTTTGCCTCTCACCAAGATCCTGACATTATCTCGTCACTGGGACTTTGGGATAAAACCATTCCCAATGCCAAGCTTCATGCCCCTTGGTTATGGGAAGGCTTTATACGCCACTTTGGTATGGAAAACATTGAATACGTACCAATTAAAGATGAAGGTGGTGAAGTGAGAGTAGGATCTGCAACATTAAAGTTTGTACCCGCTCACTACTTGCATTCATCAGGTAACTTTAACGTTTATGACCCGCAAGCAAAAATACTGATGAGTGGTGATATTGGCGCCTCTTTAGAGCATGGGGAAGTCCCTATGTTTGTCGAAGATTTTGCAGCACATGTAAAGCATATGGAGTACTTTCATCGTCGTTGGATGCCATCTAATAGCGCCAAAAACAATTGGATTGCGCGAGTAAAAGAACTCGATATCGAGATGATGGCACCGCAGCATGGCCGTATTTTTAAGGGTGAAGCTGTACAAGAGTTTTTAGAGTGGTTTGCCAAATTAGATGTGGGTATCGCTTCTTAGAAGCTCAGTCATACTGCACTTTAAAGCATAAAAAACCCAAACATCACGTTTGGGTTTTTTATTAAAACGATTAATAGAATCGTGAATGCGTGGTTGAGTTACTTATCAGACCAAATTGCCAGCTCATTACCGCTGGGCTCTAAAAAGTGAAAACGTCGCCCACCGGGAAAAGCAAAAATGTCTTGGCAAATTGTCCCACCCGCCTTTTGCACTTCCTCCAAGCTACACTCTAGGTCTTCACTGTATATCACCACCAGTGCACTACCAGAATTAACATTCGCCATCTTGTCAGCTTGATAGAAACCGCCCTCTAAACCTGAACCACTAAAAGCAATATATTCAGGGCCATAAGGGGTAAAATCCCAGCCAAAGACACGATGAAAGAACACCTCGGTACTACCTAAATCCTTCGCTGCAAATTCGACATAATTAATCGCATGATGTTTCATCTTTCAATTCCTTTAATAATTCAAGTAACTTACAGTTTAAGCCAATGAACGTAGCAATTTTTGGGTATTCTGACGCATGGTTTTTGCTACCATAAAATAACCAATGAATGCCACAAAGCTCGCACCTGCTAACGGTCCTAAAATCCAAATATAAGGGTGTAAACGGCCATCAACACCAAATAGCTGCTGCTGAATAACAAGCAAAGCAACATCGCTCACCAGTGCAGCAACCACGCCAGCTATCGCACCAAGCAATAAAAACTCATACAGTGTCGCAAGTTTAATTAAACTGCCTTTAGCACCGAGAGTTCTTAATATCACGACTTCTTGCATACGCTCAGCAAGACTTGCTTGGACTTGAGAGATAAGCACAAGTGCCCCACTAAACAACACAATCATAAGCACAAAGCCAATCGCTAATGACACTTGAGATATCATCGATTGTGCCTGTTGAATACGATTTTTAATATCAATCATGCTGATTGTTGGGTACTGCTGTAAAAGCTTACTAATACCTTTGGTATGTTGCGCTTCAAGTTTAGCTGCACTGAAGTAAGCGACTGGAATTTTACCCGCAAAATTAGGGCTTAAAATCATCACAAAGTTTGGCTTAAGCGTGCCCCAGTCTACGGTTCTGAAACTGGTTACCGTTGCTGTGAATTTTTGCTCATTAATTAAAAACTCAATTTCGTCACCCAGTTTTAAATCAAGACGCTCTTTCCAGCCATCGAATACAGAGACTTCTAAGCGCTCTGAGTCGCTAAACCACTCACCCTCTACGATTTCATTACCTTCAGGCACTTCGTCTAACCACGTTAAGTTAGGCTCACGGTTAACCCCTTGACGGGCATTCTCGTCTTGCTCTTCACCTTCTTGTTTAGACACACGACGCGCAAACTCTTCACCATTCACCGCGTTTACACGCGCATTAAATACCGGGAAAAATGCTTCATGCGTGATTTGGTTCTCGTCGAAGTATTGCTTAATCGGCGAGATTTCATCTTCGGCAATATTGATTAAAAACATATTTGGCGCATCTTCTGGCACCTGCATTTGCCAATCTGAGATCATGTCGTTTTTCAGAACCACTAAAAACAACATCAGCTTGATAGCAAGTGCAAAGGTGATCAACTGCACCGCATTGGTGTTTGCGCGTTTTTGCAGTGTTGCAATTGCAAGCGACCAACTCGAGCCAGGGCGAAGACCAAGCTTTCGACCTGCGGCAAAGATTAAGCGCGAAATACCAAACAGCACAGCAATGACAAGTAATGTGGAAGCAAACAACACTAAGGTTGTGATGATTTGACCGCTAAACAGCCACATTAAGACAAAAATTGTCAAAATAGACACGCCAATATGCACTTTACTCAACGCAAGGCTATCGCCTAAATTACGACGTAAAACACGCAGTGGCGGAATATCGAATAAGTCTAATAACGGCTTTAACGAGAACATCAAAGCACATACAAGACCTATGAATACCGCTAATAACCAAGGCTTAACCCCTGCTTCAGGCAATGTAGTATCCATAAAATTGGCCAGATAATCTGCAGCAACACTTTGCAGCACAGAGCCAATAACCAGACCGATTACAATTGAGAATAACGTCACCAAAGTTAAGTGAGTAAGAAAGATTTTGCGCACTGTTGCGCGGCTACCACCTAAGGTTTTCATCATCGCCACAGGGTCGTATTGGCGCTCACAATAACGCTTGGCTGAAACCGCCATCGCCACTGCTGCCAGCATTATCCCAAATAAACCAGCCAATAATAAGAAACGCTCGGCACGAGCTAAATTCTCGCCAAGTGGAGATTGTCTATCTTTGATCCCCTGCCAACTTTGATTCGGTTTTAGTTGCGGTTTTAACCAGGCATAGTAATCAGTTAAAGCTTGCTCAGAGCCCGAAAATAATAAACGGTGGAATACACGGCTGCCCGGCTGTACCGCTTGCGTTCTTTCAATATCAACATAGTTCAGTAAGACGCGCTTGTTACCCGCCAGAGAAAACAAAGGTGCATCAGGTTCACTCATGAGCACTTTAGCAACAGTAAATTCTCCAGCACCAAGCTCAACGGTATCACCCACTTTTAAGCCCATGCTGTAAAACAAGCCTTCACTCAACCATAAAGTACCCGGCTCTGGTGCGCCACGAATAGGGTAACTTTGCCCTTCGAGATTATCTTTTAACTCGACTTTGCCTTTTAGTGGGTAAGCACTAGATACCGCCTTTACAGAGCCAAGCACTAGCTCGTCATTGGCAAACAACATAGAATCGAAAAACAGCATTTCTGCTGTTTCTAAACCAAACTCTTCTGCGGTTTTTTGTACGATTGGTTCAAACTCATGGTTGCTTGAAAGACGGCGATCAGCAGCAATAAAATCTGCGGTTTTTTGCTCTATGTTTAAACCTATACGCTCCGTCACAGATGCCAAACTAAATACTGTCAGCACTGCAAGCGCAATCGCCGCAAAAATAATGCTCAGTTCACCGCGTCGAAATTCTCGAGAGAATAACTTAAACGCTAATTTAACCCACATTCGCAGTCACTCCTTCTCGAATTTGCTCCAACATACCCCCTTCGATATGAATGATACGATCACACTGCTGAGCCAATTGCTCATCATGGGTGACAAGAATAAGCGTTGTGCCATTTTGTTTATTTAAATCGAATAAGAGGTTTTCGATAATATGACCGTTCTTAGTATCTAAATTAGCCGATGGTTCATCTGCAAAAAGAATTTTCGGGGTACCAATAAAGGCTCTTGCGATAGCGACACGCTGCTGCTCACCACCAGACAACTGCGATGGGTAATGGCCTAGACGGTGCTCTAACCCTACTTTTTTAAGTAATTCGACGGCTTGGTCTTTGGCACTGTGATCGCCTGCAAGCTCAGCGGGTAGCATCACATTCTCAAGCGCCGTTAAGCTCTGTACTAGCATGAAGGATTGAAAGACAAAGCCGACTTTTTCGGCGCGAATTCTTGCTCTTTGCTCCTCGTCTAGCTTACTTAATGCTTCACCGTCCAAATGCACATCACCGCTACTGGCAACATCAAGACCGGCCAACAAACTGAGTAAGGTAGACTTACCTGAACCCGACGCGCCAACAATCGCTACTGACTCACCGGGCTTGACAGCAAAATTGATATCACTAAGGATAGTAAGCTCACCTTCAAGGGTGTTTACGCGTTTGCTGAGTCCCTCGACATTTATAATATTCAACTGAGAAAGTACCGACATGTTACGAGAATTCCTTAAGTTAGCTGTATTTCTTGCATTTTTACTTATTTCTTCTACGAGTTTTGCAAAAGACAAGATCATGATCATTGGAGATAGCTTAAGCGCTGGCTACGGGCTTGAACAAGAGCAAGCATGGGTTTATTTGTTACAAAATAAATATAAACAAGAACAAAGCGATATCGAAATCATCAACACCGCCATTAGCGGTCAAACAACCGACAATGCGATTTTGAAAATAGATGCATGGTTACAGGCCCACAAGCCTACTCATGTATTAGTTGAACTAGGCGGAAACGATGGTATCCGCGGTTTTCCAGTTAAAATTCTTCGTAAAAACCTCACCACCCTTATTGAGAAAAGCCAAGAGGCGGGTGCCAAAGTCGCCGTGATGGCCATTCAAATTCCGCCTAATTTAGGTCCTCGTTACACCAAGATGTTTGCAGACACTTATAAAAAGGTCACTGACGCAACAGGCAGCTATCTAATGCCGTATTTTATGGTTGAAATCGCAACAGATAAGTCATTAATGATGCAAGATAACCTTCACCCGAATGCCGAAGCACAACCAATTATTCGTGATTTTATGTATCGAGAGTTCAATACTTGGTTAAAACAGAATTAGTCGCCTATACACCTATCACACATTAAGTACTTTTGTGAGCTAACCAGCGAGATAGAACATTACACAATTTGACTATCTCGACTGGTTTAGCGATGAAATCATCCATCCCGGCTTGAAAACAACTTTCCATATCAGATTTTTGTGTATTCGCTGTTAACGCAACAATAGGTAGGTTTTGCCATTTAGCCTGTTGGCGAATGAGTTTCGTTGTTTCAAGACCATCTAACTTTGGCATCTGCATATCCATTAATACTAAATCAAAGGGCTGTTGCTCGAGGATATCCAAAGCGACTTCACCATCTTGTGCTAGTGCTACTTGTAACCCAACTTTTTCTAACAGCGCTTTGATAACAATTTGATTCACTTGGTTATCTTCGACTAGCAGAATATTTGCATTAAGATTAGGCAAGCTGTTCTCTAGAGGTTCTTCCGGCACTTCTAAAGATTCTGATGCAGCTACGCAAACGGGTATTGTAAAAGTGACCTTTGTTCCCTTTCCTCGCTCAGATTCGAGTCGTATATTGCCTTCAAGCAAATTTACTATTTGTTTGCAAAGGCTAAGCCCAAGACCTGTCCCACCAAACTGTCTAGAGCGGCTCTCATCAACTTGCGAAAACGGCTCAAAGACTTGTTGCTGATCACCGTTATCAATCCCAATACCTGTATCTTCAACACAAATTGATAAGTAAGAAACGCCTTCTTGTAGGTCAACATCAATATGAATAAAGATATGACCTGACTTGGTAAATTTAATGCTGTTGCCTATCAAATTCACTAATACCTGCTCGAAACGGATTTTATCTGTTTCAATGAAATCGGGCACCTCTTTCCCCCAACAAGCCCTAAATTGAATACACTCTTTATCAACCATAGGCGAGAGCATATTGATAACATGCTCTACAGAACCTTTAATAGAAAAAACCGCATATTCAACCTTTTCTCTTCCCGCCTCTAACTTAGCTATATTAAGAATATTATTGATAATTTCGAGTAAATGTTCGCTCGACTTTATGCCTATATCTAAATATTCTTGTTGCTTACAATTCAAAGGCCCCTCTAACTTAAGTAGATTTAACGTACCGAGGATCCCATTCATCGGGGTCCGAATTTCATGACTCATATTCGCCAAAAATCGGGATTTCACATTCAGCGCATCTTGCGCTTGATCAATCGCTTTTTGTAACTCTTCAGTGCGACTATCTACTCTGCGTTCAAGCTCAGTGTTACGCAAAAAAACTTGCTCTTTCATTACCATAAAAGCACGTGCTAGTTGCCCAATTTCGTCCCTACCTTTGGTATTAACTTTAAAATCATAATTTCCCTTAGAGATGCACTTAGCAGCATTAATAAGTGAATTAATTGGTTGGTAAAAACGGGTTGATAACCACCTGGAAAGAAATATAAGAGCCAAAATCAACGTACATAAGATCCCCCAAAGCTGCATTTGCAAAGCTCTAACAGGCGCAAAAATGACTTCATTGGGTAATACCACTGCAATGGAATATCCCGTACTGGGAATTGGCGAGTAAAAATATTGCTTACCTTGCGCAGTTATCTCTCTAACGCCGCTATGACCAGCGAGCATATGAAACCCAACTTCCTGAAGCTGAAGGTCTGATTCTTGAGTAATTTTCTTGCGAATACTGATCTTCTCACCAATATCATTAAGTACCCATTTGTTATTTTGTGATTTTAATTGGATCACTTTTTCAGGCTCCCAATGGTACATATAAATGCCAGTTTTTGAGACCAATAAAAACTTTGCTTCAGACCAAAAAGAACGCATGACCTCACTTTGTACCTGCTCTACTAATCGGTCTACCTCTTGCCATGGCACAGCTCCACCTAGCAAGCCGATCAAATTAGAATTTTCATCAAAGATAGTGCTAGCAATCACTATTTGCCTAACGCCTGTAGTATAAGAAATCATAGGTTCAGACACATAATTAACGGTGCTTTTTGTATCATTATTGCCAATGGTTGTTTGCCAGTAATCTCTCTTAGTGATTGTTTTCGGTTGGGCTGTAGGTGATTTATCATCAAATGTTCTTAGCAAGCCTTGGTATGGGTTCCCGCCTTCCGTGTTGTAAAAATTGCCTTCGAGCGTACCTACTATAAATTTTTCAAACGAATGAGTTTGCCGAAACTTTTCTGCAATTAAATATGAACGCATCGATGCAAAATCCATAGACTTCACTCGTGGATCTTGCGACATCAAAGCAACTTCAGCCACTTTTTCGACAAAATACTGTTCAAATACTGCCGCCACATTTTGAGACTTAGCTTGCGCAGCATCTAAACTAAAACGCCGAGCTTGCTGACTACTGTGGGAAATAACCACCACAAATACAACCAATAGTGGCAGTAAAGATGATAAGAAGAATACTAAGGTCAAACGAGCTTTTAATCTCATACAAAAAGCAAATGAATACAACTCTCTTTTAACTGTAGACTAGGAATAATGGAATAACTTAAAAAAGCTTACTTTTATTCGTTTGTAATAAACGTCTCTCTTAGAAAAAAACAATACAAAAGAATTAATTAATAGAGTTAAGAATAATCATTTATCAGTTTATTAACCCACATCAAAAAATCACAGCCTAACCAATGCTAATTTTCACTTAGATTATTTGTGAGAAGTAGCTCGTTATGACTTTAACTCGGTCGTTTGTAGTTTTAATGTCTGTTTTATTTTTTAACCTGTCATTTGCCAAAGAGCCAATTACACCCATTGTGACGCCTTCCCATTTAAATAAAGAAAAAATAGCTTTGGGTAAAGCCCTGTTTTTTGACGAACGCCTCTCTAAAAATAATGAAATTAGCTGCGCAAGCTGCCACCAGCTTACGACTAATGGCGCTGATAACAAGGCGTTGTCTGATGGCGTAGATGGCCAGAAAACCACAGCTAAAACACCTACTGTTTACAATGCGGTCTTTAACATTCGACAGACTTGGAGTGGCGCGCGAATTGATTTATTTGATCAAGTCGATGCACCAATTACGAATCCGAAGGAGCATGGCACGACTTGGGCTAAGGTCATCGCAAAGCTGTCGGCAGATAAAGCGCTCGCGGCAAAGTTCAAGCGAATCTATCACTCCCCCATCAGTCAACAAAACATTCAACATGCCATTGCTGAATTTGAGCAATCTCTAGTGACGACTAATTCACCTTTTGATCGTTGGTTACAAGGCGATCAGAACGCCATTGATAGTAAAACGAAGCATGGTTATCAACTATTTAAGCGTTATGGCTGCATTAGCTGCCACCAAGGTAGAAATGTCGGTGGCAACATGTTTTCAAAAATTGGCCATTTTGGTGATTACTTTCAAGACCGTGGCGGTGAAATCACAGAAACCGATTTAGGTCGCTATATGGTGACAAAGAATCCTTATGATAAACATGTTTTTAAGGTTCCAAGCCTCAGGCTAAGCAGTTTACAAACACATTTTTTCCACGACGGCAGTCAAAACGATCTCAGTGATGCCATTCGAGTAATGGCCAAATATCAATTGGGCCGTGCTATACCTGAACAAGATATTCAATCAATTCGTGCTTTTTTAACTAGCCTAGTCGGTCAGCATCCGGAATTAACGAGTCCTTATGAAGCAGAGTAATTTTTTAAGTAAGATAATTAACTCAGCCATATTTTTTATGCTGATTTGGGTCGCTTATGCACTAATCAGTAGTGCGCAGGATGACAATAAAGCGCATCAAAACAGGGTTCAGTTTTTATTCTCAAGTAATGCCGTTGATGCACAGCTCAATCAGTTTGCGTTAAAAATCATTGCCGCAGATATGCCGGAATATGATGAACTTGTCACGCTGACGCAAAAACTTGATAGCCTTAAATCACTTGTTAACTCTCAACACTCGCCTTTTGCAGCGACAACATCAGACTTGCAGCAAAAAATATCTCATTACTTTGCACTCATTGATGACAAAATGCTGCAACTAGAGCGCATAAAAACGGCTGCCTCTTTGATGCGCAACACCTTACTTTACTTACCTCAGTTAAATAAAGAGTTACAACTCCAAGGCAGCAAAGACGCAGTGATTGCCCAGCAGTTATATAGCGATGTGTTGTCGTATAACTTTTATGCTGATGAAGTAAAACTGGCCGAAATACAAAGCAAACTAGAAGTTATTGGCGATAGAGAGCAAAGCCCATTAATTAAAAACTTAAAACAACACTTACAGGTTCAGCTAGTACAACAACACGATTTAAAAAACCTGTATAACGCCTTTGTCGCAACCCCCAGTAAACCCGCTTTTAACGCACTCAATAGTAGCTACAATCAGTATCACTTAGAGAAACTTCAAAACAGCAAAGAAAATCGTCAACTGACTTTAATACTCAGTGCTGCACTGTTACTCGCTCTGATCATTATTTACAGGCGTTTAAACCATGCTCGATTTAGTGCCTTTCGATCTGGCAAGTTACTCAAAGAGGCGCTCACGTCCATTGAAGAAGGATTTGCGCTGTTTGATAAAAATAACCAGTTGGTGCTTTCGAACACAAGTTGGTTTAATCATCATGAGATAGACCCTGACAATGCCCCAAAAACACTTGAAAAATGGCAAGCATTACAAAGCAACCAACTGATCAATCAAATTGAATCACATAATCAAACTCTACATTGCAGCTTAGCTGGCAAATGGATCAGAACCACATTAAACAAAGCGCATGATGGCGCAATGGCTTGCGTAAGTGTCGATGTCACCTCATTTAAACACGCTGAAGCGACCTTAAAAAAGTGGGGCCATGCCATAGAGCAAAGCCCAGTATCTATCGTTATTACCGACACCCGTGGCAAAATTGAATATGTGAACCCAAAATTTGAACGCATTACGGGTTATCAATTAGAAGAAGTGCAAGGCAAAACCCCAAGGATCTTAAGATCACAAGTGACCACCACTGACTACAGAGCGCTTTGGCTAGAGTTAAAAGAAAAAGGGCAATGGCGCGGTGAATTCCATAACCAGAAAAAAAATGGCGAACACTATTGGGAGCAAGCAAGGATCTCAGCGATAAAAGACCAACAAGGCGAGGTCACACACTATATTGCTGTGAAAGAAGACATCACCGAGCAAAAGCGCGCCCACGCCAAATTAAAAACAGCAGCTGCCGTGTTTAATGCCACCCAAGAAGGGATCATGACCACCAATAGCGAGCTAGAGATCACAGCCATTAACCCAGCTTTCACACGCATCACGGGTTACAGTGCAGCCGATGTTTTAGGCAAAAAACCGTCAATACTCAGCTCAGGTAAACACGATAAAACTTTTTACGAGAAAATGTGGCAGACCCTCAACGATCAAGATCAATGGGCCTCTGAGATTTGGAATAGGCGAAAAGATGGTTCGCTATATCCAGAGTGGCTTTCGATCAGCGCAGTGCGTGATGAAGACGGTCATATTCAACAATACATTGCGGTGATTTCTGATATCACTGAGCGTAAAACACAAGAAGAAAAAATCCAGTACCAAGCCTACTACGATGCGTTAACAGGCCTGCCTAATCGCAGCTTACTGCTAGAGCGTATTTCACAGAGTTTGCTGTATAGCGAACGCTATAAACAACTGAGCGCTTTATTATTTATCGATTTAGACCGCTTCAAACGTATCAACGATACCATGGGCCATGAAGCTGGTGATGCGCTGTTAATTGAGGTGTCAGCACGATTAACTCAAATCGTACGTAAAAGTGATACAGTGTCACGATTTGGTGGCGACGAGTTTGTTATCTTACTCAATAACATCGCATCAATAGAGCACTGTACGACCGTGGCGCAAAAGATTATCAGTGAGCTATCTAAACCCTTTATGATCCATGGGTTTGAAATTTTCTCAGGGGCTAGTATCGGGATCACTTTGCTGCCTGAAGACGCAGACAATGCCAAAGAGTTACTCAGGCTGGCTGATTTAGCCATGTACAAAGCCAAAGAAAACGGCCGTAACCAGTTCCACTTTTTCGCAAAAAGCATGCAGCAGCAAGTTAATCGCCGTGTTGAATTAGAGCACAAGCTCCGTAATGCCATTAAGAATCAAGAGTTAAGCCTTTTCTATCAACCAATTGTCGACACCCAAAGTGCATCTTTGTATGGTGTTGAAGCGCTGATGCGCTGGCAACTGAGTGATGGTAGCTTTATTTCTCCGGCAGAATTTATTCCTGTAGCTGAAGAAAGCGGGCTCATCAGTGAAATGGGCGAGTGGCTCATAAAACAAGCTTGCTCAGATATTCAATCACTGAATTTAAATTGTAACTGCCAGTGTATGCTGTCGGTTAATGTCTCTAGTCAACAATATCGCTTAGGGTTTAATGCTGAAATACTCTCAATGATTCTCAAAGATACGCAATTTAATGCTAGCTTATTAAATTTAGAAATAACCGAAAGTATCTTACTGGATAACGACCAAGCTGTGATGAATTGGCTACAAGACTTAAGAGCCACGGGGGCACAGCTTGCTATTGACGACTTTGGCACTGGTTATTCATCGCTTAGCTATCTTCGCCGCTTCCCGATAAACACCATCAAAATCGACCGCAGTTTCATTTCAGATTTGACTGCCAGTGAAGACTCCGCTGTTCTGGTTAAAGCGATTGTCTCAATGGCTGACAGTTTAAACCTTAAAGTCATTGCCGAAGGGGTCGAAAACAAGGTGCAATTGAAGAGCCTTAACGACTTAGGCGGGCAATACGTACAGGGTTACTTTTACGCTAAGCCGCTGCCGATAGAAGCGCTACAAACTTGGGTAAATGAACACATTTGTCGTTTTTGTTGCAAGAAAAGTAAGTTAACAGAAAGTACAAGTGATTTTGTAATATAAATAACTAAAGATAGATAAGTTGAATTTGAAAAAACAGATAAAGTAGGAAAAAGCAAAGCAGTAAAAGTGACTTTACTACTTTGCTAGTCACATTTTTTAAGGACAGGGGCCCTCAAAAGAAAACAATAGATTTCCGTTTAAGTCGTAATATGTGTGTTTACATGTATCCCTTTGCAAGCTCCCTCCACCTCTAGAGTTGAGAGGTATATTACGCCAACTTGGCGCAGCGCCACTTCCTGGGTTACTGCCAGATGATACCGTCTTTTGGAACTGTCTATCTATAGCATCAGCTAAACAAGGTGAGATGTCACTTGCTTTGAGTGCTCCAATGGAGGAGCCACTGTTTTTAATTAGATGCAATGGAATCCCACCTACATGAGAAAGCCTCTCGTCAGTGCTTACATCTATTGAGCCCTCAACCATTTCAAGCTTAAACACCACATTATTTCTGGCTGCACCTCCAAGGTGCCATGAATGACTTATCGTAAAGTCAGTGATCACATTCTTAGTTTCATCAAAATACTCGACCGTTCCATCTACCCCAAAACCATCTAAAGCAACTTGAAAGTTTGCACCTATTATACGAGTACCTTGGAACGAATTTTTAAAATTACCATCATTACTGGCTTTATCATTCGCATGCATCATTATATTACTCATCGCGATAAGGTTATGAGCTAGTTCCATAGCCTGACTTTCTGGACTATTAGAACAGTCTGTAGCCATAAGCAATATATCATTTTCGACTCTTTGCTGATTAAACATCGAAAATGAGTTACGAGATTGTTTTTTTATAAGAGAATTAAGGTCAAAGTTAGCTCTAAGATCACGAGTGACATTAGTCATAATCTTATAGCCATTTCCGGTGTTACTCAGCATCCACTTTATTTGAGCTGGGATTTGCTGCATTTCTCTGATTTCAACAGACATCTCATGAAAAGGCCGACCTTGATTGGTATAACCAATGTGGAAGCCATAAAACTGTTCTTGATGGAGATCATAAACCACTAACTTAGTTGTTGATGATCGGCACTGCTGCTCATCCGATGTACCTACAGACTCAACAAAACACTCAAGCTCTGGCTGATATTTATAACGCCTTGCAATTGACTTTGCTTCAGTGTAGCTACAGTCATCACAAATAACTGATTCATAGTTAATACGGGCATGTGCTTTATCAAAAAAGCAAAAAAGTAAGACTAGAAAGTAGATTGGTAATTTCATTAATATATCCTTATATCACAATAAAAAAACAACAAAAAACCAACAAAGTCACCACAAAAAACTATTCAGCAACTAACATGTTAGTAAAGTAAGTTGGTTTAGATGATCATTTAGAATTGAGATATTCAAGCATGACTAGCAATCCAGCGCTTTTTTAGGTGTTTGCTTACAAAACACATAGGCTTAGTTTGCTTCGAGCAATGCAAACTCACTCGCCCTCGAGCGCTGACATAATAAAATGCTAATTGCTTAAAATGGACAGATAAATGCTGCGCCTGCTGCAACGAGCAAGGAACAAATATGCTTAACTCGCGATAGCTCATATCCTTATTACCGCCCCACAACCTTTTGTAAGCAACGTTTTGGTCGCGGAGGTAACGCATCGCCGATCTTTCGAGCCGTTTATTATGCGCCAAAGTTAAATTCTGCCCATGAGGGTTCCATACGCTGATGATCGCGCCAGCTCTATAACTTGTTATTGTCTGACAAGGCATAACTCGACAAGTACTTTGAAAGTAACTGTGCTGATAAATTTGCCAGAGTGTTTCTTCGATCATGCAGTTTCCTTAAACGAGTTAACTTGAGCCCTAGTTAACTACTCAGTTTAGCTAACTGACTAATATAGTGAGGAAAAAAGCTAACTTTTCGCTAAATTGAAAATCACGCTTTACACGAAAACTTACAATTCATTACAAATCAAACACTTGCAAATTGGTCACTATATTGCTTTAACTATAATAACAAAAAAGCACATGTAGGAATTAAGATGCTAAAAACCCTTTTACCTTTAAGCGCAGCGATTTTATTAAGTGGCTGTATTGTTCATGTTAAAAATGGCCCGGGCAGCGCACCTAAGTATTTTGATAATCAACAACTCACTCTAAGTGCCGCAAACCTAAAACTATTAGAAACAGAAGCAGGCGCTGGTAATTTATCAATTGTTGGTAGTGACAGCGCCACTGACATTACCGTAGATGCAGAGATTTTTGCTTATAGCGCTGATGACTTCACACTCACACTTGAAAACAAAGGTAGCAAAGCCGAGCTGGTTGCGAGAGCAAGTAATTCAAATAATTGGCAAGTAAATAGCCCAGGACCTAAAATTAATCTAACGATTACAGTACCAAGTAACTTGGGTCTGATCATTGACGACGGCTCTGGCAGTATTGATATCAAACAAGTGAATGGTGACATTGAAATTGACGATGGTTCTGGCAGCATAGAAATCTCAGGTGGTAAGCATATCGAGATTGAAGATGGCTCAGGCAGCATTACCGTAAACAACACTCAGGGCGACCTAAAAGTTGATGATGGCAGCGGCGATATTTATGCTAATGAAGTGTTAGGCACAGTCACCATTGACGACGGCTCAGGCAGTATCAGTGTAAATGGTGCTGGCGCTTTAGTCATTGAAGACTCAGGTTCAGGCGGTTTGCAAATCAAGAACATCAAGGGCAAAGTTGAGATTGACGAGTAACCAATAAACTTAGCACCAGCTCTCTTGTACCAATCCTCTTAATTAAGTGAGCTGTTTTGAGGGTTGGTTGAATAGTCTGGCCATCAGTCGCATTGACTGATGGCGCAATAACAAACAATTAAATATATCAGCGATACAAGGAGCAAGCATGGAAGTTATCATTGAAGTACGCCAAAAATCAGTTTCAATAAAGCAAATCTTAATGGTGGTTATATCTATTATTTGTATGGCATTAACCGCTTACATTACATCGTTGTTTATGGCTGACTTTGATAGATTTAACCTGCAAGCAAATGAAAAGCTCGCATTTGTGATCGGCAGTACCCTTGCACTACCATTAGCAAGTTTAATTATCTCGCAATTATTAATTGAATATCGTGGCCTAAAAAATGCGATTAAAGCTGTATTTTATTCTTCGGTACTGGTTTTAGCAGCTCAAACCCCAGTTGTATTTCAACTTATCAGTCAGGTTTAGCACTTTTTGTAGACAGTGTAGCAAAGTGAATATCACTTCGTTGTTGCTGCCTGTTCAGTTAAATAGCTCAATTTGGTTTTTAAGCAATCCATTAATGTTTCGGCTCTTTTTTCAGAGTCAGACTCAACATAACAGCGCATTTCAGGTGCATTGCCTGAAATGCGAAAATGCACTATGTCTTTGTTGCTCAGCATAAATCGAGTACCGTCAGTATTATCAAACTCCATAACACGATATGTAATATCCCATTCTGCAAGTAAACGTTCTGTATCGCTTTGTAGCGCCTTTAAGAAAGCAAGCCCAACATGAGAAGGCACATGTTCTACTTTGCCACTGGCAGTATAACGTTTTGGTAAACCCGACATCATTTTAGATATTGGCTGCTTAGCTAATTGAGCTAAAACAACTAAAATAGGTAATAAGGCATCTCGGGTTGGCAGCGCAGATAATAACTTACCGTCTTCATCAATATCGCTTGCAAGTAAATACCCGCCGTTTGCTTCAAATCCAGCTACTTTTTTGTGCTGCTTTTGTAATTGTACAAATGCCTCAATAACAAACGGAGAGCCTATCTTTGTTCTCGCCACTTGCTGAAAACAACCACTCAACTCAATCGCTGAATTGCAATTAATGGGCACGCTTAGAGCTTCTATTTTTAAAAATTGACTAACCATTAAGCCGAGTACATCGCCTCTAAGCCAATTACCAAACTCATCTGCCACAAGTGGTCTGTCGCCATCACCATCAGTAGAAATAATGGCATCTAGATTGAGTTCACTAGCCCAAATTTGGGCCGTTTGCTGATCTTTTTTACTTACCGCTTCGGTGTCGATTGGCACAAAGGTGTCGCTTCTGCCAAGCTCAACAACGGTTGCACCCAATTGCTGGAGTAATCTGAGGTATAGATCTCGACCTGCACTTGAATGGGTATAAACGCCTATTCGCTTATCTGTTAAATTCAGCTCAGAAAAGTAATTTAAATAACGATTGATATAGGTATTTGTCGCTGACTCACACTCAATTAACTCTGGAACCCTCAGTTCATCAGGAAGCTCTATGTATTGACTTAAAATACCTTGCTCATCAAACTTGCTGATCTCGCCTTCTGGGTAATAAAACTTCAAACCATTTCGGTCAAATGGAATATGACTGCCTGTTACCATGATACACGCCTCCCCTCTCTGCATTGCGGCATAGGCCAAAGCAGGTGTAGGTAAGACCCCATGAAATTTATAATCTAGACCCAATGCTATTAGACCCGCAGCAACACCTTGGGCCATCGCGTAGCTACTCGGACGATTATCAATACCAATGGCGACACACCGGTTGTCATCGCTTAATTTACCGCAACGTTTACCATGTTCAATAAAAGCCACTGCGAACGCAACACACACATTTTGCGAAAAATCTTCAACTAAACCACGCGCCCCACTGGTGCCAAACTTAATGGAAGTATTTTGAATTAGCTTTGAGACATTCACTTTTTATGGTGCCTATTAATAATTTTTCTATTGAGAAATCGCGCCTTACTCACGCCCATAATCATCTTCAAAACGAACAATATCACTCTCATCTAAATAGCTACCCGACTGAACTTCTATCAGCTCTAAAGCTGTTTTACCTGGGTTTTCAAGGCTATGAACGGCTGTAATAGGTATATATACAGACTGGTTTTCGGTCACATACTGAACTTTGTTATCTATTGTAACTTTGGCTGTGCCACTTACTACCACCCAATGCTCTGCCCTATGATGATGCATTTGCATTGATAAACGTGCACCTGGATTTACTGTGATCCGCTTCACTAAAAAGCGCTCACCTTCGTCAATGGCATCAAACTTTCCCCAAGGACGGAAGACTTCACGGTGTTGATGAATCTCAGCTCGAGATTTTTGTTCTAGCTGAGCAACCACTTGTTTTATCGCTTGAGTATTATTCTTATCTGCTATTAACACTGCATCTTTGGTTTGTACTACCACCACGTCTTTTACACCAACCGTGGCTAATAGTTTACTTTCACTCAGTAACAGGCTGCCTTGCGTGTCAATTGCGATCACATCACCAGCAATTGCATTTTGCTCATCATCTTTATCAAGTAACTGCCAAAGCGCATCGAAACTCCCTACATCGCTCCATTTAGCTGCCATGGGGATCATCACCACAGCATCATTTTGTTGTGCAGTTAAAGGCTCCATGATCGCATAATCTATTGAATTACTTGGGCAAGCTAGAAAGGCTGAGGCATCTACACGCGTAAAATCTAAATCATCTTGTTGCTTTTGCATGGCGTTAAAACAAGCTTCAAATATGTCATGGTTAAAACGCTTTAGAGTGTCTAAATATACATGAGCTTTAAACATGAAAATACCGCTATTCCATACAAACTGGCCTGATTCAACATACCCCTTTGCGGTTACTTCATCGGGCTTTTCCGTAAATTGGTTAACTGTAAAGCCCCTTTCCAAAGGCTGGCCTTTCTGGATGTAACCATAGCCAGTATGCGCAGAGGTAGGTTCGATACCAAAGGTGACTAACTTCCCCTCTCCCGCACTCTCTGTGGCCAGTGTTATCGAATTTAAAAACAGTTCAACATCGCCAATATCATGATCGGCAGGCATCACTAATAAAGTCGCATCAGGATTTGTCTCTAATGCTTTAAATGCTGCCAATGCAATCGCGGGCGCTGTATTGCGCCCCTCAGGCTCTAAGATAATAGGAAAGTGTGGTATCTCACTTAATCGAACTTGCTCAGCGGTTAAAAATCTATGTGCTTCGTTACAAATAATAATCGCGGGGTCATGTTCGAGGCCTTTTAATCTCAGCAAAGTTTGTTGCAATAAAGACCGCTCGCCAGTCAGAGGAAGAAATTGCTTTGGATAATGAGTGCGAGACAAAGGCCACAAACGGGTGCCTGAGCCACCAGCAATAACAACGGGTACGATCATAGTATGGATTTGGCTTTTAGATGAGATTCACCTCGCCATTTTAAAAGCCTTTGTGATTAATCGCAAAATCTTAGCTATTAAAGTTTAAATTCATCGATGAGGGCCAAGTTTAATCGCTTATGTTTATCGAAAGCCCGCTGAAATGCGTTGATGACCACATCGGGAACGTCTTTACTAAATGCAAAATAGTCTTCAACTGTGTCTAGTAGAAACACCTCTTCAAAATCATCGACTTGTAACATATTTTCATTGATGGCTTTACGCAACCCAGCTCGAGAGATTGTCATTAACTCAACACGATCAGCCTTAAACATTGCTAGAGCTTGATACATATTGTTTGTTTCTACTATTTGCTGTTCGCCAAAGTGAGCATCTAACACAATTTGCTCAGTAGCATCATGGCGTATCACCGCAACTGAATGGCTATGTAGCTCAGATAGCTGCTTAGCTTTGAGTATTTTGCCTCTTTTAGCAATTAATATGTAATCAACAGAATAGATGGGACCGACCCACTTAAATTTATCAGCTCTTTGAGCTGTTTTCGACATGGCAAATAAGACGGTGCTTGGCTTGCTGATGATTTCTTTATAACCGCGTGCCCACGGCACTACTTTTATGGGCTGTGCTTTCATTCCTAATTCTTGCCATATTACCCGTAGCATCCTCACAGAGATCCCTCGCAAAACCTCGCCTTCATAAAATACCGATGGCGGATAATCTTCAGCGTAGTAGGTTAAAGATGTAGGTAAATCTACCTGCTTTTCAGGCTCGGCCCATAAAGAAAATGAAACGCTCAATAAAACAACAAGTACTCGAATATACAAATCAGATAGGCCCGTTTAAAAGGAGTATGATCGACAAAACAAGAGGCAATAAGTTCGCTGCAACAACATTTAACACCATACTTTGGGGATGCTTTGCAATATCATGTTTCAACTTTGCTAATTTAGGAATAGCCAAAAAGTTTAATAGTAAAATAGGCGTCAGCCAGGTGGCATTAAAGGGCAAGACTGACAAATACAATGCTAAGGCCAGAAGAAGCAATGCCAAAACTGCTGATACCGAAAAACAGATAATAGCCGCACTCACTGAGTAAGAAATTGCAAAATGCTTACGACCTACTTGTTGATCAGCTTTAATATCAGGTAATTGATTCACTAGCAGCAGGTTATTAATGGTGAAAAAAGGGATAAGCGCTATCAGCAACACTTGCCAGTTCAGTGTTAACCCTTGTGTAATGTAGCTGCCCAATACCATCAGTAGTGCAAACCCTAAGCCCGGTGATATTAAACATAACCAAGGGTGTCGGTTTAAGGTGTTTGTATAAGTAATTATAACCGCAAGCCCCAGCAATCCTATCGTCAACATAGGTAAACCAAAGCGATATACAAAATAAATACCAATAAGAAACAAACTACCTAATGCCAGTTGGTAAAGACTTAAAACTGACTTTTCCAATGCACTATTTTGCTTAAGTAAGCCACTACCGCCACTAAATTGTGTTCGCTCAGTGATTAAATCTAAGCCACTATGAAAATCTTGATACTCGTTTAATGTATTCACTGCGACCGCAGACAACACAGACCCTATACAGGCTAAAAGAAAATGCCAGCCATTAAACTCTGCACCATGATATTGCGCAATCGCATTACCTAACAGCACACACAGCGGTGCTAAGATCAAAAAAGGTGGCCGTGTACTTGGTAATACTAAAATAAAGTTTTTCATGACTTGTCCAGTTAAGAACTAGAGTACTTAGATTAGCAAGTATCTTTTTGTGAACATTGATTTAGCACAAGGTAAGTAATAGCTGAGGTACAATGAAATAGTCAAAGCCAAATAGCATCCTATTTAAACATTTACACAAGTAATTTCTCATGCACTTTTTCGACTGTGAATCTAAACTTTGCCCCGCCAAGTTCAGAGCGCTCACAATTGATTTCACCACCCAAAACCTGTGATACAAGGTTAAACACAATATTAAGCCCAAGACCAACATGACCTCTGTGACGCGCTAATGTGTAGAATGGGTTGAATATCTTAGTTAATTCGTTTTCAGCCACACCAATACCGTTATCTTCAACCAGCACCTCATAAAAATTGTTACGTTCATAACAAGACACTTTAATACTCAACTGACCATTCGGTTCAGCATGATTGATGGCGTTACTAATCAACAACTCCAAGACTTGCATTAACGGGTCACTATAAGTAGTAATGTTCCCGCCAGATACATCTAGAAGCTCGACATGCTTGGGGGCTCCAGATGCTTGCCAAGCAGTTTTAAAGGCAGCATTAACCAAAGCCGCAAAGCTTTCGCTTGCCCGTCCTTCACCTCGCTCTGAGACAGAGACTCGCTTAAATTGTTCAACCAAAGCGGAGGTGCGATTAACACCGCTAAAAATTAGGTCCCCACTTTCAGCCAGAACCTTAAAGCCTTCGGTTAGTTCTGCTTTAGTAATCTTATTTTCTTGAACCTTGGCATCAAGTTGCTGTAATTCAGCATGTAAATGAGTCACTGCCATCATTGCGGTACCAAGTGGTGTATTGAGCTCATGTGCAAGCCCTGCGACTAAAGAGCCTAATGCGGCCATTTTTTCAGCTTCAACCAAACTTTGTTGCGTTGCTTTTAAGTCATTCAGTGCAGCCACCAAGTCTTTGGTTCTTTGCTGTACTCTTTGCTCTAACTCCGTATTTAACACAACTAAGTCAGCCTCTTGTTGCTTCAAAATGGTGATATCATGTTGGATCCCTGCCACTCTTAAAGGTCGCCCTTCAGAGTCAGTCTCTACGACTTTGCCTTTATCTTGCACCCATGCCCACTCACCGGCTTTATTTTTTACACGATATGCAACTTCAAAAGCCTCTTCTTGCTGATTTTTTATTGACTCCAAATGCGTTGTTAAACGGTGAAAATCATCTTGATGTACGTGAGCCTTTAAGTTTTGCCAGGTTGGATCTACTTTTCCATCGGGTAATGCACTCAAGTCGTCAGCATTCTCTCTCGATACGGTTTGAGCTTTTAAGTCCCAGCTCCATAACACATCACCACTCGCCCACAGTGCTAAGCTTAACTTTTGCTCTTTTTCGGCTATTTCTGATTGGCTTTGTTTAACTAATTTCAGCTCTCTTTTATTTACCCTTTGACTATATAAGTACCAAAGCAACAACACAAAACTCAAACCTCCCAGCATTAGTAAATTTCGATTGGCAATTTCATGATTGAGCTCTGATTCGGTTAGTTTGGCTTGCTGCTTCACAAATTCTAAGTTGCGCTTGGTTTCTTCTATTTGATTCTTTACAACAAGCATTTCGACCCGCTGCTGACTATTTAAATCAAATAGCTTGTCTTTGCTCTCTCTAAAGGTAACTTGCATATCATACGCCGAGCGAAAGTCCCCAATATTGGCATACACTTGAGATAACAACTCATAGGCTTTAAACAACACCACATTTTTTTGCGCTTTTTGCGCGTACTCAATCGCTTCTTTTAACAAAGATACCGCCGACTGATGCTGTTGAGTTTGTATCGCTAGGTTAGCTTGCTCCACTAATCCTTCAGCAATGCGAGATGCAGAGTTTCGTTTTCGGTAGGTTTCCATGGCCATCGCTAAAATGCGTTCAGCATCTTCATAACGCTTCTCGGTGATCGCTATCCGTCCTAAGTACAAATTGGTTGAGCCAAGTAGCATTCGATTGTTTAATTTATTCGCCAACTCCTCTGCTTTTACTAAGTACGATTTTGCTGTTGCTAAATCTCCAGCTAATCGGTGGGTTTCACCCAAATTATTAAATGAATACACCATACCGCGCTCGTAGCCAATTTCGCGCTTGAGCTCAAGTGATTTAGTATGCATCTCAATGGCTTCTTGGTACTTTCCGAGGTCTTTGTAAACAATGGCGGTGTTATTAAAAGCAATGGCTAAACTTTTCTTATTGCCTACTTTTCTTTGTCCTTCAATCGTTTGTAATTGATAACTTAACGCGTTATCTAAATCCCCTATCGAACGATAAATTGAGCCAATTCGCCCTAAAGTGTGAACAATCCCCCTTTCGAGATCGATCGCTTTATAGTTTTCTTTGGCATTTAATAACCATTCAAATGCACGGGTAAACTTTGCCTGAGAGAAATAAGTCATGCCTATGGCGCTTTGTGTATCTGCCAGCAACTTGTAATCGCCTTTATGTTCAATCATAGACAAGACATTAAAGCGGTCGGTTAACGCCAAATCGCTATTCGACTGCTCTTCATAGATGGTTGCACGTTGCAAAAGCGCTTCAACAGTCACATCCGATAAACCTGCACTGGTCGATTCATTGATCACAGTATCAAGCAAGATCAAAGCATCTCGACGATTACCAATAAAGTTAAGCGCAACCCCTTGCCATAAATGCAGGTATAGCTTTTCTTTCGGAAATTGATTAAGGGGTAAATTAGGCTTAAGTGACTCAACAAGAGAAAGTGCCATTCTCGCATCAATAAAAGCTTGTGAGCGCATATATTGATTTAAAAGCACTAATTGCTCATGTCCTTTTGCAGCTTTAATGTCCTCAGCGCTGGGCACATCAGCCCTTAGAAAAAAGCTCATCGCACAGAAAAAGGCGAGTAAACAATAGCGCATTGATTGACTCTTTAAACCATGAACATAGTCAAAGTGTAGAGCCTAATTGCTAGGTTCGCGAATCTATAACCATTAATTAGTAATGCAAAATCAGCAACAACACATTAAGGCGTGTTGTTGCTCATCAATACATGTTTTATCAATGTATAACTCAGATAAAAAAGTAGGCATGACGATAATATTAAATACCCAAAGCTCAAGGTTAAACTGCCTGAAATATCAGCTATCCATAGCTATAACTCAAATAAAGTCATCTTTTACCCCTGAAGCGGCAAATAGATATCAGTGATGAGTTCGCACTCATCAACTTGGTGCACAAAATTATGATATTCGAAAAAACAGCAATGATCGCTCGGTAGTTCACCACTTTGAGGAAGCCACTGTTGGTAAAGCCAGCGTATCGTTTGCTCCATGTTATCGTGACTGCCAAAATGCCTGACTTTAGCGCAGCGCATGTGTGGAATAACCCCATTTTCGACAGCAAACGCGTTATCAGGTACGACAGCGTTTACTGAACCACACAGCTTAAATCGAAATGCATCTTCAGCCATAGTTTCAGGGGCACCATTTGGCATGCCAAATGTGCGACTCGCATTAATTGGCGAAAGTCCGCTACTTTGTCGCCACGCAATGAATTGCCCTGCTGTTTCGAAGATGCGATTTGCTGCGCCTTTATGCTCTAAAAACGCGATGTTAATTTGCTCAAAGTTGATAATGTCTACTTGCATGATTTGTTGCTCTATTGGTTGCGGTGAAAAATCAAATACGTCATACCAACTAGGCCAATTTGCAGCTTGTCTAAATTTTGAAGGACTTTGCTCAAACGTACGCTTAAAGGCGCGAGAAAACGCTTCAGCACTGTCAAACTTCGCTTCTAGTGCAATATCAATAATTTTGATATCACGCTCAAACGCCAAGCGAAAAGATGCCCGCTTTAATCGCGCCAGCAAAATATACTTGCCCACATTTACGCCCATAAAAGCCATAAATACGCGATGAAAATGAAATTTAGATAAAGCAGCAACATCACTAAGCACACTCACCGTTAATTCATCATCTAAATGTTGATTGATGTAATCACAAACTAGAGAAATACGTTGCCGTAAAAGATTGCTTTGCATAAAGCGCCTATGTGTTAGTAAAACTGCAGACAAGCTTAATCATACAGCAAACGCTTTACTTGACCGAAATTGCTGTATGTTCAATGTTTTAAATCAAAGCAAGAAATTAAAGATGATGTCGTGAGGTTTAGATCTGAATCAAAGAGTATGTAAAGGGGCTTTACGGTGATGATCGTGTTGAGAGCAACCCGACATAAAGTCGGTGCTACCGGGCAAAAATACCAATACACCGAATTTATTTCGCGTCTTCATTGTGAAGGGTTAACCCGACATCAAGTAGGTGCTACCGCGCAAAAACAACGGTAACAGCGAATTTATTTCGCGTCCTATGAAGACTTATTTAGGCGCGATTGCAATGATCTTACTTTGATTCGCATTACGGTCATTAATGGTTAAATAAATCTCACCATTGGGTGCTGTCACGACATCGCGAATACGACCTAGGCCTTTTAAGATGATTTCATCCTCTGTGACTTGGCCGTTTTCAATTCGCAAGCGGTGTAGTTGCTTCTTCGCCAAACTGCCGACAAATAAGTCGCCCTGCCAGTGTTTAAACTTATTGCCCGTATAAAAATTCATACCCGCAACAGCAATAGAAGGCGTCCATTGGTGCACAGGTAATTGCATACCAGGTAAATCAGTATGTGGCGTGATAGGCGTACCATTATAGTTCATACCATATGTCACTTTTGGCCAGCCATAGTTAGTGCCTTTGGTGATCAGGTTTAATTCGTCACCACCACGCGGACCGTGCTCTGTAGACCACAGTGCTCCAGTTTTAGGGTGTAACGTTAAGCCTTGCGGGTTACGGTTACCGTAAGTCCAGATGGTTTGCTGTGCGCCTTTCTCGTTATAAAACGGGTTATCTTTTGGCACGCGACCATCTTTAAAAATTCGGTGTACTTTACCGTTTTGCGTGGTGATGTCTTGCGCGCCATATTGAAGCCCTTCGTCACCATTGGTAAAGAATAAGTAATCACCTTTAATGGCAAAACGGGATCCAAAGTGCCAACCGCGATTTTGATGATTTTCTGGTTTGGCTTCAAATAAGGTTTGCTGATCTACCCACTCACCATTTTTAATTTTTCCGCGCACAATGGCTGTAAACGCCACCTCTTGGCCTTGGCTGTTTTTACCTGCATCTTTACTATACGACAAATAAATCCAGCCATTGTTTTTGTAATCTGGATCAGGATACACATCTAACAGCCCACCTTGACGTTTATGCCATACTTTAGGCGTGCCCTTAATATGTGTTTTTTTACCGCCTTTGGTCATGTGCCAAAGCTCGCCTTCGCGTAAGGTATAAAGCAAACTGCCGTCAGGTAAAAAATCCATTGCCCAAATGATGCCATCACTTTTGGTCACTTCTTTGGTTGTCACCTTGTGGTAATCCGTATTAAACGACTTGCCCATTTGCGATTCTGGCTGTTTCGCTTGCTTTGCTCTTGCACCTGCTTCACGAATGTATACAACCAGAGTACGAATTTGTTCTTCATTTAACGTCGCGCCAAATGCAGGCATACCCGCCGAAACAATACCGTTTTTAATGGCATTCGCCAGCGCAGTATCAGTGCCTTCTGTCATCCACTGGTTATCAATTAAAGAACCAGCCATGCCACCTGTTAATTCTTGACCATGGCACGATGCACAGGTTGTTTTAAATAGCTGTTCAACGTTCTGGTTATTAGCATGCGAAGCCATGCTCAACATACAAGCTGCACTTAACAGCGTGGTTTTAAACACTTTTTGATACATAATTTTGCTCGACGGTAGATCGTGTTTTGAATTAGTTGAGTATAATGAGGCACTTTTGTAATACCAATACTCTTAATTAAGTGATCTATTTTGAGGCAAGGAAAACTTATCGATAGCTAGGCGAAAATTTTGCTGTTTAGTTATTCTAAATAAGAAATTTTTAACGACGCTAGCGTTAGTTTTAATCCCTCAAAATGATTCAAGTATTATTGAGGATTGGTAAAATACCGTCAAGTTGCGATAAAGGAACATGTCTGTGCGAGAAACGTTTAAATTTTCTATTTTGTCTTTGGCTCTTTTAGGTTACGCGAGCATCAGTTTTCAAGCCTTATCAAGCGCCAATGATAAAGACATCGAAACCCTAGTCACCACCGCCAACCGCACACAAACTCAGCATTTAGACTTGATAGGTAACACCAATAAAATTACCAAACAAAGCATTGAGCAAAGCAATGCCGAGCATTTAAACCAATTGCTAAGCCAAGCATCTAGCACTTGGTTAAGTCGTGGTAACGGCCAAGAATCATTGTTATCGGTGCGTTCACCTGTTTTAACCGGCGCAGGTTCGTGTGCTGAGTTTTTAACGCTTGAAAATGGTATTAGCCTACGCGCGCCAGGCTTTTGTAACGTAAACCAATTATTCGACACTCACTTTGAACTTGCAGATAACATCGAAGTGGTAAAAGGCGCGAATTCATCTCGCTACGGCTCAAATGCCATTCATGGCACTATCAATGTGTTTAGCCCAAGTTTATATGCAACACCCATGGTGAGCGTAGAATTAGGTGAAGATAGCTTTTATCGTGTAAATGGCCTTTACAGCCAGCAAACTGAAGCCCTCGATACCCTAGTGGGCTTAACACTTACTTCAGATGGCGGCTTTCAAGATAGTTCAGGCTACGAGCAACAAAAACTCTCATTGGCGGCTTCGCACAGTTTAGGTGATTGGCAAACTACCCACAGAGTGACGCTAACCAATTTAGAGCAGGATACAGCGGGCTATTTGCAGCGTGGCGAAAACGCCTATCAAGATAAATCATTACTGCGTATTAATGACTTTCCAGATGCATATCGAAACAGTTTGTCGATGCGCTACGCCATGTTTAACACATTAAGTACGCCAAATGCAGCCTGGCAGGTTAATCCATATTTACGCCATACAGATATGGACTTTTTAATGCACTTTTTACCGGGCACGCCTGTCGAAGAAAATGGCCATTCGAGTATTGGTTTACAAGTACGTCGCGCAAGTCAGCTGTCTGATATGTTCAGTTTAACGCTTGGTTCTGACATCGACATCACTCGCGGATTTTTAAAACAAAACCAAGCCAACGACACCGAATCAAACTCTGCATTTTTACGCGGCGTATTACCGCAAGGAAGGCATTATGATTATGACGTTGATGCGCTAAGTCTTGCCACTTACGCTCAGATCGACGCCAAAATCACAGACGAACATAATGCCTTTGCCGCACTGCGTTACGATAACACCGACTACGATTATCAAAACAATTTAAGCACAGGTAATTTAAAAGACGATGGCACAGCCTGTGGCTTCGGGGGGTGTCGTTATACTCGCCCTGCGAGTCAAAGTAATCAATTTGACGATATCAGTTATGCACTTGGCTACAGCTACAAAATTGATAAACAAACACGACTATTCGCCAAACATGATCAAAGCTTCAGAGCCCCCCATACCAGCGAATTATACCGCCTACAGAACGGTCAGCTCGCCAGCGATGTAAAAAGTGTCAAAGCCAGACAAACCGAAGTTGGTGTTCGATATGTAGATAGAGACCTCTTTGCTGAGCTCTCAGTTTATCATTTAAAGAAAAAAGACGGCATTTACCAAGACGCCGACCGCCAATATTTAAATGGCCTAGATACCAAACACCAGGGCATTGAGTTTGCACTTAACCGCCAAGTAACGCGTACTATTAGTACAAAGTTGGCCTTTAGCTACAGCGAACACACTTATTTAAATAACCCAACTAATGGTGCGCAAATCAAGGGCAACGACATAGATACCGCGCCAAAATTACTCCTTAACCTGCAGATCAATTGGCAAGTTACACGAACTATCATGGCTCAGTTAGAACGCCAGCAAATAGACGACTACTTTTTAGATGCTGCCAATACACAAAGCTATGCAGGCCA
Organism: Pseudoalteromonas sp. SS15; assembly: GCF_049257195.1. NCBI lineage: Bacteria > Pseudomonadati > Pseudomonadota > Gammaproteobacteria > Alteromonadales > Pseudoalteromonadaceae > Pseudoalteromonas > Pseudoalteromonas sp. SS15. The sequence goes on from NZ_JBMMUD010000004.1 coordinate 126,571, forward strand.
TAAAATTTATAATCTGCGAGCCGACTGGCAAATTAACCCACAGTTAAGCGCGTCATTTGCGATGATGAACCTCACTGACGAGCGCTACGCAGAGCGTGCCGATTTTGCCTTTGGCAATCATCGCTACTTTGTTGGTGAGCCAAGAAATATGAGCTTAAAATTAAAATACGCTTTTTAAAGCGATGATTTAGCCCTAAGTTCAACGGTGGACTCAAGCAAAGCGTTTTCGTGTGAGTCCACTTTCTAAAAGGCATTGATAGTTGAAATCTATTCTGACTATTGAGGAATAAAACTCATAGTCCAATTTGTTTCCCAACTTTTCCCCTCGTCAAATGAAAATGCCTGCGCCCATTTAGGGTTATTTGGTGTGCTAGCGTCCCACTGAAATCTTAATTTGGTTTTTCTACCCTTGATGACTTCATCGGCATAGAAAAGGCCAATGTTATTTTTAAACGAACCAACCACAGGCGTATCCACCTTATCTGGGAAGCGACCATCTAACCACCAAATAGACCAACGGCCAGTTTGAGCATTAAATGCCCTCATTGCCACAGCACGAAAGGCACCATCAGGAAAGTACAAAAGGTTATCTTCAACGTTCCCTGCTCCACCTAAAATGTGTGAAGTTGAAGAAAGCCCTTCAAATTCAACCCAACGCTTGTCTTCGCTAAACATATTATCTAGGCGCTTATGATGCACACGCCAGTTGCCTATAACAAAATCAAAATCCTGCGCCCCTGCTACATCTGCTTGCGCGACTGAATCATTTTTTCTCGCTTGTTGCTCTGTCATTTGTTGCTCCATCAAATAATTAAATTGCAAGTTGGCACTTTGTAAACTGATAAAAGCACCAATAATGAGTAGCTTATTAACTTGAGTGACATTTTGTGTCATATTTAATATATGAAAAGAGCAAAGGCCCAAAGCCACCTTGAAAGGCTAGACAAATTAGCAAGCATGCTAAAGTCCGAAGACTTTCTGACCTCGAAAGATTTATCAGACGCTTTGAATGTATCGACACGTACGCTATTTCGCGATCTCAATATTCTCAAAGCGCGTGGTATGCCAATTGATACTGACAAAGGCAGAGGCGGAGGTGTGAGGCTTCATCGGCAATGGGGACTTGGCAAAATTAATCTCACCACGAGTGAAACGATAGATTTACTGATCAGTATCGCCATTTGCGAAAAGATGAACTCGCCCTTGTTTATGAAAAGCCTGCACTCTATTCGCTACAAATTATTGGCTTTGTTGTCTCCAGATCAAAAAGCCAATATTAAAGCTCTGAGAAATCGCGTGCTCATTGGTAGTTCAGCCTCACCGCAAGTTCATGCCTCTTATGAACAATCACAGTTTCCTGAATGTCATGCGTTAAGTGCTGCATTTTTATATCAGCAACCAATCAACATCAGCTACATAGATGAAAAAAAGACGGTCACCGAGCGACTAATAGAACCTCACTATTTATACTTTAACTACCCGGTGTGGTATGTATTTGCTTGGGATCATTTAAGGCAAGATTATCGCACTTTTCGAATTGACCGCATTCAAGATTCAAACGTCATAGAAGAAACATTTGTTTTGCGGCCTTTTACTGAGTTTTCACACCTAATCGCAACCGACAGCCCAATATTACTGTAAACATCGGGCTTTACTTAGCCTTTGCACCGCTAGTCGAAATACTCACAAAGAGTGTTGAAAAGTGTTTAAAGGTGTACCTTTAAATATACATTTTCGCGCAACTTAACAACAGTTTATTACCCCTCATACTTTTAAGCTAAACGCTCATTTCATCAAGGGATATAAAAAATGTCAGTCAAATTGTTTTCTCGTACACCCATTGCAACCGCACTTTTCGCTACCCTAGTACTCAGCGGATGTTCTAGTGACAAAGATACGCGCACCGAACTGCAAAAAGCCGAAGGCGTATGGAATAAAACCGCTTACGGCGCCGTGTTAGACATTCAAGATAACAAGGTAAGTGCATATGAATACAATACATTTGGTTGTATTAAAGTGAACCAATTAAGTCATGAACAAGCCAATAAAGAATTCATCGCTGAACTTAAATCGACCGATACCGCATTAAGTTTGCGAGAGAAAGGCGAAATTCATGCGCAAACCTATACCACAAACAAAGCCTTACCAGCCCTATGTAATACACCGATTAATGTCACTGAGAACGCAACTCCAAACCAAGTTTTTGAGTATTTTTGGCATGCTTTTAACGACTACTATGCCTTCTTTGAGTTAAGAGGCGTTGATTGGTCACAACAATATGTAAAATTTAAACCGCAAATTAGTGACGACATGACTGACGACGCACTATTTAGCACACTCGCGGCGATGGTTGCCCCATTAAAAGACGGACACGTGAATATCTGGGCCAAAGATGCCAACTTTTATGTCGGTAAAGACAGCCCTTTTATGAAAGCCGCAGTCGGTATTCGAGGTAACTTTTTAAGAGCAGGCGAGCAAACCAGTTTAGATGACGTATTTAATACCATGCTTGGCCATTATACTGAAATTAGCAAAGCTTACTTACAACCTGACAGCATGTCGCAATTTCCTGCGCAGAGTGATTTTCCGACCTTACTTTGGGGCAAAACCGCTGACAATGTCGGGGTTATTGTACTCAATAACTTAGAGAGCTTTAGCGAAACCGAAGATGCCACCGCCGAAGTGCAACTGACAGCTGCAGAAACATTACTCGATAAAGTAATGGCGCAATTAAAAGACACTGATGGCCTCATTTTAGATATACGTAATAATCAAGGTGGACACGATGCCATCGCCTTAGAAGTTGCCAACTATTTTGCAGATAAAACCGTACTCGCAGTTAATAAACAAGCAGTGACACCTGCTGGCATGGGCGTACCAGTTAGATATCAAGTGCTTAAAAATGACAGCGCTTATACGAACCCAGTTTACTTGCTAACCAGTCAAATGACTGTAAGTGCAGGTGAAGTGCTGGCTATGACTTTAGAACAGTTCGACCATGTTCATACTGTTGGCGAACCAACCTCAGGCGCACTGTCTGACATATTAACGTTTACGCTGCCAAATGGCTGGGAGATCGGCCTTTCAAACGAAGTGTATCGCAACGCTCAAGGCAAAGCATTTGAATTAACAGGTATTGAGCCTAAGCATGCACAGAGCGCCTTCTCAGTTCATTCATTCGACGAAGCACGCTTTTCAAGTTATGACTTTGCGCTTGAGCAACTGAACAAACACACTCACCCAACACTCGCAGTAGACGAATTCGAAACCGCACTTGAGCAATTACAAACCAAAGGCAATATTCCTAGCATCGCAGTGGGCGTAATTCATGACGGCAAAGTGGTTTATCAAAATGGTTTTGGGATCGCAGATGAAAGCGGTACCCCAGTGACAGCAGACAGTCGCTTTTACCTCGCGTCAGTCAGTAAAACACTACTGGGTGCCACACTGGCTCATGCAGAAGGTCAAGGGCAGATTAAATTAGATAAGAACATCGCACCACTGCTGCCGTTTTCAATTGATAACCCGACTTCTGATAAACCCATTACCCTAAGACATTTGATCACCCACAGCAGTGGTATTCTCGACAATAACGCCGTCTATTTGTGTAGCTACTATTTACGTGACAACCACAGCAGTTTAATGAACTTATTGGCACAAAATAATAAGTGCCCGCAAGAAATTGACCCAGATATGCCACGCTTTTTCGAAAACTATTTATCAGCGCAAGGCGACTATTATTTTAATGAAAACTTTAGCAGCCAATTTGGACTCAAGCCGGGTGATGCCTCTATTTATTCTAATGTTGGCGCAGCATTGGCGGGCTATATACTTGAACAAGATAGTCAGCAAAGCCTACCTAGCTTGAGCCAAAAAACGGTGTTTGGCCCACTTAATATGCACAACACAGAATGGGCCATCGACAAACCTCAAAAGCCCATTGTTCAGCGAGCTGGATTTAAACCACAAACCGGCGAATTATTTACTCTGCCCGATTACGGCTCTGTCACATACAGCGATGGTAATGCCGTCTCTAACGTGAAAGACTTGAGTCAATTTTTGCTTGCCAGTATCCATGAAGGCAAAATCGGTGAAGAACAAGTACTTGACCAAAACGCAGTTAAAAACATGTTATCGATACAATATGAGCCTGCACAAACCGTGCTACACCATGGCTACTTTTGGAATATCGACCAGCAGTTTATTTCTCATGGCGGCACCGACTTTGGCGTACGCAATAAAATATTTGCCGACCTAAAACGTAAAAACGGCTTTGTTTTATTGACCAACGCCGATGCGTTTAACGAAAACAGTGAACAAACATTCACTGAAATAGAAGCGTTAGTAAGAACCTTTGCTAATGGTTATGAGGAGTAGATAGAAATACTACCTAAATAGAGCGTAAAGCCCCTTTACGCTCTTTATACTTAATGTAAAAGTTAATTAATCGGCTCGTACCTAGTCGGTAAAGCACTAAATTGCAGCCAAGTGTCGCTTTGCATCCAACGTTTCTTTTTCGGAATTTCGATCACAAATTCGTCGTCTGTTTTGTATGTTTTAGTTTTGCCTTTGCTGTCTTTTACAGAAATGGTCGAAGGAGCATCGAATGTGAACTTTATTTCATCCATACTCGGAACGAACATAGAGAATCCGCCTGCCATTTGTTCAGCAAAGTTATTCACGTCATCAAGTAGCAAAAACACCTCTGAGTATTTAAGCTCTTTGCTTTCTATCGGCTTTAAGCTCATCGTGATGGCTATACCAACATCGTCTTTACTGTAATTTGAATGGAGCAAAGTTTTATCTGCATCTGCCTGTGACAAAATGGGCAGGCCAATATTTCCTTCTTCATCAAAGGTCGCTTCAGCGAGCACTTTACCTTCTTGCTCTAACCAAACTTTCACATCACTCTGTTGAATGTCTGGGTTGTTAATTTTAAGCTTAAATAGAGAGCTAAAGTATTGCGACTTTGCTTGATTAGTCGCCATATCGCGATATTGATTCATTTTTCCATATTCAATACTGCGCCCTTCGGCGTAACTAAAGTGACTAAAAAGAGAGCTGCTAATTAATACACTTGCTGCAAATACTGTTGATAATTTCATTATTATGCTTCCTTGGTAGTTGTGTGAAATACCAACCCTCAATAATACTCAATCATTTTGAGGGACTAAAACTGACGCTAGCTTCGTTAAAAACTTTTCATTTAGAACAACTAAACATCAAAATTTTCGCCTCACTATCGACAAGTTTTTCTTGCCTCAAAATAGCTCGCTTAATTAAGAGGATTGGTATAACTGACTTAGATGCATACAGGAAAGTTCAAAAGGATTTTTAAAGATTCTGATTTTTATAGGAAAGTAGAGGGCAATAAAGCGATGTTTGCCATCGCTTTATTAAAAGAAAGAGAGAAGTAAATTAAGACTTAACAGCCATCCAAATCGCTGTTGCTACAACTAAGGCTGCAGCGCCCAAAATGCCGAGCCAAGCTGTCGACTTGCTCTCTTTTGCAGGCTGCTCAGGTGAACTGTCAGAAGCTGGCGCATCATTTTGCAGAGCACTGTCTGAGCTTTCATTATTTTTTGACTCACTCTCAGCTTTACTTTCTTCTGCAACAGGCGCTGTGCTAGTAGCCACTTGTGACTCTGGGGCCACTGCTACTTCTTCAGCTTGCTCTGTGACTTCAGTAAGCTCTAATTGCCATTGATAGCCTCTTTTTGAAAAGGTTTTAATCGCATCGTTACCAAAAATGGCACGTAAGTGACTGATGTTCTGAAAGACGACTTGTTCAGACACGGTTTTGTCTGGCCAAACCGTTTCTAATAGCTCTGCTTTAGACAGAATTCTATCGTTATTCAAAATAAAGAACTTGAGCATATTCGCAGCTCTGTCTTTTAGCTTAATAACCTTTCCGTGGCGGGTAAGGATTTTGTGTTCACAATCGAACTGGAAAATCTGAAAACTAAACTTCATGTTTTTTAAGAAATAATTAACAACAGGTTAAGAGTAAAGGAATGAAGCCCAGAGGTAAAGCCCCTGTCTGTAAAGGGGCGTTACAATATGATTTTATTTCATGGCGTTGTACTTTTTTGTTGCTAGATAGCCACACGGCAATGTAAATAATGCAACGCCTAATAAATGCCACGCTAAATTAAAGCCTTGGTGCATCTCTAAAATGCTCAGCCCTAATTGAGATAAGTGATAGCTTGGTAATGCCCATGCAAACCACTGTAGTGCTTCAGGAAACATAGTAATAGGTAGCCATAAGCCTGACAGCATCGAAATGGGTAAGTAAATCAGATTAACAAGCGCAGGGGCCGATTTGGCTGAAAAACTTAAGCCCATCACTAAGCCAAGCATGCAAAATGGTAAAGTGCCTACCAGCGCTAACGCATATACCTGACCCCATTTAAGTAGCGACATACTCACGCCTGCAAACAGCACAGCTAAACTAGAGAGAAATATAAATATCAAGGTCGAGAACACTAAAGCGGTAAAAGCTTTACCCATTAAGTACTGACTAGCAGGCATGGGCGATAGTTGTTTCAACGCCAATAAACCTTGCTCCCTATCGGTTGCGATATTGACCCCAAAATTGAATAAAGCGGGGCCCATCACCCCAAAAATGATGTAGTTTATTAGCAAATAGCTGCTGGTTTTTTCATCTCCCATAGCGACACCAAAAAACAGGTAAAAGGCACATGGAAACGCTAAGGTCGGGATCACAAAGCCTAAGTTTCTAAATACACTTTTAGAATCGCACCACGCTTCTTGTTTGAGACTATATAAACTTATGCTACTCATGCTGCTTGCTCCTTGGCTGATTTGTCTGAAGCTGAATTTGTCGATGTTTTATTTTCGTGTACAGCGGTTTCTGTCAGTGAAATAAAGGTTTGCTCTAACGATGAAGGTTTAATACTGAGTAAGTCGCAGTTTAACCCCTTCGCAAATGCTTGCTTTAACAGTGTGTTTGGTGATTTACAGCGGGTTGCAGCTTTACCCTCATTTACCTGCCACGACCACTCAGGTAATAAAGCTGAGATTTCAGACTCATTCAGTTCACAAGCAAAGCTCACTTCACTTAACTGCATATTGTGACTTAACTCACTTGGCGAGCCCTGTGCAATGATCTTTCCCTCATTTAAAATGAATAACTCATCGCTTAGGGCTTCAGCTTCTTCCATATAGTGGGTAGTTAACACGACTGTTTTGCCCTGTGCTTTTAATTGTCGAATGGTTTGCCACATTTGCTGGCGTGCATTCACGTCCATTGCCAAACTCGGCTCATCTAAAAACACCAGTTGTGGATCGCCAATAATGGCAATGGCAAACAATAAGCGCTGCTTTAAGCCCCCTGATAACTTACTAAATTGCGTGTTTTCATGGGCATTTAAATCACTCAAACGCAACGCTTTAGAAACAGACATCGGCGATTTATAGTAGCTTGCGAATAAGTTTAATTGCTCAAGTACAGTCAAATTCGCGGGTAAACTACCTATTTGTAGCATAGCGCCTACTTTGGCCTTCGCAGCAGCGGAGCCTGCTTTATTACCCAGCACTTCTATGCTGCCCTGTGACGCTTTTAAACGCCCAAGCAACAGGTTAATTAAGGTTGTTTTACCTGCACCATTGGCTCCTAAAAATCCGTAAACGCGACCTGCTTGTAGCGAGAAATCTAAGCCATTCAGAACAGCTTTGTCACCATATCTATGGTGTAAGTTGTTAACCGAAACCACTGCTGAATTAGTCATAGTTCACCTCGGTATTCTTTGATTTGCTATAAAATGGCTTACCACGATTATATTTATAAGTGCTTAATGCTGCGGCAATTAAGCTATATGCCATACCTAATACTGCCCACATCATGCTTTCCATAACCAATTCCTCAGTGCGAGATTAACTTTGATGGGTTTAGTATGACTAAAGGCATCATAGGGTTTCAGTGAGCTTTGTCATTGATCGATATGACAAGTGTCATGTTTTTATCGACGTAGGTTATTAATTCAGTGCTGCAAATGCTAAATTAGCTCATTCAGTTTAAGGCCAGATAATTTAGGTAGCCTGTGACGCAATTTTTTAAACATATCGGGATGGTGATCGCCATGACAATCAGCGCCAGCGGTGCAACGAAAACGCTCAATCATGCCTCTGAACTACCTTTAGAAGCACAACTTGGTCAAAAGTTGATGCTAGATTTTCGTTATTACTGCGAAAATGGCGAGTCAAAAGCCTGTAGACAAGGCATGACCGAGTTGCCTACAGCACTTGCCGATTTGATTGCTAAACACCACATTGGTGGCGTGATCTTATTTGCCGAGAACGTGCCTGACACTACGCAGATCGTAACACTCACTAATGATTTACAGACTGCAGCAAAACAAGCTAAACATCCACAGCCGTTGTTTATATCGATTGACCAAGAAGGTGGCCGTGTAGCCCGTATCAACCGCGCTGAGGCAACTTCTTTTACGGGTAATATGAGCATAGGAGCCACTTACCATAAACACGGTACGCACTATGCAAAGTTAGTTGCCACCGCCATTGGTAAAGAGCTAAACAGCCTTGGTATTAATGTAAACTTTGCGCCAACCGTTGATGTGAATAACAACGCAGATAATCCAGTGATCAACGTTCGTTCTTTCTCAGAGAACCCACTCGAAGTTGCCAAAATGGGCGCCGCGCAGGTAGAAGCATTTGAAGCGCAAAATGTTATTTCAGCGCTTAAACATTTTCCGGGTCACGGTGATACGTCGGTCGATAGCCACACAGGTTTGCCACTTGTTAAACATGATTTAAAACGTATTGAACAAGTTGAGCTGGCGCCTTTTAAATACATTATTGATAAACACGAACCGGGCATGATCATGACGGCGCATATTCAATATCCTGCGCTCGATAACAGCACCTTTGTGAATAAACAAGGTGAGGTCATGGTTAAACCGGCTACATTGTCGCGTAAAATTATGCATGACTTGCTACGAGAAAAGCTCAACTACCAAGGTGTGACGGTGACCGATGCACTCGATATGGCGGGGATCAGCCACTTTTTTTCCCCAACATCCGCGGTGATTGAAACTTTTAAAGCAGGGGTTGATATTGCCCTAATGCCGATTGCCATTCGTACCCCTGACGATATTCAAAAGCTCGATGAACTAATGAGTGCACTGAATGCGGCGGTCGCCTTAGGTGAGTTAAATAAATCTGAAATAGCACAATCGGCACAGCGTATTATTTCACTCAAACAACAATTTTTAGCAAACCAAGCGCCCCGCTCTGCCGCCATTGCTAAAGCGACATTAGGGAACCCAAGTCACCGACAACTTGAAAGTGAACTCGCTGTTGCAGCTATTACTCAAGTAAAAAACCAAGGCCTGCTGCCTATTCAAGCCAAACATAAACACATTCATTTGGTCATGCCTGATACGCAAAAATGCCATGCTCTTGAGCAAGCCTTACTTTCTTTAAGCAAGCGAGTGTTACATATTACGTGCAGTAGCTTGCAAGGATTTGATCCAAAACAAGCAGATCAAAATATTACTAACTCAGACCTGATCATCGCCGCCCATGCCAGCCCACAACAAAGTGCAGTGGAGATTGGTGGTATGGATGATGTAAAGGCCCTTGACAGTTTTAAGCTCAAACGTAATGAACAGCCAAAAGCATTACTAGCGCTGCTTAAGCAGGCAAAACTTGCTGAAAAGCCAACGCTATTTATTAGCCTTCGCGCGCCCTATGAGATCCCGGCTTATGCACCATACGCACAAGCAGTTTTGGCCAGTTATGCCTACAATGTCGATGTAGTTAGTAAAAATGTGATCTCTGGCCCTGCGTTTACTGCGCTCGCTAAAGTGATTTTGGGCTTAGAAAAGCCTGAAGGCCAACTCCCTGTTAGTATTTAAAGGAAGCAAACATGTTATTAAATTGCGATTTAGGTGAAAGCTTTGGCGCATGGCAAATGGGGTTAGATAGCCACGCCATGCAAGTAATTGATTTAGCAAATATTGCTTGTGGCTTCCACGCTGGCGACCCGGATGTGATGGCTCAAACCCTCACGCTTGCTAAACAACATAATGTTCAAATTGGTGCTCACCCAAGCTATCCCGACAAACAAGGTTTTGGTCGCCGCTCTATGAAGCTCAGTCATGATGAGTTAGTAAATTGTTTGCACTATCAAATTGCAGCTTTAGATGGCATGTCACAAGTTCATGGTTTATCAATTAGCTATGTAAAGCCACATGGTGCACTGTATAACGATATGATGGCCGATAACAGCATTTTAGAGACTGTTATGCAGGCTGTAGGTAGCTATGCCAAGCCGCTAAAGTTAATGCTACTGGCGACCAACGAGCAAGCGTCGCACTTGGCTATGGCTGAAAAATATAACCTACCATTGTTGTTTGAAGCATTTGCGGATCGCTTATATACCAACGAAGGGCGTTTAACCCCTAGAACTGAGCCGAATGCGGTACATGACAAGCCTGCCTTAATGGCACAAGTCCAGCAGTTGTTGACTCAAGGCACAGTCACAACGGGCTCAGGAAGCACGCTCGCACTAAAAGCAGATACTTTATGTGTACATGGAGATAACGAAGCCAGTATTGCCTTAGTGAAAGAAATTAAGCAATTGATTGATAAAGAGATGCTGAAATAACTGTTCAGACACAAAAAAGCCAGATCAAAATTTTACCTAGTAAAAATATGATCTGACTTTTTCAATTAAGCTAAAGCTTTAAGCGCTGCGTGTTGTGATTGCTAGCTCGACTCTAGAAGCATAAAATACCGGATAGTCTACAACCAATTGGCTTAATGTCAGCAGCCTAGCAATATCGATCAATATTATGAACGTTTTTAATCAAGAAAGAGAAAGGTTAAAAAGTAGGAAGGATAAAAGCCGCGGTTTAAAACTCAAAACCACAGCTTGAACATAGGTTAGCTATCAGCACGACCCATGAATTTTTTCTCATCAGTGTTAATTTTGATTTTATCACCTGTAGAAATATGCTCTGGTACTTGAACAATTAAACCAGTCGTTAGCGTGGCAGGCTTTGTACGTGCACTTGCTGAAGCGCCTTTAATTGAAGGTGATGTGTCTTCAATTACTAGTTCTACGCTTGATGGTAAGTCGATAGAAACCGGCGAGCCTTCAACTAAAACTGCCTGTAAGCCTTTTGTTTCTTCGTTAATAAATAGTACTTGCTCAGCAATTGAAGACGTATTGATGTTATATGGCGTGTAATCTTCTTCATCCATAAACACGTGTTCTTCACCGTCGATATAAGACAGCATAACCGGGCGACGTACTAAATCAGCCAGATTTAACATTTCTTCAGCTTTGAACGTTTCGTCAACTTTGCCGCCTGTTACAACATCGTACATACGCATACGGTATAAACTACCGCCAGCACGACCTTGAGGTACCGAACGCTCGATATCACGTACAATCATTACGCGACCGTTGTAATCAATGGCATTATGTTTTTTTATTTCACTTGCCTTAGGCATGACTTTTATCTCTTTGAAAATAAATTTGCCAAAAACTACCATGAAGTCATTAAAACGCCAAGTACAGAAGGCAAGAGATATGTAAAAGGAAGAAACGAGGGAAGTAAGTTGGCTAATTGAATAACCAACTTATTAAAGTAGGCTAATTAACTGCGTCTAATTGCGCTAGCAGTGTTTCTTTTCTGAGTAGACCAAAACAAACAACACTCACGACTGCAAAAATACCGTACATAGATAACACATAAATCCAGTCATTTTGCTGTGAGAACAAAAATACATTCGTACCGTCATTGATAACGAAAATATTGATCAGTGAAAAAAGAAATACTAAATTGAAGTAGACATATTTGCCTGAACTGCTTGCATAAGCCCCTATAAACATTGCGAACAAGCTTATATAGAAGCCAATACACGACAAACCACCTGTCATATTGCTAGGGTAAAAGGCCATCAGTGATAATAAAACAGCACACCAGCCAGTAACCTTGTTGAGCATATTCTATCCTTGAGAATGTACTTGTTAATATTTGTAATCATGCGTAATGCCAAGTAAGTATGTATTGACTTATCTAAAAAAACAACGCCTTTTCGTTAAAATAACTTTAACCAGCGATTAACTTTTTTATTTGTGCTTTTAACTCAGGTATTAACGCTTGTTCGAACCAAGGGTTTTTAGCACGCCATGGCTGATTCCTTGGGCTTGGATGAGGCAAAGCAATTCGCTTTGGTAGCATAGAGGGCCATTGCTGCACCAGCTGGGTCACTGACTTAAAATTGTTACAATAATAACGCTGTGAATACTGACCAACTAATATGTGTAATTGTATCTGCTTAAAGTAACCCTTTAGTGGCTGGCGCCAAGTTTGTGCACATAGCTTCGGAGGGGGTAGATCACCACTTTTTCCTTTACCAGGATAACAAAACGCCATCGGCACAATGGCAAATAAGTCCGGATCATAAAACTGTGCTTCGGTTACTCCCAGCCAATCTCTAAGGGTTTCGCCACTTTGATCGTTAAACAGCTTACCCGTTTGATGAACTCTCAGACTTGGGGCTTGCCCTGAGATCAGAATTTTAGCAACTGGTGAAGCTTGAATGACAGGTCGAGCACCAAAGGGAAGTGCTTCGTCGCAAAGTCGACACGCCGTAATTTGGTCAATTAAATTCATATTCTCATGCTGGTAATTTATGTTCAGATCATTATTTTACTAAGTAAATCTGAATTAAGGGCAATAAATTTTTTTAAAAACGCAGGCTCATGAGCTAACAGTAATAAAGAAATATTTTAAATGGATATTTGCTAAATACCTTCAACTCTTTCCCTTACCAATCTAGTTACTTTAATCCTATTTATAACAACCCGCTATTTTATTGGGCCATACAGATCACGATTTTATCAACTTAAGCGTTAGCTATACGACAACGCCTACCACTTTCTGACAAAACATCTTCTATATGAAAAAGTTATTAACATTTAGGCATTGATAACTCTTTTTGGATCATAATTTTACTAAGCTAGTTAGTAAAATTATGATCTTTCTAAAACTAATAAGTCATCAAGTTAGTATAAACATGATCTAGAAGTCTTAAATGAATAATTAAAAAGACTTTTAGTTAGTAAAAATATGATCTTGGAATTAATTAAAGGGGCTCAGTAAGTAAAATCGTGATCTGTCACAAAACCAGTTGGTAAAAAACTGATCTTTATAAAGTATCATTTAGCTTAACGCCATTTTAGTTAGTAAAAATATGATCTCAATAACTTTCATGGGCAGAAAAACCCTTTGCTATTTTAAGAGTTTCTATGAAAGTACGATGACATTGAGGCTCATAAGCTATATTCAATCTAAGTGTAAAGGGGGTTTACACTTGCTGATTTAGGTTTTATTGGTATCATCATCACTCACACCAAATTTTTACTAACTCAGAGTTTATTTATGCATATTTGGGTCGATGCGGACGCATGTCCAGCAGTTATCAAAGAAATACTTTTCCGCGCAGCTGAGCGCACTAAAACACACACAACATTGGTCGCAAATCATAGTATGCGCGTCCCTGTCACACAATATGTGAACTTGCTCCAAGTGAGCAAAGGCTTTGATATTGCTGATAATGAGATTGTAAAAAGAGTTAAGAAGGACGATTTGGTTATCACTTCTGATATTCCACTTGCTGCGGAAGTACTAGAGGAGGGCGCTTTTGCATTGAGCCCAAGAGGCGAAAAGTTTACTGAGAACAATATCAAGCAAATCCTTAATATGCGGGATTTTATGGATACTATGCGAAGCAGTGGTGTAGAAATGTCAGGGGGACCAGCAAAATTAAACAGCACCGATAAGCAAACCTTCGCCAACGCACTTGATAGCCTGCTAGCACAACACAGATCATGAAATTATCAACTCAAGGATTAGGAGTAGAAGAGGGCTTAATCGCAATCTATGTTGAAAACCCGCCCAGCATATCTGAATACCACAATCTTCAATCAGTACAAGAACTTAGCACAGGTGAGATCAATGCTATAAACCAAGCATGTGGTAATGGCTGGCGTAAAGTTTTCAATGTTTATGCAAAAATCTTGGCTGAGTGGCAGCACCGAGATCATCATTTTACTAACTTTAAGCGTTGGCAAGACTACCGAGATAAAGTACTGCTACAAAGGCATAGCCAAGAGGCACTGCTCTTTAGTCCACCAAACTTCTCTGAAAAAAATTATAAATTTCATGTTATTGCAGGCAGAACATATGCCAAGAAATTACTCAGAGATCACATTTTTACTAACTCTTTGGTATGGATAGATGAGGAGTTCGCTATCGACAAAGTTAGTAATTTAGTGATCTGTCCGTATTTAGACTACAGGCAATTAAGTAATATAAAGATAACTCGGCTGGTAGAGCTCTTAACTGAGTTAGAACGCACGAGTGCTTAAACTAAGTGCGCTTATTGCAACTTACCCCAGTAAAACCAAGCGCCTTAAAGAAAGGGTGGGGGGCGTTGAACCCACATTCATCGAGTAGTTCACTTAAACGCATTCGATCAAGTGGATAAAACTCATGTTCTAAGTTGTGCCGCATACGAGTCTCGCCTATTTCTGTTAAGCCCAGAGTACGACAAAATACTAACTGCGCCTCTCGTTCAAACTGGGTTTCTGGCTTCATAAGGTCAACAAGAAATAAAGGCGATCTTGGTTTTAAAACACTATTAATTTGATTTAAAAGCGTTTTCTTTGCACCGTTATCTTCTAAGAAATGTAGAACTAGCAAACATAGGGCACAATCAACACGCTCAGTTAGAGACGTTAACTCACCACATTGTATTTTTACCCTGTGACTTAGGCCCAAGTTAGTAAAATTTTGATCTGCGATTGCGAGCATGTCAGCAGAAACATCTTGCACAATAAAAGACCATGTAGAATTGAGCTTAGCTAATTCTATAACCTCTTTACCTGTGCCCGCTCCGACAATTAGGATTGTCGCTTCATCAGGAAACAGCACTTTTAATTGTGCAGCCGTCAAACCATGCAGTAGCTCGTAGCCGGGTACGAGCCGAATGATCCTTTCGTCATAATGAGTGGCTTGCTCACCTTTAAAATCAGGCATATTAAGCACCTTTTATTAATACGTTCGAATAACCGCCGGGCTGTTTTTTAACTTGTACTTGCGTGGCAACGCGTTCTGACATTTCACTTACATGTGAGATCACGCCCACTTTTCTACCCTGTGCTTGCAGAGCATCTAAAGCATCTAGCGCCACACTCAAGGTTTCAGGATCTAACGTGCCAAAGCCTTCATCAATGAATAGCGAACCAATATTTACTTTGTTAGAAGAAAGTGAAGCCAGCCCTAGCGCCAAAGCCAGAGAAACTAAGAAAGATTCACCACCAGAAAGCGTATTCACGGAGCGCTGCTCATCGGCCATATCTTTATCAATGATAGCAATATTCAAAGAGTGACCAATCACAGTCAGGCGATATCGCTTAGACAAACTCGCTAAATGTTGGTTGGCATATTGCAGTAAAATCTTTAATGTCTGAGTTTGCGCAATATTACGCAGCTTTTTACCCGTGGCATCACCGAGTAATTTATCAAGCAAGTGCCAATGTTCATACTTAGCCTGAAGCGTATTGAGCTTTTGCTGTTCAGTTGCCAGTTTTTCGACATTTTTGTGATGTTGTTCAAGCTGCGTGTTCACACTCAGCCAGTATTGTTGCGTTTGTTGAAACTTAGACTCTAAAATTACTAACTGCTCATTAATTTGTTGCTCAGTTAGCTCGGTCAGCGCTTTCGCTAAATGCGTATTCAAGCTCTCTTTTAAATGACTTAACTTGCCTGATAGCTCTACTTTGCCGTGCGACAACTGTTTAAACTCAGTCAAGGTTTGCTGAATGTCCGCTTTTGGAAGCGCCAGTAAGTAAGAAACTCGCTCTTCATTCAAGTCAGCATAGATCTGTGACTTTTCATTAAGCCATTGTTCAAAGCGCGACTCAAGTGCGGCTTTTTGAGTTAGTAAAATCTCGATCTGCTCAGCTATATTGGTCAGATCTTTTTCTTTATCTTTTTCAGCTTGCAAGATCTGCTTCAATTGTTCAGAGCAAGCATTTAAATCATGTTGCCTTGCTTTTAATTGTGCCTGACACTTTTCTTGCCATTCATCAGCGCTGATCTCTTGTGGTAAACGCTCAAATCTTGCTTGCTCAAAGCTCAACTTCTCTGAGCGCGCATTTTCAACTGTGCTGTTAATGCCTCTTAACTGCTCTGAAACATTCACAGCTGATTCTTGTAAATGATTCAGCTGCAGCGTTAATGCTTGTTGAGACTGCTGAAGCTGAGCGAGTTTCTCTTTATTATTTTTAAACTCATCAACCGCTTTTGTTAAAGAGGCCAAAGCATCTTGTGGGGCATTTTCAAACTGCGCCCACCATGTTTCATCGGCATAATAATCACACGCTTGTTGTTGCGCACGGTTTATTTCTTGCGAAAGTTGAGTAAGTATATTTTGCTGTTGTTCAATCTGATGAGAAAGCTCAGTGGCTTGCTGTGTGATGGCATTTAACTGCGCTTGTTGTTGCTCAAACAACTTTTGCTGTTCTTGTTGAGTGTGCCACGCTTTTTGCAATTGCGACTGAAGACCTGTGAAGTGCTGTTGCTGCTGTAGAAGCGTTTGTTGATGATCTAAACATTGCTGCAGCGACCAACCTTGGTATTCGCTAAATTCTTCAAGTTGCCCTTGCAGGTCAGATGCTTTGCTCATTAAACGCTGATGTTGCAGTTTGCTTTCTTGATATCTTGCGTTCACTTTTTCAAATTCAGTTAAATGAACTTGGCTACGTTGCATCGCTTGTTCGTAAGCTTGCTCAGCCTGTTTATGTTGAGTGGCAAAGTCATTTAGTAAGTTTGCCCAATGGCTATCAATATGGTCAACCGCGTAGGGATGCTCTTTTGAGCCACAGACCATACATTCATGACCTGGCTTTAGTTCTGCACGTAATGCGCTGATGCGCTCGCTAGCACGAAGTTGAACTTGCGTTAAGCTATCCCGAGTCACTTGTACCCGTTGCTTACTTAGCTCTTTTTGCTGCTCTGTATCTGCCATTTGCACTTCAATGGCTTGTTTCTTTTGGAAGTTACTTGCCATTGAAGATTGTTGTTGTAACTGCTCCGCACTGATGTCTGAAATATTCTTCATCAAAGCAATCACGTGTTGCAGCCGCTGAGCCGCTGATTGCAAATCATCGATGTTTAACTGTTCAACTTGCTGCTGGAGTACATCAATTGACGCTTGCCCCGAAATCAATTGTGATTGTAATTGTGATAACCCAGACTTGAGCGGCTCTGCTTGTTGGGCGTTTTCTTGATGCTGCTTTTGCGCATGTTGCAATGAAGCGCTCGCACGCTGAGACTGAGACTGTTTATCTATGATGTCATCTAACAAGCCTTTGAGGTGGGACCAGTTTTCAGTTGTGTTTTGTAAGCTGTTATTTGCGGTTAATAACGACTCTAGCTCATTGCTCTGTTGTTGTACTTGCTGTAATTGCGTATTGGTATTTTGCTGTTCTATTGAAAGCTTAGCCTGCTGTTGCTTAACCTCACTCTGTTGCTTTAAGACCTGCTGTAATACTGAGTCAGCATTCGCGATTTTAGTATCAAGTTGCCTGACCTCAAGCAGAACACTTTGCTGCTCTGAAACATAGACTTCGGTTTGTTGTAACGCATCAGACGCCTTATTCGACGCGTCTTGTGCTTGCTGGATTTGCTCAGCAAAGTCTTTTGTTTTAAGCTCGCTTTGCTTTAACTCTAATGCACTTAAATTGTTTTTTGTCACCGTCCATTGCTGACGATTATCGGCAATCTCAAAAGCGGCTTGTGCTTGCTCTGCTTCATTATAACTATGTGCTTTTTCTGTCAGTTTCGCTTCTGTTTCTTGAATAGCCTGCTCTGTTTGCACTAATTGAGTTCGCAATTGGGCTGACTCTGCTAGCCATTGCAATGACGACTTGTGCTGAGCTTGCTGCGCTCTTAATTCATCTAACTGCTGTTGGTGATTTTGTGCCTCAAGGGTTAATTGCTCAAGTTGCTCATCGGTTAATAACACATAGGCACTTAAGCTATCTTTTAACCGCTCTAGCTCTGCTTTCTTCTCTTTATGTTTTTCAAAGATCAGCTGACCAATACGACTGAATTTATCGGTCGCAGTCAAACACTCTAAAAGTTGCGCGCGTTCATCACTACTTGCTTTTAAAAATGCGGCAAACTCATGCTGAGCAAGTAAGACGGTCCGGGTAAATTGATCAAAGCTAAGACCGATTAATTGCTCGACGGTTTTAACCGCCGCGCTTTTATGGGCCAATAAGGTTTCATCACTGAGGCGAATAATCTCGTGCTCTGGTGTCTTGAGTTTACCTGTGACTTTTTTACGCGCTCGGGCAACAGACCATTTTGCTAAATAACGCTCACCATCTTGACCTAAAAAAGTCACCTCTGCAGAGCCTTCAGCACAGCCTCTACGAAGTAAGTTTCTTGGGTCGTTTAATTTAATGTCGTCACCATTGAACGACACTGTGTTTTTTAAATCATTTTTTAAACGTGCTGTTTTTGCATAGAGGGCTAAACAAATGGCATCTAATAAAGTACTTTTACCTGCGCCTGTGTCACCCGTGATAGCAAATAATCCAGCTTGCTCTAAGGGCGCTTTTTCAAAATCAATATCAGCGTGGGTAATGGAAGCTAAATTTGTGATTGTTATTTTAAGTAATTTCACGCGTTTTGTTCCTCTTCCATGTCATTTAATACCTCAGCTAAACAATCAGCTAAATTTGTGGGTAAGTCCTGCTCTGAATCGACC
Source organism: Pseudoalteromonas sp. SS15 (assembly GCF_049257195.1). Taxonomy (NCBI): domain Bacteria; kingdom Pseudomonadati; phylum Pseudomonadota; class Gammaproteobacteria; order Alteromonadales; family Pseudoalteromonadaceae; genus Pseudoalteromonas; species Pseudoalteromonas sp. SS15. The sequence goes on from NZ_JBMMUD010000004.1 coordinate 145,411, forward strand.
TGCTGCTTAAAAACCATATCTAGCAAATCGAGTGGGTTTAATTTCTCGACTTGACCTAAATCTTGAAAAATCACTTCATCGTCATGCTTTTGCACATCTTGAACGCGTTCAATACCACAAAACAAAACGTCTTTGTCTTTTAGGCTTAATGAAATCTTCTCCCTAAACTGACTATCGGTCTCGCTGGCATTGAGTCGTAAGCGAAGATAAGGGCTTGCTTCGTGCGACGTTAAATCTAGTTGTTCGATTTCATTACAAAGTGAATCAATATCCGCCCCTCCTTTTTCAGGAAGTACTATCAGCTCTCTAAGCCTTGGTGTGTAAAGGGGGTTTACGCTCACGCATGCTTTTCCATTAAATTCACACACGAGTACTTGGTGTTGATAATTTCTTTCTGAAAATGACATCGGCATAGGCGTACCGCAATATCGCTTTGCGTCGCATTTTGCTACCACTTGGGCTTTGTGAAGATGACCGAGCGCAACATAATCAGCCTTGTCGGTAAACACCTCAGCTGTTACCGCATCAAAACCGCCGATGCTTATATTTCGCTCAGAGTCTTCACTAATGGTACCGCCTTTGGCGTGCAGGTGGCCCATAACAATAATAGGTGCGGTGCTCTCTTCACACAGTTCAACCACTGACTGGTAAGCCTGCACCACACCTTGCTGATAGGCTTTATCATTTTGTGTATCGAGCGTGACATCAGCAGGGCGTAAAAAGGGCATAGCAACCACTTGCGCCTGACCCTTTTCAGTTTCAATATTCACTAAGCAAGTTGCAGGATCTGCTTTGTCATATCGGCCAATAACATGGGTGTCAAATTGCTTTAAAAGAGGTTTTGCAGTCTCAATGCGATTCGCTGAATCATGGTTACCGGCAATAATAACAATATGTAATTCAGGACATGCCTGTTTGGCTTGCTTTATAAATTGGTAAAGCTGTTGCTCAGCAGAAGAGGGAGGGGTTGCTGTATGATAGATATCACCGGCAACAAGCAATAAGTCAATCGCCTGTTGTTGTAATGTTGTCACCAACCAATCAAGAAAATGCTGATGCTCTTGAACTCGGTGATGTTCGTAAAACTGTTGACCTAAGTGCCAATCAGAGGTGTGTAATACTTTCATGTAGCGCTCCCTTTCGCATTGAAGCGCTACTATACCACTGCTTTAAGTATTTGTTTAACGGGTAATTTGCCACCAAATAAAGGCAATAACAGGCAAAGCCAGTAAAAACAACAAAACCGGTGTTTTAAACACTTTTGTTTGTTTGCTTTGCAACACTTCTAGTGCTGATTTTTCGTTACAAGCGGCAACTTTATCAACATAAAAGTAGCCATCTTCTAAATACTGTTTGCAATTTTGTTCATCAGCTGGAATAGCCACCAGCTTGTCTTGCTTTTTCAGGATGTAGAAATCCATATTGCTCACCACATTTTACTGTAAACGGGTACACTATACAGAGCAAAACTAACGCCAACTTTTTAACGTAACTATTTGCTCAAAAATCAAAGAGCGCGAATTTAAAGACAATTCGCAGTAAATATCAACAGTCAAACTAAGGTTTTTTGATCAAATTTGTTAATACTCAGCATAAACCACCAAAATAAACGTAAGATGAATTAGCTGCTGTTGTTTTCTGCTTATATTTTCGTTGATATCGATGAATTTCGAACTTGTACTTTAGTGGAACAAACCGCACAAAAAGTCACTAAAAAACATTAAAACGTTACTTTATCTCAATTTAATTGCATTTTCTTTATGCTTTTGCGACGCTCAATTTGTGATGCAAATGCAAAACATTCTTTCGTTCACAAACTTACATAGAATAAGTGCTGAACAACCACATCTTGGGTAGTGTAGGAAAACATAATGAAAAAAATAACCAGTGCCTTGTCACTGTGTATACCGCTTATGGCATCGAGCTTGGCGGTTGCCAGTGCTGTTGAGCAAACCAAAGGCAACTTTGTAGATAAATTTCGTCAACTGGACGAAGTACTGCCAACACCAAACGTCTACCGTAACGCAGCAGGTGAACCTGGTGAGCGTTACTGGCAACAAAAAGTCGATTACGACATTGACGTTGTATTAGACGAAAAACAGCGCCGTTTAACCGCTGAGCAGAGTATCGAATACAAAAACAACTCACCTTACACGCTTAAATATCTTTGGATGCAACTAGACCAAAATATTTTTAAGCAAGACTCACTTGCTGAGCGAAGCGCTACGTTTAAAAATAGCCTGCAAAGTAACCCCGCAGCAAAACCGGCAAAAATTAGCTTAAACCAGCTTCGTCGCCAACAATTCATGGATGACACTGAACTGGGCTTTGTGATCAGTGATGTCAAAGACGAAGACGGCAAGCCACTTAAAGTCACGATTGTCGATACTATGATGCGTATCGACTTAAACGAGCCATTAAAACCAGGCAAGTCGACAGAATTCAGCCTTGATTTTGCCTTTAACATTGTTGAAGAAGATGCGGTTGGCGCGCGCTCGGGCTATGAACACTTCGAAGAAGATGGCAACGATATTTTCTTACTGGCGCAGTGGTTCCCGCGTCTTACCGCTTTTACTGACTATGAAGCTTGGACAAACAAAGCATTTTTAGGTCGTGGTGAGTTTACACTAGAGTTTGGTGATTATGATGTAGAGATCACCGTACCAGCAGACCACATTGTTTCATCGACAGGTGAGCTGAAGAACGCTAAAAAAGTTCTGACAAAAACACAACTAAAGCGTTTGAAAGAAGCAGAAACTGCAAAACGCCCTGTGTTTGTTGTGACTGAAGAAGAAGCGATTGAAAACGAAAAAGCAGGCACAGACAAAACCAAAACTTGGCATTTCAAAGCTGAAAATGTACGCGATTTTGCATGGGCATCCTCTCGTAAGTTTATGTGGGATGCCAAAGGCTATCAACAAGGCGGTAAAGAGCAGCCACTTGTGATGGCGATGTCTTTCTTCCCGAAAGAGGGCGGTGATCTTTGGAAAAAATACTCAACTGAGTCTGTGATCCACACCATGGAAGTGTACTCTCGCTTCTCATTTGATTACCCATATCCTGTTGCTCAGTCAGTGAACGGCCCTGTAGGCGGTATGGAATACCCAATGATCACCTTCAATGGTCCGCGTACAGAACTAAGAGATGATGGCTCACGCACTTACTCACAAGCCGAGAAGCGTTTCTTGATTGGCGTTGTGATCCACGAAATTGGTCATATTTACTTCCCAATGATCGTTAACTCAGATGAGCGTCAATGGACTTGGATGGATGAAGGCCTTAACAGCTTCTTAGATGGTGTCGCTGGCCGTGAATGGGATCCAAACATTCCTTGGGGCGTAGAGCCGCGTGACATCGTGCCTTACATGAAGTCTCAAAACCAAGTGCCGATTATGACGCAGTCAGACAGCGTATTGAATTTAGGTCCAAATGCATATACTAAACCAGCAGCGGCACTGAATATTCTGCGTGAGGTGATTCTAGGCCGTGAATTGTTCGACTTTGCTTTTAAAGAGTATGCGCAGCGTTGGAAATACAAACGTCCAACCCCTGCTGATTTCTTTAGAACCATGGAAGAAGCATCAGGTGTCGATTTAGACTGGTTCTGGCGTGGCTGGTTCTATACTACTGACCATGTTGATATCTCGCTAGACAAGGTTTATCAGTTACGTATTGATACTAAGAACCCAGACATTGACTATGCACGTTTACGTGAGTTCGAGCAGAGCAAGCCTATGTCACTGTTCAACAAGCGTAACCAAGAAGAAGGCCGCGAGCTTTGGATTGATAAAAACAAAGACGTGTCAGACTTCTACGATGACAATGATCGCTTTACGGTAACGAACAAAGAGCGAAATGCGTATCAGAGCTTCTTGAAAAAGCTTAAACCTTGGGAGCGTAAAGCCCTAGATAGAGCGGTTGAAGAAGACAAAAACTATTATGTCATGGAGTTTAGCAACCTAGGTGGCTTAGTGATGCCAATCATTCTAGAGCTGACGTATCAAGACGGTTCGACTGAAGAGCGTATGCTACCGGCTGAGATTTGGCGTCGTAGCCCGAACAAAGTGAGTAAGTTAATCATCACAGACAAAGACAAGCCGTTAAAGTCTATTGTAGTTGACCCTCGCTGGGAAACTGCCGATGTCGACATTGAAAATAACCATTACCCGCGTCAAATCATTCCTTCACGCTTAGAAGTGTATAAACGTAAGAAGAGCTCAGCCAAAGTGCGTCGTGATATCATGCATGACATCAAAACTGAGTTGAAAAAAGATGACAAAGACGAAAAAGAGAAGAAGGATTAATCCATGAGAGCTTGGCTTACTGCCAGCTTGCTTTTACTGTTGAGCGGTCAAGTCGCCGCTCACCAGTTAAAAGCTGCGATGACAACCGTATTGATCAATGAGCGTACGGGTAATCTTGAGCTCATGCATCGCTTTTATCTGCACGATACAGAACACGCTGTAGAGACCTTGATAGGCGGTCACGCCGATCTGTTTAAGCACGCTAAAGATAGAGCCGAATTTGCACAATATGTAAATCGTAAAGTGGCTTTACAGTTAGCAGACAAGACACCTCTCAAGCTTTCATTGGTCGGTCAGGAAGTTGATGGAAAGTTTTTTTGGGTTTACCAAGAAACGCAGATCCCTGCAAATTTTAGTGAATTACGAATGCAACATGGTGCGCTCAGGGATGTTTGGGCAGATCAAGTCAACATGGTCAACTTCGAAGGTAAAGGCAAAGTAAAAACCTTACACTTTGATGGTGAAGATAATTGGCTCACCGTTCATTTTGATAAGTAACCGCTTTTACTTTTATCAGAAGCAGAGCTCAGGCTCTGCTTTTTATTAGCCCTTATCTTTCAGCCCTAATCCAACCTTTTAGTCTTTTCGTATATACTCAAAATACGCTCACTAAGACCACTCTCTTTTATGACTCAAACTGCAGTAAATGCTAACTACCAAGGTGTTATCTTTGATTTAGACAACACTTTAGTAAGCTCCTCTTTAAACTTTAAACATATTCGCGCTGAAATCGGATGTACTGAACATACCGATTTATTGACCTATATTGAACAGCTGCCAGAGGTTGAAGCTCAAGCTGCCATGGATATTGTCTTAAGCCATGAATACCAAGATGCTGAATCAGCAGTACTAATGCCGGGTGTTGTAGAGTGTCTTGCAGCGCTGGCAGAGCAAAACATCAAAATGGCGGTTGTAACGCGTAACTGCCAACACGCGGCACAATTAAAGCTAGCAAAAACCGGTCTTAAATTCGATATTGTACTCACACGAGACGATGCCCCCGCAAAACCAGATCCAACCGCTTTACTGCAAGTTGCTGACAGCTGGCAAGTAAACCCTTCGCAGTGTATTTATGTTGGCGATTTTTTGTTTGATATTCAGGCTGCAGACAATGCGCAAATGGACAGCTGTTTGTATATTATTGATGTGCGCCCTGACTACGCAGATAGAGCGACGCATACAATCGAGCACTTTTCGCAGTTGACTAAATTAGTCCTCTCGTAACGTTTGGTTTTTAAAAATATGCCGCTATTCTCGCTGCCCTCTAGCTCAAAGCCTTGAGTCTTGCTAGAATCTTGGCAATTTTTTAAATTCATAATACGAGAATTAAGATGGGCAGAGCATTTGAAGTCCGCAAAAACGCCATGGCAAAAACGGCGGCGGCAAAAACCAAAGTTAACTCTAAATACGGTAAGGAAATCTACGTTGTAGCTAAAAACGGCGGTGCAGATCCTGAAACAAACCTATCTTTACGTCGTCTAATCGAAAAAGCGAAAAAAGACCAAGTACCAGCACACGTTATCGACAAAGCCGTTGAGAAAGCAGCGGGTGGTGCAGGTGAAGACTATTCTCCAGCACGCTACGAAGGTTACGGCCCGGGTAACTGTATGGTTATCGTTGACTGTTTAACAGATAACCCGAATCGTACTATCAAAGATGTACGCCTACCATTCACAAAAACAGATTCGAAAATCGGCAGCCCGGGTTGTGTAGCTCACATGTTCGATCACTTAGCTATTTTAGGCTTTGATGGCGACGATGATGAAGTGGTACTTGAAGCATTAATGATGGCTGATGTTGATGTCACTGACGTTGAAGTTGAAGATGGCAAAGTATCTGTATTCGCGCCACACACAGAATACTTCAAAGCGAAAACAGCATTAACAGAAGCATTCGAAGGCATCAATTTTGAAGTAGACGAAATCACTTTTGTGCCACAAACACATGTTGAGATCACAGACGAAGACGACCTAGCTAACTTTGAAAAATTCATGACCATGCTAGAAGATTGTGATGATGTGCAAAACATCTATCACAATGCGATTGTGAACAAATAATCATCGCAAAATGTATTTAAAAAGGAGCCAATTGGCTCCTTTTTTGATTTATGCCACACAAGGCGCTGAAAACTTACTCATTTCATTTCGAAAAGCCAAACATCCGCTATAATTTATTTACTGCGTTTATATAAATTATCGGTGAGATGTTAGATGTTGCGATTTCTGTACGCTTTATTATGTCTATCAAGCTTTTTTGGCATTTGTGCTGAGCGTGCAACCATCAGTGGCTTTGGCAACATAGGAGCCGTCCATTCTAATTCTGACACCTATCGCTTTAGAACTGATATCTCACGAGATAATGACAACTTTGAAGATAGTTTAGATTTTAGTGCTATTAGTTCTTTAGGCATTCAAGCTGACATATCTTTATTTCGTGATTTCGACCTCGTCACCCAGTTAATTTATCGCGGGCAAAAAAAGGTCACTTTAGACAACGCGCTTAGCTTGGCTTTTTTGAGATACAAACCAGCTCCTGATTGGGAGTTAAGAGTCGGCCGCACACAACTCGATCTTTACTTACTCACAGAATACAGAGATATTGGCTTTGCTTATCCGTGGGCAAAAGTCCCCACGGAAGTCTATGGTTTACTACCATACCGCTATTTAGACGGGGCAGATTTTACCTATTTTAAAAGCCATAATGATTTAGATTACCGTGTCAAGCTGTTTGGCGGTCAATCTTCGAGTCACATTGCCCTTGATAATGAAAATGTAGAACTAAAAATTGATGATGTTTTAGGCGTGTCCTTCGAACTCAGTCAATTCGACTGGACACTGTCTCTTAAGCACACCCAAGCTCGCACCAAAAACAATATCTCTACCATGGCAAGCATTATTGGTGGCTTACAACAGATACCTGACGTGATTTGGCCCGATAAAGCTGCTTTTATTAACGACTTTTCGTTAATCAATAAAAAAGCATATTTTAGCTCTGCAGGACTCAAATATAACGTAGGCCCACTGACTTTTTTAACCGAGTTTGCCCACCTTCACAGCGATTCGTCAGTGGTTTCAGCTGTCAGTAGCGGCTATATCAGTACAACCTACAATTTTGATAAAGGACAAGTATTTTATACCTTTGCGATCGCAGAGTCCGATCCCAGTGAGTTTAACGATGCAGTCAATATTCAGCGATTTTTACCTAACCAAGTTGAGGAGATTATTCTAGCGGTTAATGAATCATTTCGTGTATTCAGCCCTAATCAACAAACCCATTCTCTCGGTGTCAGATACGACTTGAAAGACAATATTGCCCTCAAGTTACAAATTGATCACACTAATATTGATGCTCAAGGGGGGGCGCTGTGGTCATATCAGGGTATGAATACCTTGGCACCAAAAGAGTCTTTTACCACCCTATTTTTTAGTGTGAGTTTTACTTTTTAGCTATGAACAAGTTAATTATCTTCCTCACCCTAATACTCGCTTGCTGCATAATGAATACAGTAGCGGCTAAGCCAATTTCTATCGTTGTGCATGCCGACAATGCTACAGACTCCCTGTCAAAAAAGCAGTTAATTGATTTATATATGGGCCGATATGTTGCTTTCCCTGACAATCAATCCGCTCAACCATTAGATACACTTACACCAGAGGGATTGAAATCAACTTTCTACAAAAGACTCGTGAATATGCCTTTATCGAGAGTAAATGCGTATTGGTCTAGAGTTCGTTTTACTGGTAGAGCGACCCCTCCAGAAACATATGCTGACGAGCAAATGGTTTTAAACTTTATAGCCGAAAACCCCAATGCCATTGGTTATGTATTTAGCGACGCTTTAACTAAACAACAAAAACAAAAAGTAAAAGTCATCTTGGAGTTGTATGAATAAGAGTGGCTTATTACTCAGGCTCGCAATATCAATTAGCTTTGCAGCCGTGTTTGTCGGTTTTATTTCATCGCAGGTATTTTTTAAACTGGCGTATCAAAAAAATCTAGATAAAACTCAGGCCAGCATTGAGCAGCTTTATGAGGTCGTTGCGCCTACGGCCAATATTGCGGCCTATTTAGGTGATCAAGAACTTGCAAAAGAAGTGATTAATGGCCTTAGTAACAACCAAGTTATCTTAGCTGCGTCGTTTGAATCTGAGCTATTTTCAATTCAGAGTGAGACTTTTAAATCTGAACCTGCGAAACAAACGGAGTTCATGGTTTATTCACCTTTTGTACCTTCAGAGCCTTTAGGTACGATTAAAGTTCAGCACAATTTAGCCTACATAGAAGAAGACTCACAAAATGCGGCAAGCTTCTTATCCAACTCTTTGCTAATACAAGCACTCGTAGTTACTGCCATTGCTATTTTTATTGCATTTTACTTCATCACTAAGCCCATTCTAATTATTGCAAATAGTCTTCACTCACTGAACCCTGGTACAGCAAGACGTTTAAAAAAGCCTGTTTTTCACGACAAAAGCGAGCTAGGTAATTTAGTTGAAGACATCAACCTACTTTTAGAAAAGGCAGAAGAGCAAATCTCTCAAGAGCGATTATTACGCTCTGAAATTGAGCTTTTAGAAAAACGTTTCAGGTTGTTATTCGAAAACTCTGTCGCCCCCATCATTTTAATGGAACCAAGAGGTAATATTCTTCTCACCAACAAAGCTTTTAAGTCTTTAATGGAACGGATAGAGCAACCCATAAAGAAAAACTATGGGCCGATACTCAGTGAGCTATTTGAAGCGCCTGAATTAGTGACCCGCTCTGTTAATAGTGCATTTTTGAATGATGAAATCGCCATAGGTGAGCATCGACTAAAATTTAAAGAGCAAGATAAAACCATCTGGTTACAAGTGGTTGTTTCTAGCATCATTACAGATGATTTAAAATCGTATTATCAAATCACACTCAATGATGTATCTAAAAAACGTGACGAGCTCGATAAATTAAGTCGACGAGCCGATTATGACGCCCTAACCAATATGACTAACCGCCATGCTGGTGAGAAAAGAATTGATCAACTCATAAAAGATAAAACACCTTTCGTCTTTGCCTTGATGGATCTCAATGGCTTTAAACAGGTGAATGATATCTATGGTCATGATGCCGGTGACGAAGTGCTGATATTCGTGGCGAATCAGTTAAAACAGCTCACCCCGAGTAATGGTATAGCGTGTCGATGGGGAGGCGATGAGTTTGTAGTCGTATTAGAAAACACCAACAAAGCTGATTTTGAAGTGTTCTGTGAACAACTCACGACACGGATCGTTAAGCCTTACACACTTATCTCGCACCAAGCTAATGTACAGGTAGGCCTTTGTATTGGTGCTGCTTTTTACCCATATGACACAAGCCACAAGCCGGAGCTCATCCATTTAGCCGATAAAGCCATGTATGCCATTAAACCTGAGTCTAAAACAAGGGGAGGAAGAACGCTGGCTTTTGCGACTCCCACTAAAACTTTAGAGCGCAAGTATGAATAGGCGAGAAAGTGTTGACTACAGCAGTATTCTTGGTCAAATTGCGACGGATAAGGTGAAGCGTTTAAAGTCATTTATTCTTCTGATCAGTCTTTCTTTGGCACTGTTCTTTATCCTCAACATATTAATTTATCAACAAGGCTACGCTTACACCCTTGTCGTCGCACTCGGGATCTTTCTATTTTTACACTGGTTTGTCTGTGAAGATACCTTGCCTGTAGTGTCTGGAATTTTTATATGGACTTTGACCTTGCTGGCATTCTTTTTTGCGTGGAATATTGAGGGGCTCTACGACACCAGTTTACTTGCTTATCCATGTATTCTTGTATTTTGTGCCATGCTTAACAGCCGCCTACTTATCATCTCTACAACCACATTTATGGTGCTCAGCATATATTGTTTAGCCTATGCAGAGTACATAGGGTTATTAGCCTCTCCACTGGCTGAGTTCGCCGATTGGCGTAAAGCGCACAACATGGCCCTAGTGCTGCTTGTGTTCGCTTCTGTGGTTTACTTATTAACGAAAGACATTGATAGGTTGCTCGAAAGGCTCGTCAAAATGCATGTTAATTCACTTCGAAATAAAACTCGAACTCAGCGAAAAGCACTCACCAATAGATTGACCCTGTTACCCAATGAGATAGCCTGTGCACAATATGTCCAAGGGCGCATCTACCGTCACCATCAGGCAGAACAACTTAGTGCGTTAATGGTGCTCACCTTAAATAACTTAAACTCCATTAATGCCTCTTTGGGGTTTGATATTGGTGACAAGTTAATCAACATGATTGCACAACGACTACATACATTGTCGGAAGATAACGCCAAAATTTTTCACAGTTCCAACAATCAATTTTTTATTTTTATTGATGAAACCGATTACCACGATATCGAAGCTTTTGCTCACCAAGCGTTGCAAACCACTTTTTTTAGCAATTACGTAGAGCAATACGAGGTTGAAGTCTCGGCCTGTATTGGCATAGCAATAGCCCCTCATGATGGTAATCACTATGATGCACTTTTACGCAGAGCACACACAGCATTAACCAAAGCGGTGCAAATGGGCCATAATCAGTTCGCGTTTTTTGATTTAGAGATGGAACAACAAAGTAAAGCGAGACTGGCTATGCTGGTAGGATTAAAACGAGCCATTGAACAGCAAGAGTTTGAGCTTTACTATCAACCCAAGATTGAACTGAGTAGCAATACCATTGCAGGGGTAGAAGCGCTGATCCGCTGGCGCCTACCAGATAACACACTAATGCCTTCTTCTGTTTTTATTCCTGTTGCAGAGGCCTCAGGATTGATTAATGAAATAGGGATCTGGGTAGTCAAACAAGCCGCTAAAGATTGCCTTACTTGGCATCAGCTCGGTTTTAATCAGCTTGGGGTATCGGTCAATGCCTCAGCGGAACAGTTTAAAAAAGGCAATTTTGGCAGTTTAGTATTAAAAACCTTAAAACAGCAAAAACTCGACCCCTCTTACCTCGACATTGAAATCACTGAGTCACTATTCATTGAAGACGAGAAAAACATACAGGCACAAATTCACCAAATGGTTTCTCAGGGTATTTCGATTTCTATTGATGATTTTGGTACTGGTTACTCGAACTTAAATTACTTAACCAAGTTCAATGCTTCGACTCTAAAAATTGATCGATCCTTTATCAAAAATATGATGCATGAACGCAATCAATACCACTTAGTTGATGCCATATTGAAAATGAGCCATGCAATTGGTATTGAGAATATTGCTGAGGGTATCGAAGATAAGAGCACTGCCAATATTTTAATGCAATTAGGCTGTCGATATGGTCAAGGCTACTACTGGTCAAAGCCTATTCCTCAACAAGCTTTTTGCCAATTTTTGATAAATTGGCCTAAACACAGTAAAGCCAGTTGAGCGTATTTATTATGCAAAATATGACATCATCTCTTCATTGTTTTTTTTGAACATATGAATCTAATTAATCAATTTATAAAAAATTCAATCACCTTCTATACTCAATTCTGATGTAAACAAGTCGAACGCTTTAGTGCAAATTTTTGATACGTGAAAGAACAAAACGTGATTTAAAAACATACCCATTTAGTTAGATATTAAAAAGGTTTTACGTTTTATTCATGTTGTCACTGAACGCCAATCAAGTTGAACGTAATTTAACGCACAGGATGAACAGAATGAAGATCCACACTCAGTTTCGTAAGTCGGTACTTGCTACCTTTGTTGGTCTCGGTATTTTAAGTTTAGGCGCATGCGCCAGCTCGCCACAAATGAGTAAACCAAAAGGGGCGACAGGGACTGGTAATGTTGCAGCTGGTACGCCTAAATCAAATCAATTTTGGTGGCCTGAACAATTAGATTTATCGCCACTAAGAGATCATGACAGCCGTTCAAATCCACTTGGTAGTGACTTCAACTATGCAGACGCATTCAATAAACTCGACATGGCGGCACTCAAAAAAGACATGAATGAGTTGCTTACCACATCTCAAGATTGGTGGCCTGCAGACTGGGGTAACTACGGTCCATTGTTCATTCGCTTAGCGTGGCATAGCGCAGGAACATACCGCACATTAGACGGCCGTGGCGGTGGTGATGGTGGTCAAATGCGTTTTGACCCTCTGAATAGCTGGCCTGACAACGGCAATCTAGATAAAGCAAAAAGATTACTGTGGCCATTAAAGCAAAAGTACGGCGAAAGCATCTCTTGGGGTGACTTAATGATACTGGCTGGTACGGTTGGTCTTGAAAACATGGGCTTTAAGACCTTTGGATTTGCGGGCGGCCGTACTGATGACTGGGAGCCAGATCTGGTTTATTGGGGCCCTGAAGTTGAAATGCTTGCCAGTGACCGTGAGGAGCGTGACGGTAAGCTACAACGTCCTCTTGGGGCAACACATATGGGTCTAATTTATGTTAATCCTGAAGGTCCAAAAGGAAAGCCTGATCCACTTGGTTCAGCTAAAAATATTCGCATTGCTTTCGGGCGTATGGCAATGAGCGATGAAGAAACCGTCGCACTTATCGCTGGCGGTCACACCTTTGGTAAAATGCACGGTGCGCACAAAGCAGGCCAATGTGTAGGTAAAGAACCCGGTGGTGCGGCTATTGAAGAGCAAGGGTTAGGCTGGAAAAATAAATGTGGTAAAGGTCATTCAGAAGACACAGTTACCAGTGGCTTAGAAGGCGCGTGGACGCAAGCGCCGACCCGTTGGACGACACTTTATTTACAAAACTTACTTAACTTTGAATGGCAACAAACACGAAGCCCTGCAGGTGCAATTCAATGGATCCCAACCGATGAATCCCTACATACTTCAGTCCCAGACGCACATGTGAAAGGTAAGTTTAATTCACCGGTTATGACTACCGCTGATTTAGCCCTTAAGTACGATCCTGAATATCGCAAAATAGCAGAGCGTTTCTTAGCAAATCCAGAAGAATATCGCCTCGCATTTGCAAAAGCTTGGTATAAGTTAACACATAGAGATATGGGTCCAAAAGCTCGCTACCTTGGTGATAATGTGCCGAGTGAAGCGTTAATTTGGCAAGACCCTGTACCAGCTGTCGACCATACGCTTGTCAATGCAAACGATATTGCCAACTTAAAGCGCGATATTCTGCGTACAGATTTAACCATCCCTCAGCTTATAAGAACGGCATGGGGCTCAGCTGCAAGCTTTAGAGCGTCAGATATGAGAGGTGGGGCAAATGGTGCGCGCATTATGTTAGCACCACAAAAAGACTGGGCAGTAAATAACCCAGATGAACTGAGCATGGTGTTAAGTAAACTTAAAACTGTGCAAAGCAATTTCAACAGAAAAGCATCTGGCAATAAAAAAGTGTCTATGGCAGACATCATCGTACTAGGTGGTGCAGCTGCTGTTGAAAAGGCAGCTGACAATGCTGGCGTAAAAGTGTCAATCCCCTTTACACCTGGAAGAACTGATGCCACACAAGCACAAACAGATGTAAACTCATTCTCGCTACTTGAGCCAAAAGCAGATGCCTTTAGGAACTATTTCAATGCTACAGAAAGCTACCGCTCTCCAGCCGAAATGCTAGTCGATAAAGCAGATCAGCTTAATTTAACCGTGCCAGAGATGACAGCACTTGTAGGTGGCTTGCGTGTCTTAGGTGCAAACAGTAATGGTAGTAGCCATGGCGTATTCACTAATAATGTAGGCGCTTTGAGCAACGACTTCTTCGTTAATCTATTGGATATGTCGACGGTTTGGAAAAAGTCAGCTCAAGAAGGCTTATATGAAGGCTTTAACCGTACGAGTGGCCAGAAACAATATACTGCGACTACGGTAGATCTTGTTTTCGGTTCAAACTCTGAGCTCAGAGCCATTGCGGAAGTTTATGCCTATGATAATGCAAAGCAAAAGTTTGCAGATGATTTTGCCAAAGCTTGGCACAAAGTCATGCAACTTGACCGCTTTGATTTAAGACACAACCTATAAGACTCTCACAGAGCAAGAGATTCACTCTTGCTCTTTCTTCATCAAAAAGCCGCTATCTTGTAGAGTTAATATACAAAATTAACTATAGTCTGTATAAAATAACCACAAAAAACACCTTGTTGATGATAGCGACTGGCTTTTCCAGAATAAACTTAAAACATGCCTTGTACTTTAGTGCAGTCATTTACATATGTTTTACTTCGCCATACAGTTATGCACGTGCAACGCTTAAAGTTTGTCATGAAGCCAGCAATTACCCGCCATACATTTATCAACAAGACAACCAAGCTAAAGGACTATTAACCGATATCATAAAAACAGCTGCTGAAAATGCTAAAGTGAACGTGCAATTCGATGCCAAACCTTGGAATCGCTGTCAAAAAGATGTCAAAGCAGGTAACAGTCACGCTTTATTTGCCATGATAAAAACTCCGCAAAGAGACCAAGAGTACGCTTTTCCGAATTACAAAAATGGTCACCTCTGGACGGCAACTTATCCTGTTTTTATAAAACAAACGTCAACATTTTCGCTGACTGACTATTTACCAAATAAAGGACTTGGTGCGCCATTAGGGTATGTTGTTTGGCAAGAATTGAATCAAAGAAAATGGTTGAGCCCATTTCAATATGACCCTGAGCTAGGTCTCAAAATGGTGGCACAAGACAAATTAGATGGGTATGTAGTAGAACGCTTAATTGGCCTTCATCTACTTTATGAAAATCAACTCTCTGATGTTATTAAACCCTCCAAAGCACAATTATTGGATACTGTTTGGTATTTACCATTTAACAAACATTTTTATAAACAAAACCCCCATCTTGTTCAGCAAATTTGGCAAGAAATAGACAGCGTAAGAGAGCAGCTTAAAAGCAAATACAATAAACCTTAGTCCTGTCTTAATTGCAGCCATACTTCAATATATTGAAAAACTGCCATTTCTTAAAACTCAACTATCTCATCTATATCTTTTTCATATTCGTCCACCAACAAAAACATTGACGTGTAGCTCTACTAAAAATACAAACTCGCTACACAGCTGCGGAATAACAGCAAATCCTTAAAAATTTTATGGTTGAATAAGCATCAAAAACCCCTTAATATTCCTTTAAGTAATTAGATATAACAAAATGCAATATAGGTGCATTTTTATATAAATAAAGGCTATGTCATGACTGAGCAGCAGCAATTGAGTCAAATTTACCTTGATGCCAACGCAACCACCCCTGTATTACCCGCCGCCGCGCAAGCTGCGCTCGCAACCATGCAAACTCAATTTGGTAACCCAAGTAGTAGCCATATTACGGGCTTGCAAGCGAAGCAAATTATGGAACAAACCCGCGGTAAAGCACGCAAAGTAATTGGTGCAACAAGTGGGCAGGTTATTTTTACCAGTGGCGCAACAGAAGGTATTCAAACAGCGATATTGTCTGCTCTTTATCAAGCGAAGCAGAATTACAACTCTGAAAATAAGCCTTGTATTTTATATGGTGCAACTGAACATAAAGCTGTACCTGAATCTTTAAAACACTGGAATCATATTCTTGATATTCATGCTGAAATTAAAGCCATCCCAGTTAATAAAGATGGCATGTTAGATATGGACTTTATTGCAAAAGAAGTGCCCAACGCATTGATGATCTGTACGATGGCGGTTAACAACGAAACTGGTGCAGAACAAGACTTAGCTAAACTAGAACATGTGATCCGCAGCAACAACCCAAATACTTTCTGGGTGGTTGACTGTGTTCAAGCACTCGGTAAAGTTGAACTTGATATTGCCAATACCAGTATCGATTACGCGCCATTTAGTGGTCATAAACTCTATGCAATGAAAGGCATCGGCTTTGTCTATATTCGTGAGCAGGCCCCTTTTACGCCATTTATCGCAGGGGGTGGGCAAGAGAGTGGTTTACGCTCAGGTACTGAAAACTTGCCTGGCTTAGCTTCTCTTAATGTGATTTTTGATGAATTACTTGGGCAGGGTAGGGGTGTATTTGCCACTAAAGAAACACTATGCGGTTACCGCGACCAACTTGCTAAAGCGTTAACAACAGCATTCCCTACCATTGTATTTAATAATAACTTTGCTTGTAGTGTCCCAACTACATTGAACTTCGCTATCCCAGGGTTTAGTGCCAAAGAGATCTTAGATTTATTTGATGCTGCTAATATTCGTGTCAGCTCTGGGTCTGCGTGTAGTTCGAAAGTAACTGGTAGTTTTGTGCTTGATGCAATGGGGCTGCCCCAAGCACAAAGTGAAGCCGCTATTCGTCTATCTTTTGGTCCTGCAGCCACACAGGCTGAGATAGATGCAGCCTGTGAACGCATTGCATATTGTGCAAAAGCGCTTGGTCATAGTTGCTTAGTAAACATGGGTGAATTAGACAATAAGTCAAAACTCGATGGATTAGTGCAGCTCAAAGCGGGCGGTAGTTGCTGTTGGTTATTTGTCGATGGTGAGAGCCAAGAGGCAATCATTATAGAGCCACTAGAAGAACTCACTCAGCGTTTATTAACCGTTTTAGAATGCCAAGGCCTTACTTTAAAAGCGGTAATAGACACACATGGTCATGCTGATCATGCTTCAGCCAGAACGCAACTGTTAAGCAATGAATTAAAAGACCAAGTGACTGATCACCTAGGCTGGCCTACCCAGTGTCACGTTGTAACTGTCGATGCCCTTACTTTACCATTTATCGATGTAGGGAAATTCGCTTTAGTCAAAATTGCCACGCCAGGCCATACACAAGACAGTATCTCCTTGGCGCTTTGCCACAAAGCTGAGTTAAAGGCGGGTAAATTCAATAGTCTTTATACCTTCTGCGGCGATTTAATTTTAATGGGCACACTAGGTAGAACAAACTTTGAAAGCAGTGATGCGTCTCAAATGTATCAATCACTACAGTTACTAAGTGGCTTATTAGAACAAGATAGCCTGCTTTGCCCTAGCCATGACTATAACAATGAGTTTGTCACAACTCTAGATGCAGAAACGCAGCGCAATCAGTTATTAGCAGACGTTGTGAGTCAGCGTATATCAGTTACAGAGTTTCTGAGTAAAAAAACTGAGCTCGATAGCCATATTCACGACCAAGCCAACCAAGAAATTATGTGTGGAGCGCTGACTACTTGCTCGCAAAAGCATAGCTTCATAGAGTTAAATACTGACGCCTTGCAAGCTCATTTAGACAGCACTAAAGACGTACAACTGATTGATATTCGTGAACCACATGAATATGCACTCAACCATGCGCAACACTTTGATAAAAACGTGCCATTAACCAGACTTGCAAACTTTATTGGCCTACAACGACTAAACAAAAACCAACCTTTGGTACTTGTATGTCGTAGTGGTAGTCGCTCTTCTGTTGCTGCGCAAGCACTAGTCCGGCTTGGTTTTGAACATGTTGCTCATTTAAAAGGTGGCTACGCTTTAGCGCAATAACACCCATATTCCCCTAAAGTGATGAGTTGTAAAGCGCTCATCACTTTGTTAACCCCCTTTACAGTTCCTGTGTATTCGTAAATCAATGTTAATAGAAAAATATACTATTGATTTATAAGAAATAATTTCATCTCATCTTACTTCTCAGTATTTATTCCTAGTGATAATATCACTTAAATCTAGCCTTCTAGCGCTCTTTAGAGTAATTACTAGTCTGGCGAAGATGAAGATTTCGATTTTTCAAACCTTTGCATTATTCATCGTGTTATTAAAAGACATTCGCTGATGAGAGGTTAAAACACTGGTTTAGTTTCCATAATAGCAAAGCCAATACCTTTGCTTATCGCTCAAATGAATACTTGCAGCCAAAGATGAAATATCGAGATGAATTATAAAATAAATAAGGGATACACTATGCTAAAGCAAGCACTAGCACTGTCTGTGGCAATCGCACTGACAGGCTGTAATAGCTCAAACGAACAAGTTGATTCAAACGTGGCAGTTCAAAATAAAACACAAGTTTCTTACCCTGATACACGTAAAGATAACGTGGTAGATACCTATTTTGGCCAACAAGTTGCTGATCCATACCGTTGGTTAGAAGATGATATGAGTGAAGAAACAGCAGAGTGGGTAAAAGCGCAAAATAACACAACGTTTGATTACCTAGCGAATATCCCTTACCGCGACCAAATCAAAGAAACCTTAACCGAGTTAATGGATTTCGAAAAAATCGGCACACCATTTAAAAAAGGCAAATATACTTATTTCTACAAAAATGATGGCCTACAAAATCAATATGTACTTTATCGCCAACTTGAAGATGGCGAGCCTGAAGTATTTTTAGATCCAAATACTTTCAGTGAAGATGGTACAACGTCTTTAGCGGGCATTAGCTTTACAGAGGACGGATCACTGGTTGCTTACCAAATTTCTGAAGGTGGTAGTGACTGGCGTAAGGTCATTGTATTAGACACTGAAACCAAAAAACAAATTGGTGAAACTTTAGTTGATGTGAAGTTCAGTGGCATTTCTTGGTACGGTAATGAAGGTTTTTATTACTCAAGCTACGACAAACCAAAAGGCAGTGAGTTATCAGCAAAAACTGATCAGCACAAAGTATATTACCACCAACTAAACACGCCTCAGTCAGCAGATAAAGTAATTTATGGTGCAACAGCAAGCGAAAAACATCGTTATGTTGGCGCGAGCGTTACCAAAGATAAACATTACCTTATTATTTCTGCCAGTGTTTCGACTTCTGGCAACAAGCTATTTATCAAAGATTTAACTAAGCCTAATAGCAAACTCGTTACTATCCTTGATCACACCAATTCAGATACGTATGTGATGGATAGCGAAGGCAGTAAACTAACCTTAGTAACTAACCTTAACGCACCGAATAAGCGCATTGTTACTGTTGATGCGAGCAATCCTGCACCAGCTAACTGGCAAGACCTTATTCCAGAAACTGAAAATGTGCTAAGCCCGAGTATGGGTGGTGGCTATATCTTTGCAAGATACATGGTTGATGCCGTATCTAAAGTAAAGCAGTTTGATAAGAAGGGTAATTTAGTTCGTACGATTGAACTACCTGGTGTGGGCACAGCTTACGGCTTTGGTGGTGAAAAAGATGACGAAGTTTTATATTATGCTTTCAGTAACTATAAAACACCAACCACGTCTTATAAGTTTGATATCAAATCTGGTAAGTCTGAAGTTTATCAAAAGCCTGAGATTAACTTTAACCCTGACAACTACGAGTCAAAACAAGTATTCTACACCTCAAAAGATGGCACTAAAGTACCTATGATCATCACCTACAAGAAGGGCTTAGAACTTGATGGTTCAAACCCAACGATTCTGTATGGTTACGGTGGTTTTAACGTCAGTCTTACGCCTTCATTCAGCTCTTCTCGTGCTGCATGGTTGAAAATGGGTGGTGTTTACGCGGTAGCAAATATTCGTGGTGGTGGTGAATATGGTAAAAACTGGCACAAAGCAGGTACACAGCTTCAGAAGCAAAATGTATTTGATGACTTTATTGCTGCAGCTGAATACCTAATCGACAAAGATTATACGTCAAGTAAGAAGCTTGCTCTGAATGGCGGTTCAAATGGTGGCCTATTAGTCGGTGCTGTAATGACGCAGCGTCCAGAGCTATTTAAAGTTGCACTGCCAGCAGTTGGTGTACTTGATATGTTGAGATATCACACTTTCACAGCAGGTGCAGGTTGGGCATATGACTACGGTACAGCAGATCAAAGCAAAGAAATGTTCAAGTACCTTAAAAACTACTCGCCAGTTCATAATGTAAAAGCGGGTGTGCAGTACCCTGCGACACTTGTAACGACAGGCGATCATGATGACCGTGTTGTACCTGCTCACTCTTACAAGTTTGTAGCAGAACTGCAAGACAAGCAAACGGGTTCAAATCCAACGCTTATTCGTATTGAAACGAACGCAGGTCACGGTGCAGGTACACCGACGAGCAAGATCATCGACCAATACGCCGATATCTTTGGATTCACATTACATAATATGGGTGTAACTAAGCTTTAATGCTTGCTTAAACACAAAGAAATTGAGAGCACCAGATGGTGCTCTTTTTTATTTTCTCAAATATGGAATTAAACAGCAGCTCTTAATCTTGATAGCTGCTTTTCAAGAGTCTGTAAGTTGAAAGGCTTCAAAATAAAACCGCTGACTTTTTCTAGTAATGCTTGCTGTACTTTTTGCTTATCGCTTTCACAAGTCACCATGATCACTGGCATGTCCTTTAATTTTTGATCATTGCGGATCGATTTAAGTAATTGCTGACCATCCATTTTGGGCATATTAAGATCGGTGATCACAAGATCGTAAGAGGCATTTTTTAACATCCCTAGCGCTTGGAAACCATCGACAGCTTCATCTAAATGTTCGAAACCGACATGTCTCAACATATTCATCATTACATGTCGCATCGCGGCCATGTCATCAACAACGAGTACTTTCATCGCCAAAAGTCTCCCTACTTAGAGTCAAACAATCAAAAAATAATACCAATCCGCTTAACTAAGTAGTCTATTTTGAGGCAAGAAAACCAGGTTGGTAGCAAGGCAAAGATTTCGTTATTTAGTTGTTCTAAATGAGAAATCTTTAACGCAGCTATCATCAGGTTTAATCTCTTAAAATGATTAAGTGTTATTGCGCATTGGTATAAATATAAAACACAAGGAAGGAAATTACTGCAAAAAGTGCGATAAAGCCATTACAGTTGCTTACAGGTAATGGCACTGTACAACTTAAGCTTTACTGAGTGGTAGCTCCATAAATACACTCAGCGGATTATCTCGATAAAGACCAAAACGCTCGCATCGCTTAAAACCTAAACTTTCGTATAAGCTGATTGCTTCAGCCTGCTTACTACCTGTTTCAAGGCGCATAAGAGGGATTTGCGCTTCTCCGGCATAATGAAGCAGGGTTTGCATAATGCGTTTAGATAACCCCTTACCTCGATAAGCGGGTTTTACATATAAACGCTTCAGTTCACCATATAATGTTTTATCAAATTGCTTCACAATCGCACCACAAGCAACAATGCCATCTTCATTTAATAAACCGATAGCACGCACATTGGGTTGGCGTAATTCAGAAAGCGCAAGAGACTGATCACTGGCTATAGGATAGAGCGTATTCATCAGCCGATCGATCTCCGCAAATAACTCAATGACATTGGGATCTTCTGGGTTTAAATCGACTAATTGCATATTACGTCAAATCCTATTTGATATCTAAAAGCAGCCATAAACTATACCTGCTTGATTAAAATGAACAAGTTAATTTAACCGATATAAACAACTATTTAACTTAAAAGTTAATGTAGATCAGAAAGCAAGACGCTTAAGCCAGTTAACTGTATCTCAAAACGACGCTACAGTTAGTAAAAATTTGATCTATTAATAAAATAAGGTCGTTAAAGTTAGTAAAATTTCGGTTTATAGCTGAGGTTTGACCCTCGATTGTTTAAATAAATTCAATTTAATTCTAAAAAAATATTGTGAATTTTCTTTTCTCAGAAAAAATTGAGAGTCAGTACCTAGAAATCACATTGAATAACTTCAAATAAGACTGAAAAATCGACCCATTTAATATCCATAACCTGAGTTAGAATAATCTTGATCTAATCATCAAATTTAAAGTGTAAAGGGGCTTTACACCTACATTAAACTTCACTCTGATTTGCCATCTAAAACAAATAATAAGCTTTTTAAACTGGCTTCTGGGTCACTATCAATGAACTCAGGCGGGTTTTCTAAACGGTGCTGATAACGCATTGAAGGTGCATGCTCTGCCATTTCGTCAATTAAAAATTGAGAAGTCAGATCAGGGTCATTCACGCAAGCTAGTACTTGTCCGCTTTCGCTGAGTAACTCATGTAAACGGCGTAAAATCTTTTTATAATCTTTGGTCAGTGCAAAACTGCCTTTTTGGAAACTAGGCGGGTCAATAATAATTAAATCGTAAGGGCCGAACTTTTTGACTTTCCCCCAAGATTTAAATAAGTCATACCCTAGGAATCGGACTTGTCTCAAATCATGCCCATTTAATTGGTGGTTCACCCTGCCTTTTGACAATGCCGCTTTGGCCATATCAAGGTTCACAACACTTTGAGCATCACCTGCAATGGCTGCAACTGAAAAGCCACAGGTGTACGCAAAAAGGTTTAAAACACGCTTATTTTTACTGTTTTCTAATACCCACTTACGACCATAGCGCATATCTAAAAACAAGCCGTTATTTTGCTTTTGACCCAAATCGAGCTGAAACTTCAATCCGTTTTCAATGACATTTTGCTGTTCTGTTAATTCACCAAAAACCACTTCTATCGGTGAGTTCATTTTAAATCGATACTGCAACAATACATTTTTGACTTCCGCCTGCCATGCATCCATCTGCAACCATGTAGTAATATGCTGCTTTAACACAGACAGAAAGTCTTCATCGACTTCTTTGAAAATTGAAATCAAAATCTGTCCATCAAGCCAGTCAATTGTTAATTGTTCGAGCCCTTCAAACGCTTTGCCTCGACCGTGAAATAAACGCCTTACTTCATTAGGCAAAGGAGAAAGATTAGCAAGATGAGAATCAAGGAATGAGATTGCTGAGGACTGCATAACGGGCTCAAAAAAGTAAATAGGGACGTATTGTACTCACAAAAGCACAAAGCCCCTAATTTCTTTAACCTAAGCTTATTTGATCAGCAACTTTGTGCGTTTTTCACAAACTCTGAATAAATTGAATCTTTAATGAGTCTATCAGGTGTAAATGCATAATAATGCTGATAAACATTTTCAATTGAACCCAAATAAGTCACATCGAGCGCTTTTTCAATTTCCTGCTTAATTGACAATGGCGCAGGGAAAATACCAAACCCTTGCTCGCCTAATGCTTTCATTAATGCACTGTCATCAACGTGACCCGCTACAGATACCTCTAACTCTAGATCTTCTAACCAAAACTTAATCGCGCTTGTCACCGGACTGGTTTTAGCTGGTAAAATGACAGGTAGCTCACTCAGTAAGTTAGGGAATTGGGTTTGCACACTGCTTTGTAAGCTGGCTTTACCAAAAAAGCCCAGTTGGCTCTTACCTATCTCATGGCAAAAAGCCTTAAACGGTAAACTGCTATCTAATGGCTTATCAGCCAAAACCAGATCAAGCTTGTGCGTAGCCATTTGCGCCAGTAGCTCAGCTTGTTGGCCATCAATACAATGTAGATTCGAAATGCGTTCATTTTCAATCAAAGGTGCTAACCATTTAGACACCAAAGACTTTGGCAAAGAGTCGGAAATACCCACCCTAAGCGTTTTAGAGACATTGCTCATATCACCCTGAGTCGTCTCCAGCCATTCTTCGGCAATGGCAAACATATCATCGGCATACTGTTTGGTCACTTGGCCAAACTCAGTGAGTCGTAAACCTCGCCCCTCACGTAAAAATAACGGTTTACCGAGTCGATGTTCAAGACTGGTAATTTGCGCACTGACCGTTTGTGGTGTCAGATGTAACACTTTACTGGCTGCCGCGATGCTGCCATGGCGGCTTACTTGCCAAAAGTAGTAGAGGTGGTTGTAATTTATGTTGGTAATCATTCGATTTCACCGAACCCTAAGTAAGATTTAATCAGCTTTTTTCTTTTCTATTACATTAGTAGATTAATTCCATCGCTGCAATATATCGCGATAAAACTTTATAAACTGATTGGAATTTACACGATGAAACTGATTTTGACGCTACAAGACAAATTACAAAATGCCGCGACAAAAATGCAAATTTCACGACTGGTGAATAGCCAACTGTCTAAGTACAGTAAAAACATTCGTAAAATTACTATCAATGTAAAAGATATATCTCAAGATCAAGCCACCAGCATGAAGCAATGCAACATTGAATTATTATTGCCAGGCTTGCCTAGTATGCAGATAAAAGCCAAGGGTAAAGACTTATTACAAGCAACAAAACGCGCACTTCAGTATTCACAGCAACGATTAGCACATAAGTACCAACTAGGCCACTAATTCCCAAGCACTTGCCATGGCAAGGATGCCGTGATTTTTCTTGAACAGTTGCTTGGACACGACATATCTTCAAAACTGCAAACATCTACCGCCAACATGTTAAACTCTCACTATTAAGCAAAAACCAAGAGATGTGACATGTTAGTTTTATCCAACAATGTTGAAATTCCAGCTTGGCAATTAGAATTCAGTGCGATCCGTGCCCAAGGCGCTGGCGGGCAAAACGTCAATAAAGTATCAACCGCCATTCATTTAAAGTTCGATATAAAGCGTTCATCGCTGCCACAATTTTACAAAGAAAGGCTACTTGCGCTAAAAGATTCTAGGATCACCAAAGAGGGCGTCATCGTCATAAAAGCGCAGTCTCACCGTAGTCAAGAAATGAATAAAGAAGAATCATTAGAGCGCTTAAAAGCCCTTATTTTAGATGCGATCAAAGTTCAAAAGGCACGCAGAGACACAAAACCGACACGTAGCTCACAACGTAAACGCGTCGATAGCAAAGTCAAAAAAGGCCAAACAAAACAACTTCGCAAGCGCGTTGATTACTAATACCAATCCTCAATAATACTTAATCATTTTTAGGGACTAAAGTTGCCGCTAACGGCGTTAAAAATTTCTTATTTACGACTGCATGGATGCAGAAGGTAGAGCAATGCAGGAGCAATTGCCGAGAAAAACTAAATAGCAAAATTTTTGCCTTGTTATCGACAAACTTTCCTACCCTCAAAATAGCTCACTTAATTAAGTGGATTGGTATAAAAACACTCCTTGCCCCTATTTTAGATATTATTTATTGCAGATAATGGGTAAATTGTTTAATAATAACGCATTCAAAAGTGTGTACTTTTGAACTTTAAGGTAAGCCAAAACGACTAGGAAGAAATATGAAAACTCAACTCGTGTTATTATTCACCGCAATGACAGTACTATCAGGCTGTTCAACAACGACCGTTGAACGTACAGTTAAAGACGGCGTCAACGGTGCAATAAACGGTATCCTTGGTTCTACAAGCCCATCATCTCCTGTAACAAACACACCCAATCAATCAGGTAATTATTCGGTTCGCAGTGAAAATATTTCCATTATCACAGCTGAAAAAACGTCGCGAGATTATGGGCAAACAACCATAACTAAAGCCGAGCGTAATCCAAACGATAAAACAATCCTTAAAATAGAGCGCTCTTTTCACCCTCGTATCGGTAATGTCGCATTCGAAGCTTACTTATATGAGTACTCACCAGAAGGCTGGTTAATAAATACAAGAACCAAACTTGATACTACCTTTAATGAGAATATTACACTGCCAGCTGGTAAGTATTACATTAAAGCGCAAACCAGAGGTGTTGATAGAAAATCCTATGCAACAGGTACGATTACCATTGACCCGTTCGTCTCAAATTACATCACCTTAGAGTTTGAATAAGTTTTACTAATAACAAAGGCCTTAATTAAGGCCTTTGTTATTTTGAACAGTTTCTAAATCTTTAGACTTAAATTTTTTCTATCCTAATAAAACTCATTTTGGCAGCGTGATCACAAAACTCGCACCGCCAAGTTTACTTTTTGCGACCACACATTGTCCTTTATGCCAGCTTACAATTTTTTTCACTATGGCCAAACCTAGTCCATAACCGCCAAGGTGCTTGTTGCGGCTCTTTTCTAATCGAACAAACGGCATAAACACGCTCTCGTATTGGTCTTCAGCTATCCCTTCGCCATCATCTTCAACCACAATAATCACCTGCTGTTCAACCTCAGTTAGAGACACATCAATTTGGCTAGCACCATATTTATCGGCATTTTGCAGTAAGTTTTGTATTACGCGGGCAAGATAGTGCGCATTGGCATTGACTGTAATACCCGATGCAATAAACGTGGTAATTTCTTTACTACCGAGTCCTCGCAACTTATCAAGTTGCGCCTGCATTAACTCTGATAGGTCAAACTCTTCACGACTTAACTGCTCACCCGCGATTTCTAAGCGTGCGTAACTGAGCATTTCATCGATTAATGACTCCATCTCTTGAACATCTTGTTGCATACCAGAAACTTGCTCAGGCTGTGCACTTTGTAGCATAGCCAACGCAAATTTTAATCTCGCAAGCGGAGTACGAAGTTCATGAGAAACCGCATTGACGAGCTGCTTTTGATCAGTCATCAAGTTAGCAACTTTTTGCGCCATAATATGAAATTGCTCGGTGAGATCAGAAATGGCAGAAAAGCGAGAAGTCTTACGTTCTACATTTAAGTTGCCTTGCGCTAATTGTTCTGTAACTCGCTTAAATTGCATCAGGTCTAGCCATAAAGGTCTTAACCAAACAATCAACAATAACCCTAATACCAAAAAAGAGATGAACTTGAAAAGATATAGCTTATTCGACGCTGGTTCTGAGGGTAAGAAAGGACCGAGCTGTACTAAAGTGAAGTTGTCGATTAATAAAAAACTCAATAATGCCTGACCCTGTGCATTATAGGTTGTCAGCACTTCGCCATTTAATAATTGAGTGCGTTGCTCCTCTAACCATGCAATGCTATCAATATCTAGTCCTTGATAACTCACCTGAAGCTGTTCAGGCGCTGTAATGTGTGCTTGCATCACATGCGCTACTTGTTTGGCATGACGAAGTTCATCTGGCGCGTGTGTCACCCAATTTTGCCAAACATAATCACTGGCTTGATTAATAACAATAATACTGGTGATGACCACCAAATAAAGACTAATTAGAAGACGAACCACGCTTGCTTATTCCCAAGCCGACTTAGAGCATAAGTAGCCTTTTCCCCACACTGTAATGAGTCTAAATGGTTGCTCTAAGTTATCTCCTAGCTTCTTGCGAAGACGTGAAATACGCACATCGACACTGCGATCAAGTCCATCATATTCTCTGCCTACAACATGTTTATAGATAAACTCTCTGCTTTGAGTTTCGCCGGCATTGCTTGCTAGTGTCCACAATAAATCAAACTCATAACTGGTTAGCTCAACCTCTTCGCTATCAAGGTACACTCGACGATCGGCTTTATCTATTTGTAATGCACCTAGAGTTAGAGAATCTTGATTTACAGGCTTATTCTGACAACGACGGAGTAGGGCATTCAAACGCGCCAATAAGACAAAGGGTTCAACAGGCTTAATAACATAATCGTCAGCCCCAATCTCGAGCCCTTTTACTTGATCAAAGTCGCTGTCTTTGGCACTTAAAAACAATACAGGCCCAGAATATTCGTCTTTAATGGCACGGCAAATACTGAACCCATCTTGATTCGGTAGCATAATATCTAAAATTACGATATCAGGTTGCATAGCAATGATCTGCTTAGCGGCGTCAGCCCCATCATGGATCATCTCTACTTCAAACCCATTTGCTTTTAAAAATTGCGCAGTCAAAGTGGCTAAGCGAACATCGTCTTCAACTAAAATAACTTTAGACATTAAAATAAACTCCAATCAGACTTTAACTTTCGGCGGTACTTTCGACTACTCAGTGCGTGCACCTTGATGGTTTGTTCAACTAATGTATTTTGCTTTTTATCACGCAAGCTAAATACCATGGTTTTATCAAGTGTCACATCAAACATTTCAGATGCTTGATTTTGCTTAGCCCAACACTTCAGTTGCTGTTTATCCTGAAACAAACACACACTCTGCGGTACAGGTGACTGCCAAGTCACGTTCGCTTTCATTTGGCATGCTTCACCTAAGCTTTTCACCACGCAGGTGATAGGTTTAATGGCAAGGGAGGGCGCATGCTGATTTCCAGGTTCAGAAACGTTTTGCGCATTTGCAAGAGAGGCGATTAAACAACTCGAAACCAATATGAATAATGGGCGACTAAAACTCATAAAGTCCCCCGATAAATACATAATCTTGGTGCTTATCATTCACTAATGGGCTATCAGTTATCGCACTCGATAAGAAAGTACGCTTGGCACTGAACTTAAACTGCCACCGCTTGTTAATCCGGTAATTAAATACCGTCCCAAGAAAAGGCGACACACCTTGCTTTCCCTGATAAAAGTACGCTTGCTCTACGTTATCTTTACTATTTAGACCATAGTAATAGTCAATAAGCTCAGCACTTTGCCAGTCAAATCCTGCTGAGAGCTGCAGTTTTGCAGGCCAATCAAAAACAGCAAGCTGGTATTTATAACTGGCTTTAATATGCTGGCCTTTATAAACGCCACTGACATCATGTGACCACTGAGCGGTTATTTTATGCTGTTTACCTATATACCAATGGGCAAGTACACCGGCATCTATAGCCCAATCGCGCTTGGCAATATCATCTAAAGTTGGAAGACGTTTTGGTTCAGCAGGTTTATCTGTATCAGGGAAAAGGTCTTCAGATCCGTTCGAATCAGGAGAAGTTGGGACTTCAGAGTTTCCACCTTCACTGAGCGCACCATCAACGCCAATAATATTACCGGCATGCAGCCGATTAAAATGCTTTTGCTCACCATTGAGTTCTAAAATAGCACTTATGTCAAAGTGTTCAGCTTCTTGAAATGTATAACCAAGTGTGGTGTTTTCAAGAAAAAACTGTTCATTGTAGTAACTGACATAAGGCACCACAATGAGAGGGATATTTTCGCCACCTTGCAAAGGGTTTGTCAGTACACCGCCCCCAACAGCTAACGAAACCTGCCATTGACCAATTTCAATACATTCCTCATTGGCTTGCGAGCAAGTTGCAGACTCAGCAGCTAAACCTAATCTGGACGTCGTTAACGCAGCCAACAGCAATAAATACTTTAAAGAAGCTTTCAAAATCAAACCCTTCTATTTCCCTGACTATAATTTACCACTCCTAAGTTATTTTTCTATGCTCGGTTACATTAAATAACAATTCGCCTAGCTAAAATAACAGATATTCTAGGCAGGCTGATTAAGATTAAAAAACACACAACGACTTTTAACTTAATCACTTTCAAGGAGCCCAAAGTGAAACGTTCTCTTTTTCTCAGTTCACTGACATTAGGTATTTTAATCGGCTGTGGGGGTAGTAATAACACAGATACACCACCAATAGATGAACAAAGAATTCCAAAGTTGAATGATATAAAAGTATCGGCAGCACCACTTATCAAGGCATCTGAGTTTCAATTTTCTCAAAATCTTAAAAACGGATTATTCAAACGTTATCAAGCGCGCCTTTCTAACTATGAGGCTCCAGAAAACGATGCAACCGCTTCGCCTTCAACATCAGAAGACTTCTCTCAAACAAATCAACAAGAGCAAAATGTTGATGAAGCAGACAGAATTAAATATGACGGTGAGTTTTTATTTATTGCGGCTAATTCATTCAACGATATAGATCATGATTCAAATGAAGGTGAAAACTATATCCGTATCATGCAACGCAATGAAAAGGGTGAAATGACCCCTATACAAAACCTGACTTATTCTGAAGCGCACAGATCAGATCAACAACTCTACCTTCATGATAATACACTCGCTATTTTAAATTATTCACCTAGCTACTTTTCATTTCCCATCGCAAATGACATGGCAGCGACTGTAGAGCCATTTTTCTATTACGGTGATAATGAATTTGAGCTAAGCCTAGTTGATGTCAGTCAACCTAGCCAAGCCGCCATCAAACACCAATTTAAAATTGAAGGAGGGTTAATCGATAGCAGGGTTATTGATGGGTCTCTTTATTTGGTGAGCAACTACCACCCTAATTTTACTGGATTCGATACGAGTAATAATGATGAAGCGACTGTGCTGGCAAACTATCAAAACCTCAGTAAAGTGCAACTCGCTGAACTGACACCTAACATTACTAATACAGCCAATCAAAATAGTGAAGAGTTGGTCACGCCAGATAACTGTTATATTTCATCTGATGCATCAGATAAAGATGGATTCGACAGTATTATTACTATCACTAAAGTTAATTTAAGTAACCCTGAACAAAGAGAGTCGCTTTGTATCAACACGAATATCTATGGGATATATGCTTCAGAGAACGCACTCTATACACACGGTACTGTATTTCAAGATGATACAGTAAAAACCGTTATTCATAAATTTGACCTGGCTGGCGATATCCTTGATTACACAGCAACTGGCGCTGTCGAAGGGCATTTAGGCAGAGGACCAGAAAATTTAAGATTCAGCGAATTTAATAACGATTTGCGCATTGTCACCACAACTAACTTACCTTTTAACGAGTCTGCTGGTTTCTCGCCATTTAAACATCAGTTATTTGTTTTACAACAACAAGAGAACTCATTAGCGCCCATTGCAAAACTGCCTAACGATACGCATCCCACTCCTATCGGCAAAACCAATGAGCAGGGCTTAGTTGATGAGAATATTTACGCGGTTCGTTTTTCTGAAGATAGAGCGTTTATCGTGACGTTTAGACAAATAGACCCACTTTATGTTGTCGATTTAGCTGATAAAACAAAGCCTAAAATTGCAGGCGCATTAGAGATCCCCGGGTATTCAGCCTACTTACACCCTGTCAGTGAAAACTTACTGCTTGGTATCGGACAAAATATTCAAGATTGGCAAGCTCCAAATGCGCAAGAGATTGAAAGTGGTGCCAAAGTCACACTCTTTGATATTTCAGATATCACAAATCCGAAAGTCGTTAATGAGAAAGTATTTGCAAATGCTTACACTCCAGCAGAGTGGGACTATAAATCACTCAGCTTTTTGACGACTGGCTCAGGTGTATTACGATTCACCATGCCTGTCGAGACATGGCAAAGTCAATCTGATAACAGCACTTCATATTTATGGCATAGAGTGAGCGAGCTTGCTTCATTTGAAATAGATACAACAGAAGCGCCAGCACTTAATTACCTTGGTAGCAGCAAAGTAGATTATTCAAATATTAGCGCTGAAACCGCGCCATATGTATGGGGTGGATTAGACAGGGCTGTAATTCATAGCGATGATTTATATTACATTCACGGCAATTACATCTGGCATAGTTTATGGCAAACGCCGAGTGACAATAAAGGTCCACTCTAACAATAAAGTTTACGCATAATGCCCTAACTGGGTATTACCAAAGCTGGCAATTGCCAGCTTTTTTTATTCTGAAAAACAGGAATATCCAAATCTCAATAGTTTTGAGGGATTAGAATTAACTCTCGTTTCGTCAACAGTGTCTATTCATTTGTAAAGGGGCTTTACATTTTTAAATGAGGGGTTTTGCGATATAAAAAAGGCGGAGGGAAACTGAGAAAACCCTCCGCCTAAAGCGTACTCTTTAACTGAATCGATACTCATAAACTAATACGGGCGATTAGTTTATGAATTCATCTTTTCAAGGGAAAAGAAAGTACATCACTTAAAACAGTTGTTACAATATAACAAAACCTAAAGTGTTACAACATCACACTTTAAGTTTTTTAATTAAATTTATTTTTATGGGTAACAAACGAAAAATGCCAACTTTACGTTGGCATCAATCTAGGAAAGAAATTGGTTAGGTTAGCACTTTAGCAATTTGCCGCTTTGTACTTGAGGCGGTAACTATGTAACAGTGGCTCTGTATAGCCATTAGGCTGCTGCTCACCTTCGAATACCAAGGCTAATGCCGCTTGATACGCTAGATTACTTGTTAGGCTATCCTTACTTGATGCCATTGGCGTATAGTGTGTGTCGTGCTGATTTTGCGTATCGACCACTTCCGCCATCTTGGCAAATGTCGCTTGTACTTGCTCTGGCGTACAAATGCCATGTTTCAACCAGTTTGCGATATGCTGGCTTGAAATACGCAAAGTCGCTCTGTCTTCCATTAAACCAATATGGTTAATATCTGGTACTTTTGAGCAACCAACGCCTTGGTCTATCCAACGTACCACATAACCTAAAATACCTTGTGCGTTATTCTCAAGTTCAGATTGAATATCTTCTTTACTTAGCTCTACATCAAGCAACAAAGGTGGCGTTAATAAGTCATCGAGTGACGCTTGTTGACGCGCTTGCAGTTCAGTCTGAATAGCAAAAACATCCACTTGATGGTAATGCATCGCATGCAGCGTTGCAGCTGTTGGAGAAGGCACCCAAGCCGTATTGGCACCTGATTTAGGATGAGCCAACTTTTGTTCCATCATCATTGCCATTTTATCTGGCATCGGCCACATGCCTTTACCGATCTGCGCCTTGCCACTGAAACCGCATTTTAGACCAATATCCACATTCTGATCTTCATACGCCGCTATCCAAGGTTGTGCCTTGATCTGAGCCTTAGGCAATACCGGACCCGCGACCATTGAGGTGTGAATTTCATCACCGGTTCTGTCTAAGAACCCAGTGTTAATAAATACCACACGAGATTTAGCTTGGTTAATACACGCCATTAGATTCACGGAAGTGCGACGCTCTTCATCCATAATGCCCATTTTTAATGTGTTTTCTGGCAAACCTAATAAACTTTCAACACGAGAGAATAGGGTATTGGTAAAGGCGACTTCTTCTGGACCATGCATCTTAGGTTTAACGATATTAACACTCGCAGCTGTCGAATTTTTAAATGGGCTGTTGCCTTGTAGATCATGCATTGCACACAACGACGTGATCACCGCATCCATGATCCCCTCAAAGATCTCTTCTCCATTTTGATCTAAGATCGCAGGGTTCGTCATTAAATGCCCGACATTACGCACAAACATCATGCTACGACCTTTCAAGCTCAAACGCTCACCACTCTTACTGGTATATTCGCGATCGGTCGCTAAGCTTCGTGTCAGTTCTTGACCATCTTTTATAAACGTATCCGTTAGGGTACCTTTCATCAAGCCTAGCCAATTGCTGTAAACACCGACTTTATCTTCAGCGTCAACAGCGGCGACAGAGTCTTCACAGTCCATAATAGTCGTTAACGCGGCTTCGAGTAATACGTCTTTGATCCCCGCTTTGTCGGCTTGTCCGATAGGGTTATGCGGGTCAATTTGAATTTCGATGTGTAAATCATGATGTTTGAACAATAAAGCCGTAGGATTCTGTGCCTGGCCTTGATAACCCACAAACTGTGCAGGTGTCGAAAGCGAGACTTGCGAACAGTCATTCAAAGTGACAACAAGTTGTTCGTCTAGCACTGAGTAATTAGTACTCTCAATGTGAGAGCCTGATTGCAGGGGCAGGGCAATATCTAAAAACTGTCTCGCGTAAGCCATTACTTTAAAGCCACGTACCGGGTTATATGCTTTTTGTTTTTCAGCGCCGTCTTTTTCTGGCAATAAATCCGTGCCGTACAGTGCATCATAGAGCGAGCCCCACCTTGCATTCGCCGCATTCAATGCAAAACGTGCATTGCTTACAGGCACAACTAACTGTGGGGCTGCTGTGAGCGCAATCTCAGGTTCAACGTGTTCAGTGGTGATCGTTGCTTCTTCAGGCTCAGGCACTAGATAACCTATTTCAGTCAAAAATGATTTATAAGCCTCTGCATCCCATTGCCCTTGCTGCTTATGAAAGGCGTCAATCTGCAACTGCAGTGTATCTCGCTTTGTCAGTAATGATTTATTGATTGGTGTAAGTTCATTGACCAGATCTGCAAAACCTTGCCAAAAAGTCTCTGCTTGCAAACCGGTGCCGGGCAAAGCCTGTTGATTAACGAAGTCATAAAGTTGCTGATCTATGGTTAAGCCAGCTTGTTGAACTGTTGCACTCATGAATATCTTCCTAAGCATAAAATTTGAACGGGTTTAGACAAACCATATCTTAAAAACAGCGAAAACCTAACCCCTAACCCATTCACAAAAAGAATACCCAAGATAACAACTATAAATTTAAAAAATCATAAAAATCGGCCTAGTGTTGAATTAAGCGCCAAACAGAGCAAATAACCAACAGCTTTATGGTGTCACTCTCATAAACATGAATAAAAAGTTATACAGCAACCCGTTCGAAGGATTTTTATTATGACTAGCTATCAATCAAAACTTGACCACTTCAGCACACTTTGCCAAACACAGGGCAACACGTGGCAATCAATCAGCCCAGAGTTTGCAAGCCGTATGAATTTGCAAAACCGCTTTAAAACAGGCTTAGACATCGCAAAGTACACTGCAAAGGTGATGCGTGAAGACATGGCGGCTTATGACGCAGATAGCAGTCAATACACTCAGTCTCTAGGGTGTTGGCACGGCTTCACGGCACAGCAAATGATGATGGCTGTTAAGCGCCATCAAAAAACCACTAAGCGCTCTTACGTTTACCTAAGTGGCTGGATGGTTGCGGCACTTCGCTCTGAATTTGGTCCACTACCTGATCAAAGTATGCACGAGAAAACCTCAGTACCTGCGCTTATCGAAGAAATCTATACTTTCTTGAAGCAAGCAGATGCGCGTGAACTCGATCACCTATACAAAGAGCTAGATGAAGCAAAAGAAAATGGTGGCGACGTTGAAGCGGTACTAAGCAAAATCGACAACTTCGAAACACATGTTGTACCAATTATTGCAGATATCGACGCGGGTTTTGGTAACGAAGAAGCAACATACCTACTTGCTAAGAAAATGATTGAAGCGGGCGCATGTGCTATTCAAATTGAAAACCAGGTTTCTGATGCAAAACAATGTGGTCACCAAGCAGGTAAAGTGACTGTGCCACACGAAGACTTCTTAGCAAAAATCAACGCTGTTCGTTATGCATTCCTTGAGCTAGGTGTTGAAGATGGTGTGATCGTAGCGCGTACTGACTCACTCGGTGCAAGTCTGACACAAAAAGTGCCTGTATCTAAAACACCAGGTGATTTAGCTAGCCAGTACACTGCATTCTTAGACACAACGCCAATCTCTGGCGGTGCGGATCTAGAAGAAGGCGAGATGGCAATTAAACTTAACGGTGAGCTGTGCAAGCCAGTACGCCTAGACAATGGTTTATACCAATTCAAAGAAGGCACAGAAAAAGACCGCGTAGTACTTGATTGTGTGACTAGTTTACAATCGGGCGCTGACCTATTGTGGATTGAAACTGAAAAACCTAACGTTAAACAAATCGCTGAGCTTGTTAATCGTGTTCGTGAGCAAGTACCAAACGCGAAGTTAGTATACAACAACTCACCGTCATTCAACTGGACACTTAAGTTCCGCGAGCAAGTATACGCAGAATGGCAAGCACAAGGTAAAGACCTATCTGCTTACCCAGATCCGTCTCAAGATATCAAAGCATTGATGGCACCTGAACTTGATAGCTCAGAGCTTGCAGCTGCGGCAGACGTGTTAGTACAAAACTTCCAAAAAGATGGCGCACGTGAAGCAGGTATTTTCCACCACTTAATCACGCTACCAACTTATCACACGGCTGCACTAAGCACAGATATTCTTGCTGAAGGCTACTTTGGTGACCTAGGCATGCTGGCTTACGTACGTGATGTTCAACGTCAAGAAATCCGCCGTGAACAAGCGTCAGTGAAGCACCAAGACCTAGCAGGTTCAAACATCGGTGATACGCACAAAGAGTATTTCTCTGGTGAAAATGCGCTTAAAGCAGGTGGTGAAGCCAACACCATGAACCAGTTCTAATTTTTGAGTCATATAGTTCCTTATCAGCAAAGGGCCCAATCGGGCCCTTTTATCATTTAGAGTAACCTCACTAAAAATATGTAAAGGGCCTTTACACTCCACATTTCAATCACAATTTGCGCTTAAGATTCAATAAATAATTCCCTTCAACAAAGCCACATGAAACGTTTTACCTTGTTGTTAGCGGCTTTGGCCTTTAGTTTAAGCGCCGCACCGTTAACATCAGAAGTTATTTCTGAAGCCAAAAAGCTCACCAAGGAAGGTAAACTAGATGTCGCACTGAAAACGCTCGAACGAGAAAAACAGTTAATTTTTCAACCTCAGGTTAATTTACAAAGAGCA
Source organism: Pseudoalteromonas sp. SS15 (assembly GCF_049257195.1). Classification (NCBI taxonomy): domain Bacteria; kingdom Pseudomonadati; phylum Pseudomonadota; class Gammaproteobacteria; order Alteromonadales; family Pseudoalteromonadaceae; genus Pseudoalteromonas; species Pseudoalteromonas sp. SS15. The sequence goes on from NZ_JBMMUD010000004.1 coordinate 181,509, forward strand.
AAAATAGCTCGTGAGCAAGCGCAATATAACCAGGCCATAGAACTACTGTTGCCGCTACTTACCCTACCAGAACAAACTCTTGAATTTAGATATGACGTGAACAAAGAGTTAGGGGTCAATTTCCGTAGAAACATGCACACGGATAAAGCGGAATATTATTACTTAGCGGCAAAGCAAATCGCGTTTTCATTAGATGATGACGACCTTATAGCGCAATCAATGATAAACCTTGGCGTTTTATATGAGGCACAAAGTGCATTTGACAAGGCGATGGAGCTACAGATTAACGCACAAAAAATGTTAGAAAGCTCAGATAATTATGGGCTTAAAGCCGCTAATTACTACAATCTGTATGGTTTATCAAATGTATTGCGTAATAGTAAAAAGGCACGCTTTTTCCTTGAGCAGGCTCTAGTTTACGACAAGAAAACCGGTCACAAACGTAATATAGCATCGACGGCATTAACACTTGCACAGCTTTCAGCTAAAGGTGACGACTATCAAAATGCCATTCCTCAATTAAATGAAGCCATTTCATTATTAACCCAATTAGATGCAAATGAAGGGCTATCAAGCGCTCACGGTACCTTATTTAATATTTACTTCAAGCAAAATAAGCCTGCAAAAAGTCTCTGGCATGCGAAAAAAGAACATGCTTATGCAGAAAAGACGGAATCAACTGTTCGCAAGTTTTGGTCTTATATTCATTTAGCCCAAGCCTATATTCAGCATCAGCAGCCTGAAATCGCCCTAGAGTATCTTGCGCTATCAAAACCACTTGCAGCGCAATTTAAGTCAGCTTTTTTTGCTCACCAATACAACTTGTACTCAAGTAAAGCCTATTCGCAACAAGGAAACTATGAAAAAGCCTATTCATACTTACTTGATGCAACTGCCAACTTGAAAACCTATGCTAAAAATATGGAAGATCGTGATGCCGTCACCATTAAGAAGCGCTTAGATAATCTACTTAAATCTTTAAAACTTGCGCAAGAAGAAAAGAAACATGCGTTAACGACTATCGAGCTAGAAAATGAAACCTTACAAAAACGCATTTGGTTATTAGCCAGTTTACTCATCTCTGCTGTGAGTGGTTTTATTATTTATGCTTACTATATAAAGCAAAAAAATACTCACTATAAGGCTCAAATGTATCAACATAACCTTGAGCAAAAGGAACAAATGCTTGCTGATATTTCTCATGAACTTCGCACTCCCCTGAGCGTACTCAAACTGCATATTGAAGCCCTAGAACATAATCTAATTGACGATAAATTTTTAGCCTACGGTAAGATCAATGACAAAATTGCACAGCTTAATAATCTTATTTCTGATGTATACCAATTATCTCAATTGCAAAACAAAGCACTCTATATCGATTTGCAAGAAGTCAATTTACAACAACTTACGCAAAAGTTTATGTCCGATATTAAAGTACTGACAGAGCAAAACCAGCTTAGATTTATAAGTGACATCGACTTTACTGCAAATACGGTATTGAAAACGGATCAATCAAAGCTAGAGCAAGTGATACTCAACCTTGCGAAAAATGCTTGTCTCTACACGGATGTGCCGGGACATGTCAGACTGAAGGTAAGAGCAAATCATACCCAGGTGTTTATTCAACTCGATGATTCTAGCCCTGGTGTGAATGATGAAGACTTACCAAAACTTTTTGATCGACTTTACAGGGTTGATAAGTCTCGCTCTCGAGCCTTAGGCGGTTCAGGATTAGGGCTGTCAATTTGCCAAAGCTTAGTTCAGGCTTTAGCAGGAAAAATCGTACTCAAACATGGAAAGTCAGGTGGATTGTGTGTTCAGATCACTTTGCCAATTAAACGCAATACCTAAAGCTTAACAACTCAATTTGTAGGCTCTTCTAAGCCTACAAATTTACTCCACATTCACTCCATTTTTCTTCCACATTGGTTTGTTTTAATAACGCCATTAACACGGGAGAAAGAATATGTCTCAACCAACTTTAAAACATGGCGATTGGGCGAAAATCATTGAAACGCGCCAAAAGCAAAATAGTACCCAAAAATCACGCAATTCATCGTTCAAATTTGTCTCTATAGGGCTTGTCTTCCTGACTATTTTTGCGGTTTTTTATTGGACTAGTTTACCTGCAACTCAAGCACAAACACCACTGTCAGATGACTCGCAAACTCGCATTGCACGCTATTTCTCAAAACAGTTTATGATGGGCACTTGGCAACTAGATGAAGTAAAGTTCAGTGAATACGGTGTTATCACACATGTTCGAGTACCTGAAAAGCTAAACATGGACGGTGACGTACTAAGAAATTACATACAACACTCTCTTTGTCCGCCAACAAGCAGTGTGATCTGGCAAGATGTTAAAACACATCCTCTGACTCTAAATTTATTTGTGTCATTGCAACGAAAAGGGCAAAAGGCCAAATGTAACAACCCTAATTCAAGACAAAACAGTTAACCCAACAAAACTGAGAGAACAAAGGAGCCAAAAGGCTCCTTTTTTATTACTATTCTAGCTCTAATCGGGCTTTTTCTTGCAAAGACTCTGGAAGCTCTTTAGTGACTGATACGCCGAGCTCTTTAAACTCTGAAGCTTGTTTGATTAAATTACCTTTGCCGGCATAAAGCTGAGAAAAGGCTTTCTCATAACTCTCTTTGGCTTTATCCAATTGAGTACCCACACCTTCCATACTATTGAGAAAACCATTGAGCTTGTTATAAAAACGCTCAGCACGTAAAGCAAGTTCACGACTATGCTTTGATTGCTCTTCAAAACCCCAAAGCTGTTTGACGATATTAAGGCTGGTTAAAAGAGTCGTGGGTGTCGCCACTAAAACATTATGCTCTAACGCATGTTGATAAATGGCTGGATTATGTTTAACTGCCGCAACAAATGCTGATTCTATAGGAATAAACATGATCACCACTTCGGGTGAGTTGATCCCGGGTAGCTTTTCATACCGTTTATCGCCCAATTCCTTAATACGATCTGCCACAGCCTGATAGTGCTGAGCTAAGGCGGTTTGCGCTTCGGCGTCACACTCCGCATTCACATAACGAGTGTATGCATTTAATGATGTTTTAGCATCGATGATTAAATGCCTTTGTTGGGGAAGGTAGACCAATACATCCGGTCTAAACTTGCCAACTTCAGTGGCAAAAGACGCTTCTCTTTTGTAATCATCACCCGCTCTTAAACCCGCACTGTCTAAAACATTTTCAAGCATAAGCTCTCCCCAATTACCTTGGGTTTTCTTTTGTCCTTGCAGTGCTGTCGTTAATTTATCAGCTTGCTCAGTGATTGATTTATTATTTGCTTGCAGGTGTAACAGTTCAGTTTTTAATGCTGCACGTTGTTTGAGTTCTTCACTATGAATGGCTTCCATTTTGTCACGAAAGCCTTTTAATTCACCTTGAACTGGTTGCAGCAATTGACCAATTCGTTCTTGGCTTTGCTGCCCAAAACGCTGCGACTTTTCTTCGAAGATTTGATTAGCTAAGTTTTCAAACTCTTGTTTCAGTTGAGTCTTTGTTTGCTCTAAATGATTTAGTTGTGCTTCTAATGCCGCTTGTTTTTGCTCTGATGACGCCTTTAATTCAGCTAACTCAACCGAAATGAGACTTTTCTCTTGCTGTAGGGTTTGTAGGTTTTGTTCCCCCTGTTGCCAAAGCTTATGAAATTGCTGTGCCTGAAGTTGTTTCTCACTTAAGCGCGCTTGAGTTTGTTGAACTTGACCATGTAGCTGCAACTTATCATTTTGTAGCTGTTGCACTATTTGCTGCTCAGCTTTGTGAGCCTGCTGCAATTGTGCTTGTTGAGCAATATATTGCTCAAGTTGCAATTCAAGTTGATGAATTAAAGATTGTTTTTTTACAAGGCGTTGCCAGAAAAAGGGCAAAGGAGCAGCAACGCCTAGGATGCCAACTAAGCCATGCACCCAAGTTAATTGCGAGATAAATGAATCAATCATATCAACCTCTTAATATTATTATTAGGCTGATAATACCTTAGTCAAGGCAAGGGTTCACTAATGGGTTAAACTGCCGTGTCTATTTGCTGTTCATCAAAACGATACCCAGCCCCATATACAGAGCCTACCAGCTTAGAAGATACACCTATTTGCTTAATCTTCTTACGAATATTTTTGATGTGGCTGTCGATAACACGATCTGAAATATCAAAATTATCGGGTTGGATAAAGTCTAGAATTTGTTGACGAGAGAAAACACGACTTGGCGCTTTATAAAGCAGTGCAAATATATCAAACTCAACTTTAGTTAACGATAAAGCTTGGCCTTTAAGCTTTATCAATAGTTGCTCTTCATCCACCAGTATTTTTTCTTCTTTAGCCTCTAAAGGAGCACAACGACGAAGAATAGCCCTAACTCGCATCACAAGTTCAGCAGCACTAAACGGCTTACAGACATAATCATCAGCACCAAATTCAAGGCCTCTTAACCTGTCAGCTTCAGCGACTTTTGCCGTCATCATCAGAATAGGCACCATTGAAAATTGTCTGATCTGCTTCATGCATTCAACCCCATCTTGGTTGGGGATCATAATGTCCATTAAAATGGCATCAGGTTTATGTTGAGCAACCCAATCGACAACCTCTGCACCATCGGCAATATGGGTGACTTCAAATTGAGCTGCTTTAAAAAATAACATCACCTGTTCGGCAATGTCATATTCATCTTCAACAATTAGAATATGTGGCATGGTTTCTTATTTTATTACTGAGTCTTTAGACATTTTAGTTGTTTAAGCTGAGCTTTAACACTTTGCTTTAGCTCATACGATAAAGTTTCATCAAATAAAAGCATAGTTAAAATGCTTGAAAGATCTTCACTACTGGCAACTTCTGAAAGTAAATCCTGATCACAAGGTGAAAGTGGTTCAATAAAACTTAATTCAGATTGTTGAGGGCAAAGCATAATCGACTCCAAACCGTCTAAAAAATGTAACTTAGTAAGCGATAGGGTAATTAAAGCAACACAATGTGGATCAAATGTGGAATGATGAAAAACATTAAAAAAAATGGCCAACTATTAAGTTGGCCATTAAAAACAAGTAAGTTAAGGGGGAAATAAAACAGTAATTCTGCATCACTGTACTTATAGACTGCCCTTAATCGAGTTAGTTCAAAATAATTTTAACTTTTTTAGCCTTGCAATAATGCAAGCATTTGCTCCTCATTAAAACTATTGAAACTCATATGCTTGTCATTAAATAACGCATCGACCAGAGCCTGCTTTTGCTGCTGCATAGTAAACACTTTTTGCTCTATTGAGTCAGCCATAATTAACTTATAGACAAAAACAGGCTTATCTTGTCCTATTCGATATGCTCTATCAGTCGCTTGATTTTCTACCGCCGGATTCCACCAGGGATCAAAATGGATCACGGTGTCAGCTTGTGTCAGATTCAGTCCGGTTCCACCCGCTTTTAAACTAATCAAAAACACGTTGCTCTCACCTTCTGTAAACGTCGAGATCACCTTGTCTCTGTGACGTGTTTGGCCCGTAAGCATACTGAATGTGATATTCAGTTCATTGCAATGCGCTGCTATCAAATCAAGTACAGAGGTGAACTGGCTGAAAATAATCACTTTACGACCCTGCGCAAGCATTTCAGGCAGGTGTTCACCCAGCCAAGACAATTTAGCTCCTACTTCAGAAGTTTCACTATCTACCAATTTAGGGTGACAACAAATTTGTCTAAGCTTCAAAAGGGCATCTAAAAATGCCAATTTACTTCGCTCAACACCTTGCTCTTTAAAGAGTTCTAAGAGTTTATTTTCTAGTTGTTTTTGTATGTTCGAATATAACTGAGCTTGTATTGGCGCAAACTGTAACTCTTTCACTAATTCAGTTTTACTCGGTAGCTCGGTCGCTACTTGTTGCTTAGTACGACGCAATATAAACGGCGAAATAAGGTCTTTAAGCTCCGAGACACGGCTTTGGTCTTGCTCTTTTTCTATCGGTTGCTGGAAATAACCTTTAAATTGCTGCTTGGTGCCTAATATTTCGGGCATAACGAAATCGAGCAATGATTTAAGCTCAAGCAAATTATTCTCAACCGGCGTGCCACTGAGGCAAAGCTTAAACTGTGCAGACAATTGTTTAACACACTTAGAGACTTGCGCCGCTTCATTTTTAATGTACTGGGCTTCATCTAGTACAATCGAATCAAAGTCAAGCCCTTTATAATACTCAAGATCGCGTTTCAATAATGGATAAGTGGTTAAGATAAATCTTGCACCATGAAGGTGATTTAAGACCTTGTCACGTTGACTGCCATGGACCGTCGTCAGCTGTAAATTAGGCGCAAAACGCGCAAACTCATTTTGCCAATTTCCCACCAAACTCGTTGGACACACAATTAAGCTCGGTTTAGTCACTAAGGTATTATGCTGATTAATAAAGTAAGCGATAACTTGTAGTGTTTTGCCTAATCCCATGTCATCAGCAAGGATCCCCCCAAGCTGATGGCGATGTAGGAACTTTAACCAATTTACACCCAGCTCTTGATAATCTCTTAATGTAAATAAATCACTGTTATGATTACTTGGTTTCAATTGAACTTGATCAGGGCTATTAAGCTCACTTAAATAATCGAGCAGCTTCTTATCTTTACATTCAATGTTAAGTTCATCGATAGCAAACAGTTGCTTTATCACAGACAAAGGGAATTTAAATTGCGCACTCGATGCGTAATAACTAAACCGCGCTTTCAAAGACATCAACTTATCAAAAGCGCGTCTTTCAAGCGCATAAGTTTGTTTGGCAATATCCACATAATAAAAGTGATTAGCAAGTGTATTTACTTCGAGCTCAGCGTGTTTATCCCAGTCAAGTAAGACAGGGTTAGAATCGAGTAATACTTTACCTGTTATATGATGGTGCTTGTCTCTTTTCAACAATAAAGACACTTTAGTTGATATAACTGAACTCGATTCCGTGATCTCATCTACCAGCCAACCTTTACTTTGCAAGTGGCCTCTTATTTCATGGTTAAACCAATGGATATATGCGCCATCTTGCTGAGGCAAAACAAAAAGGTCATCTTCAAAACGTAAGCCTAGACCCAGTAAATATTGTTCAGAGCGCTTTAAAGTTTTGCTGACTTCTGTATTTTTTGCATCTGTCTTTAACGATGAGATCAGCTTAAAGCCAAAATATGCGCCTGAGGCAACTAATTTAAGCTTTAAAGGGACACCTGATGACTCTAGCTCCGTTTTCGCACCATTTGGCATGCTGACGATGTTATCAGCAAATACCTCTTGGAATCGCTTCACCACTTGCATCAATTGATCATTCGGTACTGCTGGCATGGTGTTTATATGTGCTAGCTCTTGGGCACTCAGCGCACTGTTGATACGGCCAATGGTATGGGTATCAGCATCCAAATAGAGCGGTGGATCCGTTTTAATTAGGTGCCAATTTTCAATCCCCTCAATCGCGGCAACTAATTGTGACTTATCATTTTTTTGCAGCCAGTTCAGAGCAAGGTTGGCCTGATGGCCGAGTTTTAAAGATGTTCTATTATTTTGTAAGAAAAGTCGCTTTGTTTGCAAAAGCTGATTAACTGCTTCGAAGCCCCACTTACCTGAAAGCTCATAATGCCCTGGTGAGTTTTGCGAGCGAACCCAACTAAATAGTCTAAAGTCAGACTCAAGCACGCCTGGAGGGGCTACGGGACTATTTAACTGGGGCTCAGTCAATAGACGACCTAATGGATATTGACCATCAGGACGATAGGGCGACATTTTGGGGTAAAGTAATAGTTCCTGACCGATTGGTTCGAGCGTAAACAACAAAACATTATCAGTCTCAATAGATTCGCCATGCTGCAAACTTGCTAATTCATTAAACCAGTCATTCACTAGAAATGCTTCACCAAAGCCACCAGAATGCTCAACTTTTAGCTTCAGGAGAACAGCAGCAATGTGTCGACATTTAGCATTATTGGAGCAGGTACATTGCGCATCTACACTCGGGTTATTATTTACTTTAGTAATTTTGATATGTTGAGAGAAGGTATTGCCAAAATTGCCAATAACTTGACTATCGATGGTTGAAAAGTCTTCGCTATGCTCTAAAAAACTAATTTGGGAGTTATGAAGGTACTCTTTTGCTTTGGACAAGAGACCACTATTGAAGTACTGCTTTAAAAAGCGCTCAGAAAGGGGAAATTGAGTCGCTTGCTCTTGTTTTATTTCCTCAAAAAGAGCAAATAATTGTTCTTTAGATAACTGCGTTGACATTTAATTCGCGTAAAAATCAAATCATCCGCCCAGTATATGGAAATATGACCAACGAATAAACCTAATAAACTTGATATAGCAAAAAACTTAACTGGTAAGACAAGACATAAATTTAACAATGAAACGTAGGCATAAAAAAGGGCCGAAGCCCTTTATCAATTGTAAGTAGCGAGCAGCTTTTGTAATTGCTCTAAACGTTTGTCAGTAATAACCTGATTATTAATTTTAATTGTTATATCGCCGCTTTTGTTACTTCTTTGCAAATCGATAAATTCGTTGCTAAACAGAGACTCGTTTCGGCGGACAGGCTGCTCAAAGTTAATCAGGAACTGAGTAATTTTGATAGCACGCTTCTCATCACTCATTTCTTCAGACATAAAAGATTGATTTCGTAAATCTTCTAACAATAAGAAAAACATATCTTGATCTTTTTTAATTGCATCAATTAATTTCTTTGCAGCCTCACGACCTAAGTGATTTGGCGTTGGGTAATGTTGCAAAACTTTTAAAGGGATTTGTTCAAAAGCTTTTAAAGAGTCAGCGATTGCTGTGTGAGATACGCCTTCAAGCTCCGCAATCTCTCTGTAAGAGCCTTTCTTACCTTGAGCAATCAGTTCTTGCTTAGTATCTGCATAAGCTTGTCCTAGCTCCCACAGACTAGGCGCAATATATTGATCAGAAGAAACAGCTAACAGTTTTGCATCTTCATCAGTAAAATCAGGGGAAGATAATACGACATAATCAGCATCAGCAAGTAAACAGGCCTTACGGCGTCTAGAGCCTGATAAAACCCATTGAACATCGCCTTTTGACCAGCACAATGCAGGGTGTAGATTACGTTGGTCATTTTTGATTGCAGGGAGAATGTCAGCAACTGATTTTTGTGAAAGCAAACTTTGTTCACGGCGATTTTGGCCGAATACTCTCGTTTGAGATTCAATATCGCTATGTTTGATCACCTGGCACGTTAAAGTGATCATTCTATTTGGATCACTCGGTGCAGGCATAGTTAATACTTCACCGACTGAAGCTTGTTCTAATAACTCATCTAAACTACTGGTACTTACAGGCGAAGCAAAAGGGTCTAATCGAGTGTCATTTTTACGTTTTTTAGCCATGTAAAACCTATTAACCTTGTTGTTCTAGAGACGATTGAGTCGAAACCCAGTTTGAACGGATCAGCATTTCAAGTTCATCCACAACATCTTTGATATTTTCTTGGGATTTGATCAAAGACTCTCGACTGGCAAGGCTATCAGATGTTTTTTGATCAAAGATCGTATTGAAAGAAGAGGAACTCGCAGTTATGGCAGAACTATGGTTGATTGGATAACTCATAACCTGACGACCAAAAGCACTACGGACATCTTTTACAATGTCTCGTTGTGAGTGGTTACCTTTAACATAATTAGTAACAAGAAACTGCATGAAATCCCAACCCTCATGACCTAAAGCTGCAACAGTATGGTAAATCTCACCTAAACGCTTTAAATATTTATTATTAGCATCGAAGTCAACAGCTTCAGGGTGAACAGGTATAAGCATCGCTGTAGAAGCCATTAACGCATTATAAAACATAAAGTTTAAAGAAGGGGCAGTATCAATGAGGATAATATCGAACTGGTCTTCTACGGGCTTTATCACTTTTTCAAGCAGTTTGTGATAATGACGTGTTTGTTCATAAGTAGAGGATTCTTTTAATTCAGTTGCAGTTTCATGTTCAAAATAAAAATCATCCATCCCCGATGGTAACAGTCGAATATTGGGGATATGTGTCGATTGAAAAGCTTCACTAACGACGTCCGACCAAACTTCACCTTCGTCTAATTCAATACAATCGCGCATGAGATCACCAACAGTGATCGGTTCAGGATCTTGAGAAGGAAAGAAGCTAGAAGAAGAACCTTGAGGATCGAGATCAATAATACCAATGCGATAACGTTTGATATTTGTTGTTGCAAGTGCTGCAGCGATGTTAACTAGAGATGTTGTCTTACCACAGCCTCCTTTTAAAGAGTTAATGACTATAACTTGAAGTTTATCATTTTCTTTTCGCTGATCATGAGGAATACCCATAATTTCAGCCATAGCAAAAATATTAGATAGTGTGTAGGCATAATGACCATTAGCACCCTTTTGAATGTTTAATTCATCAAAATCACCTTGGTCATGTCTACGTTTTAACGTTCTATTATTGCAGCCAAGTAAATCAGCTGCAGCTTTTTGTGTGTATGTGCGGAGCTCTTTTTCATCGCTTTTTAAATGAGCACGATAATGTTGGATCCTACCTTCTAAAGATTGCTCAGCAACTTCGGCTGTAGCTTTTAAAAGTTTATAAGTTGATAGTGCGCGAGTATTAATTGACATACATAATATCCTTAACCTTGTGCTAAAGATTATAATGTCCATAACTTTAATAGTAAACAACAAAAAAAGAAGACATTTGTAAATTTACTACTTATAAAGAATAAATAAGAAGATTAAGTATGGTTAAAGTATAAGGTAATAAAGGCTAGTGACGTAGAAATAACAAATAACTTATTGATTTTTAATGTTAATAGTTAAAAGTTGAGATCACCTTCTTACGAAGTAAAGATCTGATCTTTATTAACTTGTAGATCTAGATTTTACTAACTGTAAAAACAGATACCTACTTACCCACAGTTTATAAACAAAACTATAAACAGAAATAGCTTAAAGATCAGATTTTTACTAAGATATATCAGATAGTTATACACGGTTCTCTTATGTATTGATTGTGAGAAGTTAATAAAGATCTGATCTATTCTTAGTACAGATCAGATCTCTATTAATTTAGAACTCGGTTATACACAGTAAATAACGATAAGGTTTAACTTAAAACGATTAAAAGATATGACAAATCGATTTTGACTTAGTAAAATTTTGATTTGTAAAATGAGTTAGTAAAAAGATGATCCTAATAAAAATCAGCTTCAGATCAGTTTTTTACTAACTTTAATTATTAACTTTTGCCGTGGAATATGTTGTTATAGCATGTCGTCTAAATTTGGAAGTAAAACAATGAGCCGAAAGGTGAACATCTCAGTAGATAATCTACCTGATTCATTACGTGGGCAAATTCATGGAGTAGAAAGTGCAACCGATAATGAAAATTTAGCACTATTTACAGATAACAAAGATGTTCGTATTACACTTGACAGTGCAGCTCATGAACTTCGAGCATATTCTAATACATTCAACCATTATGATCTTTGGGGTCGTTTTGTTCGTTCAGGTCATAAAAAGTTACCACTAGAAGAAGCACCGAAAAAAACAATAATAACGCGACGTATATCTGAAAAAGTTGATGGTATTCTCTATGAAGGTGAAATAAAAATTACGCCAGCTGTTGTGAGTACTAAACTAGAAGGCGAAGAAGTTGAATGCTTAGTTTGGCCGTCTGATCGTGAAGAAAAAGTCGAGAGAGCATTAATTCGTTTAGCGTCAAAAGGTAAAATTGTAAAAATCAATTTTAAGTCCGGTATTCAATATGCTGTGATTTTCTCAATGAACGAATTGGCGCAGGAATTAAAAGCTGTTGGCCAATCTATGCCTTACCCTCAAATAAAAGAATCTTTAGAAGCACTTCAAGGTTCTAAATTATCGTTTAAATATTCAGCAACTGATACTAAAAATACAGATGTTGATGATTCTTTCTACGAATCAAACATGAATTTCCTTTCTTCATTACACTTTAGCGGCAAAAAAGGTCAGGGTGGCAATGTAAAATGTGTTGCTTGTTTGAACGCATTTGTGCATAACATGATCGATAATCTGGAATATAAAGGTTACTATTTCAACAGAGCACAAGAATTAAAGCGGGGTTTATCTCGTTGGATGATGCTTCGTTTATATCATCTATGGCGATATGCTGCACCAGGTAAAACTTATCACTTCAGATTGCTTTCGATCATGGAAAAATATGGTTCTATTTATTCAACAGATGAGATAACAGAGAATAAACTGAAAGCATTGCGTCGAGATATGACTACGACAATGAAGGATTTGATTGAAAAAGGTGCTATTTCTGAATACGATATAACCAATGTAAAAGATGATAAAACAGGAAAAATCATCGATTACGTATATGAAATGCATCCTTCAGAAGAGTTTTGTGATGAAATTCTTACTTTAAATAAACAAAATAAGAGAATCGAAATTCAAGGTGGAAAACGACTAGTTGAAGCCGTTGAAGTAATTGACGAGGATGTACTTGAAGAGATTGTTAAAGAGTAAACTTAACATTTACTCTTTTTTTTCTAAATATATTCTATCGACCAAGAAGTTATATTCTCGCTTTCTTGGATCATTCACACTTGCATCATAATTAGGAAGACTTCCCACTTTTAATTTTTTGCTTGGATTTAACATAATAAATGGCAAAGCACCACTTACATGATATCTATTGGTAGCAGTAAAGCGAATATTTACTTCTGGTGTTACTCTAGTTGGTCTGCGTATTCTCAGTTTTGAGTCTGATTGCAAACTTTGGACTCGCAGCTTTTCAGTTTCTACAGCCTTTAACCATGATTCTTGATCTATAGCTCTCGGGTTAGAGTATTTAGAAGAACGATCAAGCATTTCAAGAGCTGCATCTTTGGTCAAAGTTTTCGTTGCATGCTTCTTCATCCAAGAAAATCGAACCGAAAAAGGTGATTCTGATTCACAGTGAATTTTTCTATATGCAGCTAAAGTAATTAAATTTGGGACTGCAGAATGAACGGCTTCAAAACGCGCATCATTATTAGGGATACTAAGAATTAACTCCTTAAACTTTGTCTTTTCAATGTTTATTGAATTGATCCTGTTTTGTAAATGCTTGAATTTGTCTTCAACTAAAACAATGCCTGGATGCCGTGTTAAAACTTTACCACTTTTACCGGATTCTAAAAATAAATCATTGAATGAAAATATAATCTTTTTTAAAGCCTCATCACCCGTTAATTCATTTACAACAATTTTTTCAGGAGCTGTGTGTTCTTGCTCTTTATTATAGCCTGGAAGAGAGTAATAATTAGCTGAAATAATATTTGCTGATTCAAGTTCTTTAGAGAAAAGTTCTAAATGATTTTGCAACAAATCGAATTGTGCTTTGATAAGAAAATTGATATTCATCTTAGTTAAAACATTAGAAATTATGTATGATGTGTTCTTTAATTATAACATAAAATAACACTTTATAAAATTTATTCTTGTTTTGCGTTTTCGTGAAGGATGATAGCTTTATCGTTATAGTTCAAGGCAAAAGAAGCGGGATGAAAAAATTTATCAACAACAATATATCAAAAGTAATAAAAAAACATTTTTTGTTTATTGAAAGGGTAGTAATTTAAATATTTACATCACCCTAAAAATGCATAAAAAATTTAGGATATACGAAACTATAATTTAAATGGAAATATGAAGATTTTGGAGTTTTAGTGTTCAACTGAATATTAAAAAATGAAAACACCTTAATACAAAGTTAGATAAGTTAATGGTTTTTATGACTTACTAACTCTATTTGTAAAATACAACTTAAACACGGAACTATATTTGATAGAAAGTATCTCCTGGTAAAACGTTAGCTCTCTTTAAGATAGCATATTTTTGAAATTAAATTATTTCAAATCGTACTAGAGTATAGAAGTCAACATATGACAGCAATCGAGAATTCATACCACGTATATTATAAAATATAAGAGCTATTTTCTTCTTGATTGATTTTAAGTTTAAAGTAAAATTTAAGATAAAAAAAGAAAGTATGATGTGTTCCTTATATATCACATTAGACTAACGAATGTCTAATACTGTTTTGCTTTATTGAACAAATGGTTATATTATGTTAAATAAGATTGTGAAATATAGTCGCAGCATAATATTACAAATAATTGTTATCTCTGTTTCAAATAGGGGAAAATTAAGCTGCTCGTAATTCATTATTTCAGAAATCAGAGTAAGTCAATACAATAGATGAAAAGCAAAACCTTGAAAGCAAAGTACCTATATAAGTTCTTAAATGAAAAGCCCCCACTTTCGCTTGAAGATTTAAACTCAAAATTACCATCCGTTCATATATATGTTTTAAGAGTAACTTTCTAAGTATTTTTACAGAAATCACTTCAAACTGATTAGTACAGCTCCAAAAAAATTTATGAAACTTTTAAATTAAATGTCACTAATTAATATTTAACGAGCCTCTTATCCGCTCAAAGAAGTTGAATCTATCATCAAAGATATTTAGATAAGCTAAGTAAAAATTATCAAAACTATAGCTTGATGTTATTTTGAAACACAAATTTGCAATAACAGTTAATAGAACAACTGGTCATTATTGATGTCGTTTTTAATGCATAGCAATAAACTAGATTAGTTAACGAATCGAACTCTTGGTAGTTAAGTAGGTCACAACTTGAATAAAATTATTGCAGATTAAAATCACCTTTTACATTCAATTCTCTTTACGAAACATAAGCATATTTGGAAAAGGTATTCTGGTTGATGTAACTAATTTAACGTCAGCATTGAATTTTCTTGTGAAGTGGCAGAGCTAAGCCGCTCAGTTATTAATTACAAACATAAAGGGCCATCCGATGATGAAGTTATCGACGCGCTTTTTGTGATAGTCGAACGTCATCAAAGATTGGGACTGCCGAAGCTATTTAAGCAATAAAATGCGTGTAAAGTGAGTTAACAACATACTAAAACTCAATTTGAGACGTAAAGGAAAGCGTTGTGTAACCACGAGAACACCAGAAACATTAAGTGCACCACTGAAACATAATGAATCTAGTTCAATGGACTTTATAAGTGATGCATTAAGCTATGGACATCGTTTTAGAACATTGAATATCTTTGATGACTTCAATCGGCAAGCATTTGCGATTAAAGTAGATACCTGTTTAACTGCTGAAAGAGTGATTAGTACATTAAAACACGTAACCACTTTGAGTGGTAAACCTCAACAAATCAGAGAGATAACGGTCTTTTTTTACCTAAACTGCCATAAAACTTGGGCTTTACAAAATAATATCAGGCTGGAGTTTCTAAAACATGATAGCCCTTATCAAAAGGGTTTGCAGAAAGGTTTAATCGGAGTTACCGTGAAGAGGTGCTAGATTTATACTTGTTTGAGTCACTGCAAGAAATACGTGAAATCACAGATGAATATTTAAACATTTATAATTATGAGCAGCTTCATGAAATCACTTAGTGATATGACACAAATTGGTTGGAGTTACAAAAACATAAGTAATAGGAACATTTCTACAGCTAACTTTAATGATATCCTAAAGACTTAGTATTTGAATATTTTTTGACGTTCGGTTTTTCCAGTTGAAGATCACTAAAGTACTTTAAATGTGAAGACTAAAATTTCTGTATTTTAAAGCAATTCTAAGAAACACCAATCTTATAGAAAATTTATGGAAAGGGTAAGCCAGAAAAGGGGGCTGATAATATAAGATACTTTTAACATAAAAAACTGGTAGAAAATTCAAAGTGTGAATCATTTAAATGTTATGACTAATTAAAATGAATACTATGAAAAACAATTAATACTAAGAAAACATCAGTAGACTAAATTTACTAACAGTAAATCAGATAGCAAATAGAAACAGAACTTATTAAATAAGGTAAAACTCGCGAATTAACCATTCAGAAACACAAAAAGAAAATGAATGTCTTCTGCTAGATTTACACATGACTGAAAACTATAAATCACAAAATGATATGCTTGTTTCTTTCAATTAGCTTTATATAAAGATTTTAAATCTAAAAACTCATTTTCAAACACTGATTTAGTCTGAATCATAGCGAATAAATCTTTTATCCTGTTTAAATAATAAACTTAGCTTCATATTAACTTTTTTTAACATTGTATGATGTGTTCGTTCTAGGTGGAGATATATTCTTATGATGTGTACTTTATATGGTCTTTTATAATAAAAGTTTATTGTAACTCAGAGTTTACGTATGGCTTGTTGATTTGTATGTTGTGTTCTTAATTGGTGTTGTAACTATTGAGATCATAATAACAATGTTGTAAGTTGTTTGTGTTCAAAATAAATATAGGAATGAGGAATGAACAACTGGAACCCAAATAGCTGGAGAGATTTTCCAATCGTCCAGCAACCTGAATATCCTGATCAGGCACAATTAAAGAAAGTAGAAAAGCAGCTAAATTCTGCGCCGCCCTTAGTATTCGCGGAAGAAACAAGAAGTTTATACAAAAGCCTGGCTGACGTCTGTGAAGGGAAGGCTTTCTTACTTCAAGGGGGTGATTGTGCTGAGTCATTCTCTGATTTTAGTGCTGCAAATATACGAGATACGTTTAAAACTTTACTTCAAATGGCGGTAGTACTAACTTATGGCGGAAAATGCCCTGTCGTTAAAATTGCAAGAATGGCTGGACAGTATGCCAAACCTAGATCTTCAGATTATGAAACCATTGATGGTGTGTCATTACCATCGTACCGTGGCGATATTGTAAACAGCTTTGAATTTACAGAATCAGCTCGTATACCTGATCCAAACAGATTGATGACGGCTTATCATCACAGTGCAGCAACATTAAATTTATTAAGAGCATTCGCACAAGGTGGTTTGGCAGATTTACACCAGGTGAACCGTTGGAACATGAGTTTCGTTGCAGCAAACCCACTAAAAGAAAAATTCCAACAGTTAGCCGACAGAATTCAAGACGCGCTCCAGTTTATGGAAGTATGTGGAATTGACTCATCTGTCGCTCCTAGTTTAAAAGAAACTTCGCTTTATACTTCGCACGAAGCTTTACTGCTAGGTTATGAAGAAGCTCTAACGCGTAGAGATCATCTAACTGGTGATTGGTATGACTGTTCATCGCACTTTGTATGGATAGGTGAACGTACTCGACAACTAGACCATGCACATATTGAGTTCTTCAGAGGAATTAAAAACCCGATCGGTGTTAAAGTTGGTCCAGGTATGAAGCCTGATGAACTAATTGAATTAATAGATGCCTTAAACCCTGAAAATATCCCAGGTAGATTAACACTTATAACAAGAATGGGAGCTGATATACTACCTGAAAAGCTTCCGGCACTTGTGAGAAAAGTACAAGAGGAAGGTCGGAAGGTAATATGGTCTTCTGATCCAATGCATGGTAATACTGAAAAAGCGACTACTGGTTATAAAACACGTAGCTTTAACAATATCTTACGTGAAATTAGTCAATTCTTTGCTGTACATAAATCAGAAGGGTCTTATGCAGGCGGTGTTCATTTAGAGATGACTGGTCAACACGTTACAGAATGTACTGGTGGTGCTTATGGTTTATCTGATGAAGATTTAGCGCAAAGATACAGAACGCAATGTGACCCAAGACTTAATGCTGATCAGGTATTAGAGCTTGGCTTTTTAGTCGCTGATTTATTGAAAGATGCTAGAAAGTAGTTGAATTATTGATTGAAGCTTAATTAACTTATAAACCCCACATAAAGTTGTGGGGTTTATTTTTTAGAATAGTCCTTAAGTTTCCTAAGTACAAATATAAGACCTAGTATTTGCGCCTTACTAACCCAGCTTCAGAAATAATTTTTGCAGAAATCTCCTCTACTGAGTGTTTGGTCGAATTTAAGTAAGGTGTTTTATGCTTTTTAAATAACATTTCAACTTCTCTCACTTCAATCCGGCACTGACGTATTGACGCATACTTTGAATTAGCCATACGTTCCTGTCTGATTAAAGAAAGTCTCTCAGGGTCAATTGTTAAACCAAACAATTTATTTTTATAAGGTAATAAGCATTTGGGATAATTACCTTTTTCAAGATCGTCTTCTGTCATCGGATAATTGGCAGCTTTAATGCCATACTGAAGTGCAAGATATAGACTCGTCGGTGTTTTACCACTACGACTCACACCAACCAAAATGATATCTGCTTCTTCGTAGTTCTTAATATTTGCGCCATCGTCATTTGCTAATGCGTAGTTAACAGCATCAATCCTAAAGTCATAACTTGATTCGTGTATAGAGTGCGTTCTATGAATACGAGGGACAGGTTCTGTTTTTAGTTCTTTTTTAAGAACATGGCTGGCCAGTGTTAAAAAATCATAACAAACGGCATTACTCGAAGAAATAATATCGGACAATTCTGGATTTACAAAAGTGAAAAATACTAATGGCTTATCTCCATCTGCACTAACAGTATTGTTTATAAGCTCTTTAATTTCATGCGCTCTATCAACAGTTTCAACGAAAGGAATGGTTTTGTGTTGAAATTCAATTGGAAAAAGTGAAAGGGTCGCATGACCAAAAACTTCAGATGTGATAGCTGTACCATCAGAAATATAAAAAGCAGTTCTCATAAAATAAGCCTAATGAAATTTGTTTATTTTCCTTATCGCGGTTTACGCGACTAGCTTTGCCAGTGTAGAATGCACTCGACTATACTAATGGTCAAACAATCTCTCACATTTATTACAATTTGTTTATGGAGACAGTTCCGTGCAAGACTACGTTCTCTGGTATCAAGAGTTAGGTATGCAAGATGTACCTCGAGTGGGTGGCAAAAATGCGTCACTTGGGGAAATGATTTCAAACCTAGCAAACGCTGGTGTACAAGTACCAGGCGGATTCGCTACAACCGCCGAAGCCTTCAATGAATTTTTAGAGCAATCAGGCTTAAACGAAAAAATTCACAAAATCCTAGACACATTAGACGTTGATGACGTTAATACCCTTGCAAAAGTTGGTGCTGACATTCGTCAATGGATCATCGATACACCTTTCCAACCAGAACTAGATAAAGCAATTCGCGACGCATACAACACGCTCCATGGTGATGCTTCTGCAGACGTTTCTTTCGCAGTTCGTTCATCTGCTACTGCAGAAGATATGCCTGACGCATCATTTGCTGGTCAGCAAGAAACTTTCTTAAATGTTCGTGGTATTGACGCTGTAATGGTTGCAATCAAACACGTATTTGCATCGTTATTCAACGACCGTGCAATTTCTTATCGTGTGCACCAAGGTTATGACCACCGCGGCGTTGCGCTTTCGGCTGGTATACAGCGCATGGTTCGTTCAGATAAAGCATCTTCAGGTGTAATGTTCAGTATTGATACTGAATCTGGTTTTGAAGACGTTGTGTTTGTCACGTCAAGTTATGGTCTTGGCGAAATGGTTGTACAGGGCGCTGTTAATCCAGATGAATTTTATGTTCACAAACCAACTTTGGCCAAAGGTAAACCTTCTGTAGTTAGAAGAAACCTTGGTTCTAAAGCAATTCAAATGGTTTACTCAAGTGATGAATCACACGGTAAACAAGTTGAAATTGTAGATATGGAACCTGAACTATCAAATCGTTTTTCAATCACAGATGAAGAAGTACAAGAACTAGCAAAGCAAGCTGTAATTATTGAAAAACATTATGGCCGTCCGATGGATATCGAATGGGCTAAAGATGGTAATGACGGTAAACTTTATATCGTTCAAGCACGTCCAGAAACAGTGCGTTCGAATGAAGACGCAAACGTGATGGAACGCTTCCAACTTAAAGCACAATCTAATGTTATTGCAGAAGGTCGTGCTATCGGTCATAAAATTGGTTCTGGTGTTGTACGAGTACTTAATTCAATCGACGAAATGGATAAAGTACAAGTTGGTGATGTATTAGTTACTGATATGACAGATCCAGATTGGGAACCAATCATGAAACGTGCAGCTGCGATCGTTACAAACCGTGGCGGCCGTACATGTCACGCAGCAATCATTGCTCGTGAACTTGGCATTCCAGCTGTAGTTGGTTGTGGTAACGCAACAGACTTAATCACTAATAACCAAGAAGTAACCGTTTCTTGTGCTGAAGGTGATACAGGCTATATCTACGAAGGCAAGCTTGATTATGAAGTAATTACTTCTGAAATTGACTCTATGCCTGATTTACCAATGAAAATCATGATGAATGTTGGTAATCCAGACCGTGCGTTCGACTTTGCTAAATTACCACATGCTGGTATTGGTCTTGCGCGTTTAGAGTTTATTATCAACCGAATGATTGGCATTCACCCTAAAGCTTTAATCAACTTTGATACTCAACCAGCTGATTTACAAGCTGAAATCAAAGAAATGATTGCAGGTTATGCTTCTCCAGTTGAATTCTATATCGAGAAACTAGTTGAAGGTATTGCTACTTTAGGTTCAGCATTTGCGCCAGAGCGCGTCATTGTTCGTATGTCAGACTTTAAGTCGAATGAATATGCAAACTTAGTTGGCGGTCAGCAATATGAGCCAGAAGAAGAAAACCCAATGATTGGTTTCCGTGGCGCATCTCGTTATATTTCTGAAGATTTTCGTGAATGTTTTGCACTAGAATGTGAAGCAATTAAACGCGTAAGAAATGGCATGGATTTAACTAATGTTGAAATCATGATCCCATTCGTACGTACTTTAGAAGAAGCTGCACAAGTAATTGAATTACTTGAAGAACATGGCTTAAAACGTGGCGAAAATGGCTTAAAAGTAATCATGATGTGTGAATTACCATCAAATGCATTACTTGCAGAAGAGTTCCTAGAATACTTCGACGGTTTCTCTATTGGTTCTAACGATTTAACGCAGTTAACATTAGGTCTTGACCGTGATTCAGGTTTAATCGCACACCTATTCGATGAAAGAAACCCTGCAATTAAGAAGCTTTTATCTATGGCTATTCAAACGGCTAAAGCGAAAGGAAAGTATGTAGGTATCTGTGGTCAAGGTCCTTCAGATCATGAAGATTTTGCTGCTTGGCTTGTTGAACAAGGTATTGATTCTGTATCTTTAAATCCTGATACAGTACTAGAAACTTGGTTGTATTTAGCTGATAAACTTAAAGCTAACTAATTGTAAAGCCGGCATTCGCCGGCTTTTTTCATTTTACTTTGTCTAACCTATAGCAAACGTCTCTAAATATTCGTTGTAATTTCTTTAAATAAACTCTAGCTTTAGGGTAATAAAAAGAAAAACACATTAGTGCAGCCAAACCAAATATGATTGAAGGGCCTGGCACAAAAAAAAGATAATTGCTAATATTACAAATAGACAACCTAAACTCAAAGTAAGAGATTTCTTCATAACAGCCTCCTGTATTAAATAATAACAAGTTAAATATAATTTTCTGTTTCCAACTGTAACAAAGAATATAAAACTCAATTTTCTTAACATTCTACCGTGATACAATAGAGTCATAAGTAATAAGTAAAAACCGTCATGATTGCTCAAATTTCTCAACAAGATAACGCAAATGAATTAATCAATAGCTATATAGATAAGCTTAAAAGTTCAGGCTTTACTGGTGATCTTGATACCAGTTACGCAACACGTATTGTTAATTCAACTGATAACAGTATATATCAAGAAGTCCCTCAAGCTGTCGTTTTTCCTAAATCAAATAAAGATATTCAAATTGCGCTTCAAACAGCCAACCAAGATCCATTTTTGTCTTTAACTTTTGGTCCAAGAGGTGGAGGCACAGGCACTAATGGGCAATCACTTACACCCGGCATCATTCTAGATCTATCACGGCATATGCGTGAAATTATAGAAATAAATGAAGAAGAAAAATGGGTCAAAGTTCAAGCGGGTGTAATTAAAGATCAGTTAAATGATTTTTTAAGACCTTATGGATATTTCTTCGCCCCAGATTTATCAACTAGTAATAGAGCAACAATTGGCGGTATGATAAATACCGATGCTTCTGGACAAGGTTCTTTAGTATATGGAAAAACCAGTGATCATGTTTTAGGGTTAAAATCATATCTTGTTGATGGCACCGAATTAAATACAAGTAAAATTACTAAAGAACAAGCTGAGTTATTAGCAGAGCAGCAAACAACTACATCATCTGTATATAAGCAAGTACTTACTTCATGTGAAAGTAACAGAGAATTAATTCTACAGAAATTCCCGAGACTCAATCGTTTTTTAACTGGTTATGATTTAGAAAATGTTTTTAATGAAGATCTATCTACATTCGATTTATCAAGAGTTATAACTGGTAGTGAGGGCTCACTAGCGATAGTTGCAGAAGCAAAACTTAATATTACACATATTGCACCATTTAAAACTTTAATAAATATAAAATATGATAGTTTTGATTCTGCACTTCGTAATTCTCCATTTTTAGTTGATGCAGAAGCAACGTCCGTAGAAACCGTAGATAGTAAAGTTCTTAATCTAGCAAAAGAAGATATTATCTGGCATTCAGTTTCGGATCTTATTCAAGATGTCCCTGACAAAGAAATGTTGGGTTTAAACATGGTTGAATTCAATGGAGAAACCGAAAATGAAATGGATGACAAAATTAAAAATCTTTGTGACAAACTTGACGCACTTATCGAAAATAAACAAGCGGGTGTTATCGGTTATCAACTAACAAACGATAAATCTGAAATTCTAAAAATTTATGCGATGCGTAAAAAGGCAGTCGGGTTACTTGGAAATACAAAAGGAAAACAAAAACCTCTCGCTTTCGCGGAAGATACGGCTGTTCCTCCTGAAAATTTAGCAGACTTTATTTCGGAATTTAGAACATTGCTTGATAGCCATAATCTACATTATGGTATGTTCGGTCATGTTGATGCAGGTGTATTACATGTTAGACCAGCACTCGATATGTGCGATCCTGAGCAAGAAAAGTTACTTAGAAAAATTTCTGATCAAGTCGTATCACTTACAGCTAAATATAACGGTTTGATGTGGGGTGAGCATGGTAAGGGCTATCGCAGTGAATATGGTCCTGAATTTTTTGGTGAAGAACTTTTTAACGAACTTAGAAAAATAAAAGCAGTGTTCGATAAAAATAATAGACTAAACCCTGGAAAAATTTGTACGCCAATAGAAAGTAAAGACTCACTTGTTTCAGTTGATGGACAAAAAAGAAGTTGGTTTGATCGAAAAATAAATGTAACTGTTAAAGACAGTTTTGAAAATGCGATGAATTGTAATGGTAATGGACTTTGTTTTAATTATGATGATGACACACCAATGTGCCCATCTTATAAAGTTACCAAAGATAGACGTCATTCACCTAAAGGGCGAGCATCATTATTTAGAGAATGGTTAAGACTTCAAGAAGAGGAGGGCGTTAATCTTCTAGAAGTTGAAAAGCAATTAATTAATAAAGAAAGTGATACTACCTGGTGGGAAAGATACCGAAACTCTGGCTCTAATAATTACGACTTTAACCATGAAGTCAAAGAAGCAATGGATGAATGTTTAGCTTGTAAAGCATGTTCATCTGCCTGCCCAATCAAAGTAGATGTTCCTACATTTAGAGCTCGATTTTTAAATTTCTATCACAGTATTTATTTAAGACCAGCTAAAGATTTACTCGTAGGAAGTGTAGAAACAACAGCGCCAATTATGTCTAGATTCCCTAGGTTGAATAATTTTATTGTAAATAGTTTTCCTGGGAAACAGTTCATAAATAATGTAATTGGCTACGTAGATACACCAAACTTGAGTGTACCTTCAATATCTGAACGCATAAAAACAAAAAACAATTTTGATTTCGAAAAAATTAATTTACTTTCTGAATCTGAAAAAAATAATTCAGTTTTAATCGTGCAAGATCCATTTACTAGTTTCTATGAAGCAGAACTAGTTGCAGCAACGATTAAACTTATCGAAGCATTAGGAAAAAACGCTTTTGTTCTGCCATTTGTTCCAAACGGAAAACCTCAACACGTAAAAGGTTTTCTTAAGCAATTTAAAACAACTGCAAAAAACTCAAGTCAGTTTTTGAATCAAGTCGCAGAATTAAACATTCCTATGATTGGTTTAGATGCGTCTTTAGTTATGGTATATAGAGACGAATATAAAACAATTTTAAACTCTGAAGATAGAGGTCGCTTCGAGGTTAAACTTGCACATGAATTGTTTGAATCATTTGATTTTAGCGGGCTAAAAATAAACAGTGAAAATAGCTTTACCTTATTGTCACACTGTACTGAAACAACAGCTATGCCGTCAGCATCAAAAACTTGGAAAAATATTTTTTCTCAGATAGGTTTAGAGTTAAATACTCCTGCAACTGGTTGCTGTGGTATGGCTGGTACATATGGACATGAAAAACAAAATTATGAAAAATCTAAGTTGTTGTATGAATCTTCTTGGAAGAAGAAGATAGAAAGTGAACAAATAGATAATATTTTGTCGACAGGTTTTTCTTGTCGTTCACAAGTTAAACGATTTGAAGGTAAGAAGCCACTTCATCCAATTGAACTTATTGCTTCTAAACTTTAAATATATGAGTAATGTGGTTGAAATAATTCAACCACATTCAATTTAACATAATCAAAACACGCTTTTATAAAGTTCTCTTAGAGCCAGACTTTGCACGATCAGACACATTAGTTTGTATGTAAATCTGGTCTGTCGTCGCAATTTTTGAATGCCCAAGATCTTCGGAAAGGTGTTTCAGTGGTCGATGTTTTGCATCATGCGTTGCACCTGTATGACGAAGCCAATGAGATGTAGCTGCTTTAAGTTGTTCTGATTCGTCGTCGAAACCATCTTTTTCTAATTTTTCGATTGCAAGATCAAAACTTTCTTGAACAATTCTTCTGATCTGTCTGACATTCATACCACCTTGTCCACGTAATTTATGAAGGATAGGGGATGGATCATCTGCGCGAGGTAAAGGTTCAAACCCTCTATGAATACGATACCTCTTCAAATATTCCAAAAATTCTTCGCTTAAAGTAACATCTCTCAATTTGTTACCTTTACCCATAACACGCAAAAACCAGTAATTATCAGCATCTTGCCAAAAATGACTCATAACTGGTGACCACTGTGGTCTATCTGATAATTCAGAAATTCTAAGATATAACCCTTTTAAACAAGCTAAAGTGAATAAATTCCTTTCGAATTTAGGCTGTTTTAAGCATTTATCTTTTGTCACACCGAAGACATATTCCCATTGAAGGTCACTTAGAGTATCCGGCATATTGATTTGAGATTGCACAACTAAATATGGAGAATTTTTTTTAATTACAGGCACATAGTTAAAAGCTGATTTTTCTTCTAATTGTGCAAATTTATAAAATACATTTAGCGCGGTAAACATGGCTGCAAGGGTTTGTTGACTGACACCGTTTTCTTTTTCTATAAAAGGACGCCATTTTTCATTGATGCATTTTATGCCGTCTTTATCTTTAAACCGCCATTGTACAGAATTTGTTGACCAAGCTTTTTCAGGCTTAACCATGAAATCGACATAAGCTTCAATGTCTTCACGCTTTAAATTGAAAACTGATGACTTTGTAAAATACCAAGACCATAGATAGAATCGTTCGATTTCATTTCGAAAACGATTGAATGTTGCCTCAGATTTTCTGCCGTAAACATACAAAAACTTTAATAAAAATTCGTAATCCGAAGTTATAAAGCCATGTTTACAGTTTAGTGTTGTAAGTTGAGACTCTAATTCAGGATATTCGGTTTTAAGGGTAGCATCTTCAACATGGGCAATCATATATCTTAGTTGCTTAACAGTATCAACTAACGGGAAAATCATATAAAGTCCGATATTGGTTAGTATTGGACATAGTTTAGAGATTTAGAAAGGGTATGTAAACTAAAGTTTTTTACCTAGGATAAACTCAATTACGTACAAATCAATCATTTAACATAACGTAAATTATATGAGATTAACTATAGAAGAAAATAATGTTAAAATTTGCCCTCAGTTATTAGTTGGCCTATAAAAAAATGAATGAACAAACCTTTTGGGAAATTTTAGAAAAAGTAAGTCAATCTCCAGAAGATCCAAATGAAACACTTAAATCAATATTAGCTAAATTAACAAGCAATGATATCGAATGTTTTGATACAATTTATACAGAAAAGCTTAAAAATCTTTGGCATTGGGATAACTGGGCGGTTGCATTTATTATATGTGGTTGTAATACAGAGTATGATTTTTTAGATTTTTGTAATTGGTGTTTATTACAAGGAAAAGAGTTTAATATAAAACTAACTAGTAAACCAGACGAGCTGTTCGATTATAATTTTCCAATTAAGGATAGTTTAGCTTACCCTTATATTGACGAACTTGATCTAGTACCAGGTTTATTATTTGAAGAACTAACTGGTGAAGAATTACCTTACCATCAAGTAGTTAACTTTCAACCTAAGGGAAAAAGGTTTAAAAATAAACCTAAGTCCCTTAAAGAAAATTATCCAAACTTATTTAATAAATTTTGGAAAAAGAAT
Source organism: Pseudoalteromonas sp. SS15 (assembly GCF_049257195.1). Classification (NCBI taxonomy): domain Bacteria; kingdom Pseudomonadati; phylum Pseudomonadota; class Gammaproteobacteria; order Alteromonadales; family Pseudoalteromonadaceae; genus Pseudoalteromonas; species Pseudoalteromonas sp. SS15. Next base: position 208,015 of record NZ_JBMMUD010000004.1, read on the forward strand.
TAATCGATAATAATTCTTAACATTCTTCTTAATGGTTCAGCTGCTCCCCAAAGTAGCTGATCCCCCACAGTAAATGCACTAATATACTTCGGACCCATAGTTAGTTTTCTAATACGTCCAACTGGTATATCTAATGTGCCAGTTACTTTAACAGGTGTTAATTCTTCTGCTGTAATATCTCTATCATTTGGAATAACACGAACCCATTCATTATGATTAGCAAGAATGCTTTCGATCTCTTCTACGCTTAAGTCTTCTCTTAATTTAATGGTCATTGCTTGGGAATGACAACGCATTGCGCCAATTCTTACGCATAGTCCATCAATTGGAATTGGTGAACGACTAGAGCCTAAAATTTTGTTTGCTTCTACTTGCGCTTTCCACTCTTCTTTTGACTGGCCAGATTCCATTGGTACATCAATCCAAGGAATTAAACTTCCAGCAAGCGGCACACCGAATTGATCTTTAGGTAACAAATCAGATTTAATTTTCTCTGCGACTAGTTTATCAATTTCGAGTATTGCTGAACTTGGATCATCTAACAGAGACTTAACTTCTGAATTAATTTCACCCATTTGTGTGATCAGCTCTCGCATATTACGCGCGCCAGCACCAGATGCTGCTTGGTAAGTCATTGGAGAAACCCACTCAACTAAATCACGTTCGAATAGGCCACCTAATGCTAATAGCATTAATGATACGGTACAATTTCCGCCTACAAAGGTTTTGACGCCCTGCTCTAACCCTTGCTTAATAACATCGTTATTAACTGGATCTAAAACAATGATGCTGTCGCTTTCCATTCTAAGAGCAGAAGCTGCATCAATCCAATATCCACTCCAGCCTGACTCTCTTAAATGTGGATAGACAGATTTTGTATAATCACCACCTTGGCAAGAAATAATAATGTCCATTTGGGACAAAGCAGTCACGTCATTTGCATCAAGCAACGGTTTTGGCGTGCCAGCAATGTTAGGTCCTAATTGACCAGTTTGAGAAGTTGTAAAAAAATGCGCTTCAATCTTATCAAAATCATTTTCTTGCTGCATACGCTCCATTAAAACGGAGCCAACCATACCACGCCAACCAACGAGTCCTACTTTATTCATAGTCTTTTACCTTGTATCAAATTATTTAGAATCATTGCGTGAGTCTAGACGTCTAAAATTAACAAAAATCAACAAATAGCACTAGCTTTATCTTGTTAAATTTAAAAACTTTCATCTGTTTTACTTTTAATGCAACTAGTAAGATGTGTTCGTGGTGGGTTTAAAAAAAAGCCCACTCACTTTAGTGGGCTTACTGATGCTTTTTAGCTCAGATTAGAATTCCATTGAAACATCTAAGCTGATCTGTTGAGCCATTTCTTTTTCACGGATCACAACGTTATTTTGTTGTACTTCAAAGTTCTGACCTAATAGATTCTTCACTTTAAAAGTAACTGTTGTATTAAAGTTCGGATAATAACTATAAACAAGATCTAATGAGTTTATTGGCTGCTCGTAAGCATCATCAAAATCATTAACGCCTGCCGCTAAAATACGATCACCAAATACATTATAAATTACTGATGCCTGATGATTACCATTATGTGAATCATAGTTAAGCTGGAAGTTAGCTACATACTTAGAATGACCTGTCATTCTTCGTTTGAGGTTTGTCAGATCACCCTTGTCAGCTTCTAATATTTCAACTTCTGAATCACTTAAGGTAACGTTACCTGATGTAAATATAGCGCCACCAAACGCATCAGCAGATAATTCAAGTAGCCATTCTGCTTCAATACCATAAACAAAAGCCGTATCAGCATTGTCAAACTCTAGAGTGAAACGACCATCCGCTTCTGTTAATAAGGCTTCAATTGGTTTATCGATGTCTTTATAGAAGGCGCCGATTGAATAATTGTCGCCATTTTCCATATAAAACTCAGCTCTGAAATCAAAGTTATCTAAATAACTTGACTCAAGTGTTGGATTACCAAGTGTTCGATAATCTGTTAATGGATCTTGGTACTGAACTGGTGTTAATTCACGTAAGTCTGGGCGAACAATTGTTTGGCCATAACCAAATCGCAACTGATAAGACTTTTCGCTATATGTGACAGAGAAAGAACCAAAGTAATCATCTTCCATCACACTCGCTTGTTGAATAGCTTCTTCACTAAGTTTGTCAGCAAGCAATGCTGGATCAAAAATTGAGCGAGAATATGCCAGAGCTACCTGACGGAAATCTTCATAACGAACACCACCAGAAAAGCGCCATTTTTCGCCCATTAGATAATCAAAGCTACCAAAATAAGCATCAATTTTCTGAGCTGCTAGATAATCATCAGCAGCCGGCTCTTGGAAAAGAAGCTCAACATCAGTCATATCAACAGTTGAATCATCTCTGAAGTAAGAGCCTATTCCTAAAGCTTGAGTTGGCGTGTCAGCAAGAGAAAGGCTTTCATTTTGACCAAAGCGATATTTTAAGAAATCTGTACGGTAATCTCGCGTTTTATCGACAAAGAAACCACCACCTTTAAGCTCTAACTCAGATCCATCAAAGTAAAACGCTTTACTTGCATTCCAACCGAAGTTTTCTACTTCATCTTCCATCGCTACATAACGATATAAATAAGGATTACCACCTGAACTACCGGTATAAATCGTTTCTGAGTATTGACCGTTTACATATAAATCACGCACTGAAACTTCTAATTCACTTGGAATATCAGTGGTTGCGGTTGAGTCTGTGTAGTGCCAATCAACACCGACACCATCAAGTAATGACCAAGTTAAATTATGAGTACCTCTAACCTGAAGAATTTCGAGCTCACGTTGTTCAAAAGAAGTCAGGTTTTTACGTGTAACTTGTCCACTTTCTATACTTAATGACTTTGAAGGTTCTTGATACATTGCATATGACGCCTCATTCTCGGTGTCACGAAGCATCATATAACCTGCATTAATATCGTGTCCGTCAAGTTTGTAACCAACATTTAATGAGGCATTTAGTTTGATGTTGTTTTTGGTAGACTGTTTTTCTTCTTTTGCAGAATAACAAGTGAATGTATCTTTACTACACTCTAGTTCCTCAGTGTCTTTTGTTGCCAAAACTGAGTTGAACTCTGTGCTATTAGACCATTCATTATCATAGGCAACAGAAGTTAAGAAACCTAGTTGACCACCAAAACCAAATAAATCATCGAAACGATCACCAAACACAACCTTTGCACCGAATTCAGGGTCAATGCTTTTTTCGACCATACCGAAATCACGAGGTAATGCTTTGATTAAACCCTTATTAAGTGCAATTGCAGCATCTTGGCCTATGTCTGAACCCTGCTTTTTTGATTCAACTTGACGAATATTTCGCACAGATAAATCAGATAAGCCGTTTATATAGGTATTTAATGCCATTTGAATTTCTGCTGGCATTTGGCGTAGACCGTCGTCTTTGCCTAACCAGTCGTCATCACTACCGTTATAAACAAGACCAGTATCATTCGTGTCTTTATAAGCACCACCGACTTCAATTTTGAATACTCTATCTGATGGGATACTTTTAGTACGAATATTTACATCACCACCACCAAATGCGGCTGGCATATCTGGTGAGTAAGCTTTTTGAACTGCAAGCGATTCGATAATACTAGAAGGGAAAATATCGAGTGGAATAACATTTCTGGTTAAATCAGGACTTGGTACGATTGCACCATTTAAGCGAACACTTGAATAACGTTCACCCAAGCCACGTACATAGATAAATTTATCATTTACCAAGCTTAAACCTGTTACACGGCGAAGTGCCGACGCAGCATCACTATCTCCGGTTCTTGAAATCTGCTCAGAACCCATGATATCTGCAACGAACGCTTGATTTTTACGCTCTTCAATAACAGCGCTCGCGCTTCCTTTAAGACGACTACCAACAGCAACAACTTCTTCAATTTCTTGTGCAGTTTCATCTGCAGCTAAAACCTGTGATGCTGGCGCCAATAAAGAAAGTAATGATAAGGTAATTAAATTTGCCTTAAATTGCTTTATTGGTTTCATTTTTAATTCCTCTAAACCAAATTGATTCAACAAGGGCGCAAAAGTGCGCCCTATCAGTTTATTTTGTGGTTTAGATTAGTTTTTACGTGCCATTGACGCTTTTACAAACTCAACCCACTCGTCGCTAGCGCCTTCACCGATTGCACCGATGAATGCAACATCGTCGAAGAATGAGTTGTCAGCATTCAGTTTTGCTGACTCGATAGCAACCGCATTACCATCTTTATCAGTAATTGTGCCTTTAGTCGTAACACCGTCTTCAGCAAGAACATTTGAGAAATCAGCAAAGCCGATTAGCTTATTCATTTCACCAGCTAAGAACCACTGCTCAATATCGAAACCTGCTAGGTCACCAGTAAGTTCAGTGTTAATCTCTTCGAAGTTCAAACCACAAGCGAAGATAGAGTTCGAGAACGAAATATCACCAGCTTTAGCATTTGCGTGTACACCTGCTTCATGTGATTGGTCTTTATCATTGAATAGGTCAAAACAACCTGCACCAGATTGAGTAGAAGAGTTAACAAATAGCATATTAACTAATTTTGCTTTACCCCACTCTTTCATTTCCATACCAGCACCGGTGTTCTTTCGTGCTTCAGCATCAACTTTACCATTTGTAACAACAGTAGCGTTTGCAATAGTAGGGAAAGAAACAGAAGTAACTAATTCAGAATCTGCACTTGGCGCTTTCTTCGCACCATCAGTTTCAAAACCGTGGTTACCATGCTCTTTTGAATGAACTAAAATGAACTGGCCATTACCTTTCCAACCTTCATCCCAGTCAATACCATCATCCACTGATTCTGTGATAACAATGTGCTTGATATCTACAGAGCCACCGAATAATTCGATACCATCATCAGCACCATTATGAACATGGATGTATTCAATCTCAGTACCTGAACCAACTGCGTTAAGTGTAAGACCATTTAATTCATTATCTGGTGTTACTTCGTAACCAGCGTATTTGATAACAACATGTTTCAATGTACCACTGTCGTCAGCTGCATCATTACCACCGTAGTAAGAAACGATACCTTCTGCTTTGTGGTTACATTGACCAGCTTCAGCATCAGCTTTTGCACAACGAATTGATTGACCCATACCGTTGATTTGGATACCGCCCCAGTCACCAATTTGCGCAGTTGTTGAATCATCACCATCAATGTCGCTGATACTTGTAAATACGATTGGCTTATCAATTTCACCGATTGCTTCGATGTTTGCACCACGTGCAATACGGATAAAGCTTTCTGGCTTAGTGAAGGCAATGTTTACACCCGCTTCGATTGTTAAAGTAGGACCGTTGACATCAATAACGCCGCCTTTAGATGTATCTACATCAGCACCGATGAATAGTTCACCTTCAAAAATGTGTGCACCGCCATCCGGTAATGCAGGGATTAAGAAAGAAGCAGTAATATCTTTTGCGTTACTTGCAAATGCTTGGCTGTACACACAGTTTTTATTTGCGTCATCAGGTTTACCCTTGAACTCAACACCATCCATTGTGTAAGAAGCACATTCAATTGCAGTCGTTGGAGGTGTTGTAGTACCGCCACCGTTATTTCCTGAGTTATCACTTCCAGTATTATTTGTTACATTGCTAGTAGAGTTGTCTACACGGTTATCATTTGTTGTTGGTGTTACGTTGATATCACCACCACCACAACCAGCAAGTACAAGAGCAGAAGTAATTAGGCTAGCTTTAAAAAACCCAGAAAGTTTCATTTTAATCTCCAAAAATATAATAAGTCGTTATAAGCGCAAAAAGCTTGATGCATAAAGTAATGGAGATTTGTTACTGTTGGGTTACATAAAATATAAAGTTAAATGACAGTATTAATACAGTTTGATTAAGAACAATAAATATTATGTTGCATTATAAAATAGAAAAGCCGCTCCAGCTATACTGAACGCGGCTTTGGTGTTGCGATTTTTTATATTATAAAAGTGCTTTTTTTAAACTTTCTAAATGTAGTTTTTCTTTCTCAACAAACTTAATCCATTGTTTGGCTAATCTAGCTGATTTTTTGTGTTTTTCAGCCTGCTCAAAAGCAATAATGGAAGCATCAAAATTCTCTAAGTTATATTGTGCCATACCAAGTGCAACATATGCGTTGGCTTCAAAATTTAAATCACCTTTATCAAGGGCTTCTCTGGCGTAATCAGCTGCGTCCTCAAATCTTTCTAGATTTAAATACACCTCAGCTAACCTTTGAGCATAGTTACCATGCTTCACTTTGCTTGTTGCCTTTTTAAAATGAGGAATAGACTTTTCATCTTCCTTTGCTTGCACAAAAGCTTCAGCTATGAAAGCCTGGTTCTTTGCGGAGTCTTCAATCTTCCCGTTTGCAATTCCTTGCTTCAAAGCCTCAGCGGCTTTAAAATTCAAACCGTTATACATATAGACTTGAGCCAACTGCATTATTTCGTTTTTAGATTGAATAAAGCCTTGCTGCTTGGCAGCCTCAAGTATTGCGAGTTGCTTTTTACTTTCTCCCACTTCCCCGTACATACCACCAAGTTGCACCCAATACTCAGGTTTGTTAAAAAGCTTAACCATTTTTTCTAGTACAACGACAACTTGCTCAGGTTTGTTTAGTGAATAGTAAAGCGCACGTTGTAAAACTAGCCAGTTCTCCTTTGGCAGCTCATTTTTACTTTCAGATAAACGAATCGCTACGTTTATGCTCTCTAAAGCTTTGTCATACTGTTTTTGTAAGTAATGCGCGTTGGCTCGTAAGACATAATAGCTATTTGCAATCGGCTTAGTATTACCACTTTTCCACTTATCAAGATAAGTGATTACTTTCGTATAATCATTGTTAGCCATAGCAAGCTGGGCCAAACTAAAAGTAGTAGATTGCCTCAAAGATTCAGGAATTTGTTCTTCAGAGATCACTTGCTCAAAAGACTCAATGGCCTTGTCTAACTGATTTTCGTTATAGTAAATAAAACCATAGAAGTTATACATCATCGCCACTTCGTAAGCATTCATGCTGCTTGCTCTTGCTTTGATGTTGTCTAACGCTTCTAGGCCTTCTTGTACCTTACCTTCATCAGCCAATTTTTGAGCTCTTGCCAATTGGCTATACACTTTGTTTCTAAGTGCCGGCACACGCTTTGTTTTAGTCTCAGCATAAACTGTATTGATGTCAGTTAAAGGCGTAACCGATAATAAACTTGGTAAAACAGACGCTGATAAAACAATACTAACGGTTAAAGTTAACTTTCTAATATTCATTTATATTTCCTCGCAACACACACAAAACTTATCCATTGATCTGGAATGAAATTTTGTTTTGAACACCGGCCACTTCAACCGCTTCGCCGTTAACAACACGGGGTTTATACTTAAATTTCAAGGCTGCATCTAGGGCTGCTCTGTCGAAAATGCTTTGCGGCTCAGCGGTAATTACTTTTGGATCGCGAACAGTGCCTTGTTTAGTTACTATGAACTCAACAATCACGTATCCTTCAATACCTCTTGAAAGAGCACGTCTTGGATAGACTGGTGCTACTTTAACGATAGGAAGATACTCACCATCACTTGATTCCAAAGCTAAACCACCACCCAAATCAACATCTGCTTGTACATCAGCACTAAAATCAAAATCTGTGCCAGCTGCATCAAGATTATTAGCTTGCATTTGAGGCGCCTCCATGGGTGGTGGTGGCTCCTTAGGAGTTGGTGGCTTTTGTGGTTTACGCTCTTTCTTTTGAACCGTTTCTTCTTTCTTTAACCTCACAAAGTCAAGTACTTGACCTTTTGCAGGCTCAGTCATTGCACCTTCGCCACTCTGGATCAAAGCCTGCATTCCCAAAAATAGGAAGAAGGTGATTGTGGCAGCAATTAATAAAGCGGTTAAGTAACGCATTTTTGCTCCTATGATTCCTGCGCAGCAATTGATACATCAAACGCACCTGCAGCCCTTGAAGCATCCATTACTTTGATAAGTAGCTCAGTTGTGGCCTTCTTATCAGCTTGGATAACTACACTGCCTTGTGGGTTTTCAGCTTTTAAGCGTTCGATATTTGCTTGGACAGCACGAATATCAATCTGACGTTTGTTTATCCAAATCTCACCTTTGTCAGAAATCGCCACTAAAATATTTGCACGCTGCTTTTTAACAGCTGTGGCTGCTTCTGGACGATTTACATCAATACCTGCTTCTTTCACGAAAGAAGCGGTCACTATGAAGAAAATAAGCATGATGAATACAACATCTAGCATAGGTGTCATATTAATTTCTTCTGCTTCTTCTTCTTGAAAAACTTTTGCTAATGGCGCTCTCATAATTCTTTACCTCGTGTTGCTTAGTGATCTAGCAACAATTTATCTTCTAATAACTCAACTTCACGTTTTGCTTTACGCTGTAGAAATGTCACAGCAAATACACCAGAAAGTGCACCGACCATACCGGCCATAGTTGGAATAGTTGCTTTAGATACACCCGCAGCCATTGAACGTGCACTGCCTGTACCGGTGATTGCCATTACATTGAATACTTCAATCATGCCTGTAACTGTGCCTAATAGACCCAATAAAGGACATAAGGCAACCATGACACCAATGTATGGCAGGTTTGTATTTAACTTAATCCCAATACGTGAAATCTGAGCTTGTTTAATTTGTTCCGCATTCCAGCTATTACGCTCTGAACGTGCTTTCCAGCTAGCAATTACCTCTTTGCGCTGTTGACGGTATAAACCGAATAGATAAATAAAGCGCTCTAAAATAAGTAACCACATTGCGAAGATAAGGACACCGATGACCAGGAGTACCTGGCCACCTGTATCTAGAAAGCTGCGTAGTGCGTTAATTGCATCTAGCAATAAAACCACGTTTACGCTCCTTTCTCGCTACGCTCTGCAATAATGCCAGCGCTTTGTTCTTGCAAAATAAGTAACAGGTTACGAGAACGTGTATTTAACAGCGTGTATAAGAATACGGTTGGGATAGCAACTACTAAACCCAGTACAGTTGTAACAAGTGCCTGAGAAATACCACCAGCCATCAGCTTAGGATCACCGGTACCGAATAAAGTGATTGCCTGGAAAGTATTAATCATACCCGTTACTGTACCTAGTAGACCTAGTAGTGGTGCTACAACAGAAATAATCTTAATCAGGGTTAGATTACGAGTGATCTTAGGCATTTCTCGTAGTATTGCTTCACTTAACTTTAGTTCTAACGTGTCATAAGCAACATCTGGATACTGCTCTTTAACTTTCATCACACGGCCAAGTGGGTTATCTTCACGTGGCGTTGTGTCTTTAAGTTGACGACGAATTTTTGCACTCATCAGCATTAAACTAATGAAGCGTTCAAGTGCGATAAGTAAGGCAATAACACCGGTTGCTAAAATCACATAACCAACAGAGCCACCTTGGTGAACTTGTTCTTCTGTATTTGGTGCTTGAACTAGAAGGCCTAAAATAGAACCGCCTGTTGGGTCTAGTGCAAAATCGACGACTCCGCTATTTGCCGCTTGTAAATCTGCCGCTGAAGTCTGATAACGTGCAACTGGTTGTCTTGTTAGTTCAGAAATTGTGTTAGTAACCGGGTTGAAAGTTAAGTATTTACCATCGGCAATTAAGTTAAACGCACCAACACGTAAAACTTCTTTATTAACTTTCTCACCACCAGCAACAATAACTTCTGCGTTATAACGAGAAACCTTACCTTGCTCTGTCATTTCACGTTGTAGTTCAAACCACACTTTTTCGATGTCTTCAATTGATGCGAGTTTTGAGCTTGAGCCCATCTTTGCAGCCATTTCATCCATAAAAGCGCTACGACCAGTAATTTCAGCAGAAACAACTGATGTTTGGAATTTATTGCTAGCATCGCCTGATACTTGCTGAAGCACACCAAATAGCTCTTTTAATGTACCCATACGTTTACTTAACGTATCAGAAAGGTTTTGAAGCTTGATTTCATTTTCTTCAAATGACGTTTCTAAACGTTCTGAGCGCGATAATTGCGCATTTCTGTCGGAAGTAAGCTTGCGAAGTGCCGCATCTTGCTCATTGCGTTTTGCAACAAACTCAGCTTCTCTGGCTTTATTTTCTGCAGTTTGTGCTACCTGACCTTGCTCCAGCGTTTTAAGTAACGCATCTAACTTAAGTTCGTCGGCCATTGCTGCGCCTGATAAACCGAATGTCGTCGCTAAGATCGCAGCTTGACTAAATTTCTTTAACAGTTTCATTTTAAGACCTCTTATTTCGCAGCGTTGATTGGTAGCGTTAACATATCTGGGGCTAGCTGTTTACGTGCTATGCGTAGCGCTTTATTGATTTGGCTAATGTTTGTGTCTGGTAATTCTTTGAATTGTTTTGATTCTTTTTCCCAAATACCAGCCATTTTTCTATCTTTAGTGACATACATCAGTTCGAGACGACCGATACGTAAGAAGTCAACTTCACGCTCTTGACCAGCAACGTTAATAAGCGCTGGGTAAGCTTCAATTGTGCGACCGTATTCAACTTCAACTTGGTAAGCTTCAAGTACACGACGGAATTTTTCACTTGATGTCACATCAGCACGTTCCATCATTTCACGAAGCTTTGAAACACGCTGCTTACGCTCTTCTAATAGGAAAGGCACATCTAAAGCAACGAATTGCTCAAGACCTGTGATCATGTTAAGCATTAACGGGGTGATTTGGCGCTCAATAACTGACACTTGGTCCATTGATGCATTGATGTCAGCCATCTCTGCTAATTGGTTTTGAATTTGTTTATCTAATTGACTGTTGTAAACCATCAAACCATCAATTTCTTTATTTAATGTTTTGAATTGTTGTAATTTCGACTGCATAGAGTCAGAAATAGAGTCAATTTTTCCCTGAGTTTTTAAAGCAGAGTCATTAATCGCTGCACTTTTTTCAACAACAGGATTTAAAGAATTGGCGTGAACACCAGTTGCTGTTGCTAAAACACCTGCAAGAAGCAGAGGGTTAATGCACTTCATCGCATACACCTTAGATTGATTGTTATGAAATTGCGTGCAGTTTAAAGCGGTAAAATGACAGTGGTGTTGCGCAAAAAATACAATTTTATTACAGGTGTAATAATTGATATAAATACACCTGAGGGATCAAGATATAATTAATTACGGCTTATATCTCCTTTTAATCCATATTTATATCTATCAGTGCCAAAAATATAAAAAGCTCCAAAAGGAGCTTTTTATATTAGAGCTTATGTGTAATTAAACTTTAAACTTTAATAACATTTCTTCTAAGTTTCTAAATTGAGCTTGAAGTGTTCTACATTCTTCTAAAGTCTGATGAAGGTTATCGACACCTTGTTTGCTAATATCGCTGATGTGATGAATATCAGAATCTAAATTATGTATAACATCGTTTTGCTGTTGTGTTGCACTAGCCACAGCGTGATTTACGCCATCAATTGAATCAATGGCAGATGTAACAGATTGCATTTTATCACCTGCCGCAGCAGCTTTATCTGCACTTTCTGAAGAATCTTTCAACGCTTCGACCATAACTGCAACAGCTGTACTAGAGCCAAGTTGAAGGTCTGAAATGGTATTTTCGATTTCTTGAGTTGACTCTTGTGTGCGTTGTGCAAGCTGTCTCACTTCATCAGCAACGACAGCGAAACCTCTACCTGCTTCACCCGCTCTTGCAGCTTCTATTGCAGCATTAAGCGCTAAAAGGTTTGTTTGTTCACTGACACCTTTTATTACTTCAAGTACTTGTCCAATACTCGCTGAATGTTGATCAAGACTGGTTACTGTGTCTTGTGCTTGAGCCATCTTGTCACTCAAAGAAGAAATTCCGGCAATATTTGAATTAAGTACATCTTGGCTATCTGCACTAAGTTTGTTCGCTTCAGACGCAAGCTCAGATGCATTATGTGCATTACTACTTATTTCTTGTGCACTAGAAGACAATTCATTGATGGCAGTTGCAACACTATCAGTACGTTTCGTTTGATCGTTATACAAAGAAAGCGCATCATTCGCTTGCTCATTCATACTGGTGATAGATTGTTGTAGGGTTAAGGTAGATTCTCGCACTTGCTTAATTGAGTCATGAATTTTGTCGACAAAGATATTAAATTGCGTCGACAATTCACCGAATTCATCTTCGCTAGAGCAGCTTAAACGTTGAGTTAAATCGCCTTCACCTTGAGCAATGTCTTTAATGGCATCATTTAGTTCTTTAACTGGCCTCATCAAGTATTTAAGCAATAATTGAAGCATCACAACAATTGCCACAACCCCGATTATAAGATAAATCAAAGCCATGTTTCTAAATGAAGATACCGATGAGTAGGCAATCTCTTTATTAATTACGACACCTAGATACCAATTAACGTTATTGATGCCTTTCATAGGTACGAAAGAGACTATTTTTTCTACCCCCTCTAACTGCATTTCAACGAACTCACTTTGCAGAGAAAGACGCTTTCCAAACAACTCTGTCATTGGTTTGTCATTTAATCTCGTATTTGGATGAGAAAGAATTCTACCTTCACTATCCAGTAAAAAGCCGTAACCAAAACCTAAAAAGTCAATTTCGTTTATGATGTCTGTGATAGTGGCCATATCAATATCACCACCAGCAACAGCACTTAGTCGACCACTTTCAAATAAAGGTACGACTGCAGAGATAGTTAACTCATTTGTCGTGACATCTATATATGGCGTAGTAAATGCTGTTGAGCGCTTTTGTTCTGCAAGTTTATACCAGGGCCTTGTTGTCGCATCATAATCTGAAGGTAACTGAATTGATGGGTCATCTAAAACGAATGTACCATCTGGCATACCGATGTAAGTATTTTTAAATTCACCTGCGATATCAGCCGTTTTTAGACGCCGTAAGATATCTGATTCAGTGTCTGACTGTTTATGACCTTTTGCAACTGACTCTACAATTTTGAGTCTATCATTCAACCAGTTGGCGATATTTTGAGAAACTGAATTTGATATTTCGTGCAAAACAGCGGTAAGTTGTTCTTGAGTTTGGGCTCTCATAACAATGAAGTTATTGATTGTGAACAGCCCTAAGATGATCACTAAAACCAAAGATGCCGCGGCAGTTACTTTGGTAGAAAAACGTAATGATTGGAGCATGGGGATCCTACTTATTTTTATATGAACGCAACCTTTGCAACTCTTTTTTAACAAATTTTTTAGTGTTACGCTCTATATAATCGACAGAATTTCATAAATCTTAAGCTCATTTAGTATAGAACATGTAATTTTTGCGATTGCAGCTTAAATACAATTAAGTAAAATACGCAATCTTTTGCAAGGAGCGAACTAGAGTGTCTATGCTCTCAAGGCTTTGGTTGTTTTGTTTCCTAACTTTATTAACTTCACAATCAAACGCCACAAATATTACTGAACTCAAAGCAATTCAAAAGCTACCAAATAATGAGCTCAAACTAAGAGCTTTCGAGCAAATTGATCCTGCGAGCCTGACAGATCAAGTTGCGGCAAGTGAATACTATGTTTCTTATAGTAAAGCGCTCAGTAATGCAGGTCGTAGTGAAGAAGCCAAACAACGCTTGTTAAATGAAATTAATAAACCGAGCTTTGGTTACAATCACAGGTGGACAGCAAGACTCTACAAAGATTTATCAGACATTCAGTACCATAACTATGACTATGAAGACGCACGGGAAACAATTAAAAAAGCGATATACCATTATAAAAAATCTGGCAATATTGAGTTTTTAACACATGGTATTGTAAGACAAGCTTCAATTGAACTTAGAACAAGTCACTATCTCAAAGGTATCAACATTGTAAAAACTTACCAAAAAGAATACCAAAGTTCGCTCACAGAGAATGACCTTTCTACCCTATTTTACTTTTATGGACGTGCCTATGACCATCTAGGTGAGTTTCAAACTGCCTTAGAGTTTAAGATAAAAAGTTTTGAGATAGATAAGAAACTAAATGCTGATGATAAAAGAATGGCAAGTAATTTATTTGGGATAGCAGACTCATACAATAAAATTGGCGAGCATCGTTTATCTTACAATAAATTTCTTGAAGCATTAGCGTTAGACAGAAAATCAGATAACAAACAAGACATTGGCCATAGCCTTGCCAAACTATCCTACCAGGCTTATAAACTGGAACTCTATGACCTTGGTATTGAGCACGCTGAAGAGGCAATCTCTGTGTTCCAATATATAAAGCATAAACGAAATACAGCATGGTCAAAGCATAACCTAGCTTTAAACTATGCAGGTAAAGGTGAACTTCAAAAGGCGATTGTACTTGAGGAAGATAATTATTCCTTACTAAACAAAACGAAGAAAGACTACCAGTTAAAAACCTCTGTTTGGAATCATCTGGCCGAATTAAGCCTCGTAATTGACAACCCAAAAAAAGCGCTTAACTATGCTAAACAAGCGTTCGAATTTGGTGATGTCGAAACATTGAAAGACAGAAGACAAGCAAGCCTTAGTATCATGCATCGTGCTTATTCAATAATGAAAGACTTTGAAAACGCTTATTTGGTACAAAATAAATTACTTGAATTACAGTCTATTGCGCATAAAGAAAACTATGCAAATAGATTAGCATTTTTGCAAAATACAATTGAAGCTAAAGAAAAAGAGCAAAAACTTGCAGAGAAAGAACAAGAAAACCTATTAATCAGTAACGCGTTAGCGCAGCAACAAAATCAACAAATGGTATTTATCATTTTATTTATTGTATTCATCTCTTTTACGATGATTATTTACATTAAAATAAGACAAAATCGTGTTTTAGAACAACAACAAAGACTACATCTCAATAAACTACTTGAACAAAGAAACCAATTATTCTCGCAAATAGCACACGACCTCAGTAACCCAGTTACCATCGCAAGCTTGCATATTGAAGCGATGCAACATCAAATCATCGAGTGTAAACCTGAAAACCTTTCTAAAATTAGTGAAAAGCTTACAGATCTAAACCACTTAGTTAAGGACTTAGCAGGTCTTGCTAAACTTGAAACTGCAAATTTCACATTAAGTACTCAAGAAACAGATTTAAACAAATTTGTTAGTGATATTCATGATGAATTGGCGACTCAAACTACAGAACAAAAACTGACAGTTGGGACTAATAAATTTAACGAAACTTTCGCACACATAGACCCATTTCGGGTTAAACAATTAATTGCTAATTTATATAGCAATGCAAAGAAGTACACACATAAAGATGGTGAGATTGACGTGCATTTTGCGGCTTGTGAGCGTTATTTTAAAATAATCGTACAAGATAGCGCGCCATCGGTGCCAAAAGAGCATTTAGGGCAAATTTTTGACCATCTGTTTCGTGTTCCAAATATGTCGAACACAGAAACACCAGGCCATGGCATAGGGTTATCGATTGTTAAGCAAATTGTTGACTTACACAAGGGTGAGATTAACGCTTCAGAGAGCGAGTTAGGTGGATTGAAAATTGAGGTTGATTTACCGCTAAAATAAATTATGAAAAGTAAAAGCTAGAGAAAAGAGATCTAGCTTTTTACTGAGTTTGAATTAATCACAATCAAATTCTGGCCAATCTACTATGTAGTCTTCAAAATCTTCTTCGATATCTACCGTATTATCTTTAGTGACTCGACCTTGAATACTAACACCAAGCTCATTCATTTTGTCTTTTTTGCCTTTATTCAGCAAAGGATGCCAACTTGCTAAGCCCCTCCCCTCATAAAGGCGCCTGTAGCTACAACTATTTGGCATGAAAAAAATATCTTTCAGATTATCTTTAGTGAGTTTGACACAAGATGGCACGAGTGTTTGTCTTTCTGCATAACGTGTACATGCACACGTCTGCTCATCAATGTACTGACAAACTAAACTTGAATATATAAGTGTTTCTCCCTCTCGTAGGTGATCCGTACTTGCAAAGTCCTCTTCATCACTGTCTATAAAAGAATGTAGACAACACTTACCACATCCATCACAAATGCTTTCCCACTCTTGGTCATTCATTTGCTCAAGCGATTTAGTTTGCCAAAATTGTTCTGCGCCCATTGTTTTCTCAAATTACTATAAACGCGTAAATTTTACTTGATGCAAGCATGACAAGCAAAGGGCCAACAAACGTTGACCCTAAAAGCTCAAATTAGCGTTGTGATTCAACCCATTTTTTAATCTTAGATTCTAGAATTGGCATTGGCAGTGCGCCATCAATCAAGATTTGAGTATGAAATGCTTTGATATCAAATTTGCTACCAAGTTGTTGTTCTGAATAATCTCTTAACTCTTGAATTTTAAACTGACCAACCTTGTATGAAACTGCCTGACCTGGCCAACCAATATAACGTTCAACTTCTGCCGTAACATCAGACTCAGCCATAGACGAGTTCTCTAGCATAAACTTAATTGCTTGCGCTCGTGACCAGCCCTTAGCATGCAGACCTGTGTCAACAACAAGGCGCATCGCCCTTAATTGTTCGTCAACTAAGCGACCATACCACATGAGTGGATCTGTGAATAAACCAAGATCTTTACCTAGGCTTTCTGCATAAAGCGCCCAACCTTCAGCAAATACAGTGTACCCGCCAAACTTTCTAAAGCTTGGAAGACCCTTTACTTCTTGCTGAAGTGCAATTTGAAAATGGTGTCCAGGTGCGGCTTCATGAATAGATAAGGTCTCTACTAAAAATTTCGGCTGTGCTTTCAAATTATGCGCATTAATATAAAATACACCCGGTCGACTACCATCAGGTGCAGGCGCAGCATATGATGCACCTGCTGCAGATTCTGCTCTAAAAGCTTCAACCAACTTTACCTCGTAATCAGCTTTTGGGGCTACATCAAATAACAATGGCACTCTTGCATCAATTTTTTTCTTAACTTCAACATAGGCATTGATCAATTCATCTGCAGATTTGAAATAGAACTGTTCATCTTCTCTTAAAAATTCGAAGAAAGCTTGTAAGTCACCCTCAAATTTTAATTGACCTTTTACCCATTCCATTTCATTTCTTATACGCGCAACTTCGCTTAAACCAATTTCATGGATTTCATCCGCGCTCATGTCTAAAGTGGTATGGTTCGCAATCTGATATTCATACCAAGCTTTACCATTTGGTAACGAGCTATAGCCAACAGTTTCACGACTGTTAGGTAGGTACTCTGTATTCAAAAAGTGCGTCATTTTCTTATATGCTGGTACAAGTTTTTCAAGGACCATGAATTTGTATTTCGCTGTTAACTCTTCTTTTTCTGTTTTAGTGAAAGAATCAGGGAAGTTATTAATTGGCCCCCAGAAAACTGATTGAGTTACGTCTTCTACAATATGAGCTTCAAACTGAGGAATGAGTTTAGTGGTTAAAGCTTTTGGTAAGACAACGCCTTTTTCTATCCCAAGGCGCATATTCGACTCTATACCTTCAAGCCATTTAATAAATCCATCTGCTCGAGAAACAAAGTTGTTATAATCTTCAACGCTATTAAATGGCTGAGCGCTTTGCCCAGAGCCTAGGCCGGCAAATACATTATGCAAACCAGACATTTGATTGATTGGCATCATATAACTTGGAAATTCAAAACCTTGTTTAGAAAAGGCAAGATCGCGTTTTAGAATCTCATAACTTAGTAATGCTTGACCCGACAAGTTATTTTTATCAATCTTATCTAGCTTCTGTTGATATGACGTTAGTAATTCATATGTTTTTTTAAGACTTTCATCCGTTGCAGCAGCATCAAACTTATCATTGACACCTTGCTTGCCCATATACGTGCCCGAGATTGGGCTAAGTTCAATCATTGAGTTGAAGTAATCTTCGCTCAAATGGTTAACTAGTTCATTTTGATTAAGTTGTTGGAGAGATTCTGGGGAACGCTGTTTGTCAGTGCCTGTGGCACTACAACCAACCAAAGAAGCAGTTAAAGCGATAGCTATTAGAGAGTATTTAAACATCATGTGTCCTTATTAAGGTATTTATGACAGTGTGCCAGAGCTTAATAAAAAAACCATGTGTAAATTTAAGTTTAAACGCTTTGTTACACTTTTAAAGGCAACACAATATGAACACTTAAGCCACCCAGCGGACCGTTTGAGGCAAAAATGTTTCCTAGATTCGCTTCGATAATTTGCTTACATAAACTTAAGCCAACACCTTTATGTTTACTTGAGTTTTGTCTTGCTTCATCTAGGCGCACAAGGGGGTTGAATATATCTTTGAATAAATCTGAAGAGATCGCTTCTCCTGAGTTATCTATATTTATACTAAGTGCATCTGATTCATTATCAATGTTTATTGAAATATTCATTTGTGAACCTCCATGTGCAATGGCATTATCACAACACTCATTAAATACAGTGATCAGGCCTTGTTGATCGTATTCTAAAACCAGCTCCATTTGCTTTGCAGTTAAGGAGTTTTCATCAGGAAGCGCTAGACTCAACTTCGTATTGTCAGCATTGATAGATTGAATGTGTGATAATAAGTCTTTAACCGTATGTTGTTTCACTTTTAAAGTTTGGATATTTGGCGATACTTGCATTAAATGATCGATAAACAAATTGAGTTCATCAATTTTATTCATCAATTTACCGTAACTTGTGTGCACATTATCTACAATATTATGCTGAAGTGATTCCACTTGAACTTTCATCACTGTCAGTGGCGTTCTTAATTCGTGAGATAAATCAGCAAATAACTTTTCTTCTTTTTGTTTAACCGCTTCAATGCTTGACTCTTGCTGAAGTTTCTCTTTATGAAGATTCTGATTTAAAACATCAACTTGCGTTTCAAGATATGTGACAAGTTGATTTTGTACTGATTTGTTTTGTATAGCCAAGGCGACTGTAAACAGGCTTACCTCTAACAAATACCCTATTTTTATATAATCCGAAATCTCTAGACTTGGAAAAATATTGCCATAACTTGCACCGACAATCGTCAATACATTTACAAATAGGACATGATTAAAGAGGCTTAACGAAAAAACTCTTATACCCGGGGCTTTTTGATACCAACTCCAATAAGCTGTATATAAAAACAAAGGAATAATCAAAGTGCTCAGGACTAAATTAAAAAATACAGTGTTGAACCACAATGAAACCGGGATCAGAACAAGATATGCGTATAATAAATACGTATAGATTTTACAAAGCACACGATTAAATTGCTTAAGTTGTAAGAAACTCTTGATAAAAAGCAAATGAAAAATTGGCACTGATGTCATTAACAGAGTTGAAAACGAGCTGGACTCACCGCCTAACATAGGCCAAAAATACTTTGAGGTGAAGCCAGACATATCCAATACAATCATTAAAAAAGTGAATGTCCATAGTGCATAGAAAATATTGGTTCTATTAGGGTTAAAAAATAGATTTACGCTAATTATGAGAAGAATAGCCATGACAATACCAGCTATTGCACCATTAATAAGTGTGCTTTTTTGGGAAGTGGCTAAATAATGATTGTAGCTATGTAATCGCATATTGGCAGGTGCATTTGCAAACGTTCTGTATTCGATTAAAAGTGTGTGTTTTCTATTTAGATTTAAATTTATAGGAATATAAAGCTGGGGGTCGTAAATCGGTCTATCATAAAATGTATCATTAGCATCAAGTTCGAACTTTAACTTTAAGCTCGTGTCCTCAATTTCATACATTCGAAACAAAGGAAGTCTTGCATAACCGAAAGAAAGATACCAATTTTCTAAATCAGACTGGTTTTCAACTTCAAGTTTTAACCATTTACTGTAATTATGAATTTGTGGCTTCTGTTTTAGACTATGCGCTACAACCCAATTTCTGTTATCTCTAATAGCCTCAGTGTCAAATAAGTTATTGTCATAGTTAAGGTGCATCAAGGCAAAGTCCTTAAGCTCATAGACCGTACCATGCTTATCTAGTACTAAGTCACTTGCTTTCACAGCAAAACTGTAAAGGACAAAACACACACTTAAAACAATAAAATAACAAAAACGCATCAAATAGAATCAATTAAGAATTATTAATATTTACAATTTATGAACCAACTATGGATCAAATATGGATTGTATCAGATTACACACTAATCAGATTGTAAATGAATGTAAAAACATAAATCTGTAACTATATGTTTCTATAATGTTCTCAATTATTTTTATGTCATTAAACACTTGAATGATTACACAATCACCAAGATGAAATATTTCTGTAATATTTGTCTGTTTTAATGCCGCCTGAAACAAAAACTTCATGAAAATGCCATATAAGGCATAAACAAAACGAGAACATTATGAGTGCTTCTAATCAGCAAACACTTTTCAATAAAATCGTAAACTGGGCTGCAATTGCTTTCTTAGTTTATTTAGTATTAGTTGCCGTTGGTACAGTCAGTGGTGGTTTTAAATTAGCATCTGGCGGTAGTGCTGGTGCTAAAGAGATTTTCTCATTCGCAACCAACCCATTTGTTGCCTTATTACTTGGTGCACTTGCAACAGCACTTGTTCAATCATCTTCAACTGTAACTTCTGTAATAGTAGGTTTAGTTGCTGGTGGATTGCCTATCAGTATTGCAATTCCAATGGTAATGGGTGCAAACATTGGTACTACAATTACTAATACATTAGTTTCTATTGGTCATATTCGTTCTAAAGAAGAATTCCAGCGTGCATTTTCAGCATCAACAGTTCATGACTTCTTTAATCTTCTTGCGGTATTAATCTTCTTACCACTTGAGATCATGTTCGGCTTGTTAGAGAAATTTGCATCTAGCCTGGCACATTTATTTGTTGGTGATGCAGATCTTTCACTTAAAAGCTACAACTTCATCAAGCCACTCGTAAAACCAGCTGTAGGTTTAGTTAAAGACGCAGTAAGCTTCTTAGACGGCAAAGCAGTTGGTATTGCAATGGTTGTTATCGGTATTGCGATGATCCTGTTTGCTGTAACTACGCTTGGTAAACTATTGAAAAAAGCACTAGTTGGTAAAGCAAAAGATTTACTACATGGCGCAATCGGTCGTGGCCCTATTGCAGGTATCACATCGGGTGCCGCAGTTACTGTAATGGTTCAATCATCTTCAACCACTACTAGCCTAATGATCCCGTTAGCAGGTAGCGGTGTATTCACTACACGCCAAATTTATCCATTCACGCTAGGTGCGAACATTGGTACTACCATCACAGCACTACTTGCAGCAACGTCTATCACAGGTCCAGCAGCAGAAGTGGCACTAACCATTGCCCTAGTTCATGTAATGTTTAATGTATTTGCAGTAGCCCTAATCTACGGCATGCCTTTACTTCGTGAGATTCCATTACAACTTGCTGACAAACTTGCAAAGATTGGCGCTGAAAATAAGCCAGCAGCGTTAGGCTATGTACTTGGTTCATTCTTCGTACTACCTGGACTAATCATGTTCGCAGTAAGATAAACAACTGTGAAATAAATGAAAGAGGAGCCCTGCTCCTCTTTTTTGTTTTTATTGATCTCCTTCATATTAATTCAATAATTTCCTTGCAATTAAATTCTGCTAAGTCTAAATTGACTTTCAAATTTTACTGAAACTTTAAAAATGATTTTATCTCAGAAATTAGAAAACTTTGTATTGCACTGTGGTGAAATGGGTAGCCGCTGGGGTTTTAACCGAACGATAGGTCAAATGGTTGGTCTGCTGGTTATCAGTGAGCAGCCTCTTAGTGCAAATGAGATTGCTGAAGCACTTAGAATTAGCCGTGGTAATGTCAGTATGGGGATCAAAGAACTACAATCTTGGCAACTGGTTAAAGTCATTCATGTCCCTGGTGATAGAAAAGAATACTATGCACCAAATGGGTCTATTTGGGATTTGGCAAATAAAGTTTTTGAAGAACGAAGAAAAAGAGAAATCGATCCAACACTTACCTTACTTAGAGATTCGATTATAGAACCGGCTCAGTCTAATGAAGAAGCTTATGCGCAAGAGCAAATGCAGCAGATCCATGACTTATTAGAAACGGTAACTAAATGGTCAGCCGAATTACAAAGACTCTCACCTGAACAATTACAAACTCTCATGAAGCTTGGCTCTTCGGTTAGCAAAGTAATAGATTTAAAAGATAAGCTTTTAAAGAAATAATTTCACACTTGCAGGCATTATGCCCAATCAAAAAAGGCAGCTATGAAGCTGCCTTTTTTATATGAGAATCGTACTAGATTTTTGGATAGCCAATTCTATCTGATAGGTAACCAACGCTCGTTGCAAAGTAATAAGAGCGATTCCAATGCATTAAGGCTTTGTAGTTATCATACGCTAAATACATACGACCATTGATGTCATCAGGCATAACTAACGCAGCTGTAATATCTACTTTAGGTAAGTCTGAACCATCCGCTCTTCGTAAACCCAGAGCTTGCCAGTCACTTAAAGAACGCTCTGAATCTTTCCAGTATTCTAGCCATTGTTTACGCGTCTTAGTGCCTCGTTTTAAAACATATTTATGGTCAAAGTTTTCAGGTAGTTGGATTTGGCGACCCCAAGTGAGATTGTCATTCCAACCAGCTTGTTTTAAATAATTAGCAATTGAAGCAAATGCATCAACTTCAGTCGTCCAAATATCTTTTCGCCCGTCACCATCGTAATCAACGGCATAAGAATTAAAAGAAGTTGGCATAAACTGAGTTTGACCCATAGCCCCAGCCCAGGAGCCTTTGAATTTATCTAAACTAATATGACCATCTTTTAATATATCCAGTGCAGCCCAAAGCTGACGCTTATATAAAGCCTCTCGTCTGCCATCGAATGCGAGTGTAACAACAGAGCTGATAACAGGGTGACCACCTTGAATACGGCCGAAGTTACTTTCAAGCCCCCATAGGGCAACGATGAATCTAGCTTGGACGCCATATTCTTTCGCGATCGATTCTAAAACAGGCTTATGCTTAGCATATAGGTTACGAGCCCTATCAACTTTCCACTGAGGCACGCGTTTTGGTAAATAAGTTTCTAAAGTCTCAACCACTTCTGGTTGATTTTTATCTGCTTTTATAACTTTCTTTTTAAATTTAACCGTTGCAAAAGCTTCGTCAATTAAGGCCTGACTATAACCCTTTTCTAGCGCTTCAACTTTCAATTTTGAAACGTATTCATCGAATTTTGCTTGCGTATTTGCAAAGGCTGAAAATGATAAACTCGAAGCGACTAATATAGGAAGAACGAATTTAGACACTATCTACTCCGTTTTGTTTTTTTAATTCATCCAAAAGATTGTCTTCTTTTGGCGGTAATTGTAAATAAAACCCTTTTTCAGTTAACTCAGACTGAACAAGATTAATATCAGCAACACCTAAACGCTCCCTCTTTGATAAATCGAACATCATGACGTAAATTGGTGTACCAAACATACCCATTAAAGGTTCAGGAATTTTGCTAAAATCATCACGTTTTTCTATGTAAAGGTAAGTATCTGCTCTTTTTGAGCTTTTGTAGACCGCAGTTAGCATTATAACCCTATAAATTCTTGCTTATATCTTGACAGCACTATAACATGACTAAAAATATAATTGGAAAGTTTAGCGAGCAACAACTAATAAGCCTGATTAAGCTTTTTTGCAATGTTCAATAGCCTGTCTTTCTAATTTTATAAACTGGATAATTATAAGAACTGCGTAATATGTCTGAACAAACATTCGAGTTGAAAGGCAACCTTTTCACTCTTTCTGTATTACATCTATTTACTGTCGACTTGGCTCTATTACGCAAAGAGCTAGACGAAAAGATTTCACAAGCACCTAAATTTTTCCAAGGTGCGCCTATCGTAGTTAATCTTTCGCAAGTTCAAGAGGAAGCAATTGATTTTCTTGAGCTTCGTAACGCAATTTCTGCTTTACAACTCAACCCTGTTGGTGTGTGTAACGGTTCTGAACAGCAAAATATTTCCGCTAAAGAAGTTGGCTTATCAGTGCTCAATTATAGCCAAGATGTGCAAAAGCCAAAATCTAATACTTCAGCTGAGGTTATAGAAAAAGAGGTGTATCTACCGCCTCAAGTTATTCAAACAACAGTGCGTTCTGGCCAACAAATTTATGCAAAAGGCAGAGACTTAATTGTGCTTGGAGCGGTTAGTCACGGCGCTGAAGTGATCGCAGATGGTAATATTCATATTTATGGTACTTTGAGAGGCCGTGCAATAGCAGGCGCCTCAGGTGCACAAGATGCGGCAATTTATTGTCAACAATTAAAAGCTGAGTTAGTTTCAATCAATGGTAGCTATTGGTTAAGTGAATCACTTCAAGGTGAATATTGGGAACAACCAGCACAAATAACACAACGTAACGAATCTTTAGAAATAACAGCTTTGGTCAAAGGATAATTCAGATGGCAAAAATTATTGTCGTAACTTCAGGTAAAGGTGGTGTAGGTAAAACTACCTCTAGCGCAGCAATTGGCACAGGCCTGGCGCTAAAAGGATACAAAACAGCCATTATTGACTTTGATATTGGCCTTAGAAACCTTGATTTAATTATGGGTTGTGAACGCAGAGTCGTTTATGACTTTGTTAACGTTATTAATGGCGAAGCAAACTTAAATCAAGCACTGATCAAAGACAAAAGAGTTGAAAAACTCTATATCCTTCCTGCATCACAAACACGTGACAAAGATGCGCTTACAAAAGAAGGCGTTGAAAAAGTTTTAAATGAGTTAAAAGAAGAATTTGACTATATTGTATGTGATTCGCCTGCAGGTATAGAAGCTGGTGCTATGATGGCGCTATATTTTGCGGATGAAGCAATTGTAACAACAAACCCTGAAGTATCTTCTGTACGAGATTCTGATCGTATTTTAGGTATTTTGCAAAGCAAATCTCGTCGTGCTGAGCAAGGGTTAGATCCCGTTAAAGAGCACTTACTTTTAACAAGATATAACCCGCAACGAGTTAATGCAGGCGAAATGTTGTCTGTGGAAGATGTACAAGAAATCCTTGCTATTGACCTTCTTGGCGTGATCCCCGAATCAACAGCAGTGCTAAATGCCTCTAACTCTGGTCAACCTGTTATTCTTGATAATGAATCTGATGCGGGTCAAGCTTACGCTGATGCAATTAATCGATTACTCGGTGAAGTCGTTGATTTCAGATTCTTAGAGGTTGAGAAGAAAGGTTTATTCAAGCGTATATTTGGAGGATAGAATGTCATTACTCGATTATTTTCGCTCAGAAAAGAAATCAAGCGCTTCGCTGGCTAAAGAGCGACTTCAAATTATCGTTGCACATGAACGCTCAAAACGCGGCACGCCTGATTACTTGCCACAATTAAAACAAGATATTTTAGATGTTATTAGAAAGTACGTGAAGGTCGATTCTGACGCTGTAAACGTCCAATTTGAACAAAATGAGGATGATTTAGCAGTTCTTGAACTTAACGTCACATTACCTGATGACGAAAAGTCTTAATAAAAAAGCCTAGGCAATGCCTAGGCTTTTTTATTTTCATCGACAAACTTTAGCTATTGCCATTCCACAAGAACGTCTTTTAAAAACTCCCATCGCCAGGATTTAAGTAGATCTGGCCTAATTAATAAATCCCTTGCTTCATCAGTGTGTTTCCATTTCCAACTGATCAATTGATTAATTTGTTTTTTTGAAGCAAATACGTCAGCAGGAATTTCAGTGGTCGAAGCCACTTGCTTTATTTTAGTTGCAATGTCTTTTGCAGCTCTTTTGTATTGAGGATAATCAATCAAGCGAAGTAATTTCTCAGGACATGCTTCTATATCTACTGATTTTGCCTGCTCAATGAGGTTTAGAATTTCTTTACCAGACCGATTCACTTCCATAGCCTCAACACCAGGAATATTTCTCATAGAAGAAATGTTTGTTGGGCGCCGTCTAGCTATCTCAACCATATTTTGTTCTTTTAAAACAAAATTCAAAGCTAAATTTTTATTCTTAGCTTTACTCCTTCTCCACGGAGCAAGCAGTTTTAAAGCAGCTAAATCTCGCGGTTTAAGTTGCCACGCATTTTTAATATCTTGGTAAAGTAATTCATCTGGTAATTCGTAAGAACGTTTCTCAATAAGCAATTGGCTTTCTTCAAGTACGATATGGGTTAAACCCTTTTCAGAGATTTGCTTAGAAATATAATTGAAACAAGGTAGCAAATAAAACACATCACTGGCTGCGTAATCTAATTGCTTCGTTGTCAATGGCCTCTGTAACCAGTTTGTCCTTGATTCACTTTTATCAATTTCTATTTCAAGGATTTGCTTAACCATATTTGCAAAACCAACACAATTGCCTTCACCTAATAATTGCAAAGCAAATTGAGTATCGAACATCGGAGTTGGAACAAAACCAGCGAAGTTATTGAACACTTCAATGTCTTCAGACGGTGAATGAAGTATTTTTAATACATCATCTGATTTCAAAATTTCCCAAAAAGCAGAATAATCTAACGCTACTAATGGATCTATTAATGCTAAGTTTTGTCCATCATAAACTTGGATCAGTGCAACTTCAGGATATAAAGTACGACGACGCATAAACTCTGTATCTAATGCCAATATAGTGGCGTCACCAATTGCTGTTACAAATTCATCTAGTTGTTGCTGCTCTGTAATGACTTGGTACTGCACTTTCACTCCTAAGCCTTGGGTTATAAAAAAACCGGCTTTCGCCGGTTTTTATCAATCTTTTAAAGCACGCCTTAGAATTTTTCCGACGTTAGTTTTAGGCAACTCGTCGCGGAACTCTACTAGTTTCGGTACTTTATAATTAGTTAAATTATCTCGACAATGACTGATTATATCTTTTTCTGTTAAAGATGGGTCTTTTTTAACAACAAATACTTTAACTTGTTCACCACTTACTTCATGCGGTACGCCAATGGCAGCAACTTCAAGTACACCATCATGCATCGCAACAATTTCTTCAATTTCGTTAGGGAACACATTAAAACCAGACACTAAGATCATGTCTTTTTTACGGTCAACGATATAGAAGAAACCTTCATCATCGTAAGTCGCAATATCACCCGTTGCAAACCAACCATCTTTAAGACATTCTGCAGTAGCTTCTGGACGATTATAGTAACCTTGCATTACCTGCGGGCCTTTAACGCAAAGCTCGCCGGCTTCACCTTTAGGTGCTTCTTCACCGTTTTCAAGAATAATCTTGAGTTCAGTACTCGGTGCAGGTAAACCGATTGACCCATTGTAACCATCTAAATCATAAGGACAAATTGTAACAAGTGGTGCGCACTCGGTAAGTCCATAGCCTTCCATTAGCTTGCTCTTGGTAACCGCTTGCCACTTTTCTGCCACAGGGCGTTGAACAGCCATTCCGCCGCCTAGCGACATTTTCAACTTAGAAAAGTCTAAATCTGAAAATCCAGGAGTATTCAACAAGCCATTAAATAAAGTATTAACCCCTGTGATAGCAGTGAACGGGTACTTAGCTAATTCTTTAACAAACCCGGCCATATCGCGCGGGTTGGTAATTAAGATATTATGACCACCATACTTCATAAATGTTAAGCAGTTCGCTGTTAATGCGAAGATGTGATAAAGAGGCAATGCGGTGATCACGACTTCCTTACCTTTGTCTAATACATTATCTAAACAGCCCGATACTTGCTCTAAGTTACCCACCATGTTGCCGTGTGAGAGCATTGCACCTTTAGAAACACCAGTAGTACCACCCGTATATTGCAAAAATGCTAAGTCATCCCTATGAATATCTGGTGCTTTATACGCATTCGGATTAGCACTAACTACTTCATTAAAAGGAATAGCATTAGGTAATGAAAATGGCGGGACCATTTTTTTCACGCGCTTAACCACGAAGTTGACTAGATGCTTCTTAACTCCGCCTAACATGTCGCCAATTTGTGTAAGTAAAACGTGTTTTACGTTTGTCTTACCAATCACGCTTTCAAGGGTATTGGCAAAGTTTGCAAGAATAAAAATGGCTTTAGTTTCAGAGTCATTCAACTGATGCTCTAATTCACGTGCTGTGTATAAAGGATTTACATTCACTACGGTACAACCGGCACGCAGCACACCTAAGATACTAATTGGTGTTTGCAATAAGTTCGGCATCATCACCGCAACCTTATCGCCTCGACCTAACCCTAATGTATTTTGTAGATAGCTAGCAACTGCTTTTGTTGCAATATCAACTTGTTGATATGTCATCGTTTTTGACATATTGCTGTACGCAGGTAAAGACGCGTACTCAGTAAAACTTTTGTCAAATAATTCAAGCAGTGAGTTGTAGTGCTCTGGATCAATTGTTTCAGGCATACCTTTTGGGTAACGCTTTAACCAAATTTTATCCACAGTAACTCCTCGTTTATCGTTTTTATTTTAATATTAACCTTAATCTATCTAAGGCACTTTAACAATTGAGCAAAAACTCTAATTTAACGATATTCCCACATTTCTCTCCAATGTACAATCAAGTTTCATTATATGCGGCGAAATGAGATGAAATTGTTTGTAAAGTTTGCGCTGCATTTTCCATATGGCAGTGATGCCCTCCTGGCATAACAGATACCATCAAATTTCGAAAACAATCTCTAAATAATTCTAGTTGAGCATCTATCATGGGGTACCCCTGCTCTGCTTTTATAAACAGTGTTGGAGTGTTAATACCATCTAAACAAGACAAAGCTTGTGCTGTAGAGAACCTGAAACCTGAATGTTGCTTTAAACGTGGATCTGTTTTCAGTTTAACGCCTTGTTCTTCAATCTTCGTATTTCGCTTCATCAAAAGTTCGGCGTTATCATAATCTAAGTCTGATACCTTCATTCTTGCCTTAACAACATCATCAAAACTTTTAAATGATTTGCTTTCCAAACTCTCAGATGACTTCTTTCTTTGTTTAAAAGCGTTTAATAACTGCTGTTTTGTATCGCTCGGTTTGGTTGTGACTATCCCTATTCCATCAATCAAACTCATAGCTGCAATGCGTTCAGGATAACAGGCGGCATATAG
Organism: Pseudoalteromonas sp. SS15; assembly: GCF_049257195.1. NCBI lineage: Bacteria > Pseudomonadati > Pseudomonadota > Gammaproteobacteria > Alteromonadales > Pseudoalteromonadaceae > Pseudoalteromonas > Pseudoalteromonas sp. SS15. Next base: position 236,961 of record NZ_JBMMUD010000004.1, read on the forward strand.
ATTACAGATCATGGCTCCCATTGAGTGGCCCACTAAGAAAACTTTATTGAAATCAAGCTCTTCTATTAGTGCTCTCAAATCATAGACATAATCAATGAAATAATAGTGGGCATCATGACTTTTCCAGTGAGATTCTCCATGCCCTGGTAAATCGATTGCGAGCCAAGTGTAGTCTACCGTATTCAAATCCTCAGCGAAGATCGGAGCAAAACTATTGCAGTTATCTAACCAACCATGAAGGCAGATAACCAAGTTTTTACCACTTCCTTTAATCTTTCCAGATAAACCAAGCTGCTTTAAAGCTTTAAACGTATTTTTTTCGCTACTTGTCATATTTTCATTATTTAAAAAACACTTAACTGGTAATATCTTTACCTTACTTAAAATTAAAAGCAAAAATATCAGTAAACAATAGCTAAATATTATTCGTAAATAATCGAGTCTTATTGCTAGATATTTATCTGAACACACGGGAAGAAATAAGGAACTAATATGAAGTACGCGATGAGCGCATTAACAACATCGTGCTTAATGGCTTTTGGTAGTCATGCATTTGCTACCGAAGCACCAAAGAATATTATTTACATGATTGGTGATGGTATGGGCCCAGCTTTTACCACTGCATATCGTTATTATTCTGACAACCCAAATACCAAAGTAGTAGAACCCACTATATTTGACCAAATCCTTGTTGGTATGGCACACACCTACCCCGACGATGATACTTATGTCACTGACAGTGCAGCAGGTGCGACAGCTCTTAGTACAGCAACTAAAACCTATAATGGAGCAATTGCAGTCGACACGCATAAAAAACCTTTGAAAACCATGCTTCAAGTAGCGAAAGAAAAAGGCATGCGTACTGGTTTAGTATCGACTTCACAAATAAACCACGCTACACCTGCAAGTTTCGCAGCACATAATGAATCTCGTCGTAACTATGATGAGATCGCTGATGATTACTTCGACGTAAAAATTGCAGGAAAGCTACCCGTCGATTTAATGCTTGGTGGTGGCGTGCAATATTTTAAACGCAGCGACAGAAACCTAATTAAAGAGTTTGAAAAAGCAGGTTATCAATATACGTCTGACTGGCACAAATTAAATCAAATTGAACAATTACCAGCACTGGGGCTATTTGCTGACAAAGCGTTTCCTCACGCAATAGATGAGAATCCAAACCGCTTAGAAAAAATGACGTTTAAGACTTTAGATCTAATATCTAAAAACAATGATAAAGGTTTCTTTATCATGCTAGAAGGCAGTCAAATTGATTGGTGCGGCCACGCAAATGATATTGCATGTGCCATGAAAGAAATGCACGACTTTGCCAAATCAATTGAACTTGCCAAAGCGTATGTTGACCAAAACCCTGACACATTATTAGTTGTAACCGCCGACCATTCTACGGGCGGTTTAACCCTAGGTGCGAATGGCAAATACACTTGGTTACCTGATGAGGTGAAAAAAGTGAATTCGTCTGTTATGACAATAACCAAGTCACTACTTGAAGCTGATGATTTAAAAACAGCTTGGTCTCAACATACAAGTTTAGCGCTTAGTAAAGACGATTTAGCTTCTCTGTCAAAAGCCAAAAAAGACGGTGATGAAGCGCTTTACAAAGCCATCAATAAAGTCATTAATACAGCAACTTATACTGGCTGGACGACAAGTGGTCATACTGCAATAGATGTACAAGTGTTTGCTTATGGTAAAGGCTATGAGCAATTTATAGGGTCGCAGAACAACACTCAAATTGCAGAAAAACTAATTCACTTTATCGAAAAGTAATTTATCGAACTGTAATTGATCCAGAAATAATAACCAGCAAAAAGCCAGAACATTGTTCTGGCTTTTTGCTTATTTAAAAATGATATCGGGTATTATTCTCTACCAGGCAGCTTTTTCCAAGTTACCGTATCTCTAACATAGTGCGGCTGCGCATCGGCTGCTTGTACAGTGTTACCTTTTTCAAACTCAACTTCTGCAATTTTTAGCATATATGCTGCATCAGGTAAGGTTATTTCTGAGATGACATCTAAATTTAAATCGCCCGCTTGCTCAGCATAAGGTTCCCACGCGCTTCCTACCGCAGTTAAGCTTTTAATCGACTCAGGTAAATGAGTTGGCGCACACACCACTTCATTTTCATCAATGCTTAATTCAGCGAGCCCATTTTCAGATTTACGATAATGTGCGAAATAAATCTCACCCATTCTTGCATCGATACCCGTAACGACAGACTCAACTTGTTTTTCGTCAATGGCTTGCTGTGCCATTGCCTGTAATGTTGAGACACCCACTAGCGGTAAATTTGCACCGTATGCCAGACCCTGTGCGATTGCGACACTAATACGAACACCGGTAAAACTACCTGGTCCGCGACCAAATACAATGCCATCTAAATCTTGTAACTTACAGCCTGTTTTGTCTAATAACTCAGAAACTAAAGGCAACACTTTTTGGCTATGTTGCTGAGGACAAACTTCAAAATGTTTAACTGTTTGACCATTAAATTGAATGGCAATAATAAGCGCTTCAGTAGAAGCGTCTAACGCTAAAAGGTTATAAGTCATATTATTCTATGTTCTCTAAAAACTGTAATGCGCTTTGAAAATCTCTTGTGCGGCGCATATTAGGTAAGCTTTGTAAAAATGTCTGCCCATATTTTCGCGTAACTAAGCGGTTATCGCAAATGACAAGTACACCTTTATCACTGTGATCTCGAATTAAGCGACCGACACCTTGTTTAAGGTTAATGATTGCTTGGGGTAATTGAATGTCTTCAAAAGGCTCACCACCGGTTAATTCACAATCTTTCATTCTAGCTTGTAATAATGGATCGTCAGGTGATGTAAAAGGCAATTTATCAATTAACACACAACTAAGTGCATCGCCTCGAACATCAACTCCTTCCCAAAAAGAAGCTGTGCCCATTAATACCGCGTTGCCGTGGCGAATGAACTGTTCAAGGATGATCCGCTTGGACGATTGACCCTGCATAAACACAGGATATTCAGTAGCAGTACTTAGCCCCTCGTAAACTAAGTGCATAACTCGGTAACTGGTGAAAAGTAAAAATGTACGCCCTTTTGCCGCTTTTATAAGCTCTTTAGCTAGTTTTACTAAGCTATGTGGCATCATATCATCGCTGGTTTCGGGCAAATATCTAGGCATACATAAAACCGCTTGATTTTCATAATCGAACGGACTTTCGACCAATAATTGATGCTTAGGTTTTAAGCCCAAGCTCTTATTAAAATGATCTAACGAGTCGTTTACCGATAAAGTCGCTGACGCAAAAGTAAAGCTTGCTTGTGTTCGCTCTATTATTTCTTTGAATTTATTTGCGACGTTTAGAGGTGTGATATTGATTGTTAAGAAACGTCGCGTTGTCTCGTACCAATAGCTGTAACCCGTTTGTGTTGTGTCAAATGCGCGCTCTAATTGGTTTTTGAACTGTAAGACCTTTTCAAATGGGTGTTCAATTTTATCGCTTCTATCAAGGCAAAGTTTTAAGACTTTATACAAGAAATCTAAATCTGAAATGACACGGTGCAGCGCATCACAAATGGTTTTGCTGGTTAATGATTCTCGCCAATCTCCCCGTGAACTCTCACCTGCAAAAGCGAGTCGAAGATCGGCAACTGCCGTTTCTAACTTATTGAGTGTATTGCCCAATTGCAACATGTCTGGAATATCAGAGCGGTAGATTAAACGCAGATCGTTGATCAAGGCCACTAGCTGCTTGGTGCTTATGCTGTCACCAAAATAATCACTGGCAATTTCTGGTATTTGGTGTGCTTCATCAAAAATATAATTGTCAGCGTCCGGCATAAGCTCTGCAAAGCCTGAATCTTTCACCGCCATATCAGCAAAAAATAAGTGATGATTGATCACCACAATATCTGCTTCCATCGCTTTAATACGCGCTTTTCTTATATAGCATTCAGCGTAATCAGGACACTCCTTGCCTAAACAGTTATCCGCCGTTGAGTTTACATAAGGTAGCACCTTGGCATCTTCTTCAATACCAACACAATCTGCTAAATCACCCGTATTAGTTTGAGAGGCAAACTTTGCAACCATGGCAAGTTGGTGCATCACATCAGGGTCGTCGGTAGGAACGTGGGCTACATGCTGCTCAAGCCGATAGGTACACAGGTAATTTGCACGCCCTTTTAACAGAGCAACTTTTCTACCCTTATTCAATATTTTAGCAAGTTGTGGCAAGTCTCGATGATAGAGCTGTTCTTGTAGCGCTTTAGAGCCAGTGGTTATGATCGATTTTTTATCACTGAGTAACACAGGAATTAAATACGCGAATGTTTTACCGGTACCTGTTCCTGCCTCGACTACACACTGAGTTTTATTTTCTATTGCGGCATGCACCATCTCAGCCATATCAATTTGAGGCTGTCTTGGTTTATATCCAGGAATATTTAAAGCTAATGGACCTGATTCTGAAAAAAGCGATTTAATTTGCAAGAAGTGACTACAGCAGTGTTTTTTGCAATTGTACGGTTTAGTGTTTAGATGAGCAACCGAGTGTTTGAAAACATGGTTAATATGTTACGCCCATACATCTAAATGCTTACCGTCATCCTCGTCGTTTTCAGTTTGTTTTTGCTTTTTGTTGGGTGATTGCTCGCTGAGTTTTCTTTTGGCGTCTTCTTTTTTGGCCTTATCGAGTTTTACTTTTTCAACTTTGTTATCTATGACACCTGCCACATAAAAAGTCGGCTTATGCGAAACTTCAAGCCTAATTATGTTATTTAACAAGGGCTTAAACACATCCATCATATCCTCCTACAAGCTTGTACCTACTTCTTATTATCGACAGTTATAATTTATACTTTAAAAAATTCAAAATTTTAGTTGCACTCAATCTGTAAAATATGTTCTTCTAATTACGTTATCAAAATTGATTAAGAGAATTTACATGTTTATTACACTGACAACTATTCATCATCACCATCATACACCCGAATAGCCTGTCAGGTATTTCGCTGGTGGGTTATTCCTAAAAGGAACCTCCCGGCGACTCAACTCAGAATTTATATCGCCCCGAGGTTCCCTCGGGGTTTTTCGTTTTAGAACAAAGGATATAAATAATGAGTACTAACAACCGTTTAAGAATCGCAATTCAAAAATCAGGCAGACTTTCAAAAGACTGCCAAGAACTTCTCAAGCAACTAGGTGTTAAATTAAACCTGCGTGAACAACGCCTAATTGCACACTCAACAAACATGCCAATCGACGTTTTACGTGTGCGCGATGATGATATTCCTGGTCTTGTTATGGACGGCGTATGTGACTTAGGTATTGTTGGCGAAAACGTACTTGAAGAAACACAAGCTGAGCGTCAGAGTCTTAACCAATATGCTGAAGTACTAAAACTGTCTAAGTTAGATTTTGGTTACTGCCGCCTTGCACTGGCATGGCCACAGGAACTTGGTCCACAAGATAAGTCTTGGTTTGAAGGCAAGCGTATTGCAACAACTTACCCTGAAATCCTAAAAGGCTACTTAAAGCGTGAAGGTATCAATGCAAGTGCGGTGATGCTAACTGGCTCTGTAGAAGTCGCACCGCGTGCAGGCCTTGCCGATGCAATTTGTGACCTTGTTTCAACTGGTGCAACACTTGAAGCAAATGGCTTAATGCAAGGTGATACCATCCTTGAATCAAATGCATGCCTTATTCAAAATCCAAAACTAAACGATGAAGATAAGCTGGCACTAATCAATAAATTAATGCCGCGCTTAAAAGGTGTTAAGCAAGCCAAAGAAAGCAAGTACATCATGCTACACGCGCCTAAAGCAAAATTAACCGAAGTGTGTGAACTACTGCCAGGTACTGGTCAACCTACCCTACTATCACTTGCTGGCTCTGACGATTATGTGGCGCTACACATGGTTAGCAGCGAAACACTATTCTGGGAAACCATGGAAGAGCTAAAAGCACTTGGTGCAAACTCTATTCTCGTTATGCCAATTGAAAAAATGATGGAGTAACGACTGTGTTTAAGTGGAATGAGGGTTCTCAATCAGCACAGGCTGCAATTTTAGAAAGACCTGCAGTTACAGCCAGTGAGTCGATTGAGAAACAAACACAAGCGATTATTAATGATGTCATTGCAAACGGTGACAACGCATTACTTGAGTTTGCTAAAAAGTTCGACAAACGTGAACAACCTCGTTTACGTGTGCCGAGCGAAGAAATAGCGCAAAGTGAAGACTTGCTTGAACCGTCTTTAAAGCAAGCCATTGATTTAGCTTATAGCAACATCAAAGCGTTTCACCAACAGCAACAACCGGTGTCTAAAAAGATTGAAACCGCACCTGGCGTTGTGTGTGAATTAAAATTTGAAGCCATCGATGCTATCGGTCTTTATGTACCTGGTGGCAGTGCGCCACTGCCTTCTTCTGTTTTAATGCAAGGCGTGTGTGCACAGCTTTCTGGCGCAACAACTGTGGTTTTAGCAACGCCGGTAAATGGTAATGAGCGCATCCACCCTGCCATTTTATATGCAGCTAAACTTTGCGGGATCACCACTATCATCGAAAGTGGTGGCGCAGGTGTTATCGCTGCTATGGCCTATGGCACTGAGTCAGTCCCTAAGGTAAACAAAGTATTCGGCCCTGGTAATAGTTATGTGACCATGGCAAAACAACTGCTTAGCCAGTCTGTTCCTGGGTTTGCGATTGATATGCCAGCAGGTCCTTCTGAGGTTATGGTCATTGCAGATGAGCGCGCAAACCCGGCTTTTATCGCTGCTGATTTACTCTCCCAAGCAGAGCACGGTCGAGACTCTCAAGTGCTGCTTGTATGTAATAGTGAAGAAATCATTGCCCTAACACAAAAGCAAATTGAACTTCAGCTTGAAACCTTATCTCGTGCAGATATCGCACGTGCTGCGCTAGATAACAGTGCCTTGATATTAGTCGATGACATGGCACAGGCGTTTGACGTTTCGGCCAAATATGGTCCAGAGCACCTTATTCTACAAATTGACCAAGCCGACCAATATGTCGGGTTAGTTAAAAATGCAGGCTCAGTGTTTGTTGGTGATTACACGCCTGAGTCTGCGGGGGACTATGCCTCTGGCACAAATCACGTATTACCAACTTATGGCTACAGTAAAGTCTACTCAAGTCTTAATTTAATGGACTTCTATAGAACATATACTGTGCAAAGTATTACCCCTTTGGGTTTAGTGAATTTAAGCAAAGCGATTTTGCCGCTTGCTGATGCAGAAGGATTAGACGCACACGCCAATGCCGTTAAAGTGCGTTTGGAGAATTTGTAAATGAGTGATGTGATCACCACGCTGTTACCAAAGAACATCAATGAGCTAAAAGCGTATAGCTCAGCTAAAAGCATGAAGCTATCGGGCTCAACTTGGTTAAATGCCAATGAAAGCCCGTATGCTAAAACTTTTGACGTAAGTCTAGATAACTTGAATCGTTATCCTGATCCACAACCGCAAACAGTGATTGATGCATACGCTGATTATGCAGGCGTAAGCGAAGAAAACGTATTAATGACGCGCGGTGCTGACGAAGGAATAGAGCTTTTAGTGAGAACATTCTGCGAGCCAGGTAAAGATTCAATCAGCATTTTTGCACCAACTTACGGCATGTATAAAGTCACGGCTGATACACACAATGTCGCATTGAATGTATTGAGCCAAGAGCAACTCATCAATGACGATAAAACCACAATTAGCGAAGCGTGTGCGCAATCAAAACTGGTCTTTATTTGTAATCCAAATAATCCAACCGGCGCAATTTTACCTGTTGAGAAAATTGCTGAAATTGCGGATCAGTTATCTGGTAAGGCCATTGTTGTAGTAGACGAAGCCTATATTGAATTTTGTGAAGAATATTCTTCTGTCAGTCTGTTACAAGACTTCAAAAATGTCGTCGTTTTGAGAACTCTTTCTAAAGCGTTTGCCTTAGCGGGTTTAAGAACGGGCTTCATGCTTTCTAACAGCGAATTATTGAATGTTGTCAGAAAGGTCATCGCACCTTACCCAGTGTCGACTGTGGTGGCTGCGATTGCAGCCCAAGCATTAACTAAAGACGCCATCACCCAAGTAAAACGCCAAGTGCAAATTTTAAACGCAGCGAAAGCCGAGCTTTCATTGGCACTTAAGGACAACAAGCAAGTAATCGCTGTATTAGACAGCTATGCAAACTTTGTCACTGTCCGTTTAAAAGACAAAGCTGCCATTGATGTTGCCATGCAATCTGGTTTGATAATGCGCCCATTTGTATTATTCGAACAAGATGATTGGATCAGAATCTCAATCGGCACAGAGCAAGAATTACAACAAGTCACCGACTGGCTGAATGGCCTCTAAGTAGTAAGGAATAAAAATGAGTCAACCATATCTATTTATCGACCGAGACGGCACATTAATTGATGAGCCAATCACGGATAAACAAGTCGACAGCCTTGAAAAGCTGGTACTACTGCCAAATGTAATTCCTGCGCTATTACAACTTCAAGCCGCAGGTTACCGTTTAGTCATGGTATCTAACCAAGATGGCTTAGGCACTGATAGCTTTCCAACCGCTGACTTTGATATTGCACAAGACAAGATGATGGAAATTTTTTCATCACAAGGGATCAAGTTTGATGACGTTTTGATCTGCCCACACTTCGATGAAGATAACTGTAATTGTCGAAAACCGAAAACGGGATTACTTACAGAATTAATGCGCTCAGGAAAAGTCGACCTTGCTAAATCTTATGTCATTGGCGACCGTCAAACTGATTTAGGCCTTGCTGATAACCTATGTATTCAAGGTATTCTTTATGAAGGTGATTGGCCACAAATTGTTACTCAATTAACCACTCTGAATCGTGAAGCGTCTGTAACTCGCAACACCAAAGAAACACAAATTGATGTTGCGGTTAATCTTGACCGGGGCGTAAGCGGAGAAATTTCTACTGGTTTAGGCTTTTTTGATCACATGTTGGATCAAATAAGAACCCACGCCAATATCTACCTTAATATTAAAGCCTCTGGCGACTTACACATAGACGAGCACCACTTAGTTGAAGACATCGGTATCGCACTTGGCCAAGTTGTCAAACAAGCCCTTGGTACAAAAACGCAAATTAACCGTTATGGTTTTGCGCTGCCAATGGATGAATGCAAAGCTGAATGTCAGATTGATTTATCGGGCCGCGCATCATTTGTACTTAATGCTGATTTCTCTCGTGAAAAAGTCGGGGACTTAGATGTACAAATGGTTGAGCACTTCTTTAAATCATTCTCTGATAATGCAGCTGTAAGTTTGATCTTGTCTGTATCAGAGGGTAATTGTCACCACCAAGTAGAGGGGTTATTTAAAGCTTTCTCAAGAGCATTACGTGTGGCAATCCAAAAAGATGCTAGTCAATTAACTGCAAGTTCTAAGGGGTGTTTATGATAGCCATTATAAACACTGGCTGTGCCAATATTAACTCTGTGCGTTTTGCATTTGACCGATTAGGCGCTAACCCAGAAATTATTACAGCTCCTGAACAACTAGCACAATTTGACAGAGCTATACTTCCTGGTGTTGGCCACGCGTCTGTTGCCATGAAACGTTTGCTTGATAATGGTTGGCAACAAGCCATAGATGAATATCAAAAGCCATTAATGGGCATATGTTTAGGTATGCAGCTTTTGTGTGAGAAAACCTCTGAAGGTGATGTTGACTGCTTAAACAAAATTCCGGGCGCTGTAACTGAGCTCGAAGTTGGCAATTTAACTGCACCACACATGGGCTGGAATAATTTGGGAATTGAAAAACCTCACGCACTTACGCAAGGACTCACAGCAAATGATCAGGTGTACTTTGTACATAGCTTTGCACACAGTGTAAACGACTATACCTTGGCATCTGGCGAATATGGCCAAACCTTTTCTGCCATCGTCTGTAAAGACAACTACGCAGGTATGCAATTTCACCCTGAAAAAAGTGCACAAGTCGGCGCTAAGCTTTTAACAAACTTTTTAAATTGGAATGTATAGGCAGAGGTAAACATGATAATTCCAGCTTTAGATGTACTACAAAATCAAATTGTTCGCCTCTACCAAGGTAAATACGACACAGCCCAGTTCTATCCATTTGAACTAGGTGAACGTCTGCTTGCCTATCAGAACTCAGGCGCAGAAAAATTACATTTAGTAGATTTAGAAGGTGCGCGTGATCCGCAAAAGAAACAGTGGCAACAAATTCAAGCAGCAACAAAAGCATTAAACGTCCCTTACCAGGTCGGTGGCGGCGTGCGCAGCTATGAAGATGTAAAACAATGGATTGAAGCTGGCGCGGCTCAAGTTGTTATTGGTTCAATGGCAGTAGATCAACAAACGCAAGTTGCAGAGTGGATCAAAGAGTTTGGCCCTGAGAAATTTGTCATTGCACTTGATGTGAACAAAACCCAATCTGGTTGGGCACCAGCAACACACGGTTGGTTAAGCGATGCCGACAAAGACCTATTCACCCTACTCGACTTTTATGTGGAGTTAGGTGTTGTTGATTTTTTATGCACGGACATCAGCAAAGACGGCACTATGACAGGTCCCTCTTTTGCCCTATATGAAGAAATCGTTTCACATAATAACAATATAAAAGTACAAGCCTCTGGTGGGGTAAGTTCATTAGACGACATTAAACGACTCGCTGAAATCGGTGTCGGCGGTGTCATTTTAGGTAAATCACTCCTTGATGGTGCTTTTACAGTTGAGGAGGCACTTGCATGTTATCAAAACGCATAATTCCTTGCCTTGATGTAAAAAATGGTCAAGTAGTAAAAGGCGTCAAATTTAAAGGTCACGAAGTTGTCGGTGACATTCTCGAACTCGCCGAGCTTTACAGTAAGGCCGGCGCTGATGAGCTGGTGTTCTATGAAATTTCTGCCAGTGTAGAAAAACGCTTATTAGATGTCACTTGGGTAGAGCAAATCGCCCGTCACATAGATATTCCGTTTTGTGTCGCTGGTGGCATCAAGTCTGTTGCAGATGCCGCTAAAGTGCTTGAAAGTGGTGCCGATAAAATCAGTATCAATAGTCCTGCAATTCATAGACCTGAGCTCATTAAAGAATTGCACGATGAGTTTGGTAAACAGTGTGTTGTCGTGGGTATCGACAGTTTTTATGACGCAGAAACAGATCAATATCTTGTTTATCAGCTCACAGGCGATCCAAATGCGTCTTCAAGAACCCGTTATAAAACACAAGAATGGGTTAAACGTGTGCAAGATTTAGGCGCTGGTGAAATTGTTTTAAACTGCATGAACCAAGACGGTGTGCGTAAAGGCTACGACAATAAGCAATTATCTGAAATTAGAGCAATTTGTGACGTGCCGCTTATCGCATCTGGCGGTGCAGGTACCATGCAAGACTTCGTTGATGTATTTGAGCAAAGCCAAGTTGACGGTGCTCTTGCAGCAAGCGTATTCCACAAAAACGTCATAGACATAAACGAACTTAAACAATACCTAACAAACAATGGGGTCGCAGCGAGATTATGCAACTAACCAAAGAGAACTTATCAAAACTTGATTTTAAAAAGTCCGATATGCTGCCTGCGATCATTCAAGATGCAGCAACCGGACAGATTCTAATGCAGGGCTTTATGGATCAAGCGGCCATTGAAATGACCTTTGAAAAAGGTCTAGTCACCTTTTATTCTCGTTCCAAACAACGCTTGTGGACCAAAGGCGAAACTTCAGAAAACTATTTAGAGCTAGTGTCTGCTCACACTGACTGTGACTTCGACTCTATATTAGTGCTTGCCAACCCGAAAGGCCCAACCTGTCACTTAGGTACAACAAGTTGCTTTGGTGATGCAAAACCTGACTTAGCTTTTTTAGCTCAGCTTGAGAATGTTATTGTTGAACGTAAAGATGCAGATCCAGCATCAAGTTATACAGCATCATTGTTTGCAAAAGACTTGAGCCGTAGTTGTCAAAAAGTGGGCGAAGAAGGTGTAGAAGTCGCACTAGCCGCCATGAAAAAAGACAATGAAGAACTGCTTAATGAGTCAGCTGACTTGCTTTATCACCTTACCGTTTTATTGCAACGTAGCGAGTTAAACTTAAAGGATGTGATTGATACACTTGAACAGCGCCATAAGTAATTAGCCTGAACTCTGGTTAATTAATTCATCGAAAAATATAAAGCCCAAGTTATTAATAAATAACTTGGGCTTTTTTATTACTAAAATGGAAGATTAGATTGCATTTGGATGTTCTACACCCGTCCATGCTTTATATAATTTAGCCTGACGTTCAGTCGGGGCCTTAACTGCTTTCACCTTTTTAGGTTTATCAAAGTCAGATGTAAGCTTTACTTTTGTCGTCATAAGTTGATGACGTCTAATAAAGCTTACAGTAACTTCTTGCTCTGGCTCAAACAAAGCCAGCGTCTCTTTTAATGACTTACGTACTTGACGTCCATCTAAAGCAACTAACTTATCTCCGGCTGTTAAACCACCTTGCCATGCAGAACTTTCTCTCGCTACATGATTTAAAATAAGTAGCTCGCCATTAGACTTTGCCATCACATCCAAACCAGCTACGGCTTTGCTATTGTCTGGGCGTGTATATTCTAAACCAACAGTTGCAAGCAGCGCATCAAAGTCAATGCTGAGCGGTGATTCAACATTCTCTTTCCACCAAGTTGAATAATCACGACCAGAAATTTGCTTTAAAATATTCTGAACATCTTGGCTAGTAAAGCTTTTTGGTAATTTAAACTGTTTATATAGCTCTGAATGCACATCTCTGTAACTTACTTTACCTTCACTCTTATCTAGTAAGTCAATATCTAGTGCTAGTGACACTAATGACCCTTCAGAGTAAATATTGGTGCTGAAATTACGACCATGGTCACCACCTGCGTTGATCCACTTATCAAAACTGGTTTCAGCAGCTGACTGCACTTCTCTACCTGGCGTTTTTAAATGACGCGAAATGGTTTTATTAAGATCTTTATAAAACTCTTCATTGCTTGTTATGCCTGCGCTTAGCAGTAAATAGTTTTCTAAATAACTGGTTGAACCTTCAGACAACCACAACAAATCCGAATAATTGGGGGCAATGTAATCGTATGGCACTAAGCCTGCTGGACGGTAGTTTTTTACATTCCACGTATGGATAAATTCGTGCGCAGCCGTTGCAATGAAACCAATATAATCTTCACGCTTGGCAAACGAGTCTCTATGCCTTTGGATTATGGTCGAATTTAAATGCTCAGTCGCACCACGTGCTCCGCTGGTCGCATGTACCATAAATACATAACGATCGTACGGGTAGTCATGCCAAATTAAACTGCCTGTCTTAACGAGCTTTTTAAGATCAGAAAGCATTAATTCAACATCGTAATTACCCTCGCCCCAAATAACGAGTTCATATTTACGACCATCTACTTCAAATTTATATAAGTCGTTAATACCTGTTTCGATAGGAGAATCTAATAAGACATCGTAGTTATCCGCTTTAAAACTATGCTTGTCATCCGCAAAATCCATCCCTGAGACCGAACGCCACCCTTTTGGTACATCTAGGTCTACAGTTACTGACTCTTGTCTAAATGAATCACTGAACATAAAAAAGCCTGATGCATCAATAAATGCGTGGCTATCATCAATATGGCGAGAGCGCATGCCTAATTGATTCGCATAGACTTGGTATGAAATGTTGACTTCTGTTGGCTCATTTAAATGTACGCGCCATGTATTTTTATCAATCTTTTTCCATTGAAGATCTTCACCCTTTTCACTTTTTGCATCAAAAAAACGAATACCATTGGCAAGGTCTAAGATTTCATAACGACCCGTTCGCCAATCTGGAAGATGCACATCTAAATGCGCTTGAGCTGTTTTCGGAAAAGTAACTTTAACATCACCAAGGTGATGTGCTGGTTCATCAATTGATAATTTGTATTCCACATCTGCAAATGCAGGAAGAGCTGCAAAAGCAGCAAGAAGAGAGAGTGTAATTTTATTCATACTGGTATTTGTAATATTCACAGAAAAGTATAAGAAAAGACTAACAAACTCCCCTAATAAAGTTTAATAAAAGAGATAAACTACATATCATCAGGCTTGTTGTGATATGTAACAAACAAATTACCTTCAAAAATGAGATAATTGTTGTAAACTTAGAGTGTTAATGAATTTATAGATGGCAAAATTTGTGACCAATAAAGATGCGCTAATAGAAAAAAAACTAAAACAAGCAGTTAAAGCACGAGCTGAGCTCGAGAATGCGCATAAAGATCAAATACAGACTCTAAGTAATTTTGCGGCGAAGCTCGCAGTGAGTAGCAAAGGTCAAGATGTTGCTCTAGATAATCTTTTGGCTAAATTTAGACAAGCGCTTAGTAAAGGCGTGAGCTTTGATGATTTAGCTCCTCTTATTAATACCATTACTCAATCCCTTAAAAATCAAGAATCTGTCAACGCTGAAAATCATCAAAAGCTTTCAAACAGTATTTCTGACGCGGGTAGACAACTGCAAAAGCTTAAAGGTATCCCAGATGATACTCGCCGAAAACTTCGCAACTTATTAGATCACGAATTGACTGAAGTAAATGTAAGTTATGAATTTTTGCCTGTTTTTGAGAAGCTCATTGGTATTTATCAAAAAGTGTTAGCTGTCAAAACAAGCTCTGACGCTTCAGCAAAAACAGCAACAATGCAAAAGCCTGAACTGGCCAGTGAGTTATTAACTTTAGCCAATGAAATTACATTCGAAGACGATGTATCAAAAGAAGTCATCGATATTAAAACGACACTATCTCAGTCTGCAGAAGTGGATGTGTTACTTGATTGCGCGATTGCTATCATAGAGATAATTGCCAACAGCATTGCTAGAGAACGTCAATCAGCTCAAGGCTTTTTAGTCTCACTTAATCAGACATTAGAAGAGCTTCATGCATCTATTCTTAGTACGACCAATTCGACTAAGCATATGAGTGCCGAGCTTTCAGGTCTCAATAAACAAATTGAGACTAAGATCAAACTTTTAAATGAACAAACGCAAAAAGCGACATCTATTTCCGATTTAAAAGAACTGGTTGACGGTGAATTAAAGCTTTTGAGAAAAGACTTAGTCAAACGAGAAGAATTAGAACAAAAGGATAAAGCGGATTTACTCGCCAGTTTTGAGCAAATTAATTCTCGCATCAATGTTTTAGAGACTAAAGTTAATACTTATAAGAAAAGACTTTCTGAACAGCAATTTAAAAGCTTGCTAGACGGCTTAACAAAGCTACCAAACCGCGCAGCGTTTGATGATAGATTTAATCAAGAGTTTCACATGTTCGAACAGCATGGGAATGAAACGACTTTGGTTGTTATAGATGTCGATTTCTTTAAATCTATCAACGATCAATATGGTCATAGTGCAGGCGATAAAACACTACAAGTAATCGCTAGAGCTTTAAAGAAAGCAATACGTAAATCTGATTTTATTGCCCGTTATGGTGGTGAAGAGTTTGTTTTATTAATGCCTGGTATGCCTTTAACTCATGCCAAAGCACCATTAGAAAAGATTAGGAATACCATTAAAGCAATTCCATTTAAGTTTAAAGATAAGCAAGTACAAATAACTGTGTCTTTAGGAGCGACGCAATTTAAAAAAGGTGATACACCTTTGGCAGCTTTTGATAGAGCTGATGATGCACTTTACGAAGCAAAAAACAGTGGTAGAGATCGCCTTTGCATTCGTAAATAACAAGGAGAATGCCTATGCAAGTCCAACTAAATCCAACTGGCGTACTTAATTTACTTTCAAAGCTTGAAGTCGACCTTTTACAAGCCTCTTCGAGTACAGAAAGGTATAAACTTTTTAGAAACTGCGTATTAGCAGTATTAAACGTAGGTAGTCATACTGATTCTAGCAGTGAAATTTACGACAAATACCAAGATTTTGATGTAAAGCTCATCGCTAGAGAGCGCGGCATAAAAATTGAGTTAGACAATCCCCCCGAAACTGCCTTTGTAGATGGAAGAATAATCACAGGTATCCATGAACATATCTTTTCTGTGATCCGTGATTTGTTATTTATTTATCAACGCCACGAGCCAACTGAAGACGAGCAACAAATTACTCATATGGTCTTTGATATGCTCAGAAATGCCTCTGCGTTACCAGTTAATACAGACCCAAATATGATTGTTTGTTGGGGCGGCCATTCAATCAGTGAAATCGAGTATAAATACACAAAAGAGGTGGGATATGAACTAGGCTTACGCGGGCTAAATATTTGTACAGGCTGTGGACCTGGCGCTATGAAAGGCCCTATGAAAGGTGCAACCATTGGTCACGCAAAACAACGTATTACAAGTAATCGTTATTTAGGCCTAACTGAACCAAGTATTATCGCCGCAGAGCCCCCTAACCCCATCGTCAACGAGCTTGTAATATTACCCGATATCGAAAAACGTTTAGAAGCATTTGTCAGAACAGCGCATGGCATTATCATTTTCCCTGGTGGTGCGGGTACAGCTGAAGAGCTTCTATATTTATTAGGCATACTATTACACCCTGAAAATCAAAAACAATGCCTACCCGTTATTTTAACTGGTCCTGAATCCTCAGCTGATTATTTCAAAGAGATCTGCCAATTTGTCGAAGATACGCTCGGTGAAGAAGCTTTGAGTAAATTTGAAGTGATTGTCGGCGATCCACAAAAAGTGGCGGTCACCCTAAAGCAAGCTATGCCTAAGGTTAGGGAATATAGAAAGTCTCAGGGCGATGCTTATTACTTTAACTGGACGCTAAAAATTGAGCACCAGTTCCAAATGCCATTTGAGCCAACTCATGAAAACATGGCGAATTTGAACCTGTCTTTAGATCAGAATAAAGAGCTTCTGGCTGCTGATTTGCGTAGAGCATTTTCTGGGATTGTCGCAGGTAATGTTAAAGATGAAGGCATTAGAGAAATCAAAAAGCATGGCCCTTATCAGCTTCATGGTGAAAGCACATTAATGGAAAAAATGGACACCCTGTTACAAGCATTTGTAGAACAAGGTCGTATGAAATTACCTGGTAGTAAATATACGCCGTGTTATGTAGTGAATAAATGAGTAAAACCTTAGTACTAATCGATGCGCTGAACCTCGTTCGGCGCATTTTTGCAATTGAACCAAACCAAGAAGATATTACCGCTGTAAATAATACCGCTCAACGGGTTTCTTCAGCCGTTAATAAGTTATTAAATCTTACTTCAGCAACACATGCGATAGCTGTGTTCGATGGTGATGGAAGTTGGCGGTATCACTACTACGACAAATATAAAGTTACAAGAAAACCTATGCCTGAAATCTTGTCTAGCAACATGCAGATTATTGAAAAGGCATTTGAACAAACTGGCATACCCGTTTATAGACCAGATCACGATGAAGCTGACGATATCATTGCAACTCTTGCAACTAAGGCAGCTGCTGCAAACGTAAATGTAGTGATAGCCTCAACAGATAAAGGCTTTCTTCCTCACCTTAGCCTAAGCATTAGAATATACGATTATTTTAAAAAAACCTGGATTGATACACAGCAGGTAAGAGATAAATTCAAAGTCGAAAAACATCAACTTACTGAACTTTGGGCTATGGCAGGTGATAAAACAAACGATGTACCTGGTATAGCTGGGATTGGTTTAAAAACTGCACAAAGATTATTGAGCGAATGTGGTGATTTTGAAAATATTTTAGCTTACGAATCGCTAAAACCCGCTGAAAAGCAAAAGATCTACTCTGGTATAGACGATTTTATTACTAGCAAGAACTTGGTTTCATTAAGAACAGATATACATTTAGGGTTTAATCTACAAGATTTGAGAGTTACCCGTTAATTGTCTAAGAAAGTTTTAACTCGTGAAGACTTTGATATACTGACTTGGATTTAATTCTTGGACTAGTCATGATCAAAAAAGTACTGCAATACATTATTTTAGGCCTTGCTGTTTATGCAAGTATTGTCATGCTAGTGATCAATTTCTATAAAGATGACCCTCAAGCTATGATCTGGCAAGATAGAGAGGCATTCAATAACCGCTTTATTTCAAAACTTGATGAAACTGAAGTCATGCATTTGGAGGAAGTACTTGAAACACTTGGCAGTCCGGACTTGACCTATGTGTCTAAACAACAAAATGATGTTTTTCAAATAGTTTACTATAGAACACAACTTGTTAAATCTGATGGCATTACAACTCAAGACGAATGCACTGGTCTCTTATTTAAAAATGGTGTTTTGCTCGTTTGGGGTGATAATGCAACTCTTGAATATACAAAAATAAGTGGAGAATAATGCCACCGTGAAAGCATCTCCTACACAATTAAAAAAACTTTTCGAGCATTCACATCAAGTTCTAAGGCTTTATTACAACAAAGAAAAATGGCCTGTTATCTATCCAAGTATTACGCAACTGGCTGAAAGGTTTGTTCAGTGTTACAGTCAGCAACCTGGCGCATTACATGCTCACCTCCACTTTTACGCAAAACATCAAGGCTACACAACTAACCTAGTTGTAAATCAATGCATACTTGTTACTGCAATCTGTCACGCATTAAAGTTTAATAAAGAAATCACAGAATCATTGGTAATCGCGGCCATAGCTGACCAAATTTGCACATCAAATGAAACTAATAAGCTTGCTGCTGGGCAACACCTGACAGAGCAGGCTCAAAGGCTAGTTCAAAACCGACATGCTCTCGCTGTGAAAATGTTGAATAAAGGCAATGTGCCCACTGGACAAGTACAAAGAATACTCGCCCGTTTGGATAAATATGCCTCAGCCATTACGGGTATTAATGCAATACCTCTTTATGATAATCCAAGCATTATCGTTGCAATCGCGATGCGCATTGCCAAAGCGATTACACCTAGACCAAGAGTAAAAACATTTAGCCTTAATCAAGCGATAAAATCACTTTATTTAAGTTGTTATAACGAATTCGCACAAAATGCATTATGTGAATTAAGTGGACAACTTGTTGCCCACCCATCAGGGCTGTCAGTGTCTTATAAGAATGAGCAATGTATTGTTTTAGCAAAAAATGGCAATATTCATTATCTTGCGTTAATGATAGAGAATAAAGCCAGAAGGATCATCAGAACGTCTCAGCCCATCTTTGGTGAATATCGAAGTCAAATTATTAGTGATCCTATTCTACTTTATAAAATTTGGTTTAATGAACAGCTACCAGAAACTGAAGTTAAAGCTTTAGACGATAGTAAAAACCTTGAGTCTATTGCAAAACTCGGAAACACTAAATACCCTGACTTTAAACAACTCGAAAAAGTAGTCTCTAATTTTGAACACATAGAGCAAGCACTTCGCTCTGCAGCTAAGCAATATAATCGTCAAGGACAAAAAGCAGGGAGTTTGAGGCATAGTTTAACAATGGTAGGGTTAGATACTGCTGCTTTACTATGTCAGCGTGTATTACTAGAAACCATGATTGCAAATATTAGTCACCCATTTGTGTCTGATATTATTAATAAATACGCGCATATTAATAAAGTTATCACCTTATTAATAAGTAAAAAGCACAGTGAAAAATTTGAATTTTACCTCTGCCCTTTCGCCGCTTTTATTTACTTCTTACTTCATCAGCACCCTGAGAAAATGATGCGTTTTATTCAAATAGACAAGGATGAATTTTCGTGTAAACCGCTTTCAATTGCACAATTATTTGGGCTAAAGGATTACCAACATGATTCATTAATAGACTATGTGAGCAGTTACTTTTCTGAGTCATTTTCACATCGCGCACTGTTAAATACTGAAACAAAGACGAAAAGTCAGCTGAATGACGTCGACAAAGAATTTGTTGCTATTAAGTATTTGGCAATAACAACACTATTCGATATTGATTTAGGAACACCATGGCAAAAGCAAACCACAACAGATGTCCTTAAACACTTCGAGTGGGAAAATATTGAAGTGTTCAAAGTCGCTCTGCTAGACCTATCACCACATTGCGTCATTGAGTGATATTTATTCTATAAATATTATCAATGACAAACATAAACAGTGATTATGCCTATTTTTCATTACTTGCTGGCATAAGACTGCATAAATTGTTATAAAACGCGCTTAATTTTTCAAGCGAACACACACCTTCCTTCTTTGTTTACTACACTCTGTATTTAGTGCCCAAGTGGCTAGGTGTGAAAAATATATTGATAAAGGAAACCATAATGGCAAAGCAAACTATCACTGTGATCAAGGGCGATGGTATCGGTCCAAGCATTATTGATTCAGCAATTGAGATCTTAAACGCTGCAGGCTGTGATTTTGATTATGAATTTGTTGATGCAGGTTTAACTGCACTAGAAAAAACAGGTGAGCTTCTACCTAAAGAAACACTAGAAGTAATCGAAAAAAATAAGATCACTTTAAAAGGCCCATTAACTACACCTGTTGGTGAAGGTTTCACTTCAATCAATGTAACACTGCGTAAGCAATTTGGCTTATACGCGAACGTTCGCCCGGTAAAATCTTTTGCAGGCACAAAAGCCCGTTACGACGACATTGATATTATTACTATTCGTGAAAACACACAGGGCATGTACTCAGGTCTTGGTCAGGTTGTTTCTGAAGATGGTAATGAAGCAGAAGCAATGTCAAAAATCACACGTGATGGTGCAGAGAAAATTGTTACATTTGCATACGAATTAGCACGTCGCGAAGGTCGTAAAAAAGTAACCGCTGTTCACAAAGCGAATATCTTGAAATCAACTTCAGGTTTATTCCTTAAAGTTGCACGTGAAGTCGGTGAGCGTTACCCAGATATCGAATCAGCAGAAATGATTGTTGATGCGACGTGTATGAAACTTGTTATGACACCGGAAGAATTCGATGTCATCGTAACAACTAACTTATTTGGCGACATCTTATCAGACCTATGTGCTGGTTTAGTTGGTGGCCTTGGTATGGCACCTGGTGCAAACATTGGTGAAAATGCTGCTATTTTTGAAGCCGTTCACGGTAGTGCACCTGACATTGCAGGTAAAAACCTTGCAAACCCAACTTCAGTAATCTTAGCGTCAATCCAAATGCTTGAATACTTAGAAATGGGTGAAACAGCTGACCGTATCCGTAATGCAGTAGCTGATGTGATCAAAACAGGTGACAGAACTACGCGTGATTTAGGTGGAAGCCACGGTACAACAGATTTCACACAAGCCGTGATCGATCGCCTTTAATAAAGAATAAAACTACAATTTATTTTTGTTTATTAAATATAAGAGCTGCCAAAGGCAGCTCTTTGTTTATGATTAAAGCTTAAACCTGCGTAACAATAACAAGCCAGATAGCAATAGCACAAACATACTACCACCAGAGCTAGACTCTTCACTTTGATTGTCAGTAACTGTAACAGTTTTTGTTTCTGTCTTCGCTTTATTACTCTCTGTATCTATTAATGTTGCTGTGACAGTAAACTGTCCACTCGCAGAATAGGTATGTGATACACTATCACCATTTCTCTGATTACCATCACCAAAATCCCAGCTAACACTATAATTTCCTGTCCCGCCAGACAAAGCTGCTGAGGCAGATAACTGAAGTCCGTTCGTCGTCACAGAAGTTGTTATTTCAAGTGGAACAGCCAAAGTAATCTGCTTCGATTCAGAAACAGAATTATCATTACCATCTGTCACTGTCACTTTAACCGTGTAAGAGCCGCTCAATGAATAACTATGGGATATTTCATCACCATTTAAACTATTTCCATCCCCCATATCCCAGTCAATTCTATAGGGTTCAACTCCCCCATTAAACGACACCTTACCTTTAAGAAGACCATTTGCATGTGCTAGATCAACCTCTGCAACCTCTAAAGGTTTACTTAAGTTCACTTCAGTTTCGGCACGATTAACTTGACCATTTTCTTTACGTTGTGTGAATTTAACCGTGTATTTTTGATATTGTTCAAATTGAATAGTTGGGTTAAGAACTTCACTTGATTGACCGTCGGAAAATTCCCAAGTGAAGCTATCTGTCTCAGATAACAAAAAGCCATTTGCAAAAAAGCGCACTTGGTTATCGTTGATGATATAACTGATGTCTGTTTGTCCTTTTGTATAAGAAATTTGAACTTCAGCATTATCAAAAGATTCAGAGATATCCAAAAGCTCTATCTTTAAACCATATTTAGGAACCTGAACACCAGACTCTGGCTGTAACTTGAATGTATAATCTAAACTATCATCAAAAAAGCTTACTGACGAAAGGTCATTGTCTCCTAGTCCTGCTGATTGTGGCGTTAGTCGCATAGCAGCGTCGCGAACTTGTATCATTGAACTAGCAGCATCAGTACCATTAGACTTAAATATAGGTCTCTGATCTGTATCTATAATAAGTAAATCACCAAAGCCTTGATGTTCAGAAGTGTTATTATTTTCATAATTTTCATTAGAATACCAAAGCGTTAAGCCAGCAGAGTATTGGGCTTGCTGTAAACCCTTATCTAATCCTTGATGGCTTCTTAGTTGTAGGTAGTAAGCATGTTCATTGCCTGACTTATATCGGCCTATTTTTCGAAATCCGTTGAATTGGTTACTATTATTACTTTCAGCGTTGTCAGTTAGTATTATTTCTTGTGATGAGGAAATTGATATGTCGTCAAGCACTATGCCAAAGAAAGAAACTGCTGCATCAGTTTGATAAACAAAGGTAATGGTCACTTGTTGATTAGCATATGAAGAGAGATCATAAGTTAAATCAACAAATTCAGCATTTTGTACATTACTTGAGGCCGAGCTACCATCAAGATAATGCCTAACACTTGGGTAATTAGGATGAGTCGTTTTCGTTACATTACCAGCTAAAGGTTCCGAGTTCACATAAACCTGAAAAATATCGTAGTCAGATTCAATACTAAACTTACTCTTCATTTTTAGTGTTAACAGATCCGAGTCTGGTAATGACACCTGAAATGACATTTGGTTATTGAGATTATTACCATCGCCCGAGTAGTATTGAAATGAGCCAGAGCTTGGTACGATAAAGTCTTCTAGTAAAGGAGGTAAGGTAATTTTAATTTGATTTGTAAATTCGTTAAAAACACTTGCATGCGTTACATTATAACTTTCACTGCCATCAATTGAGGACAACTCAAGCGACTTTTGGTTAACCCAATTTCCTCCAAAACGATTTTGAAGATATTCTAAATTTTTAGGGCTGAACATGACTGGGGCTGACCCTCTGACTTCCCCCATCCAACTACCACTTGACATGACAGACCAATTAGCAACAGGTTCACCTATTTCTATGTCTTTTAAGTCGTATTCGTCTGGCAGACCTAAATCATGACCAAATTCATGTACAACCACACCAATCCCTGCATCAATTGGATTAATTGTATAATTATAGGCTTTTATAGATGAACCAGTTACATTCGCGGGCTGATTTGAGCTATTTGTCACAAAGAATCGGTGTGACCAAATCGCATCATCACCGAGAACACCGCCGCCAGCTTCTTGGCCAATGCTTGAGTGAAACAATAGAATATGGTCAATGATACCATCAGGCTCATTAATAACCCCATCGCCATCAATATCATTCAGATCAGTTTGATCGTACTCAGTAAGATCTACACCTTGGGCAACTAAAGCTTCAACAGCTTCTAAGACCAATTCAGCTACATTCTCATCTCGAATATCTCCACTTTGTCGACCATAATAAGCAGCCTCTTCCTTTACAGTAACCCAACCATAGACGTTGCCTGTTAAGTCAAAATTGTTTCCTGTGACATTTTGATAATATTGTCTGGCACTAGAAAAGTTTTCTTCGTTAGGTCCATTAAAGCCATCGACAGAGAAAAGTAAATCACGATAATGTTCGAATGGATAACTGTTATAAAACATATCTGTATCGCCTGATTCAAGTCTAGGGTCACTTGACCTCAAGTCTGGGAAATCTACAAGAATGCCTAAAATCTTTACTTTATGCAGCGTATCGGTGTTGTCACTTTGTACAAATTGTTTAAGGTGTTTACGGGTTTGTTTGACTCCTTTAAAAGGTATAGTTAACGAAGATGCTTTTGGCTTTCCGCTTTGTGAAATATAATTATTTAATAACTGTTTTTTTTCATATTCGCTTAAAGCACGTCCAAGTTTCTTTTCTTTCCAATAAACAACTCTTTCTTCATCCAATCGTAATAAATCAGGCATAGCATTGGCATGTATACTAAATAAAATGCCAAAGTTAATTAGAACAAAATACTTTAAATTCATATATTTCACCGATATTCGTTTATTAATTTGATACTATCACTACAAAGGGTACACGTCTGTACCAAGATAAAATCGCAGTAAAAATACTTTATTCATTCGATTATTAAAAATAGACCACAAGAACAACCAGATCATCACCAAAAATGAATTTATAGAAATTTTATGCAACTTTAGTGTGAATCGCCTTGACTTATGCATATAAAAAACCTTTAATGTTTTTGTTTAAATTTTAATAGTATTTTTATTTCAAGTTATGATTTCTAATTTAATTGTAAATGTCGTGCTCGTACTGGTCTTTTTAATAAGCTCAGCGGGGACGTATTAACTTGATTTACGATGAAACCCCGCAATTGCGGGGTTTTTTTTTGTTTAATTTTACGATTGCACCGAGGAATGAGGATGGTACAAACGCAATTTAACGGCTCAGAGTTAGTCGTAAAAGCTTTAAAAGCTTTAGAAGTAGAATATATATTTGGCTACCCTGGCGGGTCAGTACTGGATCTATATGATGCATTATTTCAACAAAGCGACATTGAGCATGTTTTAGTTAGGCACGAACAAGCTGCAACACATATGGCTGATGGCTATGCCAGGGCAACTGGTGAAGTCGGCGTCGTGCTTGCAACATCAGGCCCTGGTGCAACAAACTGTATTACTGGTATTGCAACTGCATACATGGATTCTATTCCAATGGTCGTACTATCAGGGCAAGTACCTTCAAATCTGATTGGTGATGATGCATTCCAAGAAACCGATATCGTTGGTTGTTCAAGACCAATTGTTAAGCATAGCTTCAACTGCAGAAGTGCAGAAGAGATCCCTACGGTTCTGGCCAAAGCTTTTTATCTCGCTAATTCTGGTCGCCCAGGTCCGGTGGTCGTTGAATTACCCAAAGACATTTTAAATCCGCAGTTAAAGTTCGAGTTTAAGATGCCTAATCAAATAGAAATGCGTACTTATAACCCTAGTGTTAAAGGTCACGGAAAACAGATAAAGAAAGCAGTTGAAGCTATCTTAAATGCAAAGCGTTTAGTTATCTATTCTGGCGGTGGCGTTGTTTTATCTGATACATCAGATAAATTGAAAGAGCTGGTTGAAACTCTGAACGCTCCAATCACAAATACCCTCATGGGATTAGGTGGAATTAGTGGCACTCACCCTAACTTTATCGGCATGCTTGGTATGCATGGCAGTGTCGAGGCGAACAAAGCGATGGCGAATGCAGATGTGATTTTAGCACTAGGTGCAAGATTTGATGATCGTGTAACAAATAACGTTAAAAAATTCTGCCCAAATGCGACCATTGTTCATGTCGACGTAGACCCTACTTCTATTTCTAAAACCATCAAAGCACATATTCCAGTAGTAGGATGCCTTGCGACAGTATTCGAGCAATTGTTAAGTGCAATTAACGCCAGTTCTGAGCGCATTGACCGTGCTGCACAAGAAGTTTGGTGGGAAGAAATTACAAAGTGGAGAGCACAAAAGTGTCTTGCTTATGAAACCAACCCTGAAGTGTTAAAACCTCAAACTGTCATCGAGAAAGTATACGAGATTACTAATGGCGATGCCTACGTGTGCTCTGATGTTGGCCAGCATCAGATGTTTGCAGCCCAGTACTACCCGTTTAAAAACCCGCGCCAATGGATTAACTCAGGTGGCCTTGGCACCATGGGCTTTGGCTTACCCGCTGCAATGGGGGTCAAAATGGCTTTTCCAGGAAGTGAGGTATTGTGCGTAACGGGTGATGGCTCTATTCAAATGAATATTCAAGAGCTATCAACATGTTTGCAATATGGCTTAGCAGTGAAAATTATTTCGTTGAATAACCGCTCCTTAGGCATGGTAAGACAATGGCAGGATATGCAATATGGTGGTCGCCATTCCAGCTCATACATGGAGTCTTTACCTGATTTTGTTGCGCTGGCAGAAAGTTATGGCCACATCGGCATTAAAGTCGATAGACCTGATCAACTTGATGAAGCACTTGAAAAAGCGTTCTCTATCAAAGATAGATTGGTATTTTTAGATATTCGTGTAGACGAAAAAGAACATGTTTATCCTATGCAAATAAAGCTGGGTGCAGTTGACGATATGTGGTTGAAAAAAGGAGTGAAAGCATAATGCGTAGAATCTTAAGTATCCTTTTAGAAAATGAGCCTGGCGCATTATCAAGAATTGTTGGCTTATTCTCACAGCGCGCCTATAACATTGACAGCTTAACGGTTGGGACTACTGACGACCAAACCTTGTCGCGTATTACAATTACCACCCATGGTGACGATAGAGTCGTCGAGCAAATAACCAAACAAGTGAATAAACTGGTAGATGTGCTGAAAGTACAGGACTTAACAGAAGTTCAGCATATTGAAAGAGAACTGTTACTTGTTAAAGTGTATGCCAGAGACGAAACCATGCGTGCCGCTGTTACGCGTATTGCTGATGTGTATCAAGGCGCCATTATCGACATGGGTAAACAAAGCTATACACTGCAACTGCTTAGTAGCTCTGAAAAAATTGAATCGTTTTTAGATATGCTAAGACATGAGAGCGATATTATAGAGTTAGTACGTTCTGGTGCGGTGGGGATCGGCCGCGGTGATAAGGCTTTAAGAGCCTAAATCAACAATAAAAAAAGGGGCTGAGGCCCCTTTTTAGTCAATTCAATATAAGTAAATATTACTGATTTACTTGATCTTTAAGACCTTTACCTGCTTTGAAGCTAGGAATATTTGCAGCTGCGATTTGGATCTCAGCGCCAGTCTGTGGGTTACGGCCAGTACGAGCTGCACGCTCTTTTACTGAGAAAGTACCGAAACCAACAAGTGCTACTGAATTACCTTCTTTAAGAGAAGTTGTAACAGCACCAGTGAATGATTCAAGCGCTCTTGCTGCAGCGGCTTTAGAAATTTCAGCATCAGCTGCCATCTTTTCAACTAGTTGAGCTTTATTCATTATTTAATTCCTATTTATTGTAATTTTGCCTAAGCAAAACCTATGTTTATGTATTTTTCGGCTTAGTGCAACTATTTACTACAGATTTTTATGAAAAATCGCATTAAATACCGTAGATAAAGGGCTTTCGAGTTATTTTAGAGCTTATTTTAATCAAGCCACTTAAATTTTTTTAAGCTTACTTTATTATTTAGAAAAACCACGCCCTCATTTTCAAGCCTTTCTTTCTGTTCAAAAAACTTACAGCTATCTACCGGAAATGATATTTTTCCTTGAGCGTTTATAACTCGATACCAAGGTAACTTAGAATCTTTTGGCAGCGTTTTTAAAATTCTCCCCACTTTTCTAGAGTAATTGGCTTGTCCTGCCAATTTGGCGATTTGTCCGTACGTTGCAACATGACCATATGGGATTGCACCGATAATGGTATGCACCCGTAATTCAAAATCATCCATCATATTTTTCACCTAATTGCTTAAATCTAGACCAGATCGCTCTAGCTACAGGCCCATGGTGTCTCGTATGCTTTCTAAACACATGGATATTAGCTGTGAAACTGTCTTGTCTGTCTATAATCCTTATTCGTTCTAATTCACCGTTATCAATTTCATTTTTACAATGCGCGAGACTGGTTAGTGCAAACCCTAAGCCTGACAACAAAAATGACTTCATAGAGGTCAGGTCATCGACTTTCATACGGTTCGTGTTTAGCGTATAAGCCAAACGCTCACTGTCAAAAGCAAACGCACTTTCAAACATCGCAATACATGGATAAGACTCTAAGGCTTCGTAATGTAAAGATGGAGGTAACAAACCTTTTTTTGCAACTATTCCAAGCTCTATCTCCCCTACTTTCATCGTTTCAAGTTCACCTGTTGCGTGAAACAAATCAAACCAAGGACCTATGCCTAATTCAGCTCTACCACTGTTCACTTGCTGCAGAGCTTCAAAACGCGGGCCACTGGTAATTGAAAATTCAGTAGATTTATACGTTTTGAAAATATCTCCAATGGCCTCATTATATATATTTTGGTATGAAATGGGTTCATAACAAATACTAAACTTAGCTTCATTGCCCTCAGCAAATTCGTTAGCTAGTATCTTCAAATCATCACGAATAGCCAACAACTTGGTTGCCTCTAAATAAAAATGCCTGCCTTGCTCTGTGAGTTTTAATCGATATGCATCCCTATCGACAATGCTAAACCCAAGGTTTTGTTCTAGTCTTTTAATTGACTGAGAAATGGCCGGCTGGGTCTTGTGCATTCTTAATGCAACCTCTTGTAAGCTTTTAGAATTTGCAACTGCATCGAGAATTTCGAGATCGGCCAACTTCATAAATTAAACTTATCAACTTTACAATTTTTAATAATTTTAATTTTATCAGGTTTTTTCTTATCCTTACCGAAATTTTTAAGAGCAAATAACAATTCGCTAAATTAAGTGATCGATTTAGATGATTGTTATAAATAAATGGAGTGAACCATGTTGAGGTTAAGTGTTATCGCACTGCTTACAGTTTTGACACTAGGCTGCAGTCAAGAAAATGAAAAGTCGGAACAGATAGAGGTCATAAGACCAGTAAAATTATTCGAAGTGAAAGATCCTACAGCGCACAATATTCGCAGCTTCCCAGCCGAAGTCGTGGCTAACCAAGGCTCTTACCTTGCTTTTCGTGTCAGTGGAGAACTCATAGAGTTCCCTGTTCGCGCTGGGCAAACTATTAATAAAAACGACCTACTCGCTAAATTAGATCCAGAAGATTTTCAATTACAGTATGAACAACGTAAAGCACAATTCGAACTTGCTAGTGCTCAACTAAAGCGTGTCGATTCATTATATAAACGTTCTATTGCAACCAAAGCTGAGTTTGACCAAGCCTTGGCCAACAAACAAGTCTCTGAGTCGGCATTTAAAATCGCTAAAACAAATTTAGAAAATAGTGAGCTTCGCGCGCCTTTCTCAGGAACGGTTGCCAAAGTCTTTGTTAAGAACTTCGAAAATATCGTCGCCAAGCAAAATATTCTGCGTCTCGAAAGCAGAGATATGATGGATGTGGTGATTTACGTGCCTGAACGTTTAGTTGCCAGAGTTAAAAAAGATTTAGATTATCATCCTTCTGTTACCTTTGATGGTTACCCAGACAAAGCGTATGACCTATCAATCAAAGAATGGGACACACAGGCAGATCCTGCCACTCTTAGTTATAAGGTGGTTTTCTCGCTACCCATACCTAAAGACTTTAATTTATTTGAGGGAATGACGGGCCAGGTTTCGATAGACCTTTCAAAAATCACCGAGCATCACAGCAATGCAATCACCGTCCCTGCCTCTGCAGTTTTCTCTTCTGATACAGAGCAATTAGACAATAACGCGTATGTATGGGTTTTTAATCCAGATACTCAGAGTTTGTCTAAGCGTAAAGTTTCGGTTGGCAATATCTATCAAGACCAAATTGATGTACTTGAAGGCCTTAACGTTGGCGAACAAGTTGTATCGGCTGGCGTATACCACCTTTATGAAGGTCTAAAGGTAAAACCTTGGGTTAAAGAGCGAGGTTTATAATAATGAGCCTAGCTAAATGGTCAATTGATAACAAAGTCATCAGTTGGATGTTTGCGCTATTGCTTTTAATAGCAGGTGCAGCCTCCTACTTAGACTTAGGACAACTCGAAGACCCTGAGTTTACGATTAAAAAAGCCATGGTTATCACCTATTACCCAGGTGCGTCTCCAGAACAAGTAGAAGAAGAAGTCACCTTTGTCATAGAGAATGCCATTCAGCAATTGCCTTATGTCGATACTATTTCTTCAATTTCTTCTGCTGGAAAATCACAGATAACAGTTGAAATGAAAAGCACTTATAGAAAGCAGCATTTACAACAGATCTGGGATGAGCTGAGAAGAAAAGTAAACGACCTGTCAGGACGTTTTCCTAAAGGCGTTTCTACGCCAAATATAATTGATGACTTTGCCGACGTGTATGGTGTGTTATATGCGATAACAGGTGATGGTTACTCTTACAGTGAATTAAAAGATTATGTTGATTACTTAAAGCGTGAACTCGTACTTGTTGACGGGGTAAGTAAAGTTACCGTCTCTGGTACTCAGCAATCTCAGGTTATTGTTGAAATATCAACGCAAAAATTATCGCAATTGGGTATTCCACCAGCACAGATTTTTTCACTATTACAATCTCAAAACCATGTTTCAAATGCGGGCAAAATTCGTGTTGGCGATGAGTCAATTCGCTTTCACCCTACTGGTGAGTTTCATGATGTGTCTGAGTTAGAAAGCTTATTAATCTCAAGCCCTGGGGCCAATGAGCTAATCTATTTAAGGGACGTCGCCACAGTCAAAAGAGAGTTTGCAGAAATCCCTACCCATCTAACTAAATACAATGAGCAGCAGGCGCTTTTATTAGGCATTTCATTTAATTCAGGTGTGAATGTTGTTGATGTAGGTAAAGCAATCGATAAGCACCTTGCTGATTTAGAGTATCAACGTCCACATGGTATGGAAATATCGCCTATTTATAATCAGCCAAACGAAGTAGAAAAGTCAGTTAACGGTTTTATTGTTAGTTTAGTCGAAGCCGTCGCAATTGTAATAGTGGTATTACTGGTATTTATGGGCGTAAAAAGTGGCATTCTGATCGGTGGTGTACTGCTCCTTACCGTACTTGGTACCTTTATATTCATGAAATTATACGCCATAGATTTACAAAGAATATCTTTAGGTGCACTGATCATTGCATTAGGGATGCTGGTTGATAATGCCATAGTCGTCACTGAAGGTATTTTAATCAATCTAAAACGCGGACAAACCAAAGTTCAAGCCGCTGTAAATATTGTCGCTCAAACTAAATGGCCGCTTCTTGGAGCAACTATCATAGGGATCACAGCATTTGCGCCTATTGGTTTAAGTAGCGATGCCAGTGGTGAGTTTGCAGGCTCTTTATTCTGGGTATTACTCATTTCATTGATGTTGAGTTGGGTTACTGCTATTACATTAACGCCATTTTTTGCGGACCTTATGTTCAAAGAAACGAAAAATAGCGATGAAAAAAAATCAGACCCATATCAAGGTGTTATTTTTACTGTTTATAAAGCCCTGTTAAGTACCGCGCTTAAATACCGCGTTTCAACCATTTTACTCATGGTTGCACTACTCGTTTCTTCTGTTATCGGCTTTGGCCAAGTAAAACAGTCGTTCTTCCCAGCTTCAAATACACCCATGTTTTATGTCGACTATTGGCATTATCAAGGTGCCGATATTCGCAGTACCGCAGAAAACATAGCTAAGATAGAGGCTTTCTTGTTAAATGACGAACTCGTTGAGGATGTTACAACAACAGTTGGTCAAGGGGCACCAAGGTTTATGCTTACCTATGAGCCAGAAAAACAATACAACGCCTATGGACAACTTATCGTCAGAGTGAAAGACCGTGACTCCGTTGCGGTTATGATTGAAAAGTTAAGAACGTTTGAAATGAATATGCCAATTGATGGCAAAATCAAAGTTAAACGAATGGAAATTGGTCCATCTACGAGTGCAAAAATTGAGGCTCGTTTCTCAGGTGGAGATCCAGTTTTACTTAGACAGCTCGCAGAAAAAGCTAAACACGTTCTACAACAAGATAAAGGGGCATTTAACATTCGTGATAATTGGCGTCAGCGAACTAAGGTGATCCGCCCTCAATTTAATGAACAAAAAGCCAGAAGACTGGGGATTAGTAAGACTGACATAGATGACTTACTGCTTACCTCTGTAACAGGTAAAACAGTTGGTTTATACCGAGAAGGCACAGAGCTGCTACCAATTATTGCGCGATCTCCAGTTGATGAACGTAATCAGGTAAATAACTTATCAGATTTACAAATATACAGCCCTATCCTCAATGTCTTTGTACCAATAACAACGGTTGTTGATGACTTTGAAGTAACTTGGGAAGATCCATTGATCATGCGTAAAGATAGAAAGCGTACTATCACAGTTATGGCTGATCATGATGTCATAGGCGACGAAACACCTGCAAAACTATTTGCACGCGTGAGAAGTGATATTGAAGCGATACCACTCCCTAAAGGCTATCACTTAGATTGGGGTGGTGAATTTGAGGCCTCAAGTAAAGCGCAAAAAGCAATATTTGGCTCATTACCCTTGGGTTACTTGGTCATGTTTATCATTACTGTTTGTCTGTTTAACTCTGTAAGACAACCGCTTGTGATATGGTCAACCGTGCCTTTAGCCATTATTGGTGTTACTGCTGGGTTAGTTGTGTTTCAAGCACCATTTAGCTTTATGGCACTTTTAGGCTTATTAAGTCTATCAGGCATGCTTATTAAAAATGGGATCGTGTTAGTCGACCAAATAAATTTGGAGTTAAGTGAAGGTAAATCACCTTATCAAGCAGTTTTTGATTCGGGTGTGAGTCGTGTTCGACCTGTTTCGATGGCTGCTATCACCACTATCTTAGGCATGATCCCATTGCTATTTGATGTGTTTTTCAAATCAATGGCTGTGACTATCATGTTTGGGTTGGGCTTTGCCACAATCCTCACTCTGATTGTTTTACCAGTGATTTACTGTTTATTTTTTTCGATTAAACAAAAATAAAAAAATGGCCTTATTCGGCCATTTTTATGCATGCAAATACTTTAGTACTTGCATGCATAAATAATTCAGTTCTAGTTAACTGAAACTATTTTGATTTCCGATTCAAAGACAAGGTACCTTTTTTTCGTTCTGTAGGCTTTCTTGAATGCTTCTTAGGTTGCTGCTCATCTCTTTTAGACCTTGCATCGGTATAACGCGTCAAAGTTTTTTTATCTGATGGCTTTCTGATTTTTTTATTGCTATCCACAGAGCCTTCTTCTGTTTTTGCTGATCCTTCAATGGCTTTGTTTATTTCAGCCATTTCTTGCTCAGTTAAATGTCGCCATTGCCCAGGTCTTAATCCATTCAAGTTAACATTCATAATACGTACGCGTTTCAGCGCTGTTACCTCATAACCAAGGTATTCGCACATTCGACGGATCTGTCTGTTTAAACCCTGAGTAAGGATAATGGTAAAAGTCTTATCGCCGGTTTGCTTCACGAAGCATTTTTTGGTTACCGTATCTAAGATTGGCAAACCACCAGCCATTCTTTCAACAAAACGTTTATTAATGCTTCTATCAACTGTAACCACATATTCTTTTTCGTGGTTATTACCGGCACGTAGAATTTTGTTAACGATGTCACCTTCATTAGTAAGAAATATTAACCCCTCTGAAGGCCTATCAAGTCGACCAATTGGAAATATACGCTCTGGGTAATCTATCGCACTGACAATATTACTTTTTATTTTTTTCTCAGTCGTACAGGTCACGCCAACAGGTTTATTATAAGCAATGTAAACACGTTTAGGCTTTGCTTTAAGTGGCTTGTCATCAATCAGGATTGTATCTGCGTCTGATACCTTCACACCCATTTCAGGTAGATTACCATTAACCTTAATACGTCCAGCGTCAATAAGCTTGTCAGCTTCTCTTCTTGAACAAAAACCTGTTTCACTAATATATTTATTTAAACGTGTTGTAGCAGTCAAAAGACAATCCCTAAAATTCAATTGGCAGTATTTTAAAGGATTAGTATTTAATTTTCTCTAATTTTTCTGCCAAACCTTAGGAATTAAGTGGAGTTGATATTGTGACTGTTTATTTAGGTGCAGACTTTTAGATTTATAGTCAATTTGACCCCAATTAGGATTACTTTTCATCCATTGATAATTATGCACATTGTCTTTCGTAATAATACCCATGGGTATGACTAACTCTTTGTGTTCAGTCCAATAAGGGTGATTTTTTTGATGATCAAACAAACTAACAAGCGCCCATGCACCCATCATAAAATGCCCTCCGACGCTCGCTTGTACTTCACCTGAGGCTATTTTTTCAAGGCCAACCGATAACCAGTCAAACCCTCCAAATGCGATATTTTGACTTTCAGCGCAGGCTTGTTTGCATGCTTTCATTGCGCCAATGGCCATTAGATCTGATGCAGCCCAAACAATATTAATATCTTTATGTCTTTTAAGCAGTTTTAGAGTTTGTTCAGTTGAAAGAGATTCAGACCAAGACGCATGAACTTCTTGGGCAACATCTACATTATGTGATCCGAAATAATCGACTGCGCCTTTAGCCCTCATATCAGATTCGGAACCATAATGACCGTTGATAAGAACAGCTTTTGATTTTAAATTTTTATCACTGAGCTGGTGTAAAGTTTTGGCCAATTCATATCCAGCTTGATAATTATCGTGGTAAACCTCACCAAGCCAAAACTTAAACTTCTGCCCTGGTTCAGAGATAACTTTTTTTTCATCACCAGAAATTGTTTCTTCCAAGGTAATTGAGGACACTTGATGTTGTTCTAGTATTTTTAACGTTTCTTCTGCGGCACCAGGGTAAAGTATCAAAATGGCGTAATCAGGTTTACTTTGATATTCAAGGTATTTTTTTAGCTCTTGAATTTGAATATGCCTATTTCCTTCTCCATAGATAACTTGTAAGTCAAAACCTAATTGCTTTGCCGCATTTTGACTAATAGTTTGGACTTTACTCCAAAATGGATCGTCGACTACTGAAGGGTTTACAAAAAGCACCGTTTGTTTAGCCATAACATTAAATGTCATGGAAACGAACAATAATAAGATAACTCTAATTATAAACTGCATTTAGTTGTGATTAACCATATGTCTAAAAGGCCTTATCTTTATACATATCAGCCCATAAAATCGCTGATGCATGGAACTCGGGTAAGCATTCATCACTGATATTTAAATATTGACACGCTTTTTGTAATTTCCACCAGCTACCAGATTCATAAGCTTTGACTATATTAAGTACATAGTAATGGAAATTCGCTTCGCCCAATAACGCATTTTGGAGCTCCTCAGGAAAGGGCAACTTATCAACAACCTTTTCCATGGGTCTATCTAAAATGGCATCAAGTAATGAAAAAAGTCCCACTAAAAAACAAGATGAGCCTGAGTTTGGTTGAACCTTATTGCCTATAAGTTCACAAAATCGAGCGCGTACAATGCTCATCCTGGTTAACTCTGTTGGTTTACCCTTGGCAACATGTGCCGTCATGATCAAGCCTACAAACTTTTTAGTACGTTCGTATCCCAAATAAACCAAGGCTTGTTTGATGGACTCAATCTTACTTTTTATCGGGAATACACCCGAGTTTATTAATCGCAGCAATTTATACGCAAGCGCTGTATCTTGCGAGAATAACTGCGCTATTTTGGTAATATTCAAATTAGGCTTAAGTACTTCAGTATAGATGAGCATGACTATGGTGTAATTAAATTCTATATCTGTTTCTTCTATCACCCGAGGTTTTGCAAAAAAATAGCCTTGGAAGAAATGAAAGCCCATTTTTTTTGCTATTTCGAACTCTTCCTCTGTTTCTATTTTTTCTGCTAACAGCTTAATGTTCTTTTTCTGTTTTAGCTCTTCAACTAGCGGTACTATGGTATGCAAAGGGTTTTGCATAACGTCAAACTTTATTAAACGCACTAGTTTCAAGAAAGGCCGCCATGCATCTTCATATACAAAGTCGTCTAACGCTAATTTATAATTTTGATGAAATAAACGTCGAACAAGCTCGTAATTATCTTTAGTAGGCTGAATTGTTTCGAGTAATTCTAAAATAACGTCATTTGCAGGAAGAAAAGTTGCAAGCTCTTGTTTTAAAGACTCTGGACCGATATTGATTAAGGCTTTCTTACCGGATGTAAGATACCGCGTGCCAAGATTCAATTGATTATCAAGTATTAGCTTTGCAGTTGCTTTATCTTCTGCAATGTTGGGAAAACTGTTGCTAGAACCATCTCTAAAAAGTAGTTCATACGCTACAACTTGCATTTTCCTATTAAAAATAGCTTGTCTTGCAACAAAAACTTTCAAGCATAAGCTCCTTTTCCCAAATACAATCTTTCAAGTACAAACACTTAATATAATAGCACTATAGCCCAGCAAAAAAACCACACTAAATCACTAAAAACAAAGTCTTTAATCTAAAATTATAGCAAATTATAGGAAGGATTACGGCTGAAGTAGATCCAATTTTGTGCCCCAGCCGTATAATTGAAGTTTATTTATACAATTTAGAAATATACTGTTTAGCTAAACCCGACCACTCAAACCGTTTAGCTTTTGCATTCATTGAAATATTTGAGAACACTTCCTTATTAGAAGCAAGCAAAGACAAAGCGTATTCAAATGAATCCGTTAATTGTTCAACTTGTTCAGCTAATGACTCACCATTAAATACAAAGCCCGTTTCGTTATGCGAAACCGTATCTTTTAACCCACCGACACCATGCACTAAACATGGCTGTCCATCCCGCATAGCAAGCATTTGACTTATGCCGCAAGGCTCAAATGAACTCGGCATTAAGAATAGCTTCCCCAATGGATATAATGTATCTCCAAGCTTTTGATCATAGCCATTTAAAAATAAAACATTATCTCTTCGAGCCATGACCTGCATGAATTGCGATTCAATATATGGATCACCACTACCCAGGATAACGATATTGCTATCAAATTTATCAGCGACTAAAGCTAAGTCATCCAAAACAATACCATTTGGTGATTTTTGCATTAGTAATAGCACTTTTTGATCCGTTATACGGCCCACACTAGAAACAATTGTTTTTTCTTCCAGAGCTTTCCATTTAGACACTCTTTGATGAGCAATATAGTGCTTAGTTTCAATAAGGTGAGACTTGGACATCCATTTGAATATGCACTTTTCCGCTTCAGTTAGATATTCACTATACGAGAGTCTTTGACTAGCTTCTGAGCCGTAATTACACCCATTCAGAATACCAAACAGTCTCCCCTGAGTCGCAGCCAAACGCATATCATGTTCTAAACCTTCACCACCAAAAAAACCTTCATCAGGTCTACTTGTCTCTTGAACCTCCAAACTGTAGGTAGGTGAAACAACGTGGATCACATCACACAAGTTAAGACCACTACGCATCGGGTTGTAACAGTGTTGATATTTATGATCGCAAATTTGATGACCATCATAATTTAAGGTTGGAAACCAGGCTTCTAAGCTTGATTCATCATGATTAAAAGGTCTTATACCTTGCAGGGCTAAGTTGTGGACTGTGTATACAAGCTTCAACGTTTTCAGATACACAAAGCGTGGGCTAAACTTAGCAAGCACAGACACGCCCGCGGCATGCCAATCATGTAAGTGAACAACATCTAGATTATCAATTACCCTGTGTTCTATAATTTCACAAACTGCAGCACTAAAAAAAGCAAATTTCGTTGCATCTGAGGCAAACGGCCTGTTTGCACCATCATCACAATATATCTTCCCACCATTGTCTGAAAACAAAGAATGTGAAATTACATATTGATTTACACCCTCACTTGATTCAACTAACCACAAACTCGCTGTCTCTAAATGTTGCCTGAAAGGCACTACTATGTCTGCGATAAAATGTCGAGTTAATTGCTCTTGACCATAATCTGGTACCACAACTGATACCGTTAAGCCATGTTCACTTAAAGCGTAAGGGATGTCACGGATAACATCCGCAACCCCCCCAACTTTACAATTAGGCAATCGGTCATTTTCAGCTCCGACCATTAAAATATGCATACCCAGCCTTTTAAACTACTGAAAGCTCATGTTTTTCTTCATTTACTTGTTGACGTTGATTATACGCAGCAAGCATATCTCTCGTCACCAATACAATGCCTTTTTTAGACACTCTGAAGCCATTCTCTTCGTCAACTTTTGAGTCGTAGCCAATCACTATGCCTTCTGGCAGTTCACAACTACGGTCGATGATGGCATTTCTAACTTTACAGTTTCTGCCAATTTTAACACCGGGCAGGATCACTGAGCCTTCAATAGTACAGTAAGAATGAACATGGACATTTGAAAAAAGTAATGATTTACGCACAACAGAGCCAGATATAATACAACCACCAGAAACCGTTGAATCTACAGCCATACCACGTCTTTCCTCGTCATCAAAAATGAACTTGGCTGGAGGTAGCTGTTCTTGATAAGTCCAAATTGGCCAACTTGGGTCGTATAGATCTAATTGTGGCTCAGGAGAAACAAGCTCCATATTTGCTTCCCAGAATGAGTCAATAGTGCCCACATCACGCCAGTATGCTTGACCTTTTTGTGTTGGCTCTCTGAAAGGGAATGCAAACACGTTATGCTCTTCGATGATAGCAGGAATAATATCATGACCAAAATCTCTACCTGACCCCTCTCGTTCTGCGTCATTTTTTAACTGCTCGAATAGGAATTCAGTATTGAAAACATAATTGCCCATTGATGCTAGACAAGTCCCTTCTTTTCCTGGAATAGAAGAAGGTTCAGCAGGCTTTTCGTCAAAGCGTCTGACACGGTTACTGTCATCAACCGTCATCACTCCAAACGTATTAGCAGCTTCTTCACAAGGAACTTCGATACAACATACTGTCATATCTGCACCAGTTTCAACGTGCTTTGCGAGCAATGCGCCGTAGTCCATACGATAGACATGATCTCCTGATAAGATCATGACATATTTAGGTAATTCATGACGGATAATGTCCATATTTTGGAATACCGCATCCGCTGTTCCACAATACCATTCATCACCATAACGCTGAGATGCCGGTAAGATCTCGACAGATTCACCCAGTTCTTTTTTAAAGTGTCCCCACGCTCGATTAACATGGCGAATTAGTGAGTGAGACTTGTACTGTGTGGCTATGCCGACACGTCTAATACCTGAATTTATACAATTTGAAAGCGGAAAATCGATGATCCTATGTTTACCGCCAAAGTAGACAGCAGGCTTTGCACGCCAGTTAGTTAACTCATGTAAACGAGAGCCTCGGCCACCAGCCAAAATCAGGGCATAGGTCTCTCTGGTTAAATTACTAATATAACGATTTTCATAACTAGGCATGTTGCTTCTCCATTTGTTCCTTGTCTGTAATCTGTGCTGTATCCGGCGTTATTTGCCAGATCTCTTCACTATATTGTGAAATAGTTCTGTCACTTGAAAATTTGCCACTGGCCGCAGTATTGAGAATACTCATTTGAGTCCAATGAACTTTATCTTGATACGCTTTGGCTGCATTACTTTGAGCCTGACAATAACTGTCAAAGTCATACGCGGTTAACCAAGGGTCACTTGGGCATTTAACGGCATTGATAATGTCGTCGAAGATGTTCGGTTCGAATAAATTAAAGTGGCCGCTTTCAAGCAACTTAAACACCGCACTTAAATTTTCACTGTTACGAATAATTTTCTGAGGGTCATACTGCGCCCTGATAGCGCTGGTTTCTTCTGCTTTTGCACCAAATAAAAAGAAATTATCTGCACCAACATTTTCTAAGATTTCGATGTTGGCACCATCGAGTGTCCCGATTGTAATGGCACCATTCATCATAAACTTCATATTGCCAGTGCCCGATGCCTCTTTGCCTGCGGCTGAGATCTGCTCTGATAAATCGGTCGCCGGACAAATAGTCTCCATCGCAGTAACATTGTAATTAGGCAGGAATGCAACTCTTAAGTAAGGTTTAGCCCTTTCATCTTTATTAATGACTTCAGCAACATTATTGATCAATTTAATGATTTGCTTCGCCATGTAATACCCGGGTGCAGCTTTACCACCAATCAAAACACATCGCGGTGTCAGGTTTTCTGTTTCACCCTTACAAACCTGAATGTACAAATGAATGACATGAAGAATGTTCAATAATTGACGTTTATATTCGTGAATACGTTTTACTTGCACGTCAAACATCATAGTTGAATCAAACTCAACACCACATTGTGATTTAACTAAAGCTACAAGTTTATCTTTATTCGCTTTCTTAACTTCAAACCATTTAGTTTGAAACTGCTTATCATCATAGTAGCGACGCAAGTCTTTAATCTTACTGAAATCAGCAATCCACTCATTGCCGATATAGTCACTGATTAATGATTTAAGCTCAGGATTGCAATGCGCAAGCCACCTTCGAGGGGTTACCCCATTGGTTTTGTTATTAAATTTCTCAGGCCAAAGCTGATAGAAAGTGTTGAAAAGACCACTTTTCAACAACTCAGTATGAAGCGCAGCAACACCATTAACAGAAAAACTTCCGACGATTGCTAAATATGCCATACGAATTTGTGGTACATCCCCTTCTTCAATTAAAGAAAGCTCCCTTTGTTTTGCAACATCGCCAGGCCAATGAATAGCAACCTGCGCTAAGAAGCGGGCATTAATTTCATAAATAATTTCTAGTAAGCGAGGTAAAAGCCTTTCAAATAATGAAACTGACCAACGCTCTAATGCTTCAGGTAACAAGGTATGATTCGTGTATGCCATGGTACTTGTGGTGATTTCCCACGCTTTATCCCACTCGATTTCATAATCATCAATCAGTAAACGCATAAGCTCTGCAACAGCAATGCTTGGATGTGTATCGTTCAACTGAAATACATGAAATTTTGCAAAATCATCAAAGTTTTCACCATGATCGACCACCCAATCATCTAGAATGTCTTGTAAACTAGAACTGGTTAAAAAGTACTGTTGTCGAAGCCTTAACTCTTTACCATTTTCGCTACTGTCATTGGGATAGAGCACCATAGAAATTTGCTCTGCCAAGTTTTTTTGCGCAACAGCATCAGAATAGCTGCCTTCATTGAATTCTCTTAAATTGAACTCATCTGTTGCTTCTGCTTTCCAAAGTCTCAATGTATTAACAATGCCATTTTTATAACCAGGAATTGGTACATCATAAGGCACAGCAAGCACATCCTGGGTATTCACCCACGCTCTATGTGTTCTTCCATGCTTATCGACATATGACTCAACATGGCCAAAGAACTTAACTCGCTTTGACTGTTCTGGCGCACTCAGCTCCCAAGGGTGCCCTTCTCGTAACCAGTTGTCTGGGTGCTCGACTTGATAACCGTTTTCGATAGATTGGTTAAACATGCCATATTCATAGCGAATACCATAACCAACCACCGGAAGTGCTAAACTGGCACAACTATCCAAAAAACATGCTGCAAGTCGACCTAAACCACCATTACCAAGACCTGCATCATGCTCGGCACTACTTACACACTCCAATTCTGCACTATATTGCTCAAGCGCTGTTTTTACATCTTGTTCCAAATCGAGATTCAAAATAGCGTTACCAAGCGCTCGACCCATTAAAAACTCAAGTGAAATGTATGCCGCTTTTCTTGTTGGCTGCTTGTTTCTAATCTCATTGGTTTTTCTACATTTAGCAACCAGCCTATCTCGAATTGTTAATGCCAG
The DNA here is from genome assembly GCF_049257195.1 of Pseudoalteromonas sp. SS15. Classification (NCBI taxonomy): domain Bacteria; kingdom Pseudomonadati; phylum Pseudomonadota; class Gammaproteobacteria; order Alteromonadales; family Pseudoalteromonadaceae; genus Pseudoalteromonas; species Pseudoalteromonas sp. SS15. Next base: position 278,527 of record NZ_JBMMUD010000004.1, read on the forward strand.
AGCATGATATAAATAGAGCCTTGTCTCGACGCTTTTATCTCGCCCTAAGGTATAGTAAAAATGTCGATTTAAATCTTCACTGACATCAGCTAACAAGGTGTCGACCTTGGCTGTATCAGGCACTTGTCCATTTGAATTTTTATGACTCATTATCATTTCCTTCAAAATTAGTAGAAAAAACCCAGCTTGATTGCGCTGAAATATCTAAAACTTGTTCTATTTGGTTGAATTTAACAGAGGGCTCAGAAGTGATTTGTAAATGCCACTTCTGTGTATTCTTGGGAAGGCTGACGTTAACAGGTGCCTCGCTTGCATTTAAAAGTAATAAAAGGGACGTTTTATTGCTGTTGTCATCCAAGCGACACATTAAAAATTGCGAACTTGGGTCGTGCCATTTAACCGTATCCATAGGCTCAGACTGCTCATCAAACCAGTGCACCGAAAAGTCACTATCTTCTTGATGTACAAAAAAAGGATGCTTGAAAATAGTAAAACTACGTCTTATCTCTACAAGCCTAGCAATAAAGTTGCTTAAATCTTGTTTGTTGTGTTCTTCCCAATTTAACCAGCTTATGTCGTTATCTTGGCAATAGGCGTTGTTATTACCTTTTTGAGAATGGCAAAGCTCTGTACCAGCAGCAACCATAGGTACACCGCAAGACATAAACAGCGTGATAAGTGCATTCTTTTGCTGTTTTATTCTGAGAGTATTAACGTCAACATTTTGGGTTTCACCTTCAATACCACAATTAAAACTGTGGTTGTCATTGTGACCATCTTGGTTATTCTCACCATTTGCAAGATTGTTTTTATTTTCATAGCTCACCCAATCATTGAGTGTAAAACCGTCATGGCTGGTGATGAAATTGATTGAATTTAACGGACCTCGCAAGTTGTGTTCAAATAAGTCATTTGAACCATGGATCCGTTTTGCCAATTCAGGAAGAACATGTTGCTTGGCTTGCCAGAACTGACGAACAGTATCTCTGTATTTATCGTTCCACTCACGCCAAGGAGCAGGAAATGCACCGAGCTGATAGCCTCCAGGGCCGATATCCCAAGGCTCAGCAATGAGTTTACATTGACTTAAAATCGGGTCTTGATGGATTGCTTGAAAGAAGGCGTGACCTTTATTAAACCCTTTTCTGCCTCTACCGAGAATACTGGCGAGATCAAACCTAAAACCATCAACCCCGTAATATTCAACCCAATATCTTAGACTATCTAGTATGAGCTTTAGCGTATATGGGTCATCTATATTGACTGTGTTGCCACACCCTGTATCGTTAATGTAATCACAGTTGTCAGCTAACAATCGATAATAACCAGAATTATTGAGCCCCTTAAAAGACAATGTTGGCCCTTCAAGCCCAGCTTCAGCGGTATGATTAAAGACAACATCAATAATTACCTCTATACCCGCTTTATGAAGTAGCCCAACCATTTGCTGAAATTCATCAATGTTTCCATCAACAAGGTATTCTTTATGTGGGGTAAAAAAGTTAAGCGTATTGTAGCCCCAATAATTCTGTAAGCCTTTGGCTGTTAAAAACTGTTCACTGATAAAGCTATGAACAGGCAATAACTCGATTGCATTAATCCCCATAGACTTTAAATGATGAATGAAGTTTTCATGTGCAAGGCCAAGAAATTTACCTCTCAGGGCTTCGGGGATTTTGTTATTTAATTTCGTCGCGCCTTTTACATGACACTCATAAATAACAGTCTCACTCCATGGAACATTTGGCCTTTCTCCCTGATATTTATGAAGTAAAGCTAATTTCGACTTCGTCATATCAAAAGCATTATCAGCATCATTAAAATGCCCAACAGGTAAATGACAAAAGTGCCTTTCGCTCCAATAAAAATGACCGTGAAGGTCTTTTGCGTAGGGGTCTAGCAATAATTTATGTTCATTATGTAACTGACCTGAACTCAAATCATAATTTCCAGAAACCCGGAAGCCATAAATACAACCTTCATGTAAACCTTCAACACTGACTGACCAGACGCCCCCTTCGTGTAAATGCATAGCCAAACACTCTGTTTCAGCGTAACCACTGTCATCAAATAAACAGAGTGAAACATGTGAAGCTTGTGGAGCATATAGTGCAAAATTCACTGAATTATCTGACTGAGAAGCGCCTAAGGGTGAGCTATTACCTTTACCAGAAATCAGCATTCTTACCCCGTCACGAACTGTAAATAAAGCGTAGATAAAGGCGGGATAGTTATTTGAATGCTTTGCTCAAAGCCATGACTGGCGATATCTTGTGTCTCGATAAGCTGCTGGCTGTGTGCAACTGCATTAACACCACTACCCCAAAACGTCTCATCATCCGTGTTTAGGGCGACTTGATATACACCTTTAGCTGGCACCCCCATTCTGAATTGGTGGTAAACTTGACCGGTGAAATGAGAGATTACAACGATATGCTGATTTTTAGATTTAGAAAAACGAACAAAGCTGAAAATACTTTGCTGACTATTATCACTGTCAATCCACTTAAATCCTTCAGGCTGCTGGTCCAACTCATAAAACGCAGGTGATGTTTTGTAGACTTGGTTTAACTTTTGTATAGTCTTAAATACACCGTTATGCGCTTCAGAGTTAAGTAAATCCCAATCTAAACCAGCATTGTGATTCCACTCTTCCCTGGGTGCGAGCTCAGCCCCCATGAAAAGTAACTTTTTACCTGGGTGCGCATACATAAATGCATAATACGCTCTTAGATTAGCGAATTGTTGCCAATCATCCCCTGGCATTTTAGATAATAAAGAGCCTTTACCATGTACCACTTCGTCATGGCTGAGTGGCAAAATATAATTTTCTGAGTACGCGTAAGCCATAGAAAAGGTCATTTCATGATGGTGGTATTGCCTATGAATTGGATCACGCTTCATATAATTTAGCGTGTCATTCATCCACCCCATATTCCACTTGTAACCAAAACCCAAACCATTATTATCAACAGAATTGGTCACACCAGGCCAAGCTGTTGACTCTTCAGCAACCATCATAATGTCGTTTTGATTGGCATAACTGCGAGTGTTTACTTTTTGTAAAAGATGTATGGCGTCAAAATTTTCTCGACCACCTAAATGATTTGGTACCCATTCATTTTCTTCACGGCTGTAATCTAAGTACAACATGGAAGCAACGGCATCAACGCGTAAGCCATCTATTTGATATTGTTCTAACCAGTAGATGGCGTTTGAAAGTAAATAAGACTGAACTTCAGGGCGACTATAATTGTAAATATACGTATTCCAATCTGGGTGGAATCCTTGTCGTTTGTCTGCATGCTCATATAAATGCGTCCCATCAAAACAATGCAAACCATGCGGATCAGATGGAAAGTGCCCCGGTACCCAATCCAATAAAACGCCCAATTCCGCTTTTTTACATGACTCAATAAAGTAAGCAAAATCATCTACAGAGCCAAATCGACTTGATGGAGAAAATAACCCAACAGGCTGATAACCCCAAGAGCCATCAAAAGGATACTCACTGATTGGCATTAATTGAATGTGCGTAAAACCTAGCTCTTTTACATAATTGACTAAATCATCTGCCAATTCTCGATAAGTAAGATAGCGCTCCCCTTCGTTTACTCGTCTTTTCCAAGAGCCTAGATGAACTTCGTAAATACTGATTGGCGCATCAACTCTATTAAGAGTATTTTGAACTTTACTCTTTTTAACTGAGACTTGTGGGATCGATTTTTGAATAACGGATGCAGTACCCGGAGATTGTTGTGTTTTTAATGCAAAAGGATCAGCCTTTTCAAAACGATTACCATGGCAATCTGTAATCGCGTATTTATAACATTGCTCCGTTTCTATTTCTGGTAAAAACAATTCCCAAATACCATTTGCAGGGTGTTTGCGCATAAAGTTCTGATCAGCATGCCAATGATTAAACTCACCGATAACAGACACTGACTGAGCATTTGGAGCCCATACAGCAAACCTAACACCTGATACACCTTGTTGCTCAACACAATGCGCGCCTAATAATCGATATGCATGTTCTAAGGTGCCTTCATTAAAAAGATACATATCATCCTGACTTAGGGATGATTTGAACTGGTAAGGGTCGTAAAAAACATGATCTGAGCCATCGTGGTATAACGCCCTCAGTTGATATGGCTCTGGTAAATCGACATTTTTTAGCGTTAGGACAAATAAACCCGAATCATTAATGTTTGAGAAATCAATATTTCCAGAGGGACTCACCAACTCGACAGAATGTGCCCCTTTAATAAATGCTCTTATTTCAAATTGCTGTTCAGAGTTAGCATGTAACCCTAAGAAAGAGAAAGGATCACTAAATTGACCTTGTTGTAATGCTTTTATTTGCGCGTCGTAAGTAGTTTCTTTGCGGGCCAAAGAGTCAATCATTGCTTTTCCTTAATACTGTTAAATCATTGAGTAAACTTTGCTGTTCAGCAAAAACGTCTTCTATCGGTGTCAGAATTCGACGTCGCCAATTTTTATATTCTTTATCTGTACCAGGAATGTTAATAGGCAAGGTTTGTTTTGCTAAATCATCAAAATTTAAGCTAAAAAGTTTAGGAGGGGTTTGTATGAGTGTTTTAACTAGCTCATTAAACAACTCGTCTACATCGCTTTCTAAACTAAGATGAGATTTATTGAGCCAATTCAATACGCGTTGTTTATCAATTAGTCTTTGAGACTTTAATGCATTGGCTTCCGATTCAGTGCAAAGAGAAAGACTTAATTTCAAGTCCACGTCCTGAGCACACCACCAAGAAATAAACGGGGGTACGTCATGGTTCGATAACATTAACATGCAATTTTCGCGGTAATCGTTACCATGTTTGAACTCGCCCATATGGTTTTTTTCGAAATAAAACAAAGTATTTCCATAAATACCACTTAACGCCAAGGCTTCAGTAACTTCAGGGGGTACAACCCCTAAATCCTCACCAACTAAACCGGTATTATTTAAGTGAGATTCAATCTTTAAAATAGCTAAAAGATATTCAAATGGATAATACACATAACAACCACTTTGCTCGGCATCGACTGTTAAACACCACCATAAGCGCCTTAATGACATCACATGGTCAATTCTTAAAGCCCCAAAATACTGCATGTTCTCTTTTATTAATTGCTTAAAGTAAGCAAAGTGATTATCCGCCATTTTTTTAGGGTCAATAACCGGTAACCCCCAATTCTGACCATTCTCAGCCCAAGGATCGGGTGGCGCACCGATTTCAGCATGTTTGGCAAATATTGATTGATTCGTTAAGAATTCAAGGCCATCTTTCGCGCAACCAACAGCTAAATCATTGATCAAACCTGTTTTCATCCCAAGTGACAAACAAAGCTTTTGACATTGATTTAGTTGTTCATGAGCAAGCCACTGCCAGAACTTTGCCCGTTCGTCATCTGCAAAAGTGCTCAATAAATTACTTTTTGTTTGACAAAATCGACGGAAATTGCGCTGTAATTTCAAGCTGGCGTTTTGCTTAAATTGGCGATAAAGAGACTTTAATAACTTATATTTTGTCTCTGCGACCAGTTCGTAGTCTATGTATTGCGCCTGTTTTTCGGCATTTAAAATTGCTAAAGCCGAGTTATGTTCGTCAGTCAATTGTGAAAACGTAGAATTAGTAAGGCATTCAGCTATCGAAATATAGAGAGGGTTAATTAGCCCTCTGTGACTTGGGCTATATGGGCTGGCTCTATGCGGTTGCTCTTCAAACAATAGGTGTAGCGGATTAAGCAAAATAAAATCAATGCCTGAGTTTGCGCTATTATTTATCAGTTGCTGTAAATCTGAAAAATCACCAAAGCCATAATTTTCTGGTGAAGTTAATGTATAAAGCTGAACACTAACACCCAGTTGTTTTTGTGCATTGAAAGAAACCGCTTTTTTAGGCGACACCCATAACTCTGTTGAGCACACTTTTTTATCGAGTATTACCTTTGCAGCAAAATATCCCACTGGGAGATGTTTCGGAATAGGAAGTTTGAGTTCAATGAAACGTGTTCCATCATCAATATAATCGCCAGTGAAAATCGCTTTTTCAAACGATAATTCAACACTTAAATCAATCTCTGGCACTTCTAAATGAACAGTCCCGTAAGCCTGATTATCTATAACTTTTACAGTGAGATGAGGAGCAAACTGCTCTACAAGGCTTATACTCGGCAATAACGAGTGCCAAGGACTCACGTCTAACTTATAGTTCAGGGCATCTATTGATTCATTAGAGTGAAAGTCAATTTCACAAGCTTTAAGTGCTGCTTCTCTAACAGAAGGAGAAAACTTAACGGTTTCACCTGTATATTTTGTGAACTCAGAACCTATGCCGTATAAATAGCAAAGTTGTTCAAATGCATTCATTCTGAATACCAACTTCCTTTATGGTAGACACTAAACTGTTTTCTGAACCAAACCCATTTGCTTTGTAGCCATCAGCTTGATTATCATTTTCCCAAACCTCACCATCTATCAGGTATCTGAACTGATACTGTTTATTTGTTGGTAAGCGAAATTTACTTTTGAATACTTGACGTGATTTAACGAATTTCATCTCAACTGGTTGCCAGTCATTAAACTCAGCAACCAGTTCGATTTTATCCGCATTTTTAAACCCACACTCGAAAGTTATTTCAGCTTCTGCTTTGGTCTTAAAGAATCGCTTATTTAGCATTGCCTTGCCTTATTCCTAAAGAAATTACGCATTAAGTTCTTGCTTGTGAAATAGACTGCATTTCAGCTTTGAAGATTATTTGCCTATTTAATCAACTGAATGTTTATCTTATGTGACAACTCAAGTGTCATCAGCGCAAGATTAAATGCGCAAGTTAAACAAATTCAACATTACGTTGAGTGGTATGTATGTGTGAGAGAGAATTTTAAATTAGACCAAGTTTTAAACAGTGTAAAGTGAATATTCCTAATAAGTACGCAATTTTTACTCATAGCTATTCAGTTTGTTGCTAAATTTAAAATCTTACTTTCATAAAATGTCATAAATATGATAAAACTTAAGTCTGATATTGTTTCTCCGCATGGGAATTGCTGGAACCAGCTGATATGTTAAAAAAGCTTAAATTACAAGGACTACTCATTCTCTGTGTGATCTTGTTGGGTTTCATATTCAACTTTTTATTCACCAAGTCTCTTATGGATATAGCTAACGAAGAGCAAGTTAATGTAACTAAGCTTAGTTCGGCATCAAATATCACACCTTCTTCAGCCTGGTTTAGGTTTATGTTGCCATCTCATGAATTCATCGAATTGGACAACACTGTACACGTCTTAACGCGGAATAAAGATGAGCTACTCGCAATCAAAGCAGAACATGCTTTTATCGAAAGCATTCTTTCGCCCTATGCCTTAATCTCCATTTTGCTTATCGTCATATCACTAAGTAGCCTAGCCAGGAATCAAAGAAATCATCAACGTCAAAAAGTTGCGTTAGATGAGATCAATAAAGATATACATAAGCTGCTAAAACGTTTTGAGGTTGATGAAAAGAGCCTGAGATACGGCTCTACTGTTACTCAAATCAGACATGCAATAAATTTAATACACGAACAAGTTGGTGAAATTCAACAACAAACAGACCACCACGTTTATCAAGATAAACTCACGCAGTTAATCGATAGACATGCTTATATTGAGCACCTTGAGAAGCAGCTCAAGCTCGCAGAGCAAAACAAACTTAGGTGTGGGCTTTTATTTATCGACTTAGACGGCTTTAAGCAAGTGAATGACTCTTTTGGCCATAGCTTCGGAGATGAAATTTTAATTCAAGTTGCAAATCGTCTTAAAGATATAGTACGTCAATTTAAGATACAGGACCTTCACCCCCAAAACGGTATCGATCAAAACTTATCTAGACTGGGTGGAGATGAATTCTCAGTTTTTGTGCCTGATATTAGAGATCCTGCATTTTGCACTGAGCTCGCCCAAGCGGTTTTGACAGAGATAGAACGCGATTTTGTTCTTGGTAACAAGCTGGTAAAAATTGGCGCCAGTATTGGTATCGCGTCTTACCCAGAAAGCGCATCGCAACCGCATGCATTATTACAAATGTCTGATGTTGCCATGTACAGAGCTAAAACTGATGGTCGAGGTATCTTTAGAGTTTATTCTCCAGAAATGGGAAATAAAATGCGCAGATACCACTACCTGCTTGAAGAGCTGCGACTCGCAATTAGCTCAAACAGTTTCCATATGTCTTTTCAACCGATTGTACATGTTGAAGATTGTGCCATTGATTACTTTGAGGCATTAATCAGGTGGCAGCACCCTATAGAAGGACTTATTCCGCCTTCTGAGTTTATACCGATTGCGGAAGAATCTAATCTTATCTTAGAGCTAGGAGATTGGATTTTGCTAGAATCATGTAGGCAGATGTCAGCTTGGCACAATGCAGGCATGAAAAAAGTCAAAATATCAGTCAATGTATCTGGTATTCAACTTAAGCACAAAGGCATTTATAACTGGGTAATGGATGCACTTAATAAAACAGGGCTCCCAGCGAGCTCTTTAATGCTTGAGATTACAGAATCAACACTTATTACTGCCAGTGAAGATATAATTCAGCAACTAGAGTCTTGTCGTAAGGCTGGTGTCAGTGTTGCGATTGATGACTTTGGTACAGGCTTTAGTTCTTTGAGTACACTTGCCGATTTGCCTATTGATGTTATTAAGATAGATAAACTTTTCATAACTCAAGCCAATGAAAATCCTAAGTACCTTAAAATTTTGAACTCTATTAGTGAGTTAGGTCATCAACTTGGATTAAAAATCGTTGCTGAAGGCGTTGAACAAATCGAACAGTTTGAATTAGTTAAAAACTTGGGTATTCGTTGTGTTCAAGGCTACTTAGTCAGTAGACCAGAAACCTCTTATAATGTGGGCTCAAAAGTATTAACTGGCAATGTGAACCATATTGCAACAACTGGAACGAGTGTTTGGTTACCCGAAGTGCAAAAGAACTAAACTCCGGTAATTTTCTTTACTGTAACACTTCAAGGTATTGCCTTTTGTAAATCTGAACGTTTAACGTTTAAACTTGGTCTCTAGAATGACAGATGAGTTGGTTCTCTCTACTCCATCTAGATCACCGATGTCATCGAGTATACTACTAAGTTGCTGGAGGCTTTGAGCTTCAACAATGGCAATCATGTCGTATTCACCACTGATTGCATATAAGGCAGTTACGTTATTATGATGCTTTAAGGCAACCGTTGTTTGTGTGGTCAGCTTCTGCTTTACCTTTATAGAAACATGCGCAGAAACAAGCCCTTCAAGATACTCTTCTCCAAATTCAACGCTATAACCTTTAATCACTCCAGCTTGCTCGAGCTTAAGAAGTCTATTTTGAACTGTTGAGCGTGACTGATCGAGCATTCTTGCCAAATCTGAAATGCTCGTTCTTGCATTCGCTCTTAATAGAGCTATCAACTTTTCATCTTGTAATTTTATCATAATGACCATTTATTTGGTTATATTGCCAAAATTATCTATCAATTTGAAAAATATTGCACTGCAAATTTCACTATATCAGAGTGATAATTAAGAAAACTATCAATCGATAGTAAAGAATAATTATTAAACACATGTTTTAGAGGCAGTATTATGCAAGTAAACCGCGAACTTTTTGACCACGTCATGGTGCCAAACTACAACCCTTCAGAAGTTATCCCTGTTAAAGGTAAAGGATCACGAGTGTGGGATCAAAAAGGTGATGAATACATCGATTTCGCAGGTGGCATCGCTGTTAACTGTTTAGGCCATAGTCACCCAAATCTTGTAAATGCATTAAAAGAACAAGGCGAAAAAATTTGGCATTTATCAAATGTAATGACTAATGAACCTGCGCTTAGACTTGCTAAAAAAATTACTGATGCAACATTCGCCGATAAAGTTTACTTTGCGAACTCAGGCGCTGAAGCAAACGAAGCTGCACTTAAACTTGCTCGCCGCTTTGCACTTGATAACTATGGTGAGCACAAATCTAAAATTATTGCTTTTAACAAAGGCTTCCACGGTCGTACTTTCTTCACTGTGACTGTTGGTGGTCAAGCAGCTTACTCTGACGGCTTTGGCCCTAAACCGGCTGATATTGTTCATTGTGATTACAACGATTTAGAAACATTAAAGTCACTCATGGATGACAACACATGTGCAGTTATGATGGAACCGCTTCAAGGTGAAGGCGGAATTATCTCTCCGACGCAAGAATTTGCTGAAGGTGTTAGAGCACTATGTGACCAGCATAATGCATTGCTGATTTTTGATGAAGTGCAAACAGGTGTTGGTCGTACAGGTCATCTTTATGCATACCAGGGTTTAAATGTGACACCTGATATCTTAACTACAGCAAAAGCACTCGGCGGTGGCTTTCCAATTGGCGCAATGATCACAACAACTGATATTGCAAAACACCTTAAAATCGGTACTCATGGCTCAACCTATGGTGGTAACCCATTAGCATGTGCTGTCGCTGAAGCGGCTTTTGATACAGTAAATACCGAGTCTGTTCTTACTGGTGTTCAACAAAAAGAAGCCATGTTCCGTGAACTGCTAGAAGCTATCAACACAAAATACAATGTGTTCAGTGAAATTCGCGGTAAGGGTCTACTTTTAGGTGCGGTTCTAAATGAGCAGTTTGAAGGTCGTGCTCGAGACTTCTTAGTTGCGAGTATGAAACATGGACTAATGACACTAGTAGCTGGTACTAATGTCGTTCGTTTCACGCCATCACTTGTGATTGAAGAAGACGATATTAAGGCGGGCCTTGCTCGTTTTGAGCTTGCAGTTGCAGATGTTGTAAACAGCTAAAATAGGATTTGGGGCCACTTGGCCCCTCACTTTAATATGCAAATCTTAAGACCAATAAAAAACACTGACTTTGCAGCTTTAAAGCAAATCGCAATAGAGTCTGGTCATGGCTTCACGTCTTTGCCTGTTGATGACAACCTGCTTCAAGATAAAATTTCACGTTCTGAAAATAGTTTCTCGAAACATGTTGAGACACCTTTTGATGAAGGTTATTTATTTGTACTAGAAGATACAAAGACGAATGAAATTGTTGGTACAACAGCGATTGAAGCTGCGGTTGGAACACAAGTGCCACTTTACCACTATCACCTAGGTAAAACGGTTCACCATTCAAGTACCTTAAACGTATATAACACGGTTGAAATATTGAGTATGTGTAATGACTACACGGGTTGCTCTGAAATTTGTACTTTGTTTTTACGCGAACAATACCGCAAAGGTCTTGCTGGTCGATTTTTGAGCCGAATTCGTTTTGCTTTTATGGCAGATCAAAGTAGTCGTTTTAGTGAGACTGTGATTGCAGAAATGCGCGGAGTAAGTGACGCTCAAGGCCATTCTCCTTTTTGGCAATGGTTGCAAGAGCACTTCTTTTCAATTGAATTTCCTCAAGCAGACCATCTGGTTGGTTTGGGTGACAAGGTATTTATCAGCGAACTAATGCCTAAGTATCCTATTTACGCGAACTTACTCAGTGATGAGGCTCAAGCCGTTATCGGTCATGTGCATGAAAAAACCAAGCCTGCACTAAGACTCCTTCAAAAAGAAGGGTTTGAGCATAGAGGTTATGTTGATTTATTTGATGCTGGCCCAACAATAGAAGCAAAGCTAGATAATATCAGAACCGTACAAGAGTCTTATATCGTCCCTGTAAATATAGTCGACTCTATTAACGGTGAGCAAACCTATGCTATTTCAAATCAAAAACTCACTGATTTCAAAGCCGTGTTTACAGATAACGTACTGTTAGACAAACAAGCGCTAACACTCACAATTGCACGTGAAGAAGCTGAAGCACTTAGCCTAAAAAATAGCGATACAGTAAGAATTTTTGCGCTATAAAACGCAAATAATTGATTAAAATTGGTATGAGATTATGTGTCGTGCTTAATCGATACATAAACTGAGCGGCTAAGCCGTCAAATTAAGGAACCATTATGCACAACAATGTTGACACACTATTTGATAACCTTTGGTCTAACTATTTAGAAGTTACACCTTCAGCAATTAAAGTTCATGAGCTACTCGGCTCTACGCAGCAGTCTGACGTTATAAACGATCATATTGCACTTCGTACTTTTAACATAGAAAAAGTAGGTTTAGAAAAGCTTGCTGCGCATTTTCTAGCGGTTGGTTACAAAGAATGTGGTGAATACCATTTCGAAGCAAAAAAACTATACGCAAAACACTTCGAGCATTCAGAACCAACTAAACCTAAAGTATTCATCTCTGAATTACTTGTTGAAAAGTGTTCTGAGTCTTTACAGAAAATTGTTAAAGAAATGGTCGATCAAATTGATGAAGATGCTGTAACTGCAGATAATTTCTTATACTCAGGCACGCACTGGCAAGTAAGTAATGAAACTTATAAAGCTTTACTTGAAGAAAGTGAATATGCAGCTTGGATGTCTGCATGGGGCTATCGTGCTAATCACTTCACTGTAAGCATTAATCATTTAGCGAACTTTGAGACTATTGAAGCGGTAAATACATCTTTAAAAGAAGCTGGGTTTGAATTGAATGCTTCAGGTGGCGAAATCAAAGGTTCTCCAGAAGTGCTATTAGAGCAATCATCTACATTGGCCGATCACGCAAATGTTGTATTCACTGATGGTGAGTTTGCAATTCCAAGCTGTTTCTATGAGTTTGCACTACGTTACAACAAACCAGATGGTGAAATATATACTGGATTTGTAGCTGCGTCTGCTGACAAAATCTTCGAAAGCACAAACGCTCGTTAATTCGTCGAGTTTAGTGGGAACTTAATGATAAATTGAGTTCCCTTTCCAACAATACTCGAACAATTAATCGTCCCGTTTAATTGCTGAGAAATAATGTTATAGACCAAGTGCATACCTAAACCACTTCCACCATTTTCTCTATTCGTAGTAAAAAACGGATCAAAAATACACTCTAGCACATCACTAGGCATACCTTGTCCATTGTCTGAAATCAAAATACTGACTTCATTGCCTGATTGAGAGAGTAGTACATTAACTTCACCAGACTCATGTTTATTAAAGGCATGAACTAACGCGTTTTCTATAATATTTGTAATAACTTGCGCTATTGCACCTGGGCTACAAAGCACTTCTATTTCAACCGGGTTAGGTTCAAGGTGAACCTTATGCGACGAGTTTTTAATCCTTGGCTTTAAAGTACGGATCACATCTTCTAAGTAGGCATTCAGTTCTATCTTGCGTAGCAATTCAGAAGATTGGTCTACAGAGACTTGTTTAAAGCTGGCAACCAATTCAGCAGTTCTATGTAAATTACTTTTAAGAATAAAACAGCCTTCTTTGAAATCAGAAATAACTTTAATCAATTGGTGTTTTGTTAACTGACATGATTGCAACTTCTCTTCGAGATGTACCACTTCATCTTCAACAAATGAAGCTGCTGTGATGGCAACGCCTACTGGCGTATTAATTTCATGGGCTATCCCTGCTACTAGTCGTCCGAGTGACGCATGCTTTTCTTGTTCAATCAATTTTTTCTGTATCGTTTGCAATTCAGAAAGCGCCTTTAACGCTTCTTCAGTTTTATGATTAAGCTCATCTGTACGCGTTTTGACTTTTAGCTCTAGGTCAATGTTGAGCTTATCTAACTCATTCTGTGTCTTAGTAAGCGCAGTATTAGCTTGATTAATTTCTGCTATATGTGTGTTGACTTGCTGATAGACAAAATTTAGCTCAGTAATAATTGGCGTGAATTCGTTTTGCTCGTCATAAACAATGTTTTGAACGGTTACTTTTTCGTTATCAGTATGCTTGATAGAGCCTTTAATCTGGCTAAGCACTAAATCAAAAGGCTTAAAAAGATGCTTCATGATAAAGATAATCAAGACGATGAAAGTGATACCGATAATTGCACCTCCCAATAAAGTGACTTGAGATACTGCTCTTACTTCTTTATCAATGTCTTTATGTGGGCTGAAAAAACCCAATATAAAACCACTTTTTGTTTCAAGAAAATACAAGTCATACAGTTTACCGTTTATTGGTAAGCTTCTAAAAGTATTGAACTTAGTATTTGATGAATCATTATACAATGGCTTGAACCATGCTTCATCAGGTGTCGTTTGCATCACCAACTCTGATTTTAAAGGAAAGCTGATAATTCTATTTGAGGCTTTGTGGATCAACAGTGGTGAAGAGTTATCGGTAATCTTCACTGTCTCTAAAAATGCAGTTAGTTCAGACAATGACCAATCTACGGTTGCCATACCAATCATATCGCCATTAGTTAGAATTATAGGCGCGTCAACTGTCATCATCGGCGCTAAGCTTCCCGCTTCGTCGACATAAGGATGTGTCCAGACAACTGGAAGCGCGTTTTTTGCAGCTTGTTTTCCTAACTGATACCAATCTTGACTATGATAATCATATTGCTCACCACTTAACTCCCAGCTAAATAATATACGTTTATTATCTCGATAAACATAAGGACCGAAATATTGTGTATCTTCGAACACTCGCATAGGTTCAAACCAGACACCACCACCTAAGGCAAGTTCAAAGAATGAAAAGTGCTGTTCTAAAATATCACTAAATTTCTGCTTTAATTCTGCCTTATCAAAATTCGATTTATTATGCTCAAGATAAAGAGAGAGGCCATGTTGTGCTAAGTTGAAGGCACTTTGTTCCATCAATGAGATTGTGTGGTCAATTTTATTAGCGCTAGATTTGAAGGTTTGAATGATTTCTTGTTCTTTGACATTAGATAACGCGCTGCTGTAGTAAACATTACTAAAAAGTACAATTGACGAATATGCCAATATTTCAAAAATCACCACAAACAGTAAAATACGTGTTTTGATATTTAAAGTAGGCATATTCACTAAACGAAATTGTATCTGTTTTAAGCATATATCAAAGTGAAAGATGCGCTATAAATATGTCAAATTATTATTGCTCTAAATGCAACTTTCTTTTCTCTATTGAGAAAGTAAGAAAATCTTCTGCGAGAATTAAATTACCACAATAGTAGTGGCTAGCTTCTCGCCTTACACTTTCAAGTCCATGCTCTCCATGATATCGGACACTAAAATGAGTTAAAATTAGTGTTGGAATTTGCTGTAGCTGTGCAAATTCTGCAACTCTTTTTGCATCTGAATGGCCTGTATGAAAACCCACCTTGTGTAGGTCACTATGTGTAAAAGTTGACTCATGCACTAACACATCAATATCAGAACAATAATTAGCGACAAGAGCCGGTCTTTCGTTATCTCCGCAAACAATAGCTCGACGCGTTTGCCAGCTTTGGAATGTATAATCTTTACTTAAAAGTAGCTCTGAACCAAATACAACATCTTCTCCTTTTTGCAATTTATTGTAATGAGGGCCACTTTTAATGCCGTCTTTTGTTAGCTTTTCAATTTTAAGCTTTTTTGGGATCAGCTTTTCAGAAACCTTAAAACCAAAGCTGGAGACTCTATGCTTTAAGGGGATAACTTCAATATCACAAAAATTGAAATCAGATGAACCTGTCATTTCACTAATGTCATGTGTGATTAAATCAAAGGAGAGTCTTGTATCAGACATATGAAAAGTTGCGTGCAACCATGCAATTATTTCTTTGGGCGCGATTAGGTGAACAGCAGATTTTTTGCCGTTCATCGCCATAGACGACAATAACCCGGGTAAACCATAACAGTGGTCTCCATGTACATGACTAATGCAGATCACTTCTAAATGAAAAAAAGAAAGAGAAGACTTTAAGAGTTGATGCTGTGTTGCCTCGCCACAATCAACCATAACCCATGATTTTGTTTTATCAAATGAAATTGCTGTGGACGATGTGTTTCTAGTTTGACTAGGTACACCTGATGAAGTGCCGAGGAAGTGAATGTGCATATTAAAGACGGTAAACGTTTAGTTGAGCCTATATTGCCAAATTGTCAGGTTTTCGTCATGGTGTTTGTCCTGTTTTTACTGTGAATTAACGGTAAAAAAATGATTTCAAATTAAAAAAGTGATAGGTTATGCGGCAATTTTGGTATTGAGTATTTTTCATTATGTCGAACGCAGTTGAGACAAAACCTGAAAATCAGCAATCAACAGAACAAAAACCACAGGGTTTGTTTAATCGCTTTTTAGCAACTGTTGAATTTTTAGGAAATTTGTTACCCCACCCTATCACGCTTTTTGCTATGTTTTGTATCGCCATTGTTATTTTCAGTGGTATAGCAGATTGGTTTGGCTTAAGCGCCATTGACCCTCGCCCTGAAGGCGCTAAAGGACGTGATCCTGATGGTGTCATTGAAGTTGTTAGCCTTTTAAGTGCTGAAGGTCTTCAGCGTATCGTTACAGGGCTTGTAACTAACTTCACAGGTTTCGCACCATTAGGCACTGTATTGGTTGCACTTCTGGGTGTAAGTGTTGCTGAGCACTCAGGTATGCTTTCTGCGGCGATGCGCGGTATGGTGATGGGTGCTTCAAAGCGCCTAGTTACTTTCATGGTTGTTTTCGCCGCAATCTTATCAAATACAGCATCTGAATTAGGCTATGTTGTTTTAATTCCGCTTGCTGCAATGATTTTCCATAGCCTAGGTCGTCACCCACTTGCGGGTCTAGCTGCGGCGTTTGCTGGTGTTTCAGGTGGTTATAGTGCAAACCTTTTACTTGGCACAATCGATCCGCTGCTAGCAGGTATTACAACACCTGCGGCACAGATGATTGACCCAACTTATGAAGTCGGCCCTGAGGCGAACTGGTACTTCATGATGATATCAGTATTCCTAATTGCCATCGTTGGTACATTAGTTACAGAAAAAATTGTTGAACCGCGTCTTGGCAAATACAACCCAGACGAAGCAAGCATCGACTTAAGTGAAAACAACATTGAAAAATTAAGTGCGAAAGAAAAGTCTGGTTTGAAATGGGCTGGTGTTTCTCTGCTTGTTGTATCTGCACTTCTTGCATTAACCATCGTACCTGAAAATGGTATTTTACGTCACCCTGAAACCGGTGAAGTAGCTGGCTCTCCATTCCTAAAAGGTATCGTAGTATTTATCTTTGTTACCTTTGCAATCCCTGGTTTTGTTTATGGTCGCGTTGTTGGCACTATGAAGAATGACCGCGACGTCATTGACGCTATGAGTAAGTCAATGAGCTCTATGGGTATGTACATTGTACTTGTATTCTTTGCGGCTCAGTTCGTTGCTTTCTTCAAATGGACGAACCTTGGTACTATTTTAGCTATAAACGGCGCAGCACTGCTTCAAGCGCTTAACCTAACAGGTCCTGAAGTTTTTGTACTGTTTATCTTTATGTGTGCATTAGTAAACCTAAGCTTAGGCTCATCGTCGGCTCAGTGGGCTGTGACGGCTCCTATCTTCGTACCGATGTTAATGTTAATTGGTTATGCGCCAGAAACTATCCAAGCCGCTTACCGTATTGGTGACTCAGTGACTAACTTGATCACACCTATGATGAGTTACTTTGGTCTGATACTCGCAGTTGCGACTAAGTACAAAAAAGATATGGGTATCGGTACACTAGTAGCGACTATGCTTCCGTACAGTATGTTCTTCTTTGTTGGTTGGGTTGCACTATTCTACATCTGGGTATTTGGCTTTGGCTTACCTGTGGGCCCTAACTCGCCGATTTACTATACGCCCTAGTCGTTAACTAAATCACAATTTTATACTACTAAACGGCAACTCGGGTTGCCGTTTTTGTTTGTAAAGTGAAGTATTTTCTTGATTAAACTGATTATCTCACCTAGGTTTTTCAAGTACCATTTACTGAAAGGACACTGCTATCGAAAAACTCTAACTATCTAGGTGAAGTATGTATACTCTGTTTTACTACCCTTGTAATGCCAGTCTTGCCCCTCATTTTGTTTTAAAAGCAATTAATGCCCCCTATCAACTCGAGCTTGTAGACAGAAAAAAACTGGCTCAAAAATCAGCCCAATATTTATCACTCAACCCAACAGGACGGATCCCTACTTTGGTTGATGATGAATTTGTTCTATTCGAAAGCGCAGCAATTTGCTTATACCTTGCAGAAAAACACCCTGAAGCAGGTCTTATTCCTGCAAATATAAAACAAAAGGCTATTTTCAATCAGTGGTTGATGTATTTAACTAGTACACTGCAAACTGAACTGATGACTTACTTTTATCCGGAAAGACACACACAAAACGCATTAATTTACGATGACATTGTAAGAACACAGCAAACAAGATTAAAAGATGTATTACAGATCATTGATAAACAACTCAACGACAATACCTATTTAGTTGGTGAATCCATTACTGTCTGTGATTACATTTTATTTATGCTATGCATTTGGGCCGACGAAATTCAACATCCACCATTAAGCTTTAATAATCTTAATAGATATTTAAAAACCATGGCAAGAGATGTTGCAATACAACAAGCCTGCAAAATTGAAGAGGTAAGCCTCGCAGCCTATGCTATTTAATCATTGTAGTGAAAAAACTAAAAAAGGTTGCACTTGGCAACCTTTTGAATATTTTACTTAAAAAGAATTTATTTACTCAACTTTAAAGACTTACCTTTAATCTGCTTTCTCACATTCGCGATACGCGCTCTGTTTTTCGCTCTCGCTTCACCACTTGCCTGATTACTAGGGCGGTTCGTTTTTGGTTTTCTACGTTGATGTGAAGGTTTTTTAGTTAAGTTTTTAATCAGACTTTCACGACTACTTACTTCATAGCCAGGTAAATAATAGCGCTTAATTTGCTGTCCTATTAATTCTTCAATATGCAGTAATACTTGCTCTTCCTCACGTGCAACAAATGAAATTGCTTGGCCTTGCTGACCCGCACGACCTGTTCTACCAATACGGTGTACGTAATCTTCTGCAAGATAAGGTAGATCATAGTTAACCACGCGAGGCAAACCTTCGATATCAATTCCTCGAGCAGCAACTTCAGTGGCAACTAACACGCGAACCTTGCCTTCTTTGAACTCACGTAAAGCTCGACGTCTAGCCCCTTGCTTTTTATCGCCATGACACACAGTGGCAGGAATACCATCAAGGTTTAGCTCTTTAACAATGTCGTCAGCAACATCTTTCATGTTCACAAATACAAGCACTTGTTGCCAATTCTTCTTACCAATTAACTCAGAAAGCAGCTCTTGCTTTCTGCCTTGCTCAACAGGATAAACAATATGCCTCACCGTTTCAGCTGTTGTGTTTTCAGGTGTAACTTGAACAAACTTAGGGTGCTTTAAAACTTGACGTGCAAACTGTTTCATTGCCGTTGGGAAAGTTGCCGAGAAGAATAATTGTTGTTTATCTTCATGACATAGCTCTATTACTTTTTGGATGTCAGTAATAAAACCCATATCGAGTAGTCTGTCTGCTTCATCTAACACTAAATGCTTTACCTGAGACAGATTTACACTTCCCAGACGTAAGTGATCAAGAAGCCTGCCAGGTGTTGCAACCAATATATCACAGCCGGCGTTCAATTGTTCTTCTTGACCAGCAGTATTCACACCACCAAATAAAGCAACCACATTAAGGTCAGTATATTTAGCAAATTGTTTGCAGTTATTTGCTATCTGTTCTGCTAACTCACGGGTTGGCGCTATGATCAAAGCTCTAGGGTGTTGCTCAGCATGTTCAAAAATATTCTGAATGATTGGCAAACTAAAAGCGGCTGTTTTACCTGTACCTGTTTGGGCAGTAGCAAGTACATCATGCCCTTTTCTTACAACAGGGATAGCAGCTTGCTGAATTGGTGTAAGGGTGTGAAATTCTAATTCGTCTAGTGCTTGCAGTATAAGCGGAGAAAAACTAAAAGATTTGAAATTCATAACAAAAACCTGCGGCCAATCATTAAAAGGCCGCAGATTATACGTCAATTAGTGAGTTCTAACAAAGAATAATTGACTCAGAGTTTAGTAAACTTGGTGCATTTCCAACATAACTACCCACAGCTAGTTCAGAGATTAATTGCAAGCCTTGTTGTTGTTGAGATGTACTTAATGGTACATAAGGCAATCTGAAGACAGGCTTTACAGCACCAGTCATCATAAGCGCCGTGTTTATTGCGATTGGGTTAGGTTCACAGAATAACCAAGAGATTAGTGGCTGCAATGACTGGTTTAGTTCGTCATTACGTTCGTTCATCAAACTTCTAAACTGCTTAGGCACAATATTAGAAGTAACTGAAATGACGCCATGTGCACCATGTAAATGTCTTGCATCGTGTGCTTCATCGTCATTACCAGACCAGCATGAGATACCTTGTTTTTCATAGTGAGCAATACGCTCATTACCTGCACACTCTTTAACACCAATAAAATTGTCATGCTTCGAAAGGGGCTCAATAATATCAGGCGTTAAGTCCTGCCCCGTTCTTCCCGGTACGTTGTAAATAAATGCTGGGCCAATCTCGAGCACTTTTTCAAAATGTTTAATTACACCTTCAACTGAAGTGCGACCATAGTAAGGGTTGATTTGTAATGCGGCATCCATTCCCGTTGCAAAGCCATATTCTGTCGCTTTCACAGCTTCACGAGTGTTATTACTGCCCGTATTACCGATAACTAAAATTTGTTGCTTGTACTTACTCACCGTGTGCGCAATTAACATTAGGTGCTCTTCCCAATTCATTAATTGGCCTTCACCGGTTGTACCGCCTACGATAATACCGTCGACACCCGCTTCAATTTGTAGCTCGACTAATTTGTCGTAGGCGAGTAAATCGATTTCGCCACTTGCTAAGTAAGGAGTTTTTATCGCGGTGATCAAGCTTGCTTGTTGTAGTTTTTCGTTAATCTGCATGTTTACAAGTTTTCTTATTCCAAGTGCCAATATTCTTACATAAAACAGTAGCAGTTCCGAGCTTTCTTTAGACTGAATGACTTGTAAATTGGTTGTATTACTGATTAAATACAAACACTGTATATTTAACCAGTAACAATATGAGCTTACTTAATCATTTCAATGAAAATTTTTATCAAACTATAGAAATATGCCAGTCTGCGAGAGTCAATGAAGATATCTTATTTCACTGGCAAGAGTCAGGTTTGTTTCCAGCGAGCAGTTTCGTTATAGAAAATAAACTTCAAGTCAATTCTTACTTAGGGATCACAGAGCATACAGAGCAGATTGAATATTACCCGAGGGGATATCTAGCTTGGGCTCAAATACTTATAAAGCATAATATTGAGTCATCAAGTCAAGCATTCATGTATTTTGGGAATCTCTATCAACAGGCTTTGAATCAGTTAGTGCATGGTTTACCCGAAACACTTATCGCCTCATTTACAGAAGATCTAGAAGAATCCATTCAGTCGAGTTGGCAATATTTCTTAGTAGGAAAATATGGCGCAATCAGTTCTACAGGAAAGATAGAAGAAATCGTTGCTATCGATCTATTTAAGTATGTTATTTCATTTTTAACTGAAGATTTTAGCTTAGACATACTCGATGAGGAGACACGAAAAATCCTTCATGTTGCACTCAGACAACTTAATAACTCAGTTGCACTAGACAATCCACTATTACCAAAACAGCTTATTCGACAGCGTTATATTGAGCGTTTAATAAAGCAATATGATTTATCAGTAAGATGAGCTCACGACTCTAAGTGAGCTCTCATAATTTCAAATGCCTTTAAAACTTTTAATTGATCTTCGCAAAGAACGTCGTACCAAGCATCAAAACTTTCATCATCTTGTTCAGCTAATACAACATATTCTGCAAGTAACTCAATGATGTCACTATGAGTACAACTCAACTTATCAAGCTGTTTGTTAATGCCACTGTGATCTTTATTTTTGAGCGAATCAATCACGGTGTTATCCAAGTTATTATTTAGCTCTTCCATTGTTGCTTCCCTTTAAAACTTACACCTTATTTATAACAGGCCTACAACGAATAGCTAGAGACAAGGTGTTTGTTTGCGCAACAAACCATCAAAATCGACAAATTTACCCAAAACCCATTTGCAAATAGTTTTCATTTAGAATAACATGCGAGATATTATAACAAAACATAAGGGCATTTTATGAAACCTAATATTCACCCTGATTACGAACAAGTGGCATTTCACGATACTTCTATTGATAAATACTTTATTGTTGGTTCGACAATCAAATCTGATAGAACAGTCGAAATTGATGGCGTAACTTACCCATATGTACCAATTGATGTTTCAAGTGAATCACACCCTTTCTATACAGGTAAGCAGAAAATTACAGCTTCTGATGGTCGTGTTGCTCAATTCAACCGCCGCTTCAAAAATCTTGCAAGCAAATAATATAAGGAAAATTTATGAAAGTACTCAGTTCTTTAAAAAGTGCCAAAAGTCGCCCTGGTTGCCAAGTAGTAAAAAGACGTGGCCGAGTATTTGTGATCTGTAAATCCAATCCAAGATTCAAAGCCGTCCAAGGCATGAAGAAAAAGAAAAAATAAAAAAGCGGCATTTATGCCGCTTTTCTCTATCCAAATAACAGCTCCCAAACACTAGGTGGCTCGTGTAGCTCATGATATTTCTCTCGAAGTACATCAACTTTCTTTAATTTTTCCTTAGCTTTAGTAATCTCACCCTTCTCTACAAAGCGCTTTGATTCTTGTAATACGGTGATGACCTTATCTAATCCCTCGATTGATTGCTCTTTTAAATCAGCTTTGAAATTAGCCTTTTTACTTTTTTGAATCAAAATAATCATTTCATCAATCTGACTGATTATTTCTACACCGTCAGTCGAGCGAACTGCCTTTTTGTAAGCATGGCCTATGTTTTTCATTGTTACAGATAAATCGCTAGTCTGTGCAAAAGCACTAAAGCTAAAAGTAATGGCTGAGAAAAGCAATAAAACTAAATACTTCATATAAACTCCGAATAATCGAGTGGACATTATAAGTTTTCTAGAAAAATAAAAAAGCGGTTTGTAAAGCCCCTTTACATGAATAAATAAGTAGCAGACAAAACTAAGCAAACACCCGTTATTTGCTTGCTAGACAGAGTTTCTTGATAAAATACACGACCAATGATTACAGCGAGTACAATGCCAATTCCACGTTTAATGGCCTCTACAACACCAGGGTTTAGATATTCAAGCGCAGCAAATTGAAGAAATACAGCACCAAAAAACACCATTACAGCAATAAGCCACCACTTAAAGTTTCTCAGCAAGGCTCGCCATTGATAGTCAATTCTCAAACTAATAGACAAAACAGTAATTATTATGGATGTCAGAAACATGCCGTGGAACGAATTAGAGCCATGAGTTAACGCTTGTTTATCGAATACAATACAGGTGCCCCATGCAAGTGCTGTAATTAATGCATATAAGCTTGATTTATCACGTGTGTTAATTGATGTGCCAGCAAGTAGCATGGTTGCAAACACAACTAATACAATGCCTAACCACTCGAATTGAGAAAGTAGTTCTTCTAAAAAAAAGAATGAGAACACTGCTGAAATAAACGGTGTACAAGCAGTAATAGATAATACAATTGCAAGTTTGCCTTTCGAGATCGCGAACATAAAACAAACACTGCCTATTGCAGCAAGTAAGCCACTTATCGCAGCTGGAAAATAATAAGAACTACTCGGGAATTGAAACCCTTGAAATCCCCACAATAAGAAGAACAAAGGCAGAACACTGACGCTCATTGCAAGCGACAAGAACTTTGGATTAACATGCTGGGCTAGCTCTTTTCTTGCAATATCAAATAAAGACCAGCAAAGTGCACTTAGTAAAGAAAAAATCATATATTGTTTAGAACTTCTGTAAACTTATTTTGCATGAATTGCGTTATTTTTTTATGTTCAGGTTTCCAGCCATTTAAAAAACGATAGAAATCAGACCATACTATTGGCCATAGAGTACGCCATTCAAGCTCTAAAAGTTCATACTCTTTTATGCTCATGGTATTAATCAGTGCTTTCTTTAAACTTTCAAAGTATAAATTAAGTATTGATTCTTCATACTTTTCACACGCTTCATCATTAAACACACTGGTCATAAACAACATCACATCTTGTAACCCAATTCCACTACCGAGATATTGAAAATCATAGCCAAGTACGTTGTAATTTTTGTCGAACGCGTAGTTTGCTAACTTAGAATCACCATGTATTAACGTCTGGTAGTTAGCCTTATACAGTGAGTCTGCCAAATAAATTGCCTGATGTTTTAAATCAATGAATTCCATCTTTTCAAACTCATCAGGCCTTGTTTCAAGATGCCAATATCCGCCTAATGGAAATGGTTCTGATTTGATAAAAGTAAGCCCTTGGGCATGAAACTGGGCTAACCATTTAACAACTGCATAGATGTGTTCAAGTTTATGATCATCTATATTTCGAAAACCCTTTGATTTAAAGTCTTCTAAGATCAAAACATTTAAAGCTCCTATTCTCTTTGCAAAGTAACAATAGGGTCTTACTTTCTCAAAAGCTGTATGGTATGACGGGTCGTTGTAAAAATTGAGTTCGTTCAGGTAAGACTTATCTTTTCTTTGTTTGGCAAAATCAGTTTGTGAAATGACTTGGTGATTAATGTTTTCAGGAATTTCGCTGAGTTTAACTATCACAGGCTGTGAATTAAAGAAACCTGATTGAATTTGCCCACACCCACTCCAAAGTGAAATAGATAAATCTGTGAGCGTAAGCTCAGGTATGTACTTTTCTAAATGACGTGTACTCAAAGCAATGACTTTTTCATTATTTTAAACTTTGATTTATTGTACGCGCCTAAAATAAAAACGCCCAGCGAATTGCTGGGCGATGTTCTCCACGATTGTTAACTGGCCTGCTGAATTTCAGCATTCAACGGACAATCATCAATAAGGTTTAAGTCGAAATCAAACTCATCAACTCGGATCGCTTTCTCTCGCTTCTTGTTGTAATCAATTAATTTAGCATATTGCTCAGCTGTTATTACGTTTGCGGCTAAAGCGTTATCTAATGTGTCAGCGAAACGTACACCTGGTTTTACTTGTTTCGAACGAAGTGCTTTCTTAAGTACTTTAAGTAAATCTAAGCAAGCCATTTTCGCCTTATATGCCTGCTCGTTAATATCATGGCCATCACCTGCAGTTGGTTTAACTAGCTTTGTGATTTGTGACTTAAATGCAGTGTCTTGTTGTGCGGCAGCCGCTAGTTCACGAATTAAATTGTCGTCAATTTTTGCCATTCTGTGGCTAAATTGTAATGTTGCTACACGTAAGAACTTACGAGCAAAACTTGCTGGGAAGTTATCTAAGAATTTATGTAATGCGTTTTCAGCATTTTGTAATGCCCAGCGCGTTGCATAATGGAAATAAGGTGCTGCTTGTGCACGCTCTGATTCAGATACTTTCTGCTCATAGTACTTAATTGAAGCCATTGCTGCATATAGGTAACTCATTACATCACCAAGACGTGCTGATAGCATTTCAGCTTGCTTTAACTTGCCGCCTAGAACTAATAATGAGAAATCAGCAAATAGAGCTAAACGAGATGACAATTGCATAACCGCTTTCTCATATGGTCTAACTTCAGACAATGAGCTCTGACTGCCAGCCATAAATGGCATTAAGCCTAAGCCGAATGCACGTAAGCCATTCGAAATACCGTAACCTACAGTTTGGCGGAATTTCTTATTAAATTTCTTATCTGCGTCAGCTTCTTCACTATGAATTGCTTCAACCATTTCTTGAAGATGCGGGTGACAACGCATAACGCCTTGACCAAAGATCATTAGGTTGCGTGTTAGAATGTTTGCGCCTTCAACAGTGATTGCGATTGGCTGAGCAACATAACCACTAGCTAACGTGTTCTGTGGACCATTTTGGATAGCTTTACCAGCTAAAATATCCATTGCCGAGTCAAGCACATCACGACCGATTTCAGTCATATGATATTTTGCGATTGCAGTTACAACTGATGGTTTCAGGCCCATACCTAAACCTTCAGTTGTTAACACACGCATAGACTCTTGTAGGTAAGTCTTACCTGCTATGTCAGCTAGCTTTTCTTGAATACCTTCAAATTGACCAATTGATAGACCAAACTGTTCTCGAACCGCAGCATATTCTGACGCTGACTTAAGCGCTACCTGACTTGTAGAAACACCTAGAGCAGGTAGTGAGATACCACGACCGGCGCCAAGACAACTAACAAGCATCTGCCAACCACGACCAATGTTTTTCTGCCCACCAATGATGAACTCCATTGGAATAAACACTTTATTGCCACGTGTAGTACCGTTGTAGAAACGGATACCCATAGGGTCATGACGGTTACCAAGTTCAACACCTGGATGTGATTTCGGAATTAACGCACACGTAATACCTAACTCTTCTTTACCACCTAATAGACCTTCAGGATCAAATACTTTGAATGCCAGGCCTAATACTGTCGCAATAGGTGCTAAAGTGATGTAACGCTTGTCCCAAGTGATCTCTAAACCTAGAACTTCTTCACCATTGTGCATACCCTTAGTTACGATACCCTGATCTGGAATACCACCGGCATCAGAACCTGCTTCAGGGCTGGTAAGTGCAAAACATGGAATATCAGTACCATTAGCTAAACGAGGTAAGTAATGCGCACGTTGCTCTTCAGTACCATAGTGCATTAATAACTCACCCGGGCCTAATGAATTAGGCACCATAACCGTTACGGCAACAGCTGAAGATTTAGTCGCGATTGTACCTACGATAGTGGAATTAGCATAAGGGCTAAACTCTCGGCCACCGTAAGATTTTGGAATAATCAAAGAGAAGAAGCGTTCTTTCTTTAAGAAATCTAAAATATGTTCAGGTAGATGCTTACTGTTCTGAATAACAGAATCATCAATCATAGCCATTAACTCTTTCACTGGACCGTCAATGAAAGCTTGTTCTTCTGCCGAAAGTGTCGCCTCAGGTACTGCACGAAGCGCACTAAAATCAGGCTTACCTTGATAGATTGAACCTTCTAACCAAACATCACCCGCGTCAAGCGCTTCTTGTTCTGTAATTGAGATACTTGGTAATACTTTTCTAAATTGTGTTCTTAAACTCATAACTAACTCATCAGACCAGTTGAATATATCTACATTACGGCATAAAAAACGCGTTAGATCAATTACTCTATGCAATTATTTAACAAGAAAATTACTACGCCTTTGCAAATGCTAGTTTAAGTCATTGAAATAGATAGGCTTACACGTGTAAGCTCAACTTAGAAAATTTTTGAATATAAATATTTGAACTTACAAAGTTTGGTTATTAAAACAACAGAAAAATTTAAAACCAAGTCGAAGTTAGAATCTTTATCTTAAATTTAGTCTATAAAATCAGTCACTCCCAAATTTGTTATTTATAGAATATGAATTTAGGCACTTATGTATTGACGTTAGATTTTCAAAATAAAGCTAGAATTGATTGCCAACATAACATGACTCTTTACTTGAACAATGGCGTTTAAGCATTAGACTAAAGTCTAATACTTATGAAAAAGAGGTGTCGCATGTGGCTTAAATCAAAGCTTAAAGTGCTCACTC
The DNA here is from genome assembly GCF_049257195.1 of Pseudoalteromonas sp. SS15. Lineage (NCBI taxonomy): Bacteria > Pseudomonadati > Pseudomonadota > Gammaproteobacteria > Alteromonadales > Pseudoalteromonadaceae > Pseudoalteromonas > Pseudoalteromonas sp. SS15. The sequence continues at coordinate 306,051 of NZ_JBMMUD010000004.1, forward strand.
TTTTCATAGGCATGCTGACGGTTACTTCTGCTTTTAGTTTCATGAATGACGAGTATGTCACATGGCGAGATGCAATGGCCTGTGAGGCGAAATGCCAATTGTTTGGTTGTAAATCAGGAAGTTTATTTGGTCAAAAGGATGGTCAATCACAAGCATGTCGATGTGAGGGTGAGCAAGACTATCTATTAATTTTAGATTAAAAAAGAAAAACGGCGCTATGCGCCGTTTTTGGTTCAACAAATTTTACTTTGTTAAGTCATCGAAGAACTTCTTAACACCATCAAAGAAGCCTTGTGCTTTCGGTCTATTTTTACCGTTGTCTGCACCCATGCTTTCTTCTAGCTCTTTTAACAGCTCTTTTTGTCTGTCATTTAGGTTTACAGGTGTTTCAATTACCACTTTACAAATTAGGTCACCGACTGAACCGCTGCGCACAGATTTAACACCTTTACCGCGCATTCTGAACATCTTACCTGTTTGGCTTTCAGCTGGTATTTTCAGATTCGCTCGGCCATCTAGAGTTGGTACTTCAATTTCACCACCGACCGCTGCTGTAGTGAAGCTGATTGGTACCTCGCAGTACAAGTTATTACCATCACGAGTGAAAATTGGATGTTCACGCACAGAAACTTGAACATACAAATCACCAGATGGCGCGCCATGCATGCCTGCTTCACCTTCACCGGTAAGGCGAATACGGTCACCAGTATCAACGCCTGCTGGAATTTTTACTGATAACGTCTTGGTTTTTTCAACACGACCTTGGCCATGACAGCTGTTACAAGGATCTGAAATAACAGAGCCCGTACCTTGACACGTAGGACATGTTTGCTGAACAGCAAAGAAGCCTTGGCGCATTTGTACTTGACCCGCACCATGACAAGTAGAACACGTCTTAGGTTTAGAGCCCGCTTTAGCACCACTTCCGTCACATGGTTCACAACTTACCCAAGTTGGTACTTTGATTTCAACTTCTTTACCTCGAACTGCCTCTTCAAGGCTAAGCTCCATATTGTAACGAAGATCTGAACCGCGTTGTTGACGTGATTGACGACGACCGCCGCCACCAAAAATATCACCGAATACGTCACCGAAAATATCACCAAAGTCACCATGGCCTCCGCCAAAGCCACCATGGCCGCCACCACCATTTTGATCAAAAGCTGCGTGGCCGTATTGGTCATACATCTGACGTTTTTGACTGTCTGTGAGTACTTCGTACGCTTCTTTGACTTCTTTAAACTTGGCTTCTAAATCCGCATCACCTGCAGTTCTATCTGGGTGGTACTTCATCGCTAAGCGTTTATAAGCTTTTTTTATGTCACGTTCACTGGCGTCTTTTGCAACACCTAACACTTCATAATAATCACGTTTTGACATAGTTTTGATACTCAGTTAAGGGTAGTTTTAACTACCAGAACATTTATTTTTACAGATTTTGAATAGACTAAGGGCGCATTTTAAATGCGCCCTTGAAGTTCAACAATTACTTGTTGTCTTTTACTTCTTCAAACTCTGCATCAACTACGTCGTCATCTTGCTTAGCTGAACCTTGCTGCTGTGCACCCGCGTCGGCACCTTGTGCTTGTTGCGCCTGTGCATTTGCTTGAGCAATTTCCATAAGCTTCTGAGATTTCTCAGCTAGCGCTTGAACTTTAGCATCGATTTCTTCTTTGCTATCGCCTTTAATTGCTGTTTCTAGTTCAGAAAGTGCAGCTTCAATTGCTGTTTTGTCTTCTGCAGGTAGTGCATCACCCGCTTCTTCTATTTGCTTACGCGTACCGTGAACCATTGCATCAGCTTGGTTACGTGAAGCAACAAGTTCTTCGAACTTCTTATCTTCTTCAGCATTCGCTTCAGCATCACGGACCATTTGGTCAATTTCATCATCGCTTAGACCAGAAGAAGCTTGGATAGTGATCTTCTGTTCTTTACCTGTATCTTTATCTTTTGCAGATACATGTAAGATACCGTCAGCATCAACGTCAAACGTTACTTCAATTTGAGGTACACCACGTTGTGCAGGACGGATACCTTCAAGGTTGAATTGACCAAGAGACTTGTTGTCACTTGAACGCTTACGCTCACCTTGTAGCACGTGAATTGTCACTGCTGATTGATTGTCTTCCGCAGTAGAGAATGTTTGCGACTTCTTAGTAGGAATAGTTGTATTTTTCTCAATTAACGCAGTCATTACCTGACCCATTGTCTCAATACCAAGAGATAAAGGACAAACGTCTAGTAATAGTACGTCTTTTACGTCACCCGCTAATACACCACCTTGAACTGCAGCACCTACAGCAACCGCTTCATCAGGGTTAACGTCTTTACGAGGCTCTTTACCGAAGAACTCAGTTACTGTCTTCTGCACTAGTGGCATACGTGTTTGACCACCAACAAGGATGATGTCATTAACGTCGCTCACAGAAAGGTCTGCATCAGCAAGTGCACGCTTTAATGGCTCGATTGATTGAGTTACTAGATCTTCTACTAAAGATTCAAGCTTAGCGCGAGTTAGTTTTACGTTCATGTGCTTAGGACCAGTTGCATCTGCTGTCACATAAGGTAAGTTAACTTCAGTTTGCTGTGCACTTGAAAGCTCAATCTTCGCTTTTTCTGCTGCTTCTTTAACACGCTGCATTGCAAGCGGGTCATTCTTAAGATCAATACCTTGATCTTTTTGGAATTCAGCTACTAGGTAGTTGATAACACGGTTATCGAAGTCTTCACCACCTAAGTGCGTGTCACCATTTGTAGCAAGTACTTCAAACGTGTGCTCGCCATCTACTTCATCGATTTCAATGATTGAGATATCGAATGTACCACCACCAAGGTCATAAACGGCAACAACATTGTCGCCTTGTTTCTTGTCCATACCGTATGCAAGTGCTGCAGCAGTTGGCTCATTGATGATACGCTTAACTTCAAGACCAGCGATACGGCCAGCATCTTTTGTCGCTTGACGCTGAGAATCGTTGAAATAAGCTGGTACTGTGATTACAGCTTCTGTTACTTCTTCACCTAAGAAGTCTTCCGCTGTCTTTTTCATTTTCTTAAGCACTTCAGCTGAAATCTGAGGTGCAGCACGTTTTTCACCACGTACTTCTACCCATGCATCACCATTGTCTGCTTTAGTAATAGTGAAAGGCATGATGCCAATGTCACGTTGTACTTCTTCGTCTTCAAAGCGACGACCGATTAAACGCTTGATTGCAAATAATGTGTTTTTAGGGTTTGTAACCGCTTGGCGTTTAGCTGGCTGACCTACTAAGGTTTCACCTTCTTCAGTGAAAGCAATAATTGATGGGGTTGTACGATCACCCTCAGCATTTTCAATAACGCGTGCGCTATCACCATCTAGTACTGCAACACAAGAGTTAGTAGTACCTAAATCGATTCCAATAATTTTACCCATGAATCTTCTCCGACTTCAAAATTCGTTGTTCGTTTCGATGACTAGTAAATAGGGGCAGTGTTTTTGAATTCAAGCGTAAAAATAAAAAAAAATGCATTTTTTTGAAATTATTTTTCTTTTGCCTGTTTTGTAGGCACTTTTTCTTCTTTAAATACCAAATAACGCAATTACCTTGCTTTGTTTACTGCAGTAAATCAAACTCAATAAATACTTAAGTAGAATTAAACTAACTATTTATGATCCTCGCCTGCAAACATTGTGACTCATTAGTTCGTGTTTCTTCACTTGGAGAACATCAGCGTGCAATTTGTCCTTGTTGTAAAAATGAGATAGTCAGTTATCAAACTAATCAACAACAATGGCTGATTGCATTCAGCCTTACCAGTCTATTATTCCTATTTTCTAGTCTTTATCCCTCTTTTGTAAGCTTCAGCCAACATGGACTAGTTCAAGATATAAGTTTATGGCAGGCTTTTAGTTTGCTTGCAGATAAATATAGTGTCGTTCTATCTGGTATTTTCGTGTTCAGTACATTTTTAATCCCACTGTTTGTATGCTTACTTGTACTATTAACTAACAGCCATTATTGGCAAGACCTAAATCCTCATAATGCTCGCTATCTGGCACGTTTACTCAATAAGACAAGAACGCTTAATCTCGCCGATATATTCCTAGTAGCCGTTTTAGTCAGTGTTTTTAAATTAATGTCACTCGCTGATATTGGATTTGGTCTTGGCTTTTGGGCTTATATTCTATTTGTAGTTTGTTTTATAGAGACGTTGTCTCTTATAAATGAAACTGAATTATGGGAAAGACAGCAGATGCTGTTTCAACCCGCCCTGCTTCACGATGGTAAAAGCGCGAGAGCACAAGAGCTCAAGCAGTGTTTAACTTGCTCTCAGCTAACCAGAGAAACTCATTGCCCGCGGTGTTATACTAAAACTTACTTCCGTAAACCCAATTCAGCGCAAAGAGCAATTGTTTGGATGGTCACTGCAACGATCTTTTTAATCCCAGCAAACCTGCTGCCCATTATGAATACCGTTAACCTGGGCAATGAAACACCGGCTACCATTTTCTCTGGCGTAGTTGTTATGTGGCAATCAGGCTCCTACCCAGTCGCTATACTGATATTCTTAGCCAGTGTTTGTATTCCGATTATTAAAGCTGTGGCATTGTTCTACTTAATATTACAATCGAGAAAGTGTACACACCCCAAACGGGCAAGCACAATTTATCTTTGGTTAGAAATAATGGGTAAATGGTCAATGATCGATGTTTTCGTCGTTATTATTTTGGTTTCTTTGGTACAACTTGGTACTGTGCTCAGTGTTGAACCTCAAATTGGTATCGTATTTTTTACTATCATGGTGTTATGTCAGATCGTTGCCGTGAATAGTTTTGACCCTCGGATCTTATGGGACAAGTTTCACAATCATGAATGAACACGCTTATATCGAATCTAAGCCAAAATTTACTGTGATTTGGATTATTCCAATCATCGCACTGCTTATAACTGCTTGGATGTTATTTAAGTACCAAGCTGATCAAGGTCATACAATTTATGTAAAAATGACGACTGCAGATGGTATCACAGCAGGTAAAACAGAAGTTAAAGTCAGAAATGTAAAGGTCGGTTTAGTAAAAGGCCTAGAATTGGATCTATCTCAAAATGGTGTGTTAGCTAAAGTTCAAATCGACAATCAATATGGTGACTTACTAACTGAAGATGCTAAATTTTGGGTTGTTAAACCACGCATAGACCAATCTGGTATATCAGGTATGAACACCTTACTCTCAGGGGCGTATTTAGAGTTAGAGCCAGGACAAAGCCAGAGCCTGTCATATTTATTCACTCTACAAGATGAACCTGCTTTGATAAGTAATGATATAGAAGGTAAGAGGTTCAAATTAACCGCGAGCTCAGCAGAAGTGCTTGATGTTGGAACTTCTATCTATTTTAGAGGCTACCGAATAGGTCAGATTGAATCCGGACGATTTGATGTTGATACCTTGTCTATGCAATACGGCATCTTTGTCTTTTCTCCATATGATAAACTGATCACCAACAACACGATTTTCTGGGTGAGTTCAGGGGTTGATTTCAGCCTCAATACATCCGGCGTACAATTTTCAACAGGAAGTTTATCAAAGTTAATCAAAGGTGGTATATCTGTTGATTACCCTCCAGAACAAAAGCCTAATGATATTGCAGTCGCTAATAAAACTTATGCTTTGCATAAAAACTATTCGCAAGCGCTAGAAAAACGCTTTGATGATTTCGACTTTTATATTGTCGAATTTGAACAGTCAATTCGTGGTCTCAATGCAGGTGCACCTGTGGAATACAGGGGAATGAGGATTGGCACTGTTGAACAAGCACCGGCCCAAATAGAGAAAGATGGAGAACCCATATACTTTGAGCAAGACAACACACAAGTGCCGGTTCTGATAAAAATTGAATATGGCAGAATTTATAAAAATGAGCAGTTAGCAAAACAATATTGGCAACAAAATATAGACAAATGGATTAACTCTGGATTACGAGCATCCCTAAAAAGTGGCAATTTGTTAACCCGTGCGGTATACATAGATTTTGATTTTTATAATAATGCTAATGAGATGAGTTATGTCACTAAAACTGACATATACCCTGTTCTTCCAAGCATATCGAGTGGTTTTACTGCTTTATCGGAACAAATGACGGCTTTGGTTAACAAACTAAATAAGCTGCCATTCGAACAAACCACCAACACATTAAACAATACATTAGTGGCATACCAATCTCTTGCAGAAGAATTAAAGGTCATGATCCACGAATTAAATAACAACGAGACTGCAAATAAAGTGGCTAAAAATTTAACACAATTAGAGACAACACTAACTCAACTCACTAGTAGCTTGAAGCAATTTGAAACCACATTATCTAGCTACCAACAAGACTCTGGTGTTGTCGATCAGCTAACCAATACATTGCAAGAGTTAGAAAACTTATCAAATACACTTAAACCACTATCTAAGGGTTTAAATGAGCAACCAACTATGCTGATATTTGATAAAAACACTCCAAATGACCCAATTCCAGAGAAGCCATAATGCGTAATTTAACTATTCTTTTGGTACTGCTAACGTTAACAGCTTGCTCCTCAGGCCAAAACATTCAGTTAAAATATTATGACTTTACGTATCAGCAAGAAGACAGTGCAACAACTTCTGGGCAGACGATAACTAAATACCTACATATTAATCAAGTAAAGATCCAAGGTGTTGCAGATCAACAACCTCTAATACAGATATTAACGGATAACTCTGTCAATATTGCCAATTATCACTTTTGGTCTCAGCACCCTAAATATACGCTTACTGACTCCATGGCACGTAGCTTGGTAAAGAAGGTATCTAATTACAAAGTAATTCCTGCCGGAAAAACAACGCCTCAAGATGGTGAGTTTATGCTCCAGGTGACTGTCACAAAACTTGCTGGCCATTATGAGTTTGGTTCATTGATTGAAGGCCAATGGTTTATTTATCAATTTAATCCCGAAGGAAAGATATTATTAAATTCAGAGCTGTTCTCGATTTCAACCCCACTAGAAGATTCAGGATTTGATGCGCTCATCAAAGCACATCAATTTAGCTGGGAAAAGCTTACTGATAAAATAACAGGAATCATTCTATCGAAATCTATTTAAGTGAAAGTTGATACAGATTACTCACACCCTGCTCTTCGTTTAAAATAACTTGTGTTTCTAAGTTGAACTTACATTTTTTTAGTAAGTTTATGCTTGCCCTGTTTTCAGGATCAGTGAGTGCACAGAGATATTTCAGTCCTAGCGTATTAAGCGAGTAATCAATGACACATCTTGCCGCTTCACTCGCATAACCTAACCCAGTAAATTCATCTAAAAACGCATAACCAAGATCTGGATACTGTAATGCTGGTCTTTTGTATAAGCCACATACACCGATTTGCCTAATATCTTTATCATTACTTTTAAGACACACAATATAAGGTGAAAAAGTATCTAACTTATAAGGTGTTAAAAAAGCGGTTTCAATGTAATGTTCTGCATCTTTATTAGTTTTAATGTTTTTATCAGCTATATTTTTTTTAAAACTATCTTGATTTAATAATTTAAAAATAAAACCGGCATCATTTAAAGTTGCCTTTCTTAGCAATAATCTTTTTGTATTCAATTTCACGATAGAACCCTAATCCCTTACTCTTGGATATACCACACCTACACTGTATACAATCTACAGCAAATACTATTAATTAAACAACTAATTATCTAATGTAAAGAGAACTCTTAAAACTACCGGTTATTAAAATTAACCTTTCTGTAACGTTTTGTTCTTTTATTTTAATCTGAGTTTGATAGGATGCAGTGGCTATAAAAACAACAGAACAGGTTAAGTAATGAATACTGAATCACCTATTTGTGATTTCGGCCTTCATCAAGGCGAGAAATACACTAGTTTGCCTGCAAGCTTTTTAAACTGGATGGTTGAAATTGACCATGAGAAATGTGCATTTGCAAAACAAGAATTACTAAGAAGAGAAACGGCCGCGCTTAAAAGTTGCTCAAAAAGAAATTAGTGCCCACCTGTAGCGCTTTAAAGCATATAGTTTAAACTAAGCGCGTAATTACTTCACACGGGTTTATTATGCGCAAATTATTAGCTCTCTCGGTAGCTATAACACTTTCAGGGTGTGCTACCTACACAGCTCAGCAGTCAAAAGCTGAATACCTTACTATCCTACACACTAACGATAACCATGGACGTTTTTGGCAGAACGAAAAAGGCGAATATGGTATGTCAGCAAGAAAAACACTTGTTGACAGGCTTAGAAATGAAGCCCAAAAAAATGGCCATGCCGTGTTATTACTTTCGGGTGGCGATATAAATACTGGCGTTCCAGAATCTGACCTTCAATATGCAGAACCTGATTTCAAAGGTATGCGTTTACTTGGCTATGATGCTATGGCAATCGGCAACCATGAATTTGATAATCCATTGCATATCCTTGATAAACAAATTGAATGGGCTCAATTCCCTATTCTATCGGCGAATATTCTTAATAAAAGTGATGCGTCTCATGCATACCAACCATACACAATTATAGAAAAAAATGGTCTTAAAATTGGTGTGATAGGCCTTACCACTGTCGATACAGTCAAGATTGCAAACCCCGAGTATGTTGGGCATTTAGACTTTATCAAACCGAGTATCGCTGCAAAAAAAGTACTGAACGATATTAATAATAAATATGAAGAGATCGACGTTACTATTGCCGTTACACACATGGGCCATTACCACGACGCAAAATATGGTATTAATGCACCCGGCGATGTCACTTTAGCAAGAGAGTTGCCAAAAGGCGCGCTCAATATGGTCATTGGCGGACACTCTCAAGAACCTGTTTGTGTAGATTCACTTGGTAACCCGGATAAAGGTTTTGCACCAGGAAAAGCTTGTAAGCCAGATAATCAGAACGGCACTTGGATCATGCAAGCCCATGAGTGGGGAAAATATGTTGGTAAAGCTGAATTTAAAATAGAAGGTGAAAAAATTACACTCGAGAATTATCAGCTAATTCCGGTCAATTTAAAAAGTGATACTGGTGAAGTGATCGGGGAATATATTCCAGAAGATCAGCAAATGTTAGCTCTATTAAAACCATTCAAAAAGATAGGTGAAGGACAACTTGATTTACCAATTGGCTTCACAGATGCATATTTAGACGGTAAACGAGATACTGTAAGATTTAAGCAAAGCCCATTAGCACGACTTATTATTAAAGCACAAAAAGAATCAGTGAATGCTGATTTTGGGTTAATAAGTGGCGGTGGCATACGTCACAGTATTGAAGCGGGCGAGATAAGTTATAAAGATGTTTTAAAAGTTCATCCTTTTAAGAACAGAATTACTGCAATGAATTGGATAGGTAAAGATCTAATTGATTACCTTGAAGTCGTTACTTCTTTCCCGATTGATGCTGGTGCTTACTTGCAATATGAAGGGCTAAGTTTTGAACGAAAAGAGGGAAAGTTAATTAATATAAAAATTAACGGTCAAGCTTTAGAACTTAACAAAACCTACAGAATGAGTATCAACAGTTACAATGCAGCAGGAGGTGATGGTTATCCAGTGCTTGTCGGTAGAAAAGGCTTTGTTCCTTCGGAACGAACTGATGCTGAAGTATTAAAAGCCTATATTGAGAAATACTCACCTATTAAAGTAAACGAACTATAAGTTCAGTCGTCTTGTATTCAATAATGGATGCCAGAACATATCTGGCATCTTTAGCGGATTATTTACCTCTTATCTCATAATCATTGTCTAACAAGCCCTTAAGACCATAGCTATGTAACTTAGATCGCGACCCTTCACCATGCGCTTTAGGTGGGTACAGTTTTGCTTTTAGTTCTGGGCTTTCTCTTAAAATTTCGTCAAGTGCAGCCCTAATCTCACTGAGAGTTTTTTCTAAACTGTTCGAGAAATTTGGCCTTTTTCTAACTGTATGTCCTAGAACAGATAATCTATGAAAATACTTTTCAGCGATAGTAAGTAACTCAGCTGGCACGTCTTTATTTAAATGAAGGTTTAAATCTGGGTAAGCATGGCTAAATTCGATCATTGCCAGATAAAAGCAAAGTGGCTTATTGGCCAATTGACTTTGAATATCATTAGTCCCCTCTATAAATAGTGACTTTGAGTATAAATCAATTACTAACTTTGGTTTTATAGTTTCGACTGAAACCGCTCTTTTTTTCACTTTGTTTTCAATATGTTTTCTAAATACTTTGCGATAGAGTAATGCGTTAGCCAAGGTAAGTAACATCACTATAATGTACGTGTATTTGGCATGGCTTCTATCAGCAATCAAAACTAAATAGATAGTTTTATAATTCGCAAACAATTCCAAAAATACTTTATCAGTTGGCTTAATAGTAGATATCGATTCAACTTTTACTCTAGAGTCTAGTGAATCGAGTTGTTGATTCAATTGCTCAATATAAATATCTACTTCTTGCTGGTTGCCTGCATAGTTAAAAAGTGGTTCAGCTAATGGTAGGCTGCTGACATCGAGAGAGACACGCTTAGCTACTTGTTCGCTCTGCAGTTCAACCGCCTGTGATATTTTACTTTCTTGCCCCAAATAAAACAGCAAACTTAACAAAACAAAAACGGCTGCTGTGAAAATATAAATAGGTTTTATGTTTATCATTATTTTTCACCAATAAATTTATAAGGTGAAAGATCGCACTGCCAGAACTTTTCTAGAGATTCGAAATAGGCACTGCCTACTGATTGCGCTATTTGTGTTGTGATTGTTTGAACGGCACAGGCAAGATCTGTATTGTTTTCTGTCAATTTAAGGTACCAGCGGCTGCCAGTAATATTATCACCAATAGGGATAATATAGTTATGGGAAAACTTTTCGTCATCAGTCTTATCATTCCAATAAGACGCGATAATATCTACTTCATTATTTGCAAGCTTTTCTCTTAATGCGGTGTGAGAGCTAACATAAGTAATATCTAGGTTTTTAATATCTAAATCTAATTGCTTAAATGCTTTCTTTGGCAAGATATGGCCAGATCGACTTGTTGGGTGATCAAGCAATCCAATACGCTTGTCAAGGAAATATGCCTTTTCAAGTTTTGGTTTTTCTTTATTGGAGATAAAAAATGCAGAGTAACTTGAATAGCCAATAATCGGTGTGTAGTTATGTGTCGCATCGGCACGAAGTGCTTGCATAATACTGTCTTTGCTCAATATGAGATCTGCGATACCTTTACCAAAAAATTCGATTTGTTCAGCTAAACTTCCCCCCCAAAAAACTTCAACATGACCAAATTGACGTTTAAGAACACTGTTTTGACAAAGCGCCGGAAGTATTTGCTCAGCAAGTTGTTTTGTGGGTACTTTAACTCTAAATACAGCTTGGTTTTCACTTGATGAAGTTTGGCACTGGAATTTATGTTGCTGTATAGGCACCAGATGTATAGATGTATCAGTAATAACCAATTGAGATAGTAGCCAAACTAACCATGTACTTGTGATAACAGACAGGAACAAGATAGTTTTTAACGATAATTTATATTTTTTTAACAAAACAAAAAGTAAGTTTATTGACAACACGGCTATTAGAGCAAGTTTACTTACTCATTACAATAGGTAAAATTATTTAAATTTCATAAACCCTTGATTTAACTACTTTGTTAACAAGTAATGATGAATAAACTTGAGTCCTTTATTCAAACTTCAAAAACACGGACAATTGACCTTAATAAGATTACGATTTACACGGGCTAACCATGTTGAATTTGACAACAGTTACTAAAACACTTGCTTTATCATTGACAATGTTAATAGTACTTAGTTCACAAAAAGCAGTAGCTTGGGGCCAAAACGGTCACAGAGTTATTGGTGAAATAGCTGATATGCATTTAACTGATAATACTAAATCAGCCCTGCAGCCTTTACTAGCTGGTAGCTCTCTTGCCCAAATCTCAACCTGGCCCGATGAAATGCGCTCTAATCCGGAGCACTTTTGGCGAAAAGAATCAGGCAAATGGCATTACATTAATATTAAAGATGCAAAAAAAATGCATCAATATGTAAACACTTCTATTGACTCCAGAGATAAAGTTGCACATATTTTAGACGGAATTTATTATTCTATTAATATTTTAAAGAGTAATAAGAGCGACTTAGAATCTAAAAAGTTTGCTTTAAGTTTCTTAGTCCACTTGGTTGGAGATAGCCATCAACCTTTCCATGCGGGACGCTCTGAAGACCGAGGTGGTAACTTAATTAAGGTATCTTTTTTCGGGAAAGAAACTAACCTGCACAGTACATGGGATACGCATCTTATTGAAAATGAAAATTTATCTTTCACTGAGTTTGCAGATTTCATAAAAACGTCAAATAAAAAGACTATAAAGGCATACTTAAATAGCCAGCCTGCTGATTGGTTGGTTGAATCAAACAAAATATCTCATCGTGTATACGGTGAAAACGAAACAAAGCTCAGTTATGGCTATGTCTACAAACATATGCCAGTTGTCAAAAAGCGCTTATCACAAGGTGGTATTCGTTTAGCCGGGCTTCTCAATCAAATTTTTGACAGTAACGCAAAGCCGCTAACTGAAGCGCTTATTAAAAAGCGTGGTTAATGGCATGCAAAAAAGTAAGTTAAATAATCTCAACACGGGAAACAATAAAATGAAAACTCAACTACGCAAAACGGCACTATCGCTTGCAGTTATTGCTGGCATCGGTGCAAGTGGCGCTGCGTTTGCTAACGAAACCTCTTCTGCAGTGAAAGGTCAGATCGTTGGTCCTCAAGGTAATCCAGCTGCTGGTACAACAGTAACTATCATGCACTTACCTTCTGGTTCAACTAAAGTGGCAACTGTAAATGATGCAGGTTACTTCTCAGCAAAGGGTTTACGTGTAGGTGGTCCTTACCAAATCATCGTTGATTCAACGACTTTTGAAGATCAGCTTATCGAAAACGTATATCTTTCTCTTGGTTCTGACTACCCAGTAAACGTTCAGTTGAAAGCTCCTTCAGATATCGAGCAAATCGTTGTAACAGGTCGCCCAATTAGCCAGATGTCTGGTGGTACAGGTCCTGCGGCAACTTTCACACTTGAAAACCTTCAAGAAGCACCTGCGATTAACCGTGACCTTCGTGATATCGTTCGTGCAGATCCACGTGTTTACGTAGATGAGAGCCGTGGTGCTATCCAATGTGGTGGTGGTAACCCTCGCTTTAACAGCCTTACACTAGACGGCGTTCGTATGAACGACAACTTTGGTCTAAGTTCAAACGGCTACCCTACTGTTCGTGCACCTTTCTCTTTTGATTCAATCGACCAAGTTGCTGTTGAACTAGCACCTTTCGACGTTCAATACGGTGGTTTCACTTCTTGTAACATCAACGCGGTTACAAAGTCTGGTGGTAACGATATCAGTGGTGGTATGTTCTACGACTACACAAATGACTCTATGAAGGGTGATAAGGTAGAAGGCGAAGACATCGACAACGGTGATTACTCTGAAAAGCGTTACGGCTTCCACGTTGGTATGCCTCTGATCGAAGATTCATTATTCCTATTTACTTCTTACGAGAAGTTAGAAGGTGTTGAGCAATTTAGCTACAGTGCTTTAAACAATACTGTAAGCCAGTCTGACCTTGACCGTATTATCGCAATTACAAAAGACAAGTATAACTATGACCCGGGTACAATGGTTCCTAGTATGCCTGTTGAAGATGAAAAGCTTCTAGTTAAGCTTGATTGGAACATTAACGACAGCCACCGTGCTAACGTAGTGTACAACTGGAATGATGGTTTCCGTTTATCTCAGTCTGACCAAGCAAGTGATGAGCTACCGCTAAGCAACCACTTCTACGAGCAAGGCGCAGAGATGACGTCAATCGTAGCGTCACTATACTCAGACTGGACTGATGAACTTTCAACTGAAGTACGCATCGGTAAAACTGATTTAGATGGTCGCCAAGCATCACTAGATGCTGCATCTGGTTTTGGTGAATTCCAAATCACAACCGAAGACGAAGGTACAGTTTACATTGGTCCTGATGACTCTCGTCAATCAAATGATCTAGACTGGGATAACTTCACGCTTAAATTAGCGGGTACTTATTACCTTGATGAGCACACTATCACTGCTGGTTACGAGTTCGAAGAATTAAATGTATTCAACCTATTCATGCAGCATACACAAGGTGAATTCCGTTTCAGCTCTATTGAAGATTATGAGAACGGTGCTGCATTCACGTTCTACAACAACTCAGCTGGTACTAACAACCCTAACGATGTAGCTGCTTCATTCTCTTATGCGCAGCATACTTTCTACGTTCAAGATGAATACGCATTCTCTGATATCGATGCAACACTAACGTTCGGTCTACGTTATGACCGTTACACAAGTGATGACAGTCCAACAGAAAACAAGCGCTTTGAAGAACGTTATGGTTTCATGAACACTAAAAACCTTGATGGCGTTGACTTACTTCAACCACGTGTAGGTTTCAACTGGTATGTTGATGACGCGTTAGAAGTACGTGGTGGTATTGGTCTATATTCTGGTGGTAACCCGAATGTATGGCTATCTAACTCATACTCAAATGATGGTGTAACTCAAATTGGTAAGCGTGGTTTCTATGCTAACTTATTTGAAACTGAGTTAACGAACATCCACGGTGGTACACCAGGTTATGATGTTCCTAAAGACATGTTCGACGCTATCGGTAACACTGCTATCGGTGATGGCGACGGTGCTGTAAACTCAACTGCGCCTAACTTTGAAATTCCTTCAGAGTGGAAAATCGCTTTAGGTGCAACCTACACAACTGAAGACGAGTATGTGTTCAGCGTAGATTACCTATACACAGATAAGCAAAACTCAGCGCTTGTAAAAGACATTGCACTTCAAACAACTGGTAAAACAGCACCTGACGGTCGTCCTCTTATTGAAGAGCGTGAAGACGGTCGAGATGGCGACTACATGTTAACTAACGTATCAGGTCCAGATGCTAAGTCACACATCATCTCTGCTGCAATGAGCAAGCGTTTTGATAATGGTATTGACTTAACTCTATCTTATGCATTCACTGACTCTCAAGATGTGAACCCAATGACAAGCTCTACAGCTGGTTCGAACTACGGTAACATCGCGACATTCAACCCGACTGCACCAAGCTTATCTACGTCTGATTATGAAGTACCACATCGTTTTACTTTACAACTTGGTTATAAAGTAGAACTAATTGACGGCTTCAAGACTAAGTTCAACCTATTCGGTCAGGCAAGCAAAGGTCAACCGTACAGCTACCTATTCTCTGGCAGCGACAGCGCGTTTGGTGATGCAAGCTGGAACTCACGCAGTGGTCGTCAGCTAATGTATGTTCCTGAAATCAATGATGACAAAGTAACTTACAACATGTCAGCTGCTGAAATCGAAGATTTCCATAACTGGATCGCTGAACAAGGTTTAGATCGTGGTCAAATCGCAGCTCGAAATAGCCAAAATGCTGATTGGTTCAAAAAGCTAGACTTCAAGATCACTCAAGAAGTACCTGGATTTATGGATGGTCACAAAGGTGAAGTATTCTTCGTTATCGACAACTTAACTAACATGTTAAACGATGACTGGGGTGTAATGCGTAAAGGTAACTTCGTAGGTAACCGAGTTGTTAAGGCAGCGATTGTTGACGGTAAGTACGTTTACTCTGACTTCAATCCAAATGCAGCTAACCAATCTGTACAGAAAGATGTATCAGTTTGGGAAATGCGTTTCGGTGTGAAATACACTTTCTAATCTAAATTAGATTTATTAAGGCCAACGCATGTTGGCCTTTTTTATATGTGTTCATTAAGTTTGTGTAACACCGCTTTCAATGTCACTCGTTCTTCTTCTGACAGATCTTTTAACAATGACTTTTCCCAAGCTTTAGCTGAGACTGACAGTTTTTTATAAATTTCACGCCCTTCTTTAGTTAAGAACAGTACTTTGCTGCGCTTATCTTTTTCGTCGGCTCTAAGCTCTACTAAACCTCTTGATTCTAGTTGTTTAATTGCTCTTGATATCGTTGATTTATCAATTCGAGCGAGATCAATTAATTGTTTTGCAGTAAAGTTCGATTGTGCCAGATGTGCCATAACACGCCATTGAGGCGAGGTTAAATCGGCTTGCTCTTTATATACATTTGCAAAGTCATCACTTACTTTGTTTGCTAAATGTACGAGTTGATAAGGTAAAAATTCTGTAATTTCTAACATAAACTGTCTTTTATTTTCTGCATCTCATTGCCTTTGTAAACTAAATTATACAAGCAAAGTTTGTTTTTTAATTTGAACATAGTCTCACATGAGAGTATCTTAATTGCAAACATCAAAGGAGCAAGTTCTATGAGCACAGAATTTCAGTACTTAACAGGTTTTGGAAACGAGTTTGAAACCGAAGCTTTACCAGGCGCATTACCAATAGGTCAATTCTCACCACAAAAAGTAAAATACGACCTATATGCTGAACAATTTAATGTAACCGCGTTCACAGCACCACGTGCTGACAATCGTCGTAATTGGTTCTACCGTATTCGTCCTTCAGTTGTTCAAGGTGACTATACGCCGATGGACAATGGTTTATTAAGAACAGCGCCAATTACTGAAGTGCCAACACCCCCTACTATGCTACGCTGGAACCCTATCGACATCCCAAATGAAGCAACAGACTTTGTTGACGGTCTAGTAACCATGGCAGCAAATGGCAGTGCAAACGGTCAAGTGGGTATTGGTATCCACGTCTATGTTGCTAATAAATCAATGCAAGGTCGTTATTTTTATAATGCTGATGGTGAATTGCTATTCGTTCCTCAACAAGGCGAAATGGTTTTACATACTGAATGCGGTAAACTTGCAGTAAAGCCGGGCGAAATTGCAGTTATTCCACGTGGTATCAAGTTCTCAGTTGAAGTAATTGGCGACAGTATTCGTGGCTATATCTGTGAAAACTACGGCCACCCTTACATTCTGCCAGAGCGTGGCCCTGTAGGCGCTAACGGTTATACCAATGAGCGTGACTTCCAATATCCTGTAGCTGCGTTCGAAGATCTTGAAGGTGACTTTGAGCTTGTGGCTAAGTTTAACGGTAACCTTTTCCGCTGTAACATTGGTCATTCACCACTAGACGTTGTAGCTTGGACAGGTAATAGCGCGCCTTATAAATATGACCTTTCGCGTTTCAACGTGATGAACACCGTCAGTTTTGACCACCCAGATCCGTCAATTTTCACAGTCCTAACGTCTCCATCAGGTACCGCTGGTGTAGCCAATGTAGACTTTGTGATCTTCCCACCACGTTGGATGGTTGCAGAAGAGACTTTCCGCCCACCATATTATCACCGCAACATTATGAGTGAGTTTATGGGCTTAATTGAAGGTGTGTATGATGCGAAAGAGCATGGTTTTGTTCCTGGTGGTATGAGCTTACATAATTGTATGTCACCGCATGGACCTGAAGCCGATGTATTCGAAAAAGCTTCAAATGCAGAGCTTGAGCCGCAAAGATATGAAAACACTTTAGCTTTCATGTTTGAGTCTCGTTATGTGATCTCTCCAACAAAATACGCACTTGAAGGCAAAGAAAGACAACAAAATTACCTTGATTGTTGGAAAGGTATCAAAAAGTACTTTAAGGGTGCTTAAGCTTTCTATAATGTTATAAATATTAGGCACGCAATCGCGTGCCTTTGTCGTGATTAAGGACCTGAATATGAAACTTTATACCTATTTTCGCTCTTCTGCAGCGTATAGAGTACGCATTGCATTGAATTTAAAAGGCATAGCGCATGAAATGTCTGCGGTTAACCTCTTGAAATCAGAACAAACTGGAGAAGAGTACACCAATAAAAACAGTCAAGGTTTATTACCTGCGCTAGAAACTGAGCAAGGTGTTTTAGGACAGTCTCTGGCAATTCTAGAATGGTTAGAAGAAGCATATACCGATACGCCTCTACTTCCGAGTGACCCATGGCAGAAAGCTCAAATTAGAAGCTTTTGTTATGCCATAGCTTGTGACATACACCCAATCGATAACTTGCGTGTCCTTAAATACCTATCAAATGAACTAAATGTTGATGATGAGCAAAAGAACATTTGGTACAGACATTGGGTTATTGAAGGGTTTAAGAAACTTGAAACTATGCTAACCGGTGATAAGTTTTGTTTTGGCGATAAACCTACGCTCGCTGATGCGTGTTTAGTGCCTCAAGTGTTTAATGCGTTACGCTTTAAAGTAGATATGAGTCAATTCCCAAAAATTGAAGCTATTTACAATCACTGTAATACGCATAAAGAATTTATTGATGCAGCGCCTGAAAATCAATTCGACGCTGCTTAATATTTCATTCATTGTGCGCTTACTGAAGCGCACAATGCACCTGATCTAAGTGTCCGATTAAATCTAAACCTAAGTCAGTCAAATAACCGCCATCAGGACTATCAATAACACCTTTCTTGTAAAGCCTTTCTGCCGCCGCGATCAAACTAGGGTCAGCGTCTTTATGGATTTTGATCCCCATTTGCATACTTGAACGTGGAAACTTTGCTAAAAGTGTTAACTCAGCCATAAAATTACTATCTATAGCCATAACCTCTCCCATTAATTTATTGTTGTTGTGGTAATATAGGTTCAAATTTTCATGAACTAAACTAAGGTTAGCTAAAAATAGGAGTTATGCCATGACATACAACAAATTTAGTTTTATTAGCCTTGTGATAACCTCTTTATTTATTTCAGGTTATAGTTACGCTAACCCCAAGTTAAACAAGACTAATTTATTTTTAGACAATCTTACTCCTGTTTGTTGGTATAAAGACGCTAAATACAGTGAAGGTGCATTGATTGTCATGGCTGATAAACTATTCGTTTGTGCTAATAAGTTCGATAACCAAACAAATGGTCAACTAACATGGCGAATTGCTGATGAAAACGGGCAACCGCTCCCACATAAACCAAAGAAATCCATTCGCATTAACTAAACAAGAAGTCATTATTTATGGAACAACCAAATAACCCACTTCACGGTATAAAACTAGAAGAGATATTAATTAAGCTTGAAGCAGAGCTTGGTTGGGAAGAGATGGGAAATATTGTCAATATTCGTTGCTTTACCCACGACCCGAGCATTAAATCGAGTCTAAAGTTTTTGCGAAAAACACCTTGGGCAAGGGACAAAGTTGAACAACTCTATCTTGATACTTTTCATGGGTTTAAGTGGTCACCTATTAAGAAGTAATTGCGGATACAAACTTTTATGTGAACTATGCAATTTATCTACAATAAAATCAGGTACTGACTTATTACATGCAAAATATAACTGATTATTAATATTATCGAGTTTCAAAAGAGGTTCTAGGTGCTGCATGAGTTTATTATCTTTCGATGCATCTTGAACCTGACTATCCCCCAAAACGACCAAGTCTAATTGATTCTTTCTTGTTTCTAGAATTTCTAACACTTTGCTAAAACTAGATATGACAACTAATTGCTCTTGTTCATTAAACCCATGCTCTTTAAGATATTGATGGCTAAAGTTATTTCTAATAACCGCTGTCCTATATTTTAATGCATCCTCTAATACTGAGAGTTTTAAATTGCGGCTTTTTAGTGCATAAAATGAACTAGTAAACTGACCAACAGGGAACACCCAATTAAACATATCTTCACGTTGGTTATTTCTACCTATAGAAAAGATACACGTATTAGGATCTCTTTTAACGGCACTGTATGCAACATGCCAAGGCTCAACTGAAAGGCTGTAGTCAATATCGGCATCTGCCAAGATATTTCTTACTTTAGTTACAGTTGGACCTACCAAGTTACCTTGATTATCTAGATATTGATAAGTCGGAAATAACTCTGTGACGATATTCAATGTATAAGCAAATGTTTTTGTTGATAACAAAAAGAGGAAAAAGAACAACGCTGATTTCATATCGCTCCCTATAATAAAAAGGTGATGGTTTTAAAACCATCACCTAATACTATAGCTTAACTTCTATTAATCGCATCTAGAAGAAATGCTGATATTTTCGCGCCTTCGCGTAAAGTTGTCTCAGAACTTGATTGACCGACTAATGAGCTGTCAGTAAATGGAGCGATTTCCATCATATCTGCGCCTGTGATTGGGAAACGCTCAGACAATGCCTTCAAAATAACCATGGCTTCATCAGGGGTCATACCATTGCCTTCAGGTGTACCAGTTGCAGATGCCCACTGTTCATCTAAGGCATCGATATCAAAACTAACGTATAGCTCATCTACATTGTCAGCTTGCAGCTGTGCGATTACATCGTCTACGATTGCGTGAGCACCACGCTCTCTGATTTCATGCGCCCAATGTTGCTTAACACCAAACGTAGACTCCCAATGAGACTTATCTTTACCACTTGAACGAATACCAAACTGAATCAAATGATGCGGAGCTGGCAAAAACTCAAGAATATGCGTACACCAAGAGCCAAAACATAAATCAATACCTAAACGCTCTACTAACAAATCTGTATGTGCATCGAAGTGAATAATAGCAGTACGCTTACCCGCATCTCTTTTCGCTTTCAAGTACGACTTTGTTAATGGATAACTGATCGAGTGGTCACCGCCAATACCGAAGATCCCTTTGTTAGGGTAATGCTGATAGAAACCATCACATACATCTTCAGTAATAGAGAGAGGTGATACGTGGTAGCCTTCTTCAGAACTTTGATAAAGCGCCTTTTGACAATTCTCTATGGTGACTTCATTGAGGTATTTATCATGAAGTAGGTGTGGAATAACACGAACATCGCCTAAATCAAACGCATCGATATGAGGCTGCTGCTCAATTAAAGTGCTTCTTAGAAATAATGGTCCCCAGTTGGCGCCTCTTAAAATACCGCCGCCGCAGTCTGAGCTGATACCTAAAATTGCCGCTTTATGCTCTGACTCTTCAATCTTCAGTAGTGACTCTTTCCAGATCTGCTCAATACCTTCAGTTTGCCCATAAAGCTTTGTACGCAGTGCATCTTTTCTTTCTTTTGCAGTATTAACAGTAAATACACCATCTCCCGGAGGACATAAACACTGGGTCATTTTATTGTAAAATTGTTCTTTGCTAATACTCATAGAAACCTCTGCTTGCTTTGCATATTCATGCTAAAACTTTGTTAAGAAAAAATATCTCACCTAATACTGTGTTCATTAAAGCGCACAGTAAAACACGTTCAAAAAGACAAAAACATTTTTATATATTCATTGAAATACAATGTCTTAAGCTTAATTAGACGTTAAATGGTAAAACAGAATTTTTGTTTGTGGGCAGAGATATAGCACGCTGTCGTTTTATGTCAACAAGGGCCGTTTTATTGCAAAACAGCCCTTGGTTTAATATTCAGTTTAAATGAATATTTTACTCATAACCTCTTGGTTTCTTGGTCTTTATGATAGCAATATAACCATGCCAACTGGCGTAACTAAGTAATGGCATAATCACTATAAAGGCCGTGCCACCTGTGGCAAAACCAAACAATACTAAAAACAATATGATGAATGCCCATACTATCATAGCTGAAGCATTGTTCTTAACCGCATTTATAGACGACACAACCGCAGTCATAATATCAACTCGGCGTTCCATCATGATCTGTGGTGTAAATGCTGATATTGCAAACACACTCATTAATAAGATACCGCCAATTAAACTGCCTAACGCTAAAAATGATTGTAGTTGCTCAAATGTCGGATTAGGCACGTTCGGATATAGCGCGTGTACAAGCGCCGCTAAACGCATCCAAACAATCATTATGACCATGAGAAGTATCGCAAACCCCCACTCTCCCGCAGGGTTTCTGAACATAGATTTCAAACTATGTCCTAACGTTGGTGTATGGCCTTTTTCTAACTCCCAAGCGACATCATAAAGCCCTGCTGCGAATGCAGGACCAATCAGCGCAAAGGCTACTGCGGCAGGCAGAATAACCAGGTGTGTATCTAATTGGTAAATTAAATATAAGATAGTGACGGGTATGGCAGTAAATACTAACCCATAGATTAAACTTAACATTGGTGCTCTCACCATATCGGCAATCGCAAGCGATAGCCAGTGAAACGGTGCTAGTGAACTAATTCTGTTACTTTCGAGACAGCGAGCAAATTCTGTATTTTTATCGATTGGTGGTGAAGCTGGCATAATAACCCCTTTTTTGTTGCGGCTATATTAATGTTTAGAAGAACAACTCCAATCTTGCAAGGAATTGCATGATCGTGCACAAAGACAATCGGACATCTGTCCTGTACTTTATACGCTAATCTTTCAAACTACGGTTTTATAATAAATAAGGTTTACTATGGATAAGGTATTTCATTTGGGCCTAAGCACCGAGCAACTAAAAGGTGCTAATTTAGCAATTGTTCCTGGCGATCCTGAAAGAGCTGAGCGTATTGCTAACAAACTCGATAACAGTATTTGTTTAGCAAAAACACGCGAATTTCACGTCTATCTCGCAGAACTAAAACAACAACCTGTCGTGATCTGCTCAACTGGGATCGGTGGTCCTTCTACGTCAATTGCAGTAGAAGAGCTCGCTCAACTCGGTGTCAAAACATTTTTAAGAATCGGTACAACCGGGGCAATACAACCTCATATCAATGAAGGTGATATCTTAGTAAGCACGGCGTCAGTGAGACTTGATGGTGCTAGCCAGCATTTTGCTCCTCTATCTTACCCTGCTGTCTCTGACTTCCACTCAACCGCTGCAATGGTACAAGCCTGTGAAGAAATCGGTGTGACATATCATGCAGGCATAACGGCATCGAGTGATACATTTTATCCAGGCCAGGAACGCTACGATACATACTCTGGTTATGTGAATAAGGCGTTCCAAGGCAGTTGCGAAGAGTGGCAAAAACTGAATGTTATGAACTATGAAATGGAGTCTGCAACTTTATTTACAATGTGTGCAGCTTTAGGTTTAAAAGCGGCTTGTATCGCGGGTGTGTTAGTGAATAGAACACGTCAGGAGATCCCAAATGTGGATCATCAAGAGATAGAACAAAAAGCAATTGCAGTGGTTTTAAAAGCGGCAGAAATCGTGTTAGAAAAATAATCTCTAAGATTATGAAAAAGCGTATGTAAGCCTAGCTCACATACGCTTTTTTTATTTCATAATTACCGGTAAAACTGTCTAATACTACATCAGCAACACCCGATTGATTTTTATATTGCTCAGTTTCAACTAACGTAATTTCTACCACTTCAACTTCATCAAGACTCAATCCTGATAGTGCCATTTGACTCAGAGCACTTTGTAATGGTGACAGACTCGGGTTGTACGCCACATTTTCAGCATAACGACCGTAAAAATCACCATGCTTTGCAGTTTTAATTTGTACTGCTGACTTGTTACCTGAATATGGCGCATATGAAGCCTGGTAGTGTTTAAGCAATTCAGGTGAAATAGGTAGTTTTGAATCGAAGGTATGTGGCTCTGATTTATCAAGAAGACGTGTTTCATTACCCAGATCTGCTGGACCGAAAGAGTGAGGTAACAACTCTGGTAATGAAGTATTGGTATTTGGTAAAAGTATTTCTATCTTTTCTGATAACTTCACTTCATTAATAAATTGCCTGCAATGGCCACAAGGTGCATCAGTGATGGCAATGTATGAGATATGTGTTTCGCCATTTATCCAGGCTGTATTGATAGCAGATTGTTCAGCGTGAACCACTAAACACAATGCGGCGTGATTAAACTCTAAATTGGACCCTATGTATGCACAACCAGAGACGCTGCTGTAAGCAATCGCACCGACATTAAAGTTAGAAATCGGCGCTATTGAAAATTTTGCTGCAATAGGTAGCAGGCTTTGCAAAAGAGGTTTGATTTCTACATCAAACCTAGCCATTAACGAATCAAGTAGTGTTTTAGGAATGACACCACCATTAGATTGAATTTTTTGTTGTAATTCTTGTTCTAGTTCTTTTGGAATCGTTAGCATAAAAATGCCACACGTTATGAAAAAGGCCGAATAGTTTATCCCTTTATCATGAGTTAGACAACCAATGCTTAGCAGTCTTGAAACAATCGAAGTTCTCTACCGTGATCCCAAAGCGTTTCGCTTTCTGCAAAAATAAATCATGCATGTAGCCATCAAAACTCACTACACGTGCCAATTTTATATTCTGCAATGCATTTGCTACCTTTGGCATTAAAGACACGATATCAATCGCGGCAAAGTTATGTTCAAGCTCAGTCACATCTATCAGTAATTTTGAGGACTTATAATCTTGTGCATAACTGTTCGCTCTTTGATAGGTTTTTATTACGTCTTCAGCGGTTACAACGCCTATAAGTGTCATCATCACAAGCGAAGTTGATTCATCATAAGTAATACTGGTAGATAGCGTTTGCATAGAACCTCAAATAACGTGTTAACTCTAAAACGCCATCTCCTTTACCCTAAGATCCCATATGTGTTTAACGATATTCGATTTGATGCGTGTACTTATCTTACGCAAGCAGCAGATGCTAACAGTGAAATGCGCTTATTCGAATGACGGGGGCATAGACGTCGGATGAGATTCTATGTATACAATCTAAACAGTCAATAAAATTAATACAAAAAAACCAATTGAAGATTAAAAAATAGCAAAAAGTATGAGTTTTCACTCATACCTTTTACTAATAAGTTAACATTTGATCAAAATTTATCACTTTGATTAACGCGGTATTTATCCTGAATTTCTCATTCCTGCAGCAACGCCTGTCATAGTGACCATAAGCGCTTTATCAATTTGTTCATTTTCGTGCTCTCTGGTGCGTTTTAATAGCTCGACCTGAAGTAAATTAAGCGGATCGATATAAGGATTTCTCAATTGCAGAGATTGTCTTAACCAAGGTTGCCCTAATAATAAGGTATTTCCTGGTGCCAACTCTGTTATCAATGCTTGAGCTGATTTAAGGTCTTGTCTAAGCTGCGTACCAAGCGCTTTTGCATCGGTTTTCATCAACACTTTTTCATAATGCTCAGAAAGCCAAATGTCTGTTTTACAAAAAACCATTTCTAGCATTTCTAAACGTGTTCTAAAGAACGGCCATTGCTCACGCATTTCACGTAACATTTCAATGCCGTATTTATCAATCGCAGCTTGTAAGCCTTGATAAACGCCAAGCCAAGCTGGCAGCATTAGCCTATTTTGACTCCAAGCAAATATCCATGGAATAGCCCTTAAGCTCTCAACGCCACCATTCGGATTACGTTTAGTAGGTCGAGACCCAAGGGGTAACTTGGCCAGTTCCAACTCAGGGGTAACTTGTCTGAAGTATGCGACAAAATCTGGATTTTCTCTGACGATTTGTCGGTAATATTTACATGAACTTTGGGCAATGAGCTCTACTACTTCAACCCAATGAGATTTAGGAGATGGAACTGGAGTTAAGTTCGCTTCAATGATTGCGCTGGTATAAATCGAAAAGCTTTGCACCGCGACTTTGGGTAATCCATATTTGAAGCGGATCATCTCACCCTGCTCGGTAACGCGCAATCCGTTACTCAAACTGCCAGGAGGCTGTGATTGTAAAGCCTGAGCAGCTGGTGCTCCACCACGACCCACTGTGCCACCACGACCATGAAACAATACCAGCTCAACGCCAAAGTCTTTTGCAGCCTTAAGCAGTTTATCCATAGCTTGATATTGCGCCCAACCAGCTGCCATCATACCCGCATCTTTCGCTGAGTCAGAATAGCCAATCATCACGTATTGCTTATGATTAATATGAGTACGATACCAATCACAGGCTAGCAATTGGGTTATGACATCTGCCCCACGATTTAAATCGTCCAAAGTTTCGAATAACGGCGCAACGGGTAAATTGAAACGACAACCTGTTTCTTTTAAAAGTAATTTAACAGCCAGTACATCTGAAGCATATTGCGCCATTGAAATAATATAAATACCTAGCCTATCAGGGGTTTGCTGGCTCACTAATTGGCAAGTTTTTAAAACTTCTTGAATCTCATCAGACGCAGAGAAGTTTTTTGGCAACAATGGCCTTTTAGATGCTAATTCTGCAATCAAAAACTGCTGCTTCTGTGTTTCGCTCCAAGCGTTATAGTCGCCCAGCTCCAAGTGTTCAACAATAGCAGCAATCGCATCAGCATGTCTTGATGAATCTTGACGAATATCCAAGCTGCAGAGATTAATACCAAAGCACTCTAGTCTGAGTAACGTATCGAGTAGCAGTCCATCTGCAATTTGCGACATATTACAGTTATGCAGCGAGTTATAAATGAGCGTAAGCGGTGATTTTACTTGCTCAATATGTATGATCACTTCTTGCTCTGAGCCTACCTCACCTTTTATTTTATTCTCGAGCGCTTGAATGGTTTCATCAAGTTCGCCTTTCAACTGCTTCAATAAATAGCGATACGGTTCGTGTTGCTCCCCTATCAAAGCTTTCACATGCTCATCTGCTTGATACATAGAAAGTTCGCTACTGAGCATATCAATGTCACGAGAGATTAAATCAATCGCCATCCAGCGGCCATGATCTAGCACTGATTGAGTCACCTCAGAGGTCACAAATGGATTGCCGTCTCTATCGCCCCCCATCCATGAGGTAAAGCGGATTGGACTATGAATTTTCTTTAACTGAATACCTAATTTATCTTGAGTAACCTGGTTGAAGTAACGAATAAACTGAGGGACGGCATGCCATAAACTATTTTCAATAACTGCATAACCCCATTTCGCCTCATCAAGCGGAGTTGGCCGTTTAGCGCGAATATCATTGGTATGCCAAGCTTGACTGATCAATTGCTCAATTCGGCTAATAATGACCTTGCGTTCGTCTACATCAAGACACTGTAATTCAAGGGCAGATAAACAGTCACTCAGTTGTACGTGTTTGTTAATAATGGTTCTACGTGTCACTTCGGTAGGGTGAGCTGTAAGTACTAAATCGATGTCTAACCCAGCGAGCACAGACTCAACTTGCGCATGGTTTAATTCGTCGTTTGCTAACATATTCGAAAGCTTTTCGACTTGCTCATTTAATGCTTTGTAAATACCTTCGGGTGCACCTGTCACCGAAATTGTATGAAATTGCTCTGCTACATTAGCTAGGTTCAAAAAATGGTTAAATGCACGAGCAACAGGTAATAGTTCTTGATCAGTCAGGCTATGTAAAGTGTCGAGCAATGTGGCTCGGGCATCGGTATCACCTTGACGAGATGACTTTGCTAAAAGACGAATTTGTTCAATCTTTTTTAGCATTCCCTCACCCAGTGTTTGCTCGATAATACGCCCTAGACAGCCACCTAGTTGGCTCACATTCGCTCTCAGGTTTTCGTACTGCTCTCCCATAACGACTCCTTTTAATTATTATTTCTATAACCAAACTGCTTAAAACACCACTTGCTCTAAGCACTCATTGTTCAATAATTACTCTCTACTATACAGAGAATTAAAGGCAGATCGAGTGATCTCATTATGAATTTTAAGCGTAATTTTAACTACTTAATTACTAAGCAGCATAAAAGCAATGCAACTACTCTATGACGGCCAGTGTCCTTTGTGTGCCAAAGAAATGAGAAAACTCAAGCAGTTCGACCTTGAAAACAAGCTCACTTTGATTAATGTTCATGATATTCATGAACTCGATTTCAAACGACTTTATCCAAACATCACCAAATCAGACACGCTGAAAATATTACATGGTTACTCCGATGATGGCAGGTTATTGCTTGGCTTAGATGCAAACGTACAAGCTTGGCAAACCGTTGGTAAATATCCGTGGTTGAGATTGCTAAGAGTGCAACCAATAAAGTGGTTCGCCGATAAAGGCTATTTATTTTTTGCCAAACATAGAATGGAAATTTCACGCTTTTTAGTAAAAGATGGGTGTAATGATGGACAGTGCCAAAGATAAATCACTGCACCTTGTTATCGGTGCGAGCAGTAAAATTGCTTTAGCGTTTATTAATAAACTTAACGAACAAAACCCTGATGACTTAGTGGTGAGTTTTAGCCAGAACACATTAAATTTTGATTCAGAGAATATTCATCACTTCACCACAAATTACACTGATGAATCAATCTCTGACTCTGTATCGACTTTTCAAAATGTTTACTTGTCAGAAAATGTAAGAATAAAAACCATCACATTTTTTAATGGTCAATTACATTCAGACTTGCATGGCCCAGAAAAGAGCATCCGACAATTTGACCCAGCTTATGCACAGTCGCTGTTCAATTCGAATGTCATTACTCCCATGCTTTGGCTTAAGCATCTCGTTAATTTACTGAAGCGCTCTGATAAATGCGTTGTTACTGCGCTTTCAGCTCGTGTGGGCAGCATCGAAGATAACGGACTCGGTGGTTGGTACAGCTATCGAAGCTCAAAGTCAGCACTTAATATGATGATGAAAAGTTTTGCGATTGAATTAAAACGTCAATGCCCTCAAAGTACGGTCTTACTTTTCCACCCAGGTACTACGGACACCCCCCTGTCTAAACCTTTTCAAAAAAATGTACCGGCAGGCAAATTATTTGAACCCGAGTTTGTCGCTGAGTGCTTATTTAACCAAATCGTTGAATCGAACAGTAACGATTTAATTAATTATCTCGATTGGCAAGGCCAGTCTATACAATGGTGAATTATGTTTTTTAATACCCAATCTCTCAATGAATTAGAACAAAGATATCGTGCTCATTTGATAAATAGCTTGTCAGGTTTCAAAAGTGCAAACCTGCTAGGAACCGTTGATAACAAAGGTCAAGAAAACTTATCTATTGTCAGTTCTGTTTTTCACTTAGGCGCAAACCCTGCTCTACTTGGTATGATCATTCGACCTCATTCGGTGCCAAGACATTCTTTTGAAAACCTATTAGAAACTGGTTTTTATACCCTGAATCATGTGAGTGAAGAAATAGTTACACAAGCGCACCAAACATCAGCTCGTTACGAAAAAAAACAATCAGAATTTACTGAAACAGGTTTAACCGCAGAATATTTAAATGACTTTAAAGCACCGTTCGTCAAAGAGTCTAAAATTAAGATGGGTCTAAAACTTGTCAGTGAACAGGTAATTGAGCTTAACCAAACTCACTTAGTGATTGGTGAATTGATCGCACTTCACTGTCCTGATTCAGTCATACAAGCTGATGGTTTTATCGACATAGAAGCGGCAAATACCGTCGCGATAACTGGATTGGACAGTTATCACACTACAAGTAAAATCAATCGCTTAAGCTACGCTAAACCTGATTCAAAGCCTAAGCCTTTAGTTACACTTTAGGGTTTGTTTTTTCTTTTGGTTGCTTTAAACTCAAAATACCGACCATAAGAGAGAATAACCATGTGGCGTAATAACCTAAAGAAGTTTGCACTCGCCGGCTTAATGAGCGTGTGCTTTACTGCAACTGCAGGATTAGAGGAAGGGATTGAAGCTGCAAATGCAGGTGATTTTGAAAGGGCTTTACAGGAATTTCAATACTTAGCTGATATGAATTACGCTCCTGGCATATATGAGTTAGCTAAATTACATGAAGGCGGTCATGGCGTTATTAAGAACCCACGTAAAGCAGCGGAGTTATTTCAAAAAGCAGTAAAACTGGGTAGTGCTGATGCTATGTTTTCATTAGCTGTCATGCATGAAGAAGGCCGTGGTGTGAAGCAAGATAAGCAACGTGCTATTGAGTTGTTCACTCAGGCTGCAAACAAAAATCTAGCTGCCGCGCAATTCAACCTCGGTGTGATGTATACCAATGGTGACGGGGTGTTAAAAGATTACGCTGTCGCGATGGACTGGTACGAAAAGGCCGCTGCGAGCAACTACACTTTGGCAATGTTTAACCTCGCCTTAATGTACTATGAAGGGTTAGGTGTTGAGAAAAACATCGAAAAGTCGTTCATCTGGAATACATTGGCTGAATATAATGGCAATCGCCAAGCGATGAAAAGCCGAGAGCTTGATGAACAACAGCTTTCCCCTTCTCAGGTTGAAAAAGCAATTGAAAAAGCCAACAAACTTTATTGGCGTATTCAAGAAAAAACCTATTTTCCAGGTTCTAAAATTGACTAATAAAAAGCGCTAAGGCGCTTTTTTTATGTCTACATTATTTCTGCAAGGTTTTCACAAACCAAGTAAGCAGTTTTGACCGTGACAGTAGTAATTGCATTCTTGGTTTACCTAAACTTCCGCTTTTAAAAACACTTTTGGCGTGGCTGAAAGTCAAAACGCCTTCTCTACCGTGATATTGCCCCATACCTGAAGCGCCGACACCACCAAAAGGTAAGTCTTCAACGGCCACATGAAGTAGTACATCATTAATCACTAGACCGCCACACTGTAGCTCTCGCTCTGCACGCTTAATGAGAGACTTATCTTCTGTAAATAAATACGCCGCGAGTGGATTTGGGTTTTCTTTTATAACCTTTAAAGCCTCATCAAAACTAGACACGGTTTTTATTGGCAATAATGGGCCAAAAATCTCTTCACTATTTACCCGTGCTTGTTCCGAGGCATTATCGATGAGGTGTAAGCCAAGTTTTCGAGTTTCACTATTTTCGCTGTGTGGTTCGCTCCAAACCTCAGCACCGTTATGCAGTGCATCACCAATTAATTCGATGAGTCGCTCATACTGTTGCTGATTAATAATTGAGGTTAATTTGTCTGAGTTTGCACCTGATTTAAATTGTTTTTTGTAGTGCTTTTTAATCTCAGCTATTAACGCGCCCTTACATTTTTCGTGAACAACCAGATAATCAGGTGCAACGCAGATCTGTCCGGCATTGGCGGTTTTACCAAATACAATACTTTTGGCTGCGTGTTTGATGTCTGCATCGTCCATCACGATAATTGGAGATTTCCCCCCCAACTCTAAGGTCACAGGCACTAAATTATTCGCGGCAGCACGCATCACGTACTTGCCTATTTCAGTACTTCCTGTAAAAAACAAATGATCAAAGGGGATTGCACTGAAACTTTTCGCAACAGCTGGGCCCCCTTCTACAACACAGCAATGATCTGAAAAAGGCTCTAGCACACTTTTGATAACTTGATTTGTTGCCTGCGTATATTCACTGAGCTTTAACATAACTCGATTACCCGCAGCCAACGCCGTGAGAACTGGCATTAAGGCAAGCTGTATCGGGTAATTCCAAGGTGAAATAACACCCACGACACCCTTTGGCACATATTCAATGTGGGCTTTTGAGGGGGCAAACTGAATACCGACTTTGCGTTTACTGGGCTTGAGCCAAGATTTTAAATGCTTAATGATATGATCTAGCCCACCAATCACAGGCATAAAATCTGCCATTTGTGTATCAAACGTGCAGCGATTTCCAAAGTCTTTATTAGAGGCTGCAATAAAGTCATGCTCGGCTGCAACAAGCTGTGTTCTTATTTTCTTTAATAAAGAAATGCGTGTTTCTACGGATGAATTAGGATGATGCATAAAAGCAACTTTGAGAGATTCAAGTTGCTTTGTCAGTTGGGGATCTATCTCGTATTGCACAACATGGCTCATTTATCGGTATTTGAATAAATACACTATAAATGAGCCTGTTAGTTGTTTCAAATTAGAAAGAAAGGACGCTTCTTGCGACTGTCAGTGTTAGTACAGTAATGAGTACAATCGCCACAATATTCAACACAAAGCCTGCACGGATCATATCGCGCATTTTTATCTCGCCAGAGCCAAATACAATGGCATTGGGTGGCGTGGCAACTGGCATCATAAAGGCACAACTCGCTGCAATGGCAGCTGGAATTACCCATACTAATGGCGTGCCCGTAATAGACTCAGCTACAGGACCCAGTAACGGTAAAAAGCCTGCTGCCGTTGCTGTATTTGAAGTGATCTCGGTTAAGAAAGTAATCAAACCAGCCACCAGCAATACACTGACAACCAATGGAATGGTGTCAGCCGAAACCAATAGGTTAGCAATGTACGTTGCCAAACCTGACGACTTAATTTGTGAAGCCAACGTCAAACCGCCACCAAACAGCAATAAAATACCCCAAGGCACTTTTGCCGCACTATCCCAATCCAAGATACGCTCACCGGTTTTCTTATCAGCGGTGATCACAAACAACAATAGCGCTGCTGCAATCGCAATAGAGGTATCTGAGATCTTCAGGCCAGTCCAATCGCCCAATAGCGGTCGGAAGATCCAACTTAAGGCTGCGAAAATAAAGACTGCTAAAACGCCTTTTTCCGCGCGTGACATGTCACCTAATTTATCTAGCTGTTTTTTAAACAGCGATTTGGTATCGACTTCTGCTTCCGAGTTATCTACTTTATAACTCACTTTGGTTAACCAAAACCAAGTAATGAATAACATGGTGACAGATAAAGGTAAGCCTACCGCCATCCAAGTCGCAAAACCAATTTCGATTTGATAACTATCAGCTAAGTAAGCTGCCATTAATGCGTTTGGTGGCGTGCCAATCAAGGTTGCAATACCACCAATACTGGCACCATAGGCAATCGAAAGCAGTAGCGCTTTACCAAATGCTTCATTGCTGCTGTCACGCTCTTTTACAAGATGGATAACCGATAATGCAATCGGCAACATCATCACCGCAGTGGCTGTATTCGACATCCACATAGATAAGAATGCCGTCACTAACATCATAGCTAGAATTTGTACGCTTGGCTTCGAGCCCGCATAAAGCATGGTTTTTAATGCAATACGTTTGTGTAGGCCCCACCTTTCCATAGCAATTGAAATTAGAAAGCCGCCTAAAAATAAGAAAATAAGTGGATGCGCATAAGGTGCTGCAACCGATTTAATGGGTGCGATGCCAGCAAGAGGTGATACCACCAAAGGTAACAATGATGCCGCAGGAATAGGCACGACTTCGCTTACCCACCAAGAGGCTAGCCAAAAAGCTAAACCCGCTGTACGCCAAGCCTCAACACTCATGCCCTCGGGTGGAGACACAAGGCAAGTAAATAACATTGCCAGTGGTCCTAAAAACAACATGGCATATTTGATTGGATGTGCAGATGAATAATCAGACATTCTTTAACCCTTAAAACTTATACTTCATGCCAACAGCGATTGACGTGTCATCGTCTGACTCAAGGTCCAGTTGTGTCACTAGTGCGTATAGATTGGTTTGCTTATCGAGAATATAGTCTGTACCAAGTGTCCATTGTGTGGCTTCTTCGGCATGACGTAATTTACTGGTATCTTTACCTAATTGAATTTTAGGCACCCAACTGCCCGTTTTATAGCTTGCACTGACCAAATAGCCTGTGCCAGATTTGCTACCATCTAGATTTTCACTGTCTTGAACGATAGCACCCAGTTGGAATGCATCAAACTTATACGCCGCAACTACACGTGTCGCAACCAAATTATTCAAGCTATCAGTGTGGCTTAATGAGATATAATAAGGTTTTGTTTTTAAAGCTCGGTCGCCATAAATTGCGGTCGCAGCAAACCCAGTCTCTTCATTTGAGGCATCATCTTTCGGTGCATAGGTGAAGGAGAACGACAGATCATTATAGGTTTTACTGCTGTAAGTGAGGGTATCGCCTAGTCGGTCTTGTCCAGGTAAGATTTGTGCAATATCACTTTGGGTTTCGTTGAATTGATCAACTTTACCCTCGCTGTATTTAAAGCGCGTATCGTTACGACCAACAACCAATGTCCCCCAATTGCCTGCCAAACCTACATAGGTGTTACGCGAAGAAAATGGTGATTTAGTGTCGTCGTTTTCAAAGCCCTTTACTTGTACTTCATATTTAAACACCACTTTAAGAGAATCACTCAGTTTGTGTTCACCTTTAATGCCAATACGTGAAAATGGCGCGTCAATTTGCGTGCCCGCTTTGGTGTAACGCATTAGCCCTTTATCAGTGTCTGCAATTTGAACTTCAGCTTTGCCATACACATTGTAATCGGCTGCAAAAGCGGTGCTTGAAAATGTGGCCATCACACCGAGTGCGATTAGAGTTTTACTTGCTGTCATCTTGTTTTACCTTTTTTATAGTTGTGATCAGGGCGTGTTGACCTTTGCAACTTCAAAGATAAACACGCCCTAGTGTTACAAGATGGTTGCCAAAAAGATAAAAAAGCTTAATTTCAACAAGTTAAAAAATTACTTAACAACAAATCCGCAAATAATGTGCGGATTTTCACACACGCTTTTACTGCACTTGTCACCAAAGCCACACACTCATTCTGATTCGGTAAACATAGTACGGGTTAGACCATACTTTGCCATTTTGTCGTATAAGGTTTTACGTGGTAATTGCAACAACGCCATGGCTTCTTTGATACTGCCTTGTGATTGAGAGAGGGCTTCTTCAATTAACGATTGCTCAAAGTAACTGACCTTTTCTTGTAAGCTCAGTGACTCATCAGTTTGCGAGACTTGTTCTAAATCTTTAAGGGCCAATGCTTTACCCAACAAAACCGTTCTTTCAGCGTGGTTTCTAAGCTCTCGTACATTACCGGGCCAAGGCTTTTCTCTGAGGAGCAAGGCTTGCTCGGGTGTAATAGGTTCAAATGTCTTATGAAAACGGGTCGCCGCAATTGAGCAAAAATGCTTATACAACAGAGGAATATCTGCTTTTCTCTCACGCAGTGCCGGAATAGGCACTTTAAGTAAATTCAAGCGGTAATAAAGATCGGCTCTAAACTGCTGTGCATCCACCAAGGTTTGTAGGTCGACTTTTGTTGCAGCAATCACTCTGACATCTAAATCAATTGGCGTGTTTTCACCAACGGGTGTGACTTTGCGCTCTTCTAATACCCGTAATAACTTAACTTGTAAGCTAGGCGACATAGCTTCAATTTCATCTAAAAACACAGTGCCGCCCTGCGCATATTCAAACTTACCAATACGCGAACTTTGCGCCCCTGTATAAGCACCACTTTTTGCACCAAATAATTCGCTTTCAATCAACTCTTCTGGGATTGCGCCACAGTTAATGGCAACAAAATTATGTTTACTGCGGTTACTGTGCTCATGAAGGTAACGTGCCACCAGCTCTTTACCTGTGCCAGTTTCTCCTTCAATTAATACATCAGCTGGGGTATCTAACACTGCATCAAGCAGTTGCAACATGTCTTGCATGACTTGTGTTTGACCTAAAATTCTAACCCCAGGTCCCGAATGTTGTTTCACACTTTGCTTAAGTTCGCGGTTTTCAAGCACCAAAGCACGCTTTTCAGAGGCTCTTGCTATGCAATCTAACAACTTGTCGGTAATTGGTTTTTCAAATAAGTCATAGGCACCAAGGTGCATTGCCTTAACTGCAATGTTCACATCAGCAAACCCCGTTAAGAAAATAACCGGTAGCTCGCTGTCAAATTGCTTAACTTGTTCTATAAATTCAAGGCCGTTGAGTTTAGGCATATTGATGTCACTTAACACCACCCCGTTAAAACGGCGGCTTAATTTGCTCAACGCAGCATTGGCATCGCCATAGCAAAACACCTCATAGCCTTCTAATTCTAGTAGTTGTTTTAGGGCATCACGAATGCTCTTTTCATCATCAATAACAATGACGCTGGAATGACTCATTTAAATTCTCTTCTCATTAGAAAGTGGAGCTGAACCGATTGATGTTTGCAGTGTAAGGATAAAACTCGCGCCGATATCTGAATTATTTTCAGCGCTCAGTTCACCTTTGAAGGAGTGTATTATTTGTTTAGAAATAGACAAACCTAAGCCCAAACCATTACCCGACTTAGTGGTAAAGAAAGGCTCAAAAATACTCTCAAGGGTATGCGACTCAATACCTGTGCCAGTATCAGATATCTTGATTGATGATTGACCTGCATCGGTATAGTTAGAGATTGTTAGTTTTTTTATTTCGACGTCTTGCATCGCATGACACGCATTTGAAAGTAGGTTCACAATAACTTGCTCGCAGAGAATTGGGTCAACCCACACAGCTATGTCGTCTAATTCAAGGCTCAACTTTATATCATGTTTTTTAAGCTCAGGACCGATGATAATTAATGCATTAGCAAATAAGTCCTTAAGTTTATGCAATGCTAACTTAGGCTTTTGAGATTTACTAAAGTGCTTAAGTTGCGCAACGATTGTATGGGTTCGTTTTATTAGCGCTTCAATTAGCATTAAGTTTTCTTGGACTTTTTCAAACTGACCTTTGAGTAATAATCGCTTGCTACTGGCCAAATAGGCACTCATAGCCGTAAGTGGCTGACTTATTTCATGGTTAATTCCGGCACTGAGTTGACCTATGGTTGCCAATTTCGCGGCGCGCAGCAAAGCTTGCTGTGTTTCAAGTAGCTGCTCAGAGCGGGCATTGATTTGCGCTTCCAAACTTCTTTGAGTAAAGAGTAACTGCTTGTAGCCTGCCAGCTTAACTAAAATGACTTCAAAAATAATAAATAACGCCAGTAATAATACTGAACTCAGTGCCAAGCGGCTCCATTGATTGGCTGTCACATCATCAATGGCTGACAGTAAATATAGTGACGCATTGAGTGATTCAAGGGGCTTTTTAGCATACACAAAGTGTTTGGCTAAACGCCCCTCTGTCGAAATTTGTAACTGTTCTGTTTGCTCGTCAAAGCGCCAAGGCTGCGTGTTGATCTCACGTCCTGAGAATTGCCGTGAAGCATCAAATTCAGCGATGTCAGTTTGGGTTAAAGGTTGCGTTGAGATTAATCGCCATTTTTCTTGATCGGACATCAATACAATGCCTGATTTATCCATCAAGATAAAACTATGCTGATGACCTGTATCTAGGCTGTCACGAACCTCTTCAAAATGACTTGCATTTACTTTAACAACAATAACGCCTTTGACTTCGCCTTGCTGCTCTATTGCCTGAGAAATATAAATGCCTCGAGCACCTGAGCGAAGCCCTACAGCAAAATCTATCGCATTGCCGTTTTCAACTGCCTCATAAAAGTATTTTCGAAAAGCAAAGTTACTCCCTATGTAACTATGCGCTGTTTGCCAGTTACTGCTGGCAGTCACCCATCCTTGCTCATTCAAGACATACACATCAGATGCGCCACTGGCAATTTGAATATCTGCAAGGTATTCATTAAGCGGCTTTAAGTCATGTTTAGTTTCTTCATCGAGCAAATTCAGCATGTGCGTGTTTTGTCGCACTAAATTTGGAATTGAAGTAAAACGTGCAAGTTCTGAGGTGAAATATTGATGAAGCTTTTCTAGGTTTTCAGTGCTGTTTTGACGAGTCTGTTTAAGATCGTATTGCACGCCAACATGATAGATGACGCACAACCCGATAATTAAACCTAAAAAATAAACAAATAGTTTGGTCGATAGTTTTTGCTGCAAAAGTCTGCCTGTTTTAGTAACCAAATACCCAAGAGCCGAGGGTCATAGTTAACAAGGTTATGAGTAAGACTGCAATGATATTCATCATAAAGCCAGCTTTAACCATGTCTTTTATCTTTATCTCGCCAGAACCAAACACAATGGCATTTGGCGGTGTTGCTACTGGCATCATAAATGCGCAACTTGCAGCAATTGCTGCTGGTATCACCCAAATCAGTGGTGTACCCGCAATTTGCTCTGCAACAGGGCCAAGTAAAGGCAAGAAGCCTGCGGCTGTTGCAGTATTAGATGTGATCTCAGTTAAAAAGCAAATTAATGTCGCGACCACTAACACACCTAAAATAAGAGGGATTGCAGATGCGCCAGCCAACATATCCGCAATATATTGCGCTAGGCCAGAGCTTTTAATTTGAGCGGCAAGCGCAAGACCCCCACCGAACAACAGCAAAATTCCCCAAGGTACAGCTTGCGCTGCATCCCAATCCATCACCTTGGTTTTATTATCTTTTTTTGCAGGTAAAACAAAAAGCAGTAACGCCGCAATAATAGCAATACCTGTATCTGTGATATTTAATCCTGTCCAACTTGCTAAATAAGGTCTTAACACCCAGCTCACCGCAGCAAAAACAAATACAAACAGTACATTTTTCTCGGCGAGTGTCATGCTGCCCAGTTCATCTACTTGTTTTTGAAACAGTGTGTTTAACTGAGCATTATTGCCGACTTGTTTTACGTTAAAAGCAAATCGAGTCAGCCAATACCAACAAATAACAATCATAGTAAATACGAATGGCACAGCGAACATCATCCACTGAGCAAAGCCAATTTTGATTTGATGGTTTTCCCAGAGATAAGCGGCCATCAATGCATTTGGCGCAGTCCCAATGATAGTCCCTACACCACCTATACTCGCACTGTAAGCGATTGCTAATAGCAGCGCCTTACCGTAATTATCACAACTACTATTGTTTTCTCGTAAAACATAGATAACCGACAAGGCAATCGGCAACATCATTAGGGTTGTTGCTGTGTTATTGATCCACATTGATAAAAAGCCACTGACCATCATCATGGCCAAGATCTGGAATTTGGGATTATTGCCACTTTTCAGCATGGTGATCAGGGCAATTCGCTTGTGTAAGTGCCACTTTTCCATCGCAATAGAAATTAAAAAGCCGCCTAAAAATAGAAATATGAGCGGATGAGAGTACACACTCGTCACGGATTTTATATCGTTAATACCCGCCAATGGCACAGCAATGATAGGCACTAATGAGGTCGCAGGAATAGGCACAACCTCACTCACCCACCACACACCCAACCACAGTGCCAAACCTGCGGTTTTCCAAGCAACGTCAGGCATACCGGATGGCGTATCAATTAAAAAGGTTGATAAGAAAATGGCTGGTCCGAGTAATAAATAAAAATAGTGGAAAAGTGTTTTATTGTTATCTGAAATCATATCCGTACATTACTTTATTATTTTCGTTGTTTCGTTTGTAAATACATTCAATGCCGTTTGTATTGAAAGTAACCGCTAGAGATAAATTTACTATTCAGCGTGCAGATTACTTAGTAATTAAGGAGTGAGTATGAATGAGAGGGTTTTGAACGACAAGACGCAACTCAAAAAAAGAGGGATCTAAAAGATAAAATGCGCTTTCAGTCGTTAATAACTGAAAACGCAGCAAATTTTACCTGTGCTTAAAATGAAATTTTTAAGATTTATAGAAATTTAAGCCATAAAACTGATCATGTGATTATCCCACCGGATCTGATGTTGATTAATCGCACTTAACGCTTTGTCTACACCAACTAAATTACCCCGCCCTGTTGTTGCTATAAATGTCGTTTTGCTACTCGCAACGCCAGCAGTATCATCCAGCGTTAATAAAGACTTTAATTCTAGCGTTTTTCTATCCCAAATACTCACCACGCCCCCGCGAGGAGAAGTAACAGCCAGCTCATTTTGGTCATTAACTGAAAGACTCGCAATGTACTGTTTGAAACGCATCCATTCATTATCGGTTGCTTGCATCGGCTGGATCTGTTCACCGATCCTATGACCATAAATAAGCGGATTCACCTGATATACAGCACCTTGATACTGACAGCCAAAGTAAACGGTATCATCATTAGCCACACATAAGTGTCTAATACTTAGATGCTTGTCGCGTAACTGGTGTTTAGAAACAAGTTTACCATTTAGTGTATTTATATAACTTAAGTTCGGTTGCATTGTATCTAGGTTTAGCTTTTCTCTCGATTTAGCAGGATGAGTATGAATGCCGCCATTAGCAATCACCAAAGTTTGATTATCACTTAACATCGCAAGTTGATGTGGTCCTACTCCATGACTTGAAAACTGCCTAACAATAGAAAAGTCTTTGGTATCTCGAACGGTGATTAAACCATCTCGCTCTGTCATATGTTCATCGAAGTAGTTTTCTGTGGAGAACAATAAACTTTCATCAGCGTTTAATACACCATGACCAAAAAAGTGATGCTGAGGCTGGGCGTCAATTTCTTTAACTACCAGCTTCGACGCGACATCAATAACGTGCAACTTAACGCCGGGCCTTCTAGCAAAGGCGATTATTCTATTTTGCGATTTAATATAGGCTAAATCATGGGCGCGCTCAGAGA
This sequence comes from Pseudoalteromonas sp. SS15, assembly GCF_049257195.1. Classification (NCBI taxonomy): domain Bacteria; kingdom Pseudomonadati; phylum Pseudomonadota; class Gammaproteobacteria; order Alteromonadales; family Pseudoalteromonadaceae; genus Pseudoalteromonas; species Pseudoalteromonas sp. SS15. Next base: position 346,000 of record NZ_JBMMUD010000004.1, read on the forward strand.
TCTCAACGCGTCCATGTAGATGACCCTGCTCGTCAAACCAACCAACATAATGTCGGTTTGCTTTATCTGTGAAAGCACTCGCAAACAAGGTTTTTGCCGATACAGAACACGCCGATAACCATGGCATTAGAGTCGAACATGCACTTAATGCTATCGCGCCCTTAATAAAACTACGTCGATTCATAATCGTTACCCTATTAGTCACCATCGTTGGTATTAAAACCGGGCGCTAAGTCGGTTACTTGCACAAAATCAGATGCCATGAGCGCACGCAGTTCTGTGATCGAAGTACGAACAGCTGTCAGTTTTGCTCTGCCAGCCTCAGTTGCGATTAAATCAGCTAAAGTTGCGCTTTCGAGTGCATCAAGGGCCGAATGAACCGCTTTGAAGTGTAGTGTTATTTCATTTTTGACGTCTTCTCGGTCATATAACTCAACCAATAAGTCATCAAAACCAAACTCAGTTGCACCATTAAACTGTTGCTCTAAAGCAGCCATATTGGTTTTAATGTTATTCACAGACACATGTGCGAACGGACTTTCTAGTAATTCTGGGTTACCAGGTGATGATGTATCTAGCGTTGCTTTTAGCTTTTCATCATTGATAATTTCAAGGTATTCAAACCAAAAAGTTAAATATTTTTCGATAGCGCCTTTATGCCCACTAAAACTACCGGTTCCAGCCTTGAATTGTTCGCCATACTCACCTTGCCACTGTGTAACCACTTCATCCATCAGTGTTACAGTGTTATTTGCAATCACATTTAAATATGCACAGCGTTGCCCTTGGTTTTGAGATGAAAGAAATGCATTGGCTTCATCTTGATTAAAGACAACATATTCAAATGCAGGCAAACCTTGGAGTTGGTGCTTTGAACTTGGAAAGCCATCTGTAAATGTTTCTCCCTCAATCAAAATCGACTCAACATCATTGGCTAATTTAGTTGCTTCGATTGGCATATATTGGATTTGTGAGTAAATATAGGTGTCAGATATAGGCCCAAACTTAATGGTACGCGCTACCTGCCAAGCACTATTGGCTTTGTTCCAAGCGTTTTGCAAACGAGTTAAGTCTGCTTCTGTAAATTCTGATTTCTCACACACTTCACTTGTTGTATTTTGCAGGGCTTCGCTTTCAGTCAGCATAAGTTGATAACTCGGTAAGATCACATCATCAACTAACACTGTTGTAATTTTTTCAAGCGCTTGTGCTTCAGTCAAACTATTCGAATTATCTGTTGACCCACTTCCTTGATCTGTTGTTGGCGATGTCGTAGGTGTTTGCTCGTTAGAGCCGCCACCACCACAACCTGATAAGAAAAGGCTTAGCACGACTGCAATTGTTGTTGGCATTAAAGTGTTGATTGTTTTCATTGTTTATCCGAATTAAATTTGTTTTAAGAAGTACAACAGTGCTGCTCGTTGTTGCTTCGTTAAGGATTTGAATTTACGTTGATGCGGCTGAGCTTCACCGCCATGCCAAAGCACCGCTTCTTCAATCGTGCGTGCACGACCATCATGTAAAAATGCAGAAAAGCCCTGAACTCTATGCTGTAAACCTATCCCCCAAAGAGGCGGGGTTCGCCATTCGCTCCCTGATGCCAGGTTTTCAACTCCTTTATCTGCTAAACCCTCGCCCATATCGTGTAAGGCTAAATCGGTATAAGGCCAAATAGTTTGCCCTGCCAATGCTTTTACCTCGTAAGAGGTATCTGTAGTAAAACTGGGGGTATGACATTGCTGGCACTGCAATTTGTAAAATAGAGTTTGCCCTTGCTTTGACTTACTACTTTGTAAATCTCTTGCAGGAGGGGGAGCAATCAGTTGGCTCATGTACACAGTTAAATCATGCAGTTTTTTTGGAATGTCTAGCACATTGTCAGGGTCGACACTTGCAGCTTGTTTACAAGCAACTTGGTGAACTAAGCAGGTTTCATCCTTGAAGATAGGGTTAGTAATACCAATATCATTGACAAATGCACCTGCCACTTGTTGTTCTAGTGTGCTATGTAAGCCCTTAAATCCAAACCGACCTATACGCTTTTCACCACTTACCGCATCAATAACTTGGTTATATTTACCACTAATACCATCTTTATTGGCGTCGTTAATATCTTCAAGGTTAAGTAAATCTTTCTCCTTAATTGCATCCAATAAGCCCATACCATATACAGCTGGTGCGTAGCGGGCAGATAGATAAGTGCCTTTATCAAGTGGTCCGTAGGCGAGATTTTCAATTTCGTAACTAGGCTTTCTGAGCGTATAAGTTTCACCGTCATCATAGTGCCCTGTTATTTCTTCATAAAATACGCGTACTTGTGCCTCACCTTGAACAGGTTTAGTAAGCTTTTCATGAGATAAACGAATCGCCAGAGGCTGAAGTTGCCCGCCATATCGGCTATCACCTTTGCTTGCATTAGCCTGTAGAAACCTAAACAGCAATGCAGGCTCTGCTATCTCTCCATGTTTTGACGGTCTGCCTCGTCCACCATCGGCATGGCAAGTTTTGCATGAGCGTGCGTTAAACAGCGGCCCGAGCCCATCTCTGTCTCTGGTAATCGAAGGTGAAGCAACCCAAGGATCGCGAAAAAATGAAAAGCCATCCCAAAAATCCAACTGCTCCATGCGAGGTAGATTTTTAGCGGGTTCAATAAAAGAGCGATAATTCAATCGCCCTGTTGCATCCCCGCCAGGCTTAGCCGCTTGCTCGTTTGATCCTGATGCATTGACAGACATAGACAAACAAATAAGAGCGGCAGCTCGCAAACTGTTTTTTTGTAGATTTAACATCATAGTGAATTCAAGAAAGCCAATAGCGCATCACGTGCTGGTTTATCCATATTTAAATAAGCTTGCTTTGCAGATTCGGCTTCACCGCCATGCCAAAGGATCGCTTCAGATAAAGTGCGTGCACGGCCATCATGCAAAAATGTTGCTTTTGGCGTCACCGTTTGCACTAAACCCACCCCCCATAAAGCTGGCGTTTTCCATTCAGTGCCAGATGCATCACCTTCAGGGCGGCCATCAGCAAGACCCTCACATCGCTGCACGTAATAACAACTTTCACCGCTGTCACACGCTTCACCACTTGCCAACTCACGAGTTACTTTGCAACTGCCGCCCATGTCATGGAGAAGTAAATCGGTATATGGATAAATTACTAAATTTTGTAAAGCTGAAATGTTGGTTCGTGTGTCTGTAGACACTTGCACTAAATCTACATCACCAAGTAAGCTCCCTTTCGCCTGACCTGTTTTGTATCTTGGCACATGACAACTGTGGCAATTTGCAGCAAAAAACTGTCTTCTACCTTTTAATACATCATCATTCCAAAGGTTATTTTCAGTATCAAAACCACGGCGATTTGGTACTGCTAATGTGCGGTTATAAAATTCGACTTGAGCCAAATCGACGTTGTTTAAATCAACGCCATCGTGGTGCTTGTTTTGTTCTTTTTCAGCTTGAGCAAGGCACGCAGATTGAGCTTCTGTACAAGGCTCGCCTGTTTCAACCGTATTCGTCACCCCCATATCACCTCGGTATGCGCCTGAAATTTGTTGTAATACAGATGCTGTTACCGCTTTTTGACCGAAACGTGCGAGCATCTTTTCATTATTGATCGGGTGAGTTGTGTAAGCTGCTTTACCAGATATGCCATCATTGTTTGTATCATCTGGATCGGCATAAGCTAAAATACTCTGTACAGGAATACTCTCTAATAAACCTGAGCCATAAACATGGGGAGATACGCGGGCAGAAAACTGCACATCTTGATTAAACTCACCATATGCAAGATCTTTTACTTTATAAATCGGTTTTCTTAAGGAGTAACTTTCGCCATCTGTGAATTGACCAGTCACTTCTTCATATTCGACCCAAGTGTATGCCTCGCCGTAAGCCAGGCCTTCTTCTATGGCTCCGTTGTGTTTTGCTAACACATCCGTTTGACCATCTATGGTGCCAAAAACTTGAATTTGATCGCCATAAACAGGGTCTACATTACCCATACTATCACCTACTCTCAAAAACATACTGATCATTGGCTCATTAGCAGATTTAGGCACAACGCCTCTTCCGTCTTTGATGTGACACCCTTGGCAAGTGGTGTTATTGAAAATAGGGCCTTGACCATCATGGTTAGAACGAAAAACATGGTCGCCCGCTTTGAAAACGGCATCAAGTCTAGGCGTATCAAGGATTGCAGGCAGTGCTTGGCTAAATGCATCTTCATTGAACGTATTAACCGATGCTTCCCCTGCTGCTAAGTGCTCAAACTCGTCAGGTGCATCTTTGCGTAAAACAGGTAGGCCATCATTTAAGGTGAGATCAGGAAAAGCCAGATTATCTTTACTGCCTTGATTGCCTTCGGAATTATTGTCGCCATTATTGTTTGAATTTGTTGGAGAGTTTGTATCTTGCTTGCTACTACCACCACAGCCTTGAAGAGAAATAAGCGCGATGATTAGAGCTAACATTGATTTTTTATTATTCATTCAGTGCCCCTGAACTGCTTACTACTGTAACCAGAAACTGAAAAGGCCGACCAAAAGGCCAGCCATATTAAGTTAGATATCTTCTTCTGTATCTTGTTTTAAGTCTTCAGCTGAAACGCCAAGCTCATCGATGGCTTTTTGGATCAGATCTGTTTGTGTAGCAAGTGCAGAGATAGTCGCATACACTTCTTTCTTACGGTCTTCATTTTGAATTTGAACGTCAAAAGACACACCTAGCTTGGCATTCGTATCAATAACCGAGGCACTTGCCATTGACGCTTCAAGGGCAGCGCGCAGCTCGTTTGCAAGCTCAGGTTTACCCTCTTTTACTAATAGGTCATGGATACTTGCGCCGACTAACTCTTCTCCATTAATACGTGTATATTTGCCTAAATAATGGTTTTGAACACCTTTGGCATTGAGGTAGATATCACGGTGTGTGTTATCTGAAAAACACGAGTGTTCGTCTTCTTGACTATCGGTGCGAACAGCAATACTCATACGTTCACCTGCAAGCTCACCGAAACTCAAACGTCCCATACTCTCAAGCATTGCACCTAAGTTTTTCTTTGCATTTTCTGGTTTTACATATTCTAAATAATGGAAGCCTGTGCCAGGTGTCCATGCTTCAGTCACTGCTTGCAAGTCATCAACTAATAACTCTGCGGCTGCTTTTAAGTATTGACCACGACGTGCACAAATTGCGTCAATTGCACCTTGCTCGCCAGATGTACAAGTTGCACCATTTGAATCTGTTGGCATATTGTCAATAGTATAAAAATCAGAGGCTTTACGGTGACCTGCTGTATAATCACGTGCAGCTGTGTAAGTAAGATCTTGGTTTAAATCTTGACCCCATAATAAGAATTCAATGGCGTGATAACCTGACGTTACATTGGCTTCTTCACCGTCTAATTCAAACTTATCTTGTAATAACTGCTTAGTAATTTCTGGGAAGTTTTCTTGATCTGAAATGATGTTACCACCCGCTTGATAAACTGCAGCAGTGCCACGAGCTTGATGGCCGTCCATATCAATCGTGTAGTCGATCAACGCTTCAGCTAGAGGCCAAGCATTAATTGCGCCTTCTGGGCCTTCGCCATCAACTAATGTTGGTTGACCATCAACTTCTGTAAGTGCGTCGATTGGGCCTTCACGGAAACGATAAACTTCAGTTTGACCATATGGTTCACGTGCAAAAAGCCAAGCTTGTTTTGCAGCAGTGAAGTTTGCTTCACTAGGATCAGCAACAAATTCATCAATCGCTTTTTGCATTGCTTTGGCTGCAATAAGTGAATCTGCAAATACGGCGTAGGCGTGTTGCGCATTTGTTTTAACCACATCTTCTACTGTTACATAATTGGCTACACCATTTTGTCCAGCAACACCTTGCTCGCCTTGAGGGCCAGCTGCACCTATAGCACCGTCTTTACCGTCGTCACCATTACATGCAGATAATACCGCTGTACAAACTAGCGTAAGCGCAAATTTCTTAAAGTTTTTCACTCTTATCCCTTTAATTATCAGTTTATAGTTTATTATTCAGCAAATATTAACGAACCACGCAAATGCATTCAAGAATTATTTCCATTTGCATTATTGTAGTGTTTATTTTTGATGTAGATCAAATATGATCAGCTCTGCTTGAATGCGATTATTTAATGAGAAATACAATTGAAGGATGTTAGAGAGAATTTAAAAACTTTTTATACCAATCAGCTTAACTAAGTGGTCTATTTTGAGGCAAGAAAACCTTGTTGGTAGCTAGGCAAATATTTCGTTATTTAGTTGTTCTAAATGAGAAATCTTTAACGCAGCTATCATCAGGTTTAATCCCTCAAAATGATTAAGTGTTATTGCGGATTGGTATTATTAGGCAAAAAACAAAAAAGCGCCGATATATCGGCGCTTTTGATGAATTTTGATATTTAGAATGTTTGGCGATACTGAAGTAATAACTTTCTTGATTGAGTCGGCACAATGCCGTCTGTCATTCTTGGATCAAAAACTTTGTATTGCTTATCGAGTAGATTTTGAGCCTTAAGAATTATCGAACTATCACTATCAATATTCCAACTGGCAGTGAGACCTAACAGAAAATAATCTGATTGCTTAAAATCTCCTGAAACGTTTTTGTCTTGCGAAGCAACAAATACCTCATCACGCCAAATTGTATTTACACTCAACTGTAATGCGTCGAATTGATGAGTAATGGCTGCTGCAGCAAATCGCTTAAAGCTCGGGTTAATGGGTTCATCAAACAATTGAGTAAAGCCAGCTTCAAACCAAGTACTTTCTGTAAGGTTAAAGTTACTATTAACTTCAACCCCTTGCATACTTGCTTCAAATACATTGTCAAAAGTAAAACGAGTTTGAGCTTGATCTGTAGCCACTAAGTTTATGAAATCTTTCAACTCATTATTGAAAAACACCACATCCATCTGCCAATTTTGGTGTTCAGTGTGCCAGACCAATTCCGTCGTTTTAACATACTCTGATTTCAGATCAGGGTTACCTACAGTCACATCGTCATTTGAGTAAAGTTCATTACTGACGGGTGTTCTAAAAGATTCGCCATATTGCAGCTTTAAAGTATGCTTTTCATTTAGGTCATAAATGAGAGCAAGCCTGGGCGATAGCTTGCTATCTATGCTCTTCACTTCATCAAAACGTGCGCCAACAAACATTGTTAATTGTTCTGACGCTACATACTTAGCCTGAGTATACAAAGCATAAGAATCAAACGAGGCCAACAAATTTTTAAACGGAGGATGAGATTCAATCGTCCGCGTCTCGCCTAAATAATATCGGTTTTCAACTAAGGTATTGCCCGACTGATAGTCATAATAACTACTGATCACGCCAGCTTTAAATTGCTCTTCTTCCGAATATTCTGCACCGAAATTGACTTGTAAGGACTCACTAAATTGATAACTGCCATCAACTTTCAAAGCCAGATCTTTGGTTGACCATGCAGGACCAACAAAAAAGTCACCAGCCAAGTTGGTGTCTTGTGCAGAGACAATTAACCCCTTACTTTCAATTTCATGACGGATAAAATCGAATGAAGTAGATAAATGCCATAAATCATCGTCCAACCAGGTATAAGTCGCCTGCAATGCAGTGTTTTCACTGTGATGATGGTTTCCTTTTGACGCACCCGCAAGATTGATGAATTCATCTAATTGTGTCGCGTTTTTCCTGACATTAATGTCTAGACTATGCCATTGAGCACCTAGCTCAAAAAAGTAGGACTCTAAGGGGTCTTTCGTACCAAAAGAGTAGGTTTCACCATCACGTTTATTGAGCGATAAATTACTGTAAATCTTTAATCCATCGTGCAATTCTTTATTGAATGAAAAGCCAGCTTGTAGTTCTCCATGCTCACCGATTGAGGCACTGAGTTGAGTACGTTCAGAAGTGGTCACAACATTCATAACGCCCAAGAATGCATTACTGCCGTATAGCGCAGAACCTGGACCACGAATAAACTCAACACGTTCAATCAGTTCAACAGGAATAAAAGGCATATAAACTGATGCCTTACCAAAAGAAGGGTCATTCAGTCTTTGGCCATTGATCATGACCAGTACATTACCACTATCTAGATAGATGCCTCGCGTATGCTCTTTCGGCACAGCTCCCACCCAATCACCTCGAGTCGACTGAAAGCCAGGCACAAAGTTCATTAACTCATAGGCATTCGATACGCCTAACAGTGCAATATGTTGTTGATTAAATACAGTAATACTCGAAGGAACAGACGAGCGAGTTTCATCCGTTTTTGTGGCAAGAGAAATATTGACGTCTAAAAGTTGCTCAAATGATAAGTCAAATAGATCCTCATCACTTTCAATATTTGATAACGCATGACCAGAATACAAAATTGAAAGTAAAGAAATCGTAGGTATTATTATTCTCATAGCTTGGCTCATTATTTCAGCGATAGAGCAGCTAAATGCAATTCCATGCACAGCCTATTTACATTGTTTTAATAATACTAATGTTAACAGACTGTGCAAGTTTTATATTTCTATTTTGAGAACATTATGCGAGTTGAGTACGTTTTCCTTTGAAATATTTGTATAAACCAATTAAAGATGCGGCTATCCAGAATAATTCAATAACAAAACTAGCAAGGTTAAAGTTGTAGCAAAGACTGATTAGCAAGAGTATTGCGCCACTTAAATTCATTAAGTTATAAACAATACCGGTAGGCTCAGCTTTGCCTAGTTGAAGCATAAAGAAAGCACCAACCACAAGCGCAGTTCCTGTCATACCAATGACATCAAAAAGAATATCGATCACGTTTTGTATCCACTATCAATTGCTACCTGCCCTCATTAGCAGAGTTTGAAGCAATATAAGATTAGTTAACCCGGAAATACTGGCCCATTCCATGGGAAGGGTTACTTTCACTCATTGAAACAGCAAAACGTATCTAAATTAAATGAGAGAGAAAAATGAAAACAGGGCAAATGTCCGCCCCGATGATAAGTATTCCAACAATTCTGAGTTGTTATTACTAGCCTGTGACACTCAGTATCACTGCCATAAGAATAAACTGGAAGGTATGGTAACCCCCATTCACTAAAAACAAACTAAGCGGTCTTTGTTCAAAAATATAAGAAATCCCCAATGAGCTTGACGCTAAACCAATGCCTACGGCCGCACCAATGATGATTGATTGTGTAATATTAGGATCAGGTCCTAATATAAATGCCAAAACAAACGCAGCCAACAATGACAGTAAAAATGCTAAACCATAAATCAATTTCGGATCGCTGTTTTGTAAGTCAAGTTCAGTTAACCCACACCCCTCTAACCAAGTTTTGCCAAATAAAACCGGGGAGTACCATAAACCACCCAACATAAATGAAGATAACGCGGCAAGTAAAATTGCCCAATAATTAAGTTCTGCCAACTGCATAATAATGAAGCATCAAACCATTCGTAAATTCAAATCTAGTTAATAAACTTCAAACTCGCAATTATTGACTATTTTTGTACAGGTTTTTTCTGTAATTTACGTTGTAGCGTTCTTCGATGCATGTTTAGCTGTCTTGCAGTTTCAGACACATTACCATGGTTCGCTTTTAGCACTTGCTGAATATGTTCCCACTCTAAACGCTCTGCTGACATTCTCGTTTCTGATTGCAATTCAGCTTTTTGAGCACCCTCAGTCCCTAATAACGTTTGAACTATTAACAAAGTGTCAGCCGGTTTAGTTAAATAATCGTCAGCGCCCAGTTTAACTGCTTCAACTGCCGTGGCGATACTTGCAAACCCTGTTAACAACACAAGTTTGATACTTGGTTTATATGCCTTAATCGGTTCAATAAAATGTAATCCAGATTTAGTCTGCAGTTTCATATCTAGGAGCACAAAATCAGGGGAGATCATCTCAACTGCAGGCATGACATTCACTTCGTTGTTTTCAACATGGCTATCAAATCCATGCTTTTTAAGCCGTCTAGCAAGTGCCCTTGCGAATGCTTCATCGTCTTCAATGATAAGTAACTTCATAACTCATTTTCTTTAATTGGCAAAGTGATTGTTGTTTTAGCGCCATATTTACATTGGTTTTCTAATCGAATAGTCCCTTTTAATCGCTCTATTGATGCATGAGATAAAACCAAGGCCATACCAAGACCTGATTCACTTTTTACTATTGTATGACCCAAACGCTCCATCTTTTTAGGGTCGATCCCCGGGCCATGATCCGTTATCGATAACACCCAAGTGTTTTTTTCAATTGAACTTTCTAGAATTATGTCTTTTGCATTGGTTTTAGTATTGGCCTGTGCGGCATTTGCAAGTACATTCAATAAAGCAGGGATCAGCATGGGATCATCACTGACGAAAGTATCATCTATTTCGTCCATAATTAAGCGCTGTTCTGGAAATTGTAAAGCCATCAAGGTTTCAAGTTCTTTTATAATCGCCAGTGTGCTTTGTGCACCAAAGCTATCTGAAGATTTGAATTTTTCGGTTTGTGCTCTAAATAACTCAAGCTGCTCTTTACAAGTGTTAATGGCTTTACCCATATCAACTAATGCAGGGTGCTCAGGATAGTCTTCTTTCAACTCTTCAAACAATAAATTAATGTTACCCAGTGGTGTTGCCAGTTGATGTGTAGCCTGCGCAGCGGCACTCCCCAGAGCAATAAGCTGCTCATTTTTAAGTTGTTTCTCTCTTACCTTTGCTAAAGACTGGTCTTTAACCCTTAATTGCTTCGCCATTGCCATGACCACCATGACAACAATAAATACGCTTAATACAAAATTTGCCCACATGCCTTTAAAATGTAATTCCATGTCCATGTGATGCATGTGATGACCACCCATAGTCACAAATAAATAACCATATGCGACTAATGAACAGAACGAGATAATTATTACAAACTGGCTAGGCAAGGTCACAGCAGCAATAACGATTGGGATAATCAACATTGACACAAACGCATTACTCGCACCACCTGACAAGCTCAGTAGAACCGTCATAAACATGATATCAGCTAGTAATTGCAACATCATGCCCGAAGGTGCTGCTTCACTGGTTTTTCTATAAGCGAACACACTGATCAATTGAAAGCAAGATTCAATTGCAATAACAATCAATACTGGTAATAGCTCAATGGACTTATCAAACCAAAATGCCGAAGCTAATACCAAAAGCAATTGCATCAAAATGGCGATAGTTCTAAGTAATAATAAGCGACCAATGGCTGACTGAGGCGAAAAGCTGATCATTTTACATGCTCATAAAAAATTTGAGCAACACTTTAACGGACTCTGCTTAACGGGTAAAACTAAACCTCAGTTTCGTTGATATAAAACAAAAATTGCAGCTACTCTTCATAGCGCAAGGTGAACTCAGGACAAGGCGTGCCTTGATGGAAGAATAACTGCCACCCTTTTTCTGTTTTAGCCCAAATTGACATTCGAATTGAAAAATTCAAGGCATGATGCACATTCATTCGATAGGCTGCATGATAGGTCAGTTGGGCAAGCGTGTCGCTCAATACTTGTCCCTTAAAGTCTTGGTTATAGATCTGTGGAATTTTTTCGAGCGGTAACCGACCAATCACATGCTGCTTGTTAAACATTAAGCCATTTGCCGAAATTTCATAAAAGTCCTCATGAAGTAAATGGCTTAATTGGTTTTTCGATGCTCTTACAGCTGGGTCCAGTAACCGCCTCTCTAATTCAATAAGGTGGCTTAATAGCGAAGTTGTCATTTTTTTTGCCATAATCACCCCAAATTCAAAGACTTTAATCTAAGCTTAGACTACTTCTTCGCGCTTCATAAACTATCCTTGACTAGAATTACAAAAAGAAGTTTGTTATAAACTCCCGTCTGGTCAGATGAGATAAGAAACTATGCAATACGCCAAAATCATTGGCTGGGGTAAATGTACACCACCAGCAACACTTTCAAACAAAGATATAAGCACAGTAGTCGACACCACAGATGAGTGGATTTCAACTCGCACAGGCATCAAATCGAGAAGAGTCAGTCATGTTGGCACTGGGGAATTGGCGACTGTCGCAGCTAAACGTGCATTGGATTGTGCTGGTATTGCAGGAGAAGACATTGACCTTGTTCTACTTGCAACTTGCACGCCTTCTACATTAGTGGCCAATACCGCCTCATACGTACAACAACAAATTGGGGCAACTGGTGCTGCCGCATGTGACGTCAACGCAGCCTGTTCTGGTTTCTTATATGCATTACAAAATGCAACCGCACAAATACGCGCCGGTATGGTAAAGCGCGCAGTTGTTATTGCTGCTGAAAGAATGCTCTGGCATGTAAACTGGGCAAAGCGTGACAGTGCGGTTTTATTCGGTGATGGTGCAGGTGCAGTTGTGCTTGAAGCATCAAGTGAAGAACTAGGCTTGTTAGCAACAAAAACTGGCTGTGATTCAGAAGACAGAGAAATCCTTCATATCAGAAACTTCGGCACAGACATCGATAAACACGATTCAGCACAACCTTCTGATATTTTGTTCCAAGGTAAAGATATCTTTAAGCGCGCAGTGAAAGGTATGAGCGAGGCCTGTGATGATGTGCTGTCACAAGCAAATTTAGCACTCGAAGACATCGATATGCTTATCCCTCATCAGGCAAATCTAAGAATTATTCAAGCCATTGCCAAACAATTGCAGCTTAGCGATGACAAAGTGATGGTCAATATCCAGCATTATGGCAACACCTCTGCAGCTACGATCCCAATTGCACTGTGTGAAGCGCTAGAGCAAGGCAAAATCAAACCGCATAGTCATATAATGAGTGCTGCATTTGGTGCAGGATTAACTTGGGCTGCCAGTTACATTAAATGGGGTGAGCGTGTTACGCCAATCATTGACAGTAAAGCAGAGCTGCCAGAGTGTAAACAAACTGGGTTAGAGCTCATGGCCGACGCGATTAACTACTGCAAGTAAGCTATCTTCGGCCCTTATTTGAATGGTAATATTCACTTGTTACATTCAAATAAGGGCAACACATTGAAAACATTGTTCACTCCACATTCTGAAATTAGCCAATTAGAACCAAAAGAAATTTGGCAATTCTTTGATCAAATTTGTTCTTTTCCTCATCCATCGAAGCATGAAGAAGCTCTTGCACAGTTCATTATTGAGTGGGCAAAAAGCCAATCTCTAGAAGTTAAAAGAGATGAAACGGGCAACGTATTTATCAAAAAGCCTGCATACCCGGGCATGGAAAATAAAAAGCCAGTTGTGCTTCAAGCTCATATTGATATGGTACCGCAAAAGAATGACGGCACTGATCATGACTTTGTAACTGATGCTATTAAACCTTACATCGACGGTGAATGGGTTACTGCAACAGACACTACTTTAGGTGCTGACAACGGCATTGGTATGGCGTCGTGCCTTGCTGTATTAGCCGCTGATGACATTAAACACGGTCCACTCGAAGTACTTCTAACCATTGATGAAGAAGCAGGTATGACTGGCGCATTCGGTTTAGAAGCTGGCTGGTTAGAAGGTGAGATTCTCCTAAACACTGATTCTGAGCAAGAAGGTGAGATTTACATGGGCTGTGCCGGTGGTGTTGATGCAAGTCTAACATTGCAACTAGAACGCCAAGCCATCAATGAAGATACAACACGCTTAAAACTTGTTCTAAATGGGTTAAGAGGTGGTCATTCTGGCGTAGACATTCATACTGGCCGCGCTAATGCTAATAAACTCCTTGCACGTTTTTTGAAAAATCACACAGCCGACTTAAACGTTCAGTTAATTAGCTTTAATGGTGGTTCACTAAGAAACGCGATTCCTCGTGAAGCGTATGCTGAAGTGTTAGTTGAAAATGCACAACTTGAGGCATTTCATAACTTAATCTCTGAGTTTGAAACACTTACAAAAACCGAACTAAGCGCCATTGAAGCAAACTTATCTTTAAAAGCGCAAACATTTGAAAGTGATGCCTTGCCATTAAGCGCAAGCAGCCAAAGTACTGTGTTGTCACTACTCAATGCCTGTCCTAATGGTGTAGTACGCATGAGTGATGACATTCAAGGTGTGGTTGAAACATCACTAAATATGGGTGTCATTGAAACAAACGAAGACAGTATCGAAGTGCTGTGTTTGATCCGCTCTTTAATTGATTCTGGTCGTACTGACGTAGAAGGCACACTTGCTTCGCTAGCAAGCCTAGCTGGCGCAACGATTGAATTCAGTGGTGCATATCCGGGATGGAAACCAGATCCTGACTCTCAAATTTTGCATACTTTCCGTGACGTATATGAAGATATTTATGGCCACAAGCCACATATCATGGTTATTCATGCTGGCCTAGAGTGTGGTCTTTTCAAAGAGCCATACCCGGAAATGGACATGATTTCATTTGGCCCGACTATCAAGTTCCCTCACTCACCAGATGAAAAAGTTAACATTGAATCTGTAGGTTTATATTGGCAACAAATGAAAGCTATCTTAGAGAACATTCCAGCTAAGTAATGTTCTAAAATAAAAAATGCGAACCCATTGGTTCGCATTTTGATTTTATGAATTTACTCAGGGCTATTTATAGCGAGCAGCTAAATACTCGAAAGTAGCACGCAAGCCTAAGCCTTCACCACCTACTGGGCGACCCGGTAATGGTCTGATGTTATATGCCATCACGTCGAAATGCAGCCAAGGCGTAGTTGCTGGCTCAACAAACTCTTTAAGATATAACGCTGCAGTAATTGACCCACCAAATGGCGTTGAACCACAGTTAGCAATGTCTGCAACATCACTCTTAAACAAAGCTTTATATTGATCGAAAAGAGGAAGCTGCCAAACTGGATCTTGGTTTTGTAAACCTTGAGCCATGATGTCACTTGCAATTGCTTGGTCAGTCGAATAAAAACCTGGAAGTTCTGTACCTAATGCAATGCGACAAGCGCCTGTTAAGGTTGCAAAGTCGATAAGTAAATCTGGATTTTCAGTTTGTGCTTCCGCTAATGCATCACACAATACTAGGCGACCTTCTGCATCGGTGTTATCAATCTCAACCGTGATGCCCTTACGTGTTTTAATAACATCGCCAGGTCTAAAAGCATTACGCGACACTGCATTTTCAACGGCAGGCACAAGTACACGAAGTCTAACAGGTAGATTTGCAGCCATGATCATTTGCGCAAGACCGATAACATGAGCAGCCCCGCCCATATCTTTCTTCATATTACGCATACCTGCAGCAGGTTTTAAATCTAAACCACCAGAGTCAAAACAGACACCTTTACCAACAAGTGTCAGCTTCGGGGCATTCTCATCACCCCATACTAAATCGAGTAATCTTGGTTTGTTGTCACTAGCACGACCCACCATGTGAATCGTTGGGTAGTTTTGTTCTAGTAATTCATCACCAATAATTTGACTAAACTGACCATCAAAACGAGCGGCCAATTCTTCCATAGTCTCAGCAAGATGCTGAGGCATCATGTCTGCTGCAGGCATGTTAACCAAGTCACGAACCAAATAAATGGCTTCTGCTTGCTGGTTTACTTTATTAAAGACTTCTTCATCTGCAATCGCGATTTTCGATTCAATAGCTGGTAGAGACTTATAGACGGCAAATTGATAAGCACCTAATACAAAACTAAGCGCATAACCAAGTAAAGAGTCACCATTAACATCTAGCGTATACTGACCCTTAGGTAATTGTTTTGCTAAATCACCGGCATTCCACATATCTGTTACATCAGTAACAGTTACAACAACGAATTCAAGTCCGGTTGCGTTTTGTTTAGGTACCAAAATTATGTTGCTATTAGCAGAGCGCGTTGCATCAACATAACTTTTTACAAAGCTTTCTTGCGATGAAAGCCAAGTATCAAAATTTGATTCTTCAATAAATTTAATCGGTGTACCTGTATCGGCATGAATGATTGGAAGTTGCATATTATTCTCTGTGTTTTTGCGTCTATTTAGAGAATAACAATTTAGCGTAAAGAGATCACTTATTTACGAGATTTAGAAGATTTGTTAGATAATGAAAATGAACTTGGTAATACATCAACACCAACCCACTGACCCAGCTTAACAATAAGCGGAATAGTAATGGGAGCGAAAGGTAGTATAGCAAATACGCCTAAACCTAATCCTTTTAGAATGTCTACGAGCTGTTCATTAGCAACTTTTAGCTCAGATTTATGCGCCTCACCAAAGCTATAACGTTTGTAAATATCCAACATTTCTTTGGTTTCTTGTTTTTCTTGCGCAAGTGCAATTTTCAAAGCAAGCATGGAGCGTCTGAGCCTAACCTGCTGCCGTCTCTTGCTGATCCTGGCAACTCTAATGGGGGCTTTGTGTACAACTTTAATTAGGCGCATCATTCACCATAATTTATTAATCACTCTGATAGTTTAGCAAAACTTGATAAACTCTTACCAAGTATTTAAACATTCTCTCACTACTTATGTTAAAAAACTCAGAAACACAACAACTGATAAAAGAACCGCAAAAACCCAAGCCTGATGAATGCTGCGGCGGGGGGAGTTGCTGCCCATGCGTTTGGGATACCTACAGAGTGCAAAGAAAAGCATGGTTAGAGGTTAACGAAAAACTTAACAAGACATAAATTAGACCAAAGCATAAACTTTAGTAGGAATGCACATGCATTCCTTGCCTTACCTATTTTAGAAAACTATTTCATATTTAACAAAAAGTTACGTTTTCAATTTGCGCTTTCTCATTGTCATGTCTACTTTTAACTTTAATGCAAATTTTATTTGCATTATGTGTTAACTAAATGTATCAATAATTAACAGGTTAAATTTGCTTTCTGCAAGAAATCAACGTGCTTGTTAAAAATTTATAAGAAACCTTAATGACAACATTAATCTGGGGAAACAGGATGAAGTTAAAATTATCAAACGTAAGCCGTGCAATCACTTACGCATTAGCATCTACTGCTACAATTGGCATGTTAAGTACAACAGCCTACGCAGAAGAAACTGATGAAGGTGCAAAAAAGAATATCGAAAAGATTGCAGTTGTAGGTTCTCGTGCGGCACCACGTTCAGTCGGTGACTCGCCCGTACCGGTTGATATTATCGGCGGTGATGAGCTTTCAAAAGCTGGGGGTGACGATATGCTAGAGCTATTAAAAGGCTCAGTTCCGTCACTTAATGTTCACCAAAACCCTATCAGTGATGCTGCCTCATTAGTCCGCCCTGCAAACTTACGAGGTTTGCCTGCAGACAGTACATTAATCCTTTTAAATGGTAAGCGCCGCCATCGTTCATCGGTTATCGCTTTCCTTGGCGGTGGTATTAATGATGGTGCGCAAGGCCCCGATATCTCAGTTATCCCAAGTATTGCATTAAAACAAGTTGAAGTACTTCGTGACGGTGCTGCCGCGCAATATGGTTCAGATGCAATTGCAGGCGTTATTAACTTTGTTTTAAAAGATGCCTCTGAAGGGGGTTCATTTGCAGTAAAACAAGGTCAATACTTTGAAGGCGACGGCGACACAACGACCATCGAAGGTAATGTGGGCTTGCCATTTTCTGATGACGGTTTTGCCAACTTAAGCTTCCAATACAAAAACGCAGATGCAACTAGCCGAAGCTTGCAGCGTCCTGATGCTGCAGCATACGATGCAGCTGGTGTACCTGGTGTAAGAAACCCAGCGCAAGTTTGGGGTGCACCTGAAATTAAAGATGATTTCACTCTTTTTGGTAATGTCGGATTAGAACTGTCAAACAGCTCTGAGTTCTACATGTTTGGTAACTATTCAGAGCGAGATGTGAAAGGTGGTTTCTACTATCGTAACCCGCAAACTCGTCCTCAAGTTTATTCAAACGATGGCGGTGATACATTACTAGTAGCGGATTTAGATGGCCTTGATACTGGCATATCTTGTCCAACAGTTAACCTTAAAGATGCTGACGGCAACCGTATTTTAGATGTTACGCAAATTGCAGCGTATCAACAAATTGCTTCAAACTCTGACATTGGCCAGAACTGTTTTGCATTCAATGAAATATTACCAGCAGGCTTCACGCCATTCTTCGGTGGTAATATCACAGATACGTCGTTCACAGTTGGTACTAAAGGCGAAATCGAAAGTGGTACATTTGCCGGTGCATACTATGACTTAAGCGGTTCAGTAGGCCGTAATGAATCACGCTATTTCATCACCAATACTGTAAATGCGTCGCTTGGTGCTGAAACACCAATGGATTTCAGCCCTGGTAAATATATTCAATTAGAAAAGAACTTTAATGCTGATATTTCAAAAGGCTACGATTTCGGTCTTGCGTATGACGTTAATGTCGCAGCAGGCTTAGAATGGCACGAAGAGACTTTCGAAGTTATTGCTGGTGATGAAGCCTCATTCATTGCAGGCCCACTTACTCAACAAGGCTTCGGCATTGGTTCGAATGGTTTCCCAGGTTTCAAACCGTCAGCTGCAGGTGAATTCACTCGCCGTAACTACGCAGCGTATGTTGATATCGAGACACCATTTACAGATGAGTTCTTAATGGGTTGGGCATTGCGTTATGAAGATTATGACTCATTTGGCTCTACAACAAACTACAAAGTTACAGGTCAGTATCAATTAACTGATGATCTATCACTGCGTGGCTCAATGAGTACTGGTTTCAGAGCACCAACAGTAGGTCAGGCAAACGTAAGTAACGTACAAACAAACTTAAGTAGCGGTGTCCTTGTTGATTCAGCATTACTTCCTCCTACAAACCCTGTGTCGCAAATTCTTGGTGGTACAGAGTTACAGCCTGAAGAGTCTGAAAGCTACACGTTTGGTGCGGTATATCAATCTGGCGATTTATTCCTGACTGTTGATTACTACAACATCAAAGTAGAAGACCGTATCAGTCAATCAGACAAGATTGATTTAACTGACGCTCAAAAAGTGGCATTAAAAGCTGATGGCGTACCTAACGTTGATAGTATCGCGCAGGTAAGTTTCTTCACGAACGACTTCGATACAACAACTCAAGGTGTTGATTTAGTTGCTAACTACTCTATGGATCTACTAGGTGGCTATGCAACCTTCAGTATGGCTTATAACTGGAATGAAACGACAGTAGACAGATTCTCTGCCATTACTGGTGATTTTAAAGTTAAACGCCTTGAGGAAGATTTGCCTCAACACCGTGCAACTTATACTTGGTCACAACAGTGGGAAGATTTCTCAGGCTTTATTCGTTACAACTACTTCGGTGAATACCAAGGCGTTCACGTAGACTATGATGCAACCGCTATCATGGCAGATCCATCATTCACGATCGACGCAGAAGTAACTTACTATGCTACAGAGTCTTTAAGTTTTACAGCAGGTGCAAACAACCTGTTTGACCAAGAGCCTGAAAAGCTAGACTTTGAGAGAGCAACGGGTATTCCTAATAATAACTGGGGTGGTAAGTACTATGAGACCTCTCCATACGGTATTAACGGTGGCTTCTACTACGTAAAAGCAACCTACACTTTCTAGATTACTGTAACCCAGCAGCAAAAGGCGAAATGGCAATAGCTATTTCGCCTTTTTATTTTTATGATTAGTACAAAGCAATAACTTAAAACAAAAATGCTATTACTTAAAAGAGCCAACGAATTATTAGAGCAAGGGAAACTCAGAGAAGCTGAGTTTATGTTTAAAGCAGTATTAAAGGAAAATAATAAAATTGGTCCTGCATTATTCGGTCTTGGCCGAATTTGTATGCGTTTAGAAGATTACGACAGCGCCATTTATTATTTAAAACGTGCCTGTGAACACCTACCTAAAATGCTCGATCCCCTGTTTGCGCTCGCTGATGCATTTATGGCTGTTGGATCTTCTGTTGATGCTAAGACTGTACTCGAATACACCTTAAGCGTTGCTAAGCATAATGCACAAGCACATTATAAATTAGGGTTATTCTATTTAGACCACGGTTTTATTGAAAATGCAGAGCGCACCTTTGAAGCTGGCTTAGCGTGCCCGCCTAGTGCGGTTACCGCCTTCATGTTACATGAACTCTCTCAGATTTCAGCCACAAATAAATTAGAAGCGCATATTGAAAAACTCCATACACTGTTAACTGAATATGACAACAAACGCTTAAAAATTGTTGTTTATTATTCCTTAGCAAGATGTAATCACAGGTTACAAGATCACACTCAAGCATTTGACTATTTTAGACTTGCTAACGAACTACAACTCAGTCTGTGTGAGTTTAAAACTGCTGATATGAGGTCTTTTTTTGACGAACTAAAAGAACAGTGTTCAGAAGCATTCTTTAGCCAACCCAATGATAAAGTAAAGGCAACATTCACCCCTACTTTTATAGTTGGACTGCCAAGAACAGGTTCTACATTGCTAGAACAAATGCTCGTTCAGCATAGTAACATTGGCAGCATGGGAGAAAGTACAGTCATCAGCGACAAAATTGTACCTTATTTACAGATGCGTAATGAAGCGCCATTTCCACAATGCCTTCATACATTAAACACATCCATGCTTGACCATTGCCGTAGCTTGTATGTAGATGAAATTAAGAAACATCGCGTTGGCGAAGAAGTTGTCATTAATAAATTACCAGCCAACTTTCAAAATATAGGACTAATTCAAAAGATATTTCCCGATGCAAGGATCATCCATTTGACCCGCTCGTTTAATGCCAATGCTTGGTCTGTTTATAGTAATCATTTCGCTGAAAACGAACCCTACTTTTGCTCATTGACAGAATATAAGCAGTATGCTGATTTTCAAGAAGAAATGATGGCACATTTTAAGCGCTACCTACCTAGAAACATTTATACCCTCAGTTATGAAGATTTATTAGATGAGACCCCAAAAGAGCTGAATAAATTACTTAATTTCCTATATCAAAAATTTGAGCCTGAATGCTTGGAGTTTTATAAATCTAAGCGCCCAGTATCGACACTTAGCAAAGCTCAAGTTAGAAGGCCTTTAGATCAAGGCCCAAGATCAAACTGGCATGTTTATGAAAAAGAAATGATGGCTATGCTCGATGCTGAGCAAACCAATCTAACAACTCCTTAAACTGGTCGCTGTGAGCATGCGGACTTGTCAGCATATTAATATGGTCATAATCAATTTTATGACCATATTTTTTTCCATATATTCTCAAATCTTGTATGCCTTTTCCTGACTCTTCTATAAAAGCCTGAATATCAATTGGCTGTGCGAGGGCTTTATCCTTTGTACCTGCAATATGTAAGATAGGTGGTAACGATATATTTTCTATTGCGCTTGCGTAATCAAAACCATCATCACTGTCTATCCAAGGCTTCTTTTTCGCCCACTGCATGCTTTGATAATGTGACTTAACAGTCTCGTTATCACTGCCCCATTTCAATTTGCGCGCATCTAAATAACCTTTGCGTTTACTCAATAGTGGCGCCAACGTGTACCAAATTAAATTGGCTTGTAAGAGCTTGCTTGGGTGATTGTTAAATAAACTTCTTTTTGTTCCAAAATAGCCACATGCTGAAACATACTCTTTATGCTCAGGATAACGCGCTAAATAGCTATTAAGTAAAACTCCCCCCCAAGAGTGCGCAACCCAAAACTTCGGAAAGTGACCTGTTTGCGCTTTAACAAAATTGAGCATAGTGGGTATATCTTCAAGGATGGCTTCTGTTTGGCCGTATTGAGAGGAAGAAGATATTTTAGGCAAACTTTGTCCACGACCACGTAAATCAGCGACAAAACATTGATAACCTTGCGCCGCTAAAAACGGCGCTAAGCCCTTATTTGACTCTGTGTAGAAAATCTTGCCATTTTCGACAGCACCATGCAGGAAAAAAACAGCATCCCCTTTATTTTCAGGATTATAAATGTGTCTCAGATGAAGAACTTGGTCATTTTCAAAGGGAATAAAGTGTGAATTTTGCGTGATCATGATTTAAGTTATTTTAACTTGTCTTACCAGTTACTGTATTTGATAGCAATTGTCATTTCAACACTATTTAAGCAGTTTCAAGAAATAGGTATAATCCACACTTAAATTCAATAAAAGTAATGATATGCACCCAAGAAACGCGCACAAACAAGGCTATGACTTCGATAAGCTCATCAATGTAACGCCTTCATTGAAAAAATTCCTCATAAGAACACCTGCAGGTAAAAAGAGCATAGACTTTAGTAATGCGGTTGCTGTCAAGAGCTTAAATCAAGCGCTACTTAAACATCATTACAAACTTAATTACTGGGACATATCCGAAGAGTTTTTATGTCCGCCAGTACCAGGCCGAGTCGATTATATTCACGCGTTGGCAGATCTATTAAAAAGCGATAACCAAAATAAGATAGTCAACAATGTTAGGGCACTAGATATCGGCACAGGTGCAAACCTGATCTACCCTATTCTTGGAGAAAGAGTTTATAAATGGTCATTCACAGCATCAGATATAAACCCTAAAGCATTGCAAAACGCCGACAAAATTCGCATCGAAAATGCGTTAAGTACCAAACTCGTTTTACAAAAAGACAATGAAAAATACTTTCATGGTGTGATTGAAAAAGACCAAACATTACATGTGACGCTATGTAATCCTCCTTTCCATGACAGTGAGCACTCAGCAAATAAAGCAACACAGAGCAAATGGCAAAAGTTAGGTAAAAAACCCAAAAATACACTTAATTTCGGCGGCCATTCACCTGAGCTATGGTGTAAAGGTGGTGAGGTGTTGTTCATCAAAAGAATGATTAAGGAAAGTAAGCATTATGCCAAGCAATGTGCGTGGTTTACTTCTTTGGTATCTAAAAAAGACTCACTAAGTAGTTTAAAGCTTTCACTAAAGAAAATTGGCGCTGTTGAAGTGAAGGTTGTAAAAATGACGCAAGGTCAAAAAACAAGCCGATTCATCGCTTGGAGCTTTCAAACTCACTCCGAGCGACAAGCAATGTACGATCCTAAATAAAGATATTATTTATAATAGAGACAAGGCTTCTTTATAATGGGTGCGGCAAACTGAAACATATCTATCGTTGCCGCCAATTTCAACCTGGTTACCGTCATGAATAGCGTTACCATGTTCATCCGTTCGTAAAACACGGTTCGCTTTTCTACCACAATGGCATATAGTTTTAAGCTCAACTAACTTATCGGCCCAAGCCAACAAGTACTGAGCCCCTTCAAATAACTCACCTTTAAAATCAGTGCGTAATCCGTAGCACAACACAGGGATATTCAACTTATCGACAACATCTGTTAAGGCGTTAACTTGCGCTTTGCTCAAGAATTGGCATTCATCTACTAATAAACAATCTAGCTTATTTTCATCGTTTAACCGCTCAACTAAAGTAAATACTTCTGTTTCTCTGTCATAGATATGCGCATCAGCTTCAAGGCCAATCCTAGAGGCCACTTTCCCAACTCCAGCTCTGTTGTCTATGGCAGCGGTTAGTATGAGTGGTGTCATACCTCTTTCTCTGTAGTTAAATGCAGATTGTAAAAGTGTTGTTGATTTTCCGGCATTCATCGCCGAGTAATAGAAATAAAGCTGAGCCATAATAGAACACTGAAAATAAATGAGGATGAGAGTCTACATAAAACTCGACTTGAATACTACGAGGGATAGGTTTCTATGGTATGTAAGACACTGAAAGAAACTGTCTCTGATGCCCAAAAAATAGGTATGCTAAGGCTAATTAGGCAACTTGTTCTGTTATATCGACAATTTCAATCAGCTTCTGGTTAAGAATTTTTTTTGTGCAATTTGTACACTTGCCACATTGTGTACCAACACCAAGCTCTTTACTCAAATCACGCATACTTGTAGAACCAGACTCAATCGCCTGTTCAATTTTTGAATCAGTCACACCGTGGCAAATACAAATATACATTAGAGCTACTCTTTACTTTAAAAACTACGTGAATTTTATTCTAAACAAAAACAATTATCAATAACAAACCAGGTATTTAATAAGAATTATTTTTATTGTTGCAACTATTGCTCAGGTATGTGGTGTATATATAAGCAGTTAATGATGTAAAAGTGTATTAATCTAGCTCTGCTTAAATGACTATGCTAAATTTATGACCATAATGTTAACTATTGTTTTCGACAAAATTCATAATTTAAAACTATGAATATTTGCTTGGTAGAGTTTAATGCATTTAAAGCCTTACTTTTTTTTTATAATTTCCTTATTTTTTATAAGCTTTAATACGCTTTCAAATCAGCAAATCTATCGCCTATCTACAGAAGAAGGCCTCTCTCAAGCAAATGTAAACAACATAGTTCAGGACCCACTTGGCTATATTTGGATTGCAACTGAGCAAGGCTTAAACCGATATGATGGTATAGACGTCTCCCTACCGAAACAAATAAAAAACTTTCTCCATGAACAAATCTTTCATATCAAAATGGTAGATGACACTTTTTTGTTTGTGTCTACCAGCTTTGATGGCAGCTACCTGATTAATGTTCACACTTTAGAAAAGAAAAAAATTTACTCTGGTAGGTTGTCTGACAGCCAGAGCTTTACATCTCCAATTAATGCCATACTCAAGGTTGATAAACATTTATACGCTGCAATTAATAATCATGTATATAAAATTAGTCTTGTCAGCTATGAATCTCAACTCATAGGCTCCGTTGAAACAGGGCAATCCATTAGAACATTCTTGTATCATGGCAAACATTTATTAGTAGGCGCCACTGATGGCCTTTATTCTCTATCTGCCGATGCAGAAGTTTTAACTAAGCATACTTTTTTAAATGAACAAGAAGCCAATGAACTCAATCAGAATGTAAAATTATTGAAGTTAGATGAAGAGCTTGGCTTACTTATTGGCACAGTAGAGGGCTTATATGCCACACCAATACTTGATGTGGGTTTTGATTATGAACAAACTACAAACCTGATCGCGTCGTTGAATATCTGGGATCATGAATTAACCCCCGCAGGTGAGTTTATCGCTACAGAGTTTGGCCTGTATAAATTTAATCGAAAGACAAAAGAGCTGACAAAAGCGCTATCCCTAGATAAAACCAAATTTAAGCTGAATCAACCAAACATTCTGGCGCTTGAACTAGACGCCAATAATGTGCTTTGGATGGCAACGCATAATGGGACATATTATTGGCCCTTATCTTCATTAATGTTTAATACAGTCAGCCAAACAGGTTCTGAGTTTATAAACAATAACGTCTGGTCTATTTATCAGCTTTCCGACGGTTCGATTTTATATGGTACCGATAATGGTGTTGTGCATATATCGTCTTTAAGTGACCCTTCTGAGCCAAAATTTTACTTCCAATCTCAAAATAAAAAGGATGTATATGGCGCTAATGCGGTATACGAGATTTTTCAAACTGACATAGATTCTCAGCTTGTGTATTTGGATACATTTCAAGGATTAAAGTTACTAGATCTAGAAACTAAAACAGTAACGAACCCATCGGTTGTCAAAAGCAGCATAGATGAACCGTTTGACTCTTTAAATAGTGCTGCACAACGCATTAATACTAAACAAATCGCTTTTTTAACTGAAAGCGATTACTACATATACGATACGTCAAACCAAACTGTAGTAGCCATAGAAGGTTTGGCTGAACTGTTACCAATTTCGTCTGCTTATCGCTTCCTTGCTCCTCTACCTACTAGGCCAGACGATATAATTATAAGCACGATTAAAGGCTTATATGCTTATTCAGTCGATTCGAAGGCCTTAACCCCAATTTTTGAATTTGACAATGCAAACGACAAAGTTTTCCAAGTTATTGATGACTGGGAGATTGTAAACGAAAGTCTTTGGTTAACTTCATCTCACCATGGCTTAATTGAATTAGACTTAGCCACTTTTCAAGTAATTAAATCACTGAACGAAGACTATGGCTTAGATAAACAAGCTTTGTATGAAGTAATGTCTGATCCTTATGGCTTTCTTTGGTTTACGGCACAATCAGGATTGTTTCGCTACGAGTTAAACACTGGTTCCCTCGAGAAATACACGATTAAAAACGGCTTACCAAATAATGAGTTTAATGCAGGCGCCAGTTTAAAGCTGAATAATCAAACCTTTGTGTTTGGTACAGTCTCAGGTTTAACTTGGTTAAATACAGAAGACTTTATTGATTACAGTAACATGATCAAAACCCCTTTAAGTGTGACAGACATCAAACTCATGTCTTCAACGCTTAATTATAGCCCCTCATTTTTATTAGAAAATCCGCTCAAGTTGTCCCATGACGATGCTGGGCTAGAAATAAAGTTCACGAATTTTGATTTTACTCAGCAACGTATAAGCAAATTTAATGCTCGTATAAGTGGTGCTGAAGATGTTGTATTAAACAACTTAGACAAAACTAAGTTATTCTTCCCAAAGTTAGCACCAGGCAATTACATCTTAACCATAAGCGAAACAAGTTTAGACGGTAACAGCGTTATAGATAGTTTGACCATTCCGATAGAGGTCGAATACTACTTTTTAAACTCTCCAACATCATGGCTGATCTATTTTATTGTCGTGGCATCAGTATTATTGCTTTCATATAGGCAAGGAAAAAATAGACAAACAACCATTCAAAAAGCTCTTTTAGCCGTAACAACCTCTAAGCAGCAAACAGAGATGGCGCTAAAGTCTACTAAAAGTGGCACATGGAAGGTCGATTTAAACAAAGAGTTGATTTATCAGTACAGAAATAAAACGTCAACAAGAGAATCAGGACAACAAAATGAGTTGCCACTCAATCGGTTTATCGAATTGGTGCATCCAGAAGATAGACAAAAGGTATCTTCACAATGGGGGGCTTTATCAGCATCTAAAAATCCAAATATCAATTTAACGTATCGATTGCAGAACTTAATCGGAGAATGGTTATGGTTTCAAGATATTGGTCAGGTAACAGAGTGGGATAATGAAGGAAACCCGCGCATTGTATCGGGTATTTATTCAAATATTACCGACAGTAAAGCAACTAACTTACAAGCAAGCATATTAGGGCAAGCGTTTTCACAAATTGATGAATGGCTCCTCATTCTCGATACTCGGCTCACCCCTATTTCAGTAAACCACAGTTTTTGCGATGCATTTAGCTTAAACGAAGAAAATGCGTTAAATGACTTAACCTTTATGACGTTTGCCAAGATATTAGGAAAAAAGAAACTTAGGCAGCTTATCAATAAAATTAAAACATTAAATGCGAATCAGAACTTTAAGATGGAATTAACGGTTGAAACGAAAAATCACCTCGTTAAACCAATTCATGTCAGTGTGAACGCCATTGCCAATGATGCAGGCGTGATTGAGCATTATGTTATTGTTATGTCAGATCTGACTGAGCAAAAGAAAGCTGAAAACGAGCTGCGATATTTAGCAAATTATGACAGCTTAACTAATCTTCCTAACCGTAATTTAATGTTGCAACACATTGAATTTGCGATATTTGATGCGCAAAATAGTAGCTCGACGTGTGCACTATTATTCATTGACTTAGACAAGTTTAAACCGATTAATGATGCCTATGGACATCAAGCTGGTGATAAATTATTAATTAAGATTTCTGAAAGAATAAACGAGCTATTACCTGAGCATTGCATTTTGGGTAGACAAAGCGGAGATGAATTTCTGGTATTAGTCAAAGATGTGATGACCCCAGAAAGCTTAACCGCTTTAACATCAAACCTTATTTCTGTGTTACCAGAGAAGATTGATTTAGACGGTATATCTGTGAGTGTTTCAGCCAGTATCGGCGTGGCACTTTACCCATTTGATGCAAAATCATCTGAAGAGCTAATTCGACATGCTGATATAGCCATGTTTCAAGCTAAACAACTGGGACGTAATGGTTATAAATACTTCACAACCTCTATGATCGAACAGTATAACCGTAAAATGGTGTTAGAAACCGCCCTAAAAACGGCATATAAAGACAGCGCTTTCTATAACCACTATCAACCAATCGTTAATACCTCCAGTGGTAAAATGATAGGCGTTGAATTGCTATTAAGGTGGCAGTTAGATGGCGAAAATATTTCGCCAGCAGATTTCATTCCGATTGCCGAAGAAACCGGATTAATTGAACTAATGACAGAGCAAGCCCTAAAACGAGCGCTTGTTGAGCTTAAGCCTTTATTTGATAAGAATGACCAGTTTTATCTATCGTTGAACTTATCTCCGATTCACATCATTAGAGCTGAAACGGCTGAAAACTTGTGTAATATTTTGACTTCTTACCAGTTACCAACATCAAGGCTAAGGCTTGAAATTACAGAAACCTCGTTAATGGAAGATAAAGAAAAAGCCAAGGCTTCTCTTAATATGTTGAAAGATGCAGGCTTTAAACTTTTGCTTGATGACTTTGGTACAGGCTACTCTTCACTTACTTACTTAAATCAATTTCCAATTGATATTATAAAAATTGACCAATCTTTTGTGAGAAAAATGGATGAGCAGCACACAAATAAGTCGATTGTAAAAACTATCCACTCACTGGCCCGCAATTTAAATATGTTTTGTATTGCGGAAGGGGTAGAAACACAAACTCAATTAAAATTCTTAACTGACTTAGGCTGTCACTATATGCAAGGCTACTTCTTCTCAAAACCGCAGCCTATTGAAGCACTATTAGAGAGGGATGAGAATACAACAAGCTGGAGGTAATCTACCATTCTCCAGCTGTTAATTGCTAGTTACACTGAAAAGAACTAATAGCCTTTAGGTTATCACTTTTATTCTGAATATTAAGTCATGAACAAGCTTTTGATATGTATTTAGAAATGGCTTTGTTAAGTAGTTCAAACTCAATTGGTTTAGCTACAAAATCATTCATCCCCACCTCTAAGCAACGCTTTCGGTCTTCGTTATAAGCATTTGCAGTAATTGCAATGATATAAGGCGTGCCATAATTTAAAACTTGCTCTCTAATTCTAATCGTGCAGTCAAAGCCATCTAAAACTGGCATTTGGCAGTCCATAAAGATTAAAGAGAAAGGTTTATCAGCTAACCTTTGCAGTGCTTCTTCGCCATTAGCAGCAGTAAAAACTTGGCAATTAAACTTTGCTAGCATCTTTGTGGCGACAATCTGATTTACCAAATTGTCTTCAACTAACAACACATCCTGACCATTAAGATCTGCAAGCTTCGTCGCTTCTTCGGTATTATTTTTTGGTGTAGATACATTGGCAGGAATACTTACAACAAAAGTACTCCCAACCCCTTCATTGCTTTCAAGCTCAATTGTTCCGCCCATGCGTTCAGCTAAACGCTTGCAAATTGTTAAGCCTAAGCCTGTGCCACCATACTTTCTAGTTGTTGACACATCTGCCTGAGTAAATTCACTAAATAGTAACTGTTGCTGTTGCTTAGAGATACCGATGCCAGTATCTTTTACAGAAATGACTAAATGATTGTCTCGGTACTCAACTAACAAACTTACCTCACCTTCTTCAGTGAATTTAATTGCATTACTTAACAAGTTGTTAGTGATCTGCGTCACTCGAAGTGAATCTAATTCTAAAAACTCTGGTAGAACAGATTTGATCTGATAATTGAAGTTCACTTGCTTTTGAGACACGTAAGAGCGGTGAATTGCTGATAAATCATCAAATATTTTTATTGGGCTAATTGCACGAATGTCCAACTTTAAAGCCCCAGCTTCAATCTTGGAATAATCTAAAATGTCATTTAATATTAGAAGCAAGTTTTTAGCTGATGTTTGAATGATTCCTAACTGCTTTACATCATCTGAGTTACCTTCGCGCTCATTAATTAGTAACTCTGTTAGACCTATAATGCCATTTAACGGTGTTCTTATTTCATGGCTCATATTTGCCAAAAATTGACTTTTTGCCTTACTGGCATTTTTAGCATCCGCGACAGCCTCTGTCAGTTTTTTGGTTTTTTCGTTAACCTGCTGCTCTAATCTTAGATTAAATTCAGTGAGGCGTTCATTCAGTTTTTGGTTTTCCGAATTTGCTTTATCAATTTTAGTAAAGCTGAGCGTCAACTTCTTCGTTAATTGATTGAATTGTTGTTGTAATGTCAAAATTTCTAAAAAGTCATTGCCATTCTTGTACCCATTATCACTTTGCTTACTAGGATCAAATTTATTGATTGCAGAACTCAGTGCTGTAATAGGCGCAACCAGTTGTCTTGTTAAAATACCAATGATGAAACGACAAATAATGATAATAATGAGCGTAAGGAATAAAGGAGTAAGTAAAGAATTTATCGTTGTAATATTAACGTGCGCTCTGTCTAAAAAAGTGACGACTGTCCAACCTAACTTATCAGACTCAAATACTTTTTGATAAAAAACTGTTCCCTGTTTGTCTGTATAAATATCCTGCTGCGAATTGGCTATTGAAGCGTAAGTTGTCGAGTCAAGCACATCTAAAGTGCTAAACTCGTTTTCTAAAGAGCTATAAACAACCTGATGTTTAGTATCTAGTACCACTAATTCACCGTGATGAGATAATAAAGTTGGAATAAACTGCTCAAAAGACTCAAATTTAAGCGATGCCTCAAGTACGCCAACTAAACTATCATACTCATAAACAGGCACCGACAAGGCCACAATAGGCTCATCACCAAAGCCTCGCCCTTTAAACACGCTTGAAATATAACCTTCAGGGTGTTTGGGTGCTTCAATGAAGTACTCACGGTCTGCTACGCTAGGAAAGTCACCTACAAAACTATCTCCCAACAATTGAGGATAATAATTCAATACTTCAGCTTCAGGTGAAATATAGATACTAGTTCTGAAACCCTCATGCATTTCAACCAACTGCTCTAGGGTTAAGTTGATATCGACACCTTGAGAAATACTATGTCCACTTATACGCACAGCTCTAAGGTAGCTTTGTAAATAATCATCAATTTGCTTATTAATGTTTTCAGCAGAGTCTAACAACTTAGATTTCACTTCAGACTCTACTCTGTTGTAGTGATTATTCGTCAAGACAATCGAAGTCGTTACAATAATAAGTATAACCAGCAAATTAACTGTTCGATTGAGAATGGAGTAAAGCGGCATTTCTTGCCACCTAGCTTTATTTACAAATAGACTGACTAAATCAACGATTGCTAAACAGACTATCGCATTCACCAAGTATTTTGATAACGCAGTGAAGATGACTAAGTTTGGAAGCTGTAATTGGAAATGGCCAAGAAAATACAATAAAGGCAATCCGCATATAAGCCAAAATAATATGCCTCGGATAAACACCATTTTGCCTTTTGATAAAGCAAACTGATTCAACCAAATGATTTCAAGAAGAAAAACAATTGTCGGCCAAGAGTGGCCCCACCGATAGAAAATAAATGCAGTAACAATTGTCAGCACCAATAAGCTATATCTAAAACCAATCGTTACCAATGCGCCAAGCACAAACGCTTGCCCAAATAGAAACTCAGAGTTATCTAAGAACCATAGGGGTAATAGATTGATAGCACCACCCAAGATACCCAACACAAATGCAAGTAAAATAGGTGAAGTAGTTTTATTCAAAGCAAATCAAGACTTGTTTTTTCTATGTATCAATAAAGTAAAATAAAAATCATTCTCTGCCAAGCATTCATTAAGTTAATGTTCAGGGCAATTATGACTTTCTACTTGAAGTACACACTGAGATACACCAAAAGTATCATTTAATACTTGCTCGACCTGCTCTCGACAGGATTGATCATGCAAATCAATTGTACAGTGATGCTTTAAAACAATATGCGCACCAACAGCAATCTCGTCATCGACTCGCGAAATCGTGACACTATGTACACTTTCAACATGATCTGTCGTTAAGATTTTCTCTTCTATTTGATCAGAAGTGGGAAGATGCATTTCTTTAGTTAAAATACCTTTTAAGCAAGTTTTAACTACTTTAAAACCCGTAAACATCACAAACAAAGAAATTAGCATGCTAGATATAATATCAATCACCTGAAAACCTGTGAGGTAAATTAAGATGCTTGCAATAAATGTTGAGACCGTCGATAACAAATCGAAGAATGAATGAAGAAATACAGCATAAACATTGATGCTTTCTTTTCGGCCTTTATAAAGTACCCAAGCAGACAAACCGTGAAATAAAAACCCTAACGCAGCTATCACTGACATAAGATAAGTATTTACAACATCACCATTTCCGTCATGGTGATGACTTAATCTTTCACTGCCTTCATACAAAATCACGACAGAAATCATCAAATAAAGCATGCCATTAATCAAGCCACCGGTGAATTCCGCTTTTTTGTAACCATCGCTGTAGTTTTTAGCTAAGTGAACAGCGACAGAAGATGCGATGAGCGCAATAAAAAGAGAGCTATTATGAACAAACAAATGGCCGGCATCCGCCAATACAGCAAGAGAATTTGAATAATACGCGCCTGCCAGTTGGATCAACATGAAAGTACAGGTAATAGACAGAGCGATTAAAAGACGTCTTCTGGAAGCCTGGTGAGTAGTGATGTCAGTCATTTAAGAAGCGAGTACCTGAGCAAAGAGAAATGATATACAGTCGCAATTGTATCTTAAAATGCAGTCGTTGTGCACAAAAATATAGATACAAAACTTAGATATCTTAACTTTCCCACTCAGAATTTTGAGAAGTCTTATCCCCTATTTTGCTCAAAATATCCTTAAAAGGATTACTCGGTTTATATTCACTCAATAAAAGAACAAAATGTGAAATTTGCTCTTCCGTAAATACTTTTTCTTCATAATGCTCAATTTTGGCAAGCAACTGACCAGTATGAAACACATTATTTGGCATATTCGTTCTGAAGTCTGCCTCTTGGTCAAACACTATCAAGCCATGAATGTGCTCTTCAATACCAAAGAGTTGTTTTACACCGGCAAGCTTCATTGGTAATTGCCTGCTTGGATTTGGAAAATTGTTTCTATCTTTTCCAACTTGCTCTGACCAAACTTCTGATGTCGTATCAGCATAAATTCGGCCTGTTTGTGACTGGCAACTAATCACAAAAATACCATAAGGAGATAAAACAAGCTCATCAATGTCTGCCATACCACTCGGGATTGGTAAACTGATTTTGCTATACAGTGTATAGTCATCAACTGATAAATGTTTCATCAAATACTTATTAACCGCCACGTAACTAAAATGTCTAGTAAACAGTTTCTTCGCGCTTGGAACAATATATTTAATAGAAAGTAAGAGTAGTAACAATAAAATGAGCAAATACAAGTAATCATCAACATAGTAAAAAAGCGTATCTAACCCTGTCGTTGGAGTTTGATATTCTTGCTCTGTGGCTAAGTGAGTAACCGTAGCAATTTGCTCGGTTTTAGGTTTTGAGTTTTCATTTGACTGATCAGCGAGATTGACTTGTGTGCTTGTGTCATTTATTTCAGGCGACTTGTTTGGCTCAGAGCCTTTTGAGCTTGCACCTTGTTGTTCAAGCTCCAAAGCCCCATTTGGCTCTGTGTCCAACTGAGTAAGGCTTATATCTTTGTTTTGTTGCCACTGCTGCTCAAACAACTCCTTAAATCTGGTTAATTCGTTATTACAGCGGAGTTTGTTGATTGAGCTGAGCGGATTAGACAAGCAATAGCTAGGAGCAGTATAAAATGCTTCCCATGCTTGTTGTTTCATGTCATCTGAAAATAACCGTTGTGTTTGTGGCTGAGTTTGAATCTCTTGACTTGTTTTGCTTTTTGCAGAATCTGAGAATTCAGTGTGTTGACAGAATGCTTCGAGCCTCTCTTGCAATCGGCCATAACGATTCCCTAGAGATTGAAGCTCAACACCTGTGGCAGTGCCCATCTTCACAGCAATACTTTGATATTCTTTATAAAAGCGAGCGCATTGCTCATAAGATAAATTTGATTGAAAAGCGGTTGAGGTAAACGAAATAACAACCAAAAAAAACAACGCGATTCTATTTGACATGTTTGTCCTTCAACTTGTTTAGCCTACTTACCCTTGAAACCTTAAACTACAACTTCATTTTAGAACCAAATTATTAATTTTAGTAGTTTAATTATTTTTTCCTAAGAGCCCACTCCTGATAAACGCCCTCACTTGTCATAGTGACAATCTTATTATCCAACGCTTTAATATCCAAATTTGTGCTCCCCAGAGATAAAGTTTCACTATGCCATGTAAATATCTCTTTTCCAGAAGACGTATCCCACAAAGATATATCGGTTTTCGGAGTGGTCGTTATCAATAGTCGCGCACCATCATAAAATTGACCACTTCTAAACCACCTGAATCTAGCGGTATAACTTAGTTTAGATAATAATTCTCCATTATCTAGCTTGTGAACTTGTTGGTTGTCTAAAACATCCGAAACAAATAGCTTGTTACTCTGCTCATCAATAATGAGTGAACTTATTCTTGTATTCAATTGTTTTGAGTAGCGTTTTTCTAGGTTATTCACTGACGACTTAACGACTTTACCATCTGTTCCACTCGTTACAACATAACTATCAGCGCTATTGAAATAAATATGGTTAACCGTACCTTCATGTATTTTTTTCTTAATCGATGAGTTACTTGCTTTGTTATAAAGAAAAACGGTCCCATCTGTCATGCCAACAGCAATAATCCCACCATAACGTGACAAGTTTATTGAAGAGATTTTTGCTAGGGGCTCGTCGCTTTGTACTTTTAAAGTACCAATCTGAACACCTTGTTCTAAATCCCAAAAATCTACATGATTTGCGCCACTAAGAAGCAGAAGGTTTTCGGATTTTTTGAAAAAAGTAGCCCTTAAGTCTTCAGGTGTTTTTGAAGGAGGTAAAGTAAATATCTTTTGCTTGCTATTAACTTGCCATATATTGACCAGTCTCTTTTCATCAATCACCAATAACTGCTCTAAGTCATCAGAAAATTGTGCTTTGTAAACAAGGCTTTGACTGAAACGATGATTATTTAACTGCTTTACCTCATACTGGTTAGAGTCTTCACATCCAGCTAAAAGTAATATCAATATCGTGATTACAACCCCTGTAGGTTTTATCATGTAACCTCCCATTACAGTTTATTCAACTGAGTTAGATCCCACTTTTCAACCATTGCATCAGAGTTAACTGTCAGCAATTCCCCTCTATCGTTGCTGTACATTGCCAAAATTGTAGCTGAAGGAGTTTGTACTTCACTCGTCCAAGTCCCTAGTTCTTCACCCGTTACTGTATCCCAAAATGTTAAGTGATTTTTAGATGATGAAGTAGCGAGTATGTTGGCATAATTAATAAAGTAAGCCTGTCTAAAGACCATAAAACGCGCCATATATTTAAGCTGAACATGCGCATTTTCGCCTTTCTTAGATTTGATGAACTGTGTTTTTAATGCATCAGAAACAAATAAACGCTCTTTTTGTTCGTCCATAGCAAGTGTTGTGATCCTATGTGAGAACTCCTGCTCTGTTAATGGTTCGGGAGAAGCAAAAACACGATGAGCCAACAAACCATCTTGTGATGCTGACCAATAATGATCATTATCTGTGAACACAATATGCGTGACAGGCCTGGTGTGAGGTTTAAAGCGGTTATTTAATCTTGTAGAAATAGTCGCCATATTAATTGCGCCATCAGACATACCTACAATTAATTTGTCGTTGTCATCCGAAATTGCAATAGACGATATAGTGGCAAGAGTTTGCAGACCTGCGAAATTTGTTTTCCCAATTAACGCTTTTCCAACAACCGACCATATTGCAACTTCATTTTCATTGGCAACAATCAGTATAGTTCCGTCTGAAGAAAGTCTTGCAAGTCTGGTGTTCTCCAATTGCTCCTTTTTAGCGATCTGAAACTCTATTGAAAAATCATTAGCATTTAAAACAACCACTTGGCCATCAAAATCTAATGTCATTAACAACCCACCGTGCTTTGCAAATTGAGCATGGAGTAACTGCCGCTTATTGAGATCTGATATGACACCTTGTTGCAAGACAACCTCTCTATCACAACCAGATAAAGTAATGATGATAAAAATGCAGAAAATAGTGAAATAATGCAAAACAAACCTCAAGACAAAGCCGAAAACCCGACACAGATATGCAATTTTAGTGCTGAAAATAAAATTAAATATGAATGATGTGATTGTATGTTTTATGAAGAGATAAAAATAGCTAGAGTTTAAACAATTGGTAAATTAAACGAAGAAAGCCAATCTATGAGACTGGCAAAGATTAATGACTCTAGCATTAATAAAGTTAGCACCATTTATTGTTACGGTTATGCGCCTAACTTTTGTAGATTAATATTATAGTTAGGAACAACAATGTTTATGACTCAATCTATGCAAACTTTAATCGAATTCAACTGCAAACATTATGCGTCCTTGCCATATAGTCTCCTTGGTCAATCCTTGTCAATAAATCGCGATTACCATCCTTGCGAAGTTGCGAGTAGTGGCCATTCCTTGATTACCTAGACCATTCCTTGATTACCTAGACCATTCCTTGATTACCTAGACCATTCCTTGATTACCTAGACCATTCCTTGATTACCTAAACCATTCCTTGATTACCTAAACCATTCCTTGATTACCTAAACCATTCCTTGATTACTTCAACCACTCCTTGATTACTTCAACCAGTCCTTGATTACCTTAACCATTCCTTGATTACCTTAACCATTCCTTGATTACTTCAACCAGTCCTTGATTACTTCAACCAGTCCTTGATTACCTTAACCATTCCTTGATTACCTTAACCATTCCTTGATTACTTCAACCAGTCCTTGATTACTTCAACCTTTCCTTGATTACTCTAACCTTTCCTTGATTACTCTAACCTTTCCTTGATTACTCTAACCTTTCCTTGATTACTCTAACCTTTCCTTGATTACTCTAACCTTTCCTTGATTACTCTAACCCTTCCTTGATTACTCTAACCCTTCCTTGATTACTCTAACCTTTCCTTGATTGCTTTAACCTGTCCTTGATTACTCTAACCTTTCCTTGATTACTCTAACCTTTCGTCAACTCAATAAACTAAAAGCATACTGAAGTATTGGGAGCGGCTTTGCCTGGTAATGGCTCAACAACACACTTAATACCAGTAGTAGGTCGAGAAGGAACAAGCGTGTCTTGGTTTGAGTTAGCAACTTCACCGCCGTTTATTACAGCCGTTTGTGAATAAGTAAGCTTGGTATTAGAGAGCTCTTTGAGTTTTTTCTTATTAATGGCTAAGAACATGGTTCGCCTCATTATTGATAAAAATGAAGAATTAAGTTTATTTAAAATGTTTAAATATAACTGCATTCAAACACGAGCTAGCTTTAGAAGCTGTGTACATAATAGCGAGGGATTATGAAAATTGTCATGAGGGATTAGTTACAAATACCTGATAGAGCAAACTCACATTTCAGTAACTATTTCGCACGCTCAAGTAAAACAACCTCATTACTCATTAACCTATGAATTTGAAGGATAATATTTTCAAAATCTGACTTTTTCACAATCGAAAAATCAAAAATAAAACTATCCTTTTCTGAAAACTCACTGAACACAACTGTCTCCTGTTGTGTCTCTAAAGAGTATTTCATAAGGTTTTTTCCCGTTGAATAGTAGATATGATTATCCAAATAACGCCAGTTTATATACGGATAACCTTTCAAAGAAAGTAGAATTTGTGAAGTTCCCTCGGTAGGATCAAATATGTGAAGGTTATTGTAAAAATCTTGATAAATGATTTTATTAGAAGATGATTTAAAAACCCGACGAGCATCATGATGAATAATTTTTTGAAGCTTTTCGGTCTCTAAATCTAATGTCCAAATATGTTGTTCACTTTGGTTGCCTTCCAATATGAGTAAAAGTTTTGTCATATTTAACCATGCTAAGTGCACAACTTGATTGTCTAGTTTAAACCTATCTACCTCTTTCTTATCTTCAGGTCTAAATAGAACAACTTGATCGCTTTGATGCAAAGCCATTAACCCATTACTCTTATTAAAATCCCCTCCTACGAGACTATCCATATCCAAAGCGTCTGCTAATACCGTTAATTCTCCACTGGAATAAGAGTTTAGTTTTAAACCTTCATTTTCACTGAAAAAATAGAACCCGTTATCACTAGACATAGGTGAAAATTCATTATTTCTCGTATCGGTTATCTGCTCAAATGTGTTAGCAATCGTGTTATAAGTATAAATATCAGCGTCTGAAGACTTAGTAGTTGCAATAAACGAATCACTGCTCACAACAATATTGCTGTAGTTTCTCGATGAAACTGCTGTTTTGCTCAAAGAAGCTAAATTCACATCATAAGAAAACAATTGTCGTGATTTTGTCTCGTACCATAAGAGTAATTGTGAGCCTTCATCCCACTCAACCCTATTTATACTTTCATTAGACTCATGTACTTTTCTTTGCATGCTTCCATCTGGGTTGGCAATGTGTATTTGACTAATCCCTGTTTGCCTTCTTACGAATGCAATTTTTTCTTTGTTGGGAGAAAGTGACACAAATCTATCTCCATAAGAATCAATATTTGGTGAGGTAACTTGAAACTCTTCGCCAGTTTCTAAGTCTCTGGCAACGAGAGCTGACAAACTAGGTACATTTCGATAACTAAATTTTGTATAAATTATTCTATTGTGCTGCTCATCCGTTACCATGCTCAAGATATATTGTGAGTCACAGTCTAAAACCTTTTCTTTAAAAGAAACTTCATTACTTACTTTAAAATCAGCTCGCCAAATTTCACAAACTTTCATAGCGTTATTGATAATTTGATAGTAGATACTATTACTATTTGAAGCCCAACCAATTGGATAGCTGTCGTGTTGCTCAGAAATGATTTTGGTGTTTTTATGCGTATCTAAATCAATGAGAAATATTTCATCAATCCCCGTTTTCACATTTTCTTTTGTTACCGCTAATTTTTCATTTGAAGGTGAAGGGCTAAGAGAAAAATAAATACTATCATCCGAAATGGAGAGTTTTTTTGATTCGAACTGAATAGGCTCAGGTTCTTTTAGATACCAATAACTGCCTGCTGAAACACATATAAAAATTACTAGAATTGATAGAAAAAACTGAGTGGAAAAAATTTGAAAAAACTTTATTTGCGCGCTTGCACTCTTTTCTTGTTCGTATGAAGTTAAAATGGGTTCAATATGATGATCTTGTTGCGCATTTTCTTCTAATACCTGATTTAAACGTTTATCTTCATCATCGACTTTTGTTTCTCTGACAAACTCCACATCTCCAACAAAGCTATACCCTTTTTTGTAATGCGTTTTAATTAAAATTTGTGCACTATCAGAAGATTTTAGGATCCTTCTTAAGTCTGATATAGCTTTATTAATTGCGTTATCATCCACATAGTGGTTCTCCCAGACACTACTGATGAACTCATCTCGTGAAACGATACGATTAGGATTCAAAATGAAATAACAGAGAATTTTATAGTTAAGTGGCGTTAGCTCTTGTGTTGTACCATCGCTGACTAAGCTACAACTTCTTGTTAAAAGCAACCAGTCTGCAAATTTAACCTGAGTAATATTAGCATCTAACAAAATCACACCACCTTTTTAACTAAGCAGCATTATTATAAATTTAAAATATTGCATATCAATCAGTTATTCATACTTTGATACACTCAAAAGCAAATCTATGTAAATGAATTATGTAGCTTACTCAACAATCACTCAGGAAAACATAAACACTAGAACACCCCCAAAAAACAAATTATGTTAAATTGAGTGCATTATTAATAATTTCATAGCGCTCTCACCAAAAACTATCAATAACGTTAGTTAAATCTTAGGATAAGCTTTATAAGAACAGAGTAAAACTTGCTACTAACAGCGCATAACCTACTAAGTAGAAATAAGCCGAGCTAGATGAAATCACACCAAAAATCATTTTTGGTAACCAAATTAAACTAGCCACAGTATTTGTCGGGTTAAATGCAAACATCACACTCACGAGACTACCTAAAAATGTGAGTAAGGCGCACACCCATGCAATACCAACACCGACTCCATTATCAAAAATTAATAGTGCAATACACATAGCCAGCAATGCGTAACCAACATGTCTAAAACGAGATTCAAGTTTATTGTTTCTTTTAGGAAAATTTGAGATTTTTTTATTGTACTTCGGCATTGCAAGCAATAAACAAAGCAACGCATGAAACATAATTAACATCGATAAAAGTATAATCATGATGCATGACCTCTTTTAAAATCACGGCCTGCTGAGTGTTCTTGTTGGTTAACTTTTACATTGAATATTTTATTTAGATAGTTACCTAAGACAAAACATGCCATTGCAACGGCAATACAAACTGCATCTACCCCAACAAATACCCAATTTTGATTAAGTAGACTAAACAGTAAATTGTGTTCCGTAGTAATAGCATTCACTATTGGCACTAAGGAGTACAAAAAGCCCGTCAAGAAAGTTAAGCTTACCCAAGCGCTATCAGCTTTTTTGGCAATAGCCTTTGCAACGGCAACTAAAATAAACGCTGTGAAAGTAATAAATAGCGAGTTCACTTCCCACAACGCACGTTCAGATAACTCGGTTGGCAGTACCCTATTTGCTATCAAATACATAGCGATACCAGCTGGCAAGCCTAGCAAACAAGCTAAATTTAGTCCTTCCGTAAAGCGATAACCAAAACTTCCACCGCCACTTTTTATCGCTTTAGCTCTTCTTTTCACGGTCCAAAGTACCATGCCAGATGCAATCATGCCTGTACCCAATAACCCTGTTAAAAAGTACAACCACCTTAGAGACGTTGACGCAAACAAGCCTTCATGCAAAGAACGAAGTACGTAATAAAACGACTTTGAAGACTCATGACCTACTTTCGCTTTGATGAGTTCACCAGTATTTGCATCAAATACCCATTTATCTCTGCTGTCACTTAAATTTTTGTGAATACTTCCAGCTTCGAAAATGGCATTTTTATCGCCTACATTCGACACAGAAAGCCAGGCTATAGGCTTACCAGCCATCTCTGCATCAGCACGTTCTAATAACGTTTTTAACTCTAACGAGGGCTCACTAATACCTGACGCTTTAACACTTGTACGATTGAAATACTCTTTAAAAAACGCATCTCTGCCTTCTTTACCCTCGCCATAATGCGCGTTCATTATGAGTGGCATTAAAGTATAAAGAAGCAGTAAAAAGCCGGTAAAAGTGATCATGAAATGAAAAGGTAAAGACATAACACTCATCAAATTATGCCCATCTAACCATGCTGTTGGCTTTTTACCACGTCTGAAAGTGAAGAATTCTTTAAAGATTTTCTTGTGGATCACCACACCTGTGATCAAAGCCAAAAACATAAACATAGTTGCAACACCGACAATATAATAAGCAATTTTTGTGGGAATATATCTAAGTCGATAATGCATTCTATACAGTGTTTGCCCACCAGCCGTCGCACGTGGGTTTAACTCCTCACCAGTATAAGGGTTTAACTTTATGCGTTGGCGCTTATTATCTGCATCACGGTATGAAATCGTCAAAAACGGCTGCGTTCTATCAACAGGAAAGCTGACTGAATAGTTTTTTAAATCTGCGCCCTTAGCAGCTAAAAACTGTTCAAGTACTGGCAACGAATCATCAGCAGTTGCAAAAAATGTAGGTGTTTGGGGCGTCATCCAGTCGTCGAGTTCGTCATCAAAATAGCCAACTGTGCCAGTTAAAAAGATAAAAAACAGCACCCAACTTAATAACAGTCCAACCCAAGTATGCAACCAGGCCATTGATTGTCTAAATGCGCTTTTCATAAAACTTCACCGAAATTTAAAAGCAACCAACAAATAGCGCCTAAAAAGAGAATTAAGATAGATAGAAAACTCGCGGCTTTTTTAAGATTATTCACCCCGAAAGACCACATAACCACAGCTGGAAAAACAATAAAAACCAGCATGGTCGACCACGCAACTGCATGCATTTTCTCAATTGGGAGTAAAAACGACACGCATAAACACAACAAAATCGAAAAAGCAGAGCCACCAATCACAGCAAGTAACGTTCTATTCATTACTTCTATTTTATGGGTATCAAAAACTAAGCGCATGACAATCCAAGGAAAAAACACAAGAAGCAAAATGATAATAATTCTCAGTTTTTATATCAATAATTTATTTGCAATAATCTTGAATAAGCGCAACTTTTACAAATGTAACAGCTGTAAGGTTGTGTAATTGCTTAGTAAGACATTATTAGTCACACTAGTGTGGCTTTTGTGAATGGATGAATAAAAGCGGGGAACACTGTCGTTCACCCACTAAGTTGATGTTGTATTACAACAACTGTGCTCTTAGAGCAGATAAGCTACTTAGTTATAGCCTTACCAAACCTAGTTTGGTAAGGCTTTTTTATTAGCCCAATGCAAAGAAAACTTAATTTACTACTGATTATTAAGTTTTCTTTGTTCTATCATAATTTCGTAATCCCTCATCAAACGTTCATGCCTTGTTTGAATATCAGAAAATAGCATATTATGCGGATCGACAATCTCAGCAACTTTCTCTCGTCGGGCAGGTCGGCATAGCTGTCGCTGTTCAAAATCTAAGATTTGTTTTAATAAATCAGGCCTATCTTTCTGAAAGTAATCGATATAAGCATGAGCTGAAGCATAGAGTAACCCTCTATTTTCATCTTTCCAACTTTCGTTTTCAGTAAGTAATTTGTCAAATTCTAATGGATAATAAACTAAACCAGTTGCATCATCCCACTCTTTTTGACTCATAAAATAGCCAGGATATCTCGTTTTAAACTGATACTCATAATATTCAGCAATACCC
Organism: Pseudoalteromonas sp. SS15; assembly: GCF_049257195.1. Taxonomy (NCBI): domain Bacteria; kingdom Pseudomonadati; phylum Pseudomonadota; class Gammaproteobacteria; order Alteromonadales; family Pseudoalteromonadaceae; genus Pseudoalteromonas; species Pseudoalteromonas sp. SS15. Next base: position 388,684 of record NZ_JBMMUD010000004.1, read on the forward strand.
TCAGTTGACCACCTATTCATATAACCAAATTGAATAAAGTTAAATGCATGTGCAGTTTCATGCGCTATAGTTCCCAGGAATGACGTTAGATCAATTTGACCTCGATAATCAAGACGAGTCCGTGAAATGGCTAGATGCTTTGTTGGTGAATACAAGCCTGCACTAGTTTCAATATGATCTTCTGCACCTATTTTAGTCAGAATATCTGCATAGTCTGAATCAGTTGCAGCAATCCAAAGTTTGATCTCAGCAACATATAAACTATGACCTCCAAGTACCCTGATATAGTCTATGAACATACGTTGAATAGTCTTATTGACTACTGATTCTATTTGTTCAGCAATATCTTGTTCAAAATGTGCATTTAAATTTTTAAAAATTCCATCTTCAACTACGAGAATACGTACAGGTAATTCAAAATCATAGTATTTTTCAATTTGTTCAGATTCAGGATTATACACTTCTGTATATGGCAGCTTTTTACGTTCAATTGCCATACATGCTTTAATATCATCACTTGAAGGGGTCACTCTTAACCAAGGATGAGGCGCGTGAGGATCTAATTTCGGCTTTTTGGCTTCAGCATCATATCTCTTAAGCGTTGGTGCTTCTTTAATTACAACGGGTTTAGGCTCTTCATACTCAACAGGTTCTGGCCTTTCTGGAGAAAGCACTAACTCTTGAGTTTCAACGTCAATTTTAACTTTCTTTGGTTTATAAGTTGTTACGAATATAACAATGCCAATGCTACTGATAAGTAGAACAGCTATAAATATATATGCTTTCGAAAACCCAGCCTTAACATTAGAATCAGCCATCTACCAACCTCATAAATACTTCTTAAATCAAGCATTACACGGCTGAATATTTTCAACAACTAAAAACACATCAGAGTTGTAAATGGCTAAATTAATGCTAATAAGTTAGCCAAAATACAGGCATATCATTCAGTAAAACTAATTTATTTCTCGGCGTATCAGATCGATCGTTCCTATTGCAAATGGCCCGGTTCCCGCAGGGTCTTTATCGTTGTGAATGGTCATCCAATACCCTTTTGAATCACCAGAGCGAGGCATATGCATCATCGCCGTACCAATCCATACGTCAGAATCAACCGGATCTTTAACCGTGTAAACCAAGGCCGCAGTATCGCCCAAATGTTTACCTTGGGCTGAAAACTCACTCAACCTTGTAAGCTGCTTATCTCGCTTGAGCGTCCAACGCATTTTGCCGGTTAAACTTATATCTTCACCGAGCGTTTCAACAGTAATGTCTAAAAACTCATAATCGTATAAAGAAGAATGAAATGCCGTTTCTTCACCTAAATCACTTGGAGCCAAATCAACCCCTGCGCCAATATAACGCGCCCTATATTCAGGTAGATATTACGGCTCACCACTAGCTAGTCTGATTTCAGATAATAAGTGCAGTACAACGCTTAACAGCACAACCCCCAAAACGACAATTACCAACAAAATGCCAGAGCGGCCATGAAAGCCTTTTACACTCTCTATTTGCTGCTCTGCGTGAATAGAGTCTCTATTTTTTACTTCGACACACAATGCATTGACTTGTTCGTAACTAATGCCGAGTACATTGGCTATACGTCGTAGCTCAAATTCAGTAAAACTCTGTGGTTCACGCCATTTTTTATACAGGGTTGACTCCCCCATTCCCACGTCTTTAGCAAATCTCCGATTGGTCAGTCCTTGAGCCTCAATGTATTCCTTTATCCGTATCTCAATTGCACTTTTCAAAATAATATCCTTTATATTCAGTAAAGTAGAGTTAGATAGAGCGCTATGGATAGTACAAATTTACTTTTAGAAACTCAAGGTTAACATATTGAAACATCTGCAATCGGGCAGATGATTTAGAAACTTTTAAAGGAATGAAAAATGAAATTACAGCTTAAATTAGCTTCACTATTATTACTTTCAACAATTGGATTCACTGCTCATGCTACGAGTTCATACTTACCTGCTGCTAAAGTTGAAATTAAATCATGCTCTGTCAGTCAAGAAGGTTCAAAAAACTTTCTTACCGTAAGACATCAAGGTTGGACTTCAAACAATAAGCCTGGCTATGTTCACCACTTGGATCTTAAAGTAGAAATAAATGACGACAACTATGGGAATATATATAGATTGAAAGACTTAGGTACTCATGAAAATACGTATGATCAAACAAAAGTTTTCTTAGGTCACTACAACACAGGGACTATAACCTCAGTAAACTTCCAAACTAATAGTGGCCATGAGGTTGAAACAACTAGAAAGTACCTGTGCGAAGGTTTAAATTATTAAAAATTATGGGCTAGGCTAAAACCTAGCCCATAACTGATTTATTGAATTCGCTGTTTAAGCCTTGCAAAGGTTTTCATACTTTCATCTGCGACCAAAATGCTGTAGTCAGGATTTTTCGCAATAAGCTGATAGTACGAGTCTCCATTTTCATCCATTGCTTTTTTAATATCTCGCAACAAATATTGGCTGTCGCCTGCGTCATCCAGTCTTTCAATCGCTACTGTTTGGTTTTGTAAAGACCCAGCACTTTCAGGCGTAATAAATTCCAGCAACAATAAATCACCATCAACAATGGGGTTCTTGCCACCATTCATCGAATTACCGCTGGCTCTAGCAAAAAAATGCTTATTAGAATCTACTTTACCGATCCCATCGGGTATATCCATGTACTCAGCATCACTTTCATCACCAGTCTTGAAGTGTCCGCAGGCAATTTTTAAATTAGGGAAGTAAAGTAGTTGCGGTTTATTCTGCTCAATACTTATTAAGTTGTTGTTAGCAGAATCCACCGTATCAATAGGTTCAGTTGGAACAGTCAAATTATCGCTTTGAGCCTTAATACGTTGTGAATATTTAGCTAAAGCTAATTCCGTAAGTTCCAGAACTGCATGTTCTAAAGCTGGTATCAAATTTGGCTCAACAACATCATTAAATTTAAGTGTATCTCCATCAACAATGAACCATTGAGTACCATCCTTATTCTTTGTCGTGTAGGCTTTGATTGGGTTATCTTTCCAATATTTCAGCCATTTTGACGAAGTCGGTTCAGAATCGATTAATTCTTTTTTAAGATCGTGCTGTTGGATATGCGGGTAACGCTTCAAGATCAAAGCACTTTCTCGTGCTAAGTTTAATAACTTAGGCGGTGTTCGAAAGCCATCTAATTTTATAAAAGCTTCAAGCAAAATAGCTTTAAAGCTCTTAGTCATACTTGTACTTTGTATGCCCTTGTTAAGAAAACTATGAAATCCACTAATTGAGATTGCACTATTTTGCTTTTCTTCGTCAATCTCAGATATTTTGCTGATTAGGTCAAACCATCCATTGTATTTTTTATTTACCTTTTTAATATCGCCAAAGTGATAAAAATATTCACTCGCAGTAGGTAAATGCCCTAATAATTCTGCTAATTCCTTTACATCATCCATGACACTTGCTTTTTGTAACCTACTTAACTTTTTCCAAAAATCAAGAAGTTGAATGTCATAGTTTACGAAACACCCCTCGGCTAAAGTTAGATTATTCACTTTACTTATTAAAGACTTAATTGAATCTGAGTTCAGTAATGCAAACGGTTTATTTAAGAAACTATGATGGTTTCCGATGAAATCAAGCACCACCAAATGGGTTTTATCTTCAAATAACCTTAAACCTCGTCCTAGTTGTTGTAAAAAGAGAATTTTAGATTCACTCGGTCTTAACATCATCACCGTATCAATACTTGGCAAGTCAGTGCCCTCATTAAATAGATCTACCGTGAATAGTATCTCTATTTTTTGTTCATCTAACTGTTTTAAAGCCTCATTTCGACGCACTTCTGATTGACTATGAACTGCTAATGCCTTTATTCCCGCTTTATTAAAATAGTCTGCCATGTAGTCCGCATGCTTTGTAGAAATACAAAATGCGAGTGTTCTTCTTTGCTTGTATTGTTTCCACTGCTTGATTGCATGTTTTGCGCGTTTTTCTGTAGCAAACTTATTCTCTAATTCAGTAGGATCAAAGCGACCATTTCTCCAAGGGATTGCCTCATAATCAACATTTTCATCCCAAATGCCGTAGTAATGAAATGGCACTAGCGCATTTGACTCTATCCCTTGGGTCAATGTTCTTTCAAATACCAAATTATTATCACATAAACCTAAAATATCAGATTGGTCAGTTCTTTCTGGAGTTGCTGTGAGTCCAAGCAAAAATCTAGGCTGGAAATAATTTAGAATTAATCGATAACTTGGAGCACTGGCATGATGAAATTCATCAACAATAATGTAATCAAAAGAATCTACATCAAACTGAGTTATGTTCTCTGCCCTGCCAATAGTTTGAACTGACGCAAAAACACAATCCGCATCTTTTGATTTTATTGAGCCATTATAAAACCCTGTTGAATGAGGCAATATTTGAGCGTAAGTGCGCTGAGCTTGGAGTAATATTTCTTCTCTATGTGCAACAAATAATATTTTCTTGGCTGCAAACTGTTTCACATCAAAAGCGCTTAGCCAAGTTTTCCCCATTCCTGTTGCGAGTACAACAAGGCCTCGTTTATAACCCTCAGCTCTGGTGTTTCTTAGCGCATTTAATGCCAATAGTTGATCTTCTCTTGGCGCAATTTCTTGTAATTGTTCAATATCATTCTGCGGAACAGTTACTAGCTTATGAACTTTTCGTCTTTTACAATAAGCATTAATCCATTCATGAGTAAGTTGTTTAGCGGCCTCATCGGTGAATAGTGTTTTAAACGCCTGTTTGATTTTAAAAAACTGCATTGCGTCTTCACTTGTGTCTGGAGCTCTAAAATCATGCCGATAATTCCATTCCAAACCTACAGTAAGCGCACTTTTACTAATATTGCTTGAACCAATAAATGCACAGCCTTGCGTTATTTTATTTTTAGTCGTTTTTACAAAGATATATGACTTCATGTGAAAGCTAACATATTGCTTGGAGTCAAAAATTTTGACTTGTGCTCCTCTATCGACCAAAGCCATTAATTCACGCAATGCTGTCGGATGAGTTATATCTAGATAATCTGAAGTTAATAAACGAATTGATGCGCCACTTTTGAGCGCTTCGGCCAGTGGATCAAATAACAACGCTAAACCACTAGGCTGAATAAATGAAACTGTTATTTCAATTTCTGTTGCATGATTAATTGCGTGAATAAGATGAGGCAATAACGGATTTTCGCCGCCAATAGTCAGTTTTTCTCCATTTAATTGAAGAAAATTATTATCCTTAAATTTTTCCATACTACTTATGATTTTTATTTTTTAATTATTAGTGCATTCAGCCAAATCTCGCCTTTGCGTTCTGGTCTTTGATCTTCACTTTGCCATGTTTTTTCAAGGGTTAACTGTGGCTCTGCGTCTATCAATGCTTTTAAGCTTTCTTCGGTTAAGTCTGTGAAGTGACGGCCATTTATGTCTCGCTCACCTTCACCGTACTTAAAGCTAACGTACAACACACCGTTTGGTTTTAAGGCATTGGCAAGTTTGGTGAAACGATCGGGTAATTCGCTGTGTGCAACGTGAAGTAAGCTTGCACAGCACCAAATACCGTCATATTGGTTTTGGTCGTTAATTTGGCGAAATGTTTTGACGTAAACGGGCTGCTCTAGGTGAAAGCTGGCGATTTCTGCCAGTTCGGCAACCGCATCAAATGCAGTGACCTTGTAACCGAGCTTTTTAAAATGCAGAGCGTCTCGGCCCGAGCCACAGCCTGCGTCTAGAATATGCGGTTTTAAGCCATTCGGGCAACCTTCGGCTGAAGGTATATGCGGTAAGAATGCGTTGTAAAACTCGCCCATATCTATATGGAGCGTGCTGTTGGCGAATGCGCTGGCGTTCTGAGCGTAGTAGTCGAGCGTTTGTTGTGTCATGTGTTTATTCTTTACCAGTGTGAGAGTGGTGACGTTGGGTTTCACGCCTGTGCAGTTTTAATATAGCTGCTGCTCGCCAAGTTTCTTTGTAACTTAGTTGTTTGCTAATTTAGCTTAATTTTTTGTAGATGAGTAGTGATAAGAATCAATAAGTTATTCATGTTTGGTCTGATTATTTTAAATTGCTTTTAATATAAGCAGATAACCCGAAATATAGTGGATGTTGTCGAGTTATTTTTTACCCGACATAAAGTCGGTGCTACCGAGTTAAACTTTACCCAACGTAAAGTCGTTGATAGCTAGCTTATCTTTTTGTTCTAGCCTTAAACCATTGCTCAAAATCGTATTCAATAAATGGGCTTACATGCAGAAAATCTAATGCCAATGCGTCTATGTCTAGCTGCATACAAGGGTTCGCTATTTTTTGATTAAGCGCGTTTGCTAATATGGTTCTTGTCTTTGGGTTTTCAAATAAATAAGCAACCCACACCCAACTGCTTGCATAGTTGTGGCGAACGCCATGTGCCCTCCATTGCTTTCTATCTTTGCTAAAAACTTCATAAAACTTGAGAGGCTGATAATTCTTGGATGAAAATTCATACCAATTAATCGCATTAACTTCGGTTGGTTGATTATCATTCCTGCGTATTGCGCTTAAATAAGTCGCCAAACCTTCATTTAATGCGACTGGTAAAACCCCCATATTTTGGGCAACCATACCGTGTACCACTTCATGAGTCGTAGTTTTTAACGTTTCGTTATCATCGACTCTTGCTAATACATAAGCTTCTTTTAGACTATGGAAGTAAACACCGACACTATTAGTTGTGTTGCCAGAGCTTATGTTATTAACAACGTTTAAATATCTACTTTTTTCAGCATAAAAATAAATACTCATAAACGTAGTGTATTTTAGTTTTACACCATAGAGACGCATATTGTTATAAATTCGCAGAATGTTCTCGACATTCCCTTTTACAATAAAGGCTTTTTGAGGAGTTAGTATGTCACCATTAAAGTAATACGTGGGTTTCAATATCTCGCCATCGTTTTCTGCTATCCGCACTCTGTTTGTAATATCACAGCCATCTACATAACCTTTTACATAAACACTGTCTTTAACTGAAAACTCTGTATCAGCTCGACTGTTATCGTCTAATTTATTAATAGCGTCATTACCTTCTTTGCTCGTGATGTCTGCTTTTAATTCATCATTACTGCTATTGAAGTTTTTATGTTTAAAAGTAACACTGTAATCGCTATACAATTCTGTTGGCGCTGTATGCTTAGTACTTTGAACATCAGTTACAAGTTCTTCTTTTTCATCAATATAATGACGTAATTTTGCACCTAAATTTGTCAGTCCATGATGGCTAAAATGATGTTGCAAATTTAAAAGAAAAGGTCGAAGTTTGTTTTGCTTCGACACATTTTGCTCAACGTTAATAAAAGTGACTAGGTTGCCCATTACAAATATCGTGATACAAGACGTAATAACTGAAGTTAATATGATTGATTCAAGCTTCAATGTTGTTTTACTCATTTCGACTCCTTTGCTTTCAATGCAATGCTTAACTTCGTTCGTAAATTTTCTAGTTCTAGTAGATACGCCTGCAACTGCTCGTCGACTGCAGCGATATACGCTTTGGTAACAGGTACTGTTGAATTTTTCAGCTGCTGAAGATGTGTTTGCAGTTCTAAACTGTTGAATTTTTCCTGACCACTATCAATATAATGATTGGCGATTGGCTTTATCTTGGGTAACACTTCTCGTAATTTACCAGCACCTTCTTTGAACATCGCGATTGAGTCTTTGTGTTCGCCATTGGCTTGCTCTAAAAGAAGTAATTCACTTACTTTGGTTAGTTGAACAGTAATTCCGATCACCGCATCAATTTCTTCTAATGTATCTGAAATGCTCCCCTTTAAGTTGTCAGTAACAATCTCTTCGGCGGGCTTATCCTCATTCACTAAAGAAAAGACGGTTTCACCAAAATAACTGTGTAAATCAAAACTTTTTTGTAATTTACTCAGATATTTTTGCTGCTGTTTTATCTTTTCAACGATCTGCTCGCCGAGTAAATCTTTCAAAAACGGCGACTGGTCAATTTTGTGAAACACGGTGTAAGTTGCAAAAGTAATGACTATTGTGAATAGAAAAAATACTACTCTGTATTTAAGGAGCCTCTTTAAAAGGTTAAAAAGGCGCCTTTTATTCGTGCGCGGTTTATAAACTTGGTTTGACTGCCAGCGATTTTGCGAGCGCGTTAAATAATCATGCGGCTTTCTGGATCGCTTAAACATTATAGAAGCTCCCTTAATTAACGCGTCGACAAATGGTTGATCCAGCGCTGAATTAAACTTCTTTCTTTTGAAGTTAAACTCACAGCTCTTAGTTGGCATTTCTTAAATACAAATTGGCTAAATGCAATTGCTAAGCTGTGCGCATCGTCATTGTATGAGAGCTGATGCCCTGACGTTCTGATCCGTATGATCACACTTTCGATTTGATTAAATGTCAGCTCGCTATCAAGTCTTTGTGCTACGAACTGCACAAGTCGTCGGGTTTTAAAACATTGCTTCTTTAAGCCCTTCTCAAGTGAGGTAAACAAGCGGTTCATCAATGGCAAATTGGTTGTAGGTAAACCTGTAATTGATTTAAGCTTTTTGAATAAGGTTCTGATTAAACTCACCGACTTTTTTACAGGCGTCGTTAATTTTGGTTTTATTTTTTTGGTGCCACATTGAAGGTTGCTTTGCACTGTCTGCATTGCTGGGGTCGTCTTGCTAATCACAACGTTTGGATAGCTACCCTTTAAACTATATTCGCTTGGATCATATAAGTAGCCACTGTGATACTTAATGTCGTCGAGCGGGAGTGCTTTTATAAAATCACCAAACTTTTTGAAACCATACCGAGGAAGGTTATTTGAGATCCCTTTGAATAAAGGAGTGTGCATAAACTCGTTAATGTGAACAGGCTTACCTTGCTCGATTAACTGAGTAATGTATGCCAGCGCATCTCCGAGATGCTGACTATGAATGACATCTACTTTTGGCGCAGAATCATTCAGTAATTTGTCTAGCTTTAGACTTCGACTAGCAGATAACAGATAGCATTCACTCACTTTTCTTCCAAAGTAGCCAATTGTGCTTTTTACACCTTTGTCACTTGCTTCATTTACCAACGGGGTAAAATCAGCATCAGCGCTTAAAACATAAAGTTCACTCAATGGAGCATCGGATAAAAGCACTTTCATAGCATCAATGACAAGTTTTTGATCAGCTGCGGTTTTTCCGTGGTATGTGAGCGGAGGACAATCTATTATTTCAAAGCCTGCTTTTTTGAGCTCTTTAGCATATTTGCTAAACATAGCGCAGTTAATATAAACCCGCTTTATCGAAATAGGCGCGCTAAACTCAAGCTTTTTAAAAACTTCGATGAGTAATTCTGAAGAGAAATTACGTGAAAATTCATTAATATAGCAACCGTAAAGGTTGTCAAAATCTATAAATGCAGCGCTTAGCATAAAATTCTCCTCTACAGCTCATTAATATAAATGTTGTTTATAAAAATGGCTTTCGCAAGGAAGCGGGTACAAATGAATTACTCATCAGACTAGTGAGTTTTGTTTTTGAGTGTTTACAGGGAGGGTTTGCTAAAAGGTTATTTTGATTTTATTGTTTAGGTTTTACCCGACATAAAGTCGGTGCTACCGAGCTTAGTAGCACCATTACTGGTTATGGTTATCTAATCTCTTCTAAACGATAATCGCCTGCGCCAGAGTATGAATAAACAATATATCGATAATAGCCTGAGCTTGCTTGGTAGCTAATTGACTCTGTTGATGTTGGCGTTTCAGAAATAGCCACTTGCTGCCAGCTTCCGCCCTGCCAACGCTCTATTTTCAAGTCAAAATCAGCATCGCTTGGGCCAGTTAGCTTTAAGCTTATTGAACCACCACCATACTGAAACCAACTGCCATTTGGCTCTATGGCTTGTTGTTTATCAGCTAAGTTGCCTGTGTAAATGGTGCCTTTAGGTGGGTCGATAATTTGGTCGTTAACAGTAAAGCTAATTGTTTGTGCTGGGCTGCTGATATTCGAAATACTTAATCCCGAATCGCTACCATTCCACCATAATGCATTGGTGCCGCGTGAAGCTTGCGCATTAGGCAAGGTGTTTGAAAACTCTCCTGCATAATCAAATAAATCTTAGCCATCGCCACGATTGCGTTTGTACTCAGGATCGCGATTGCCATCTGCGTGTTCCATTTGAATATAGGGTTTCCATTCATTTGAGTTACTGCCCGAGCTGTCAACGTGCCAAATTGCTAGGCCTTGATCTGGCTGCTCTGAATTTTGGCCACTTTGATGAATGGCCTCTATATAAAACGCTTCATTGCGATTACTTGGGTTTGTCCATTTATATGACGCATTAGAACCTGAAGTATGACTGAGCGTGCCTTTTGGTGCGTTTGCATTGATTGCTGGGTTTAATTCAGTAACGGTGTCCCACCCTGCAATTGCCCTAAAATGCGCGACTGGCGGGGTGGGCTTAAAGCGATTTGTTTGCCCGATTGCGCCATATCCCATTACACCAAAACTGGCGACCGAGCCTTCTGAGCTGCCGTCGTAATCGTATAAGTCGGGCCAATTGGTAATTAAGTGACCAGACTCATGCACAAAGGTGCCGATTGATAAGCTACTGCGCATGTCGGTGATTTGGTAGCGGTCGGTACACACACCGTCGGCACAAAATCTTGGACTGAGACGCGCCATATGTGGCCATAAGCCTTTCGACCAACTACTGTCGGAGTTACCTGCATAAAAGATATTTAAACCGCGAATCTGTTTGTTGCTGTTGGTAGTGAGAGTTGAGAAGTCGAAACCTTGTTGATACTCAAGCCAATCTAACGCTTCTTTGATCAACTCTTGTGAGCGAACCGTAGAGCTCAAACTTGAGTCGGCATAGTAAGCTTTGTTCTTTTTCGCCGTGTAGTACTGAGTGACTGTGTTGGTGTAATCAAGCTTGCCACCCGAGACTGATTTGAAATAGCCTCTTACCGACTGTGCATTGCCAAATTCAGTATAAGTGTCGTTATTTAAAAAGCGCTCAATTTGCGCCTTACTGATCGTGCCTCGCTCATCAGGAAAGTCGATAATGATAGTAAGGCCTTTCACCTGCCCTGATATTTGTGCATCGACCTGTGTGGATTGCAAGCGTGACTGTACTGAGTGAGTATGTATATCGTGCTCGCCCAACATACGCTGCTGCTGTGCTTCAACTAAGCGTTGTTTGGCTTCGGTACTTAGCCCTGCTTGTTGAGTTCGAAGCTGAGCACTTTGAATGCCCAACTGATTTTTAGCATTGACTAAAACGCCAGTTGAGATTAACTCGCTCCCATCGTCATTTAATTTGGCATACGCCATGCCTTTAAGTGCATTGTCAAAAATAACAAGGCGACCATCAGCCGTTCTTTGCTCTGCGTAATAGCTATTACCATTGAGTGTTAGGGTGATCACTTCACCATTAGGTTGAGTGAACTGGTATTGCTCATTCTTGTATGGAATAGCTGCAAATGCCGTGCTGCTGCATAGCAAGGTTGCTATTGCGGTGTGTTTTAAGTTCATGATTATTCCTTTCAGTTTATTTGTCCCCCAAATCGGACAAATAAACTATTAACCTAAAATTTACATTTGGCAAATTTTTTGTGAAAGGAATTGAGAATTTTACCCGACGTAAAGTCGGTGCTACCGCGCTAAATACTCGGTAGCAACGAATTCATTTCGCGTCTTTTTTGAAACTATTACCCGACGTAAAGTCGGTGCTACCGTGCTAAACACCCGGTAGCAGTGAATTCATTTCGCGTCTTTTTTGAAACTTTTACCCGACGTAAAGTCGGTGCTACCGAGTTAACTCAAGTCGGTGGCGCCTGTGAGTGTTTCAAAGAGTTTCGCGATTGTGTGGCGCGTTAAAATCTAGCTCTGGACCATTTGGGATCACCCCAGTTGGGTTAATGGTCTTGTGACTCGCGTAGTAATGCTCTTTAGTATATTCGATATCAACCGTATCGCTTACTCCCGGCACCTGATACAGCTCTCGAACATAATTGCTGATATTGTCGAAGTCTTTCAGCTGAGTACGATTACATTTAAAATGACCAAAGTACACAGCATCAAAGCGGATAAGCGTCGTGAATAAACGCCAATCGGCTTCGGTAATTTGCTCGCCAACTAAATAACGATTTTTGCTTAAATGATCTTCCAGCCAATCTAGACTTTCAAATAAAGCATCATACGCTGCGTTATACGCTTCTTGTGTCGTTGCAAAACCCGCTTTATAAACACCGTTGTTAATGGTGTCATAAATGCGAGTGTTCATCTGGTCAATTTCAGGTAGCAAAGCTTCTGGGCTATAGTCATCTGTGTTGCCAGTGAGTTCATTAAACGCGGTATTAAAAATACGAATGATCTCCGCCGATTCATTATTGACTATGGTTTGGGTCTTTTTATCCCACAGAATTGGCACCGTCACGCGACCTTCATAACTTGGATCTGATTTTAAATACAGCTCATAAGCATATTTAAAGCCATAAAGCGGGTCTTTTTCATCATCAAACTCCCAGCCATTTTCTAGCATTTGAGCTTGCACAACTGTGACATCAATGAAAGATTCAAGCCCTTTCAGTGCTCTAAAAATCAGTGTTCGATGTGCCCAAGGACACGCTAAAGAAACATAAAGGTGATAGCGGCCAACTTCAGGTTGATAAGGGTTATCACTGTCTGTGCTAATCCTGTTTCTAAATTTGCTATCTTGGCGTTTAAATGCGCCTTTGCTTTCTTTGGTGTCGTACCACTTATCAACCCATTTGCCGTTTTGCAATAAACCCATAATAAATCCTCTTAATGCTTTAAATATTTTGCTTGAAAGAAGTCACGTATGAGCTGTGACTTCTTTACTTTAATTTCTACAATTTAATAACTTTCGAACTTATATTTCGATTTTAGTTACTGGCAGTTTGAAGCTGCGCGTTACTTTGGCTACTCAACTTAGACGTTAAAACACGGTCTAGCGAAAACTTACCACCACCTTGAAATACCAAAGCAACGCTGATAGCAAACAGTGACAACGCAAATTCATACCCATTGTTCGACATAAATAAACCGTTTTGGAAATGCACTGCAAAAATGGCCACCAGCATAGTAAAAGCAAGTGCGACGGCGGTTGGTCTAATAAGTAAGCCGACTAATAAAAAAATTCCGCCGAAGAACTCTGCGCTTCCCGCCATAAGTGCCATTAAATAGCCCGGCGCTAAGCCGATTGACTCCATCCATTGGCCAGTGCCTTCAAGGCCATAGCCACCGAACCAAGCAAATAACTTTTGTGCGCCATGGGCAATAAATAAAATACCTGCGACTACGCGAAGTGGTAAGGCTGATAGTTGCTCGTCAGTTTTTAGTACGTTTAGTAAAGTTGATGTGTTCATTTTGCTGCTCTCTTAAATTTAGTTAATTGTGTTTTTCAGTGTTTCTCTGAAGAAGTGAGTTCATTATAGGTAAGCATGAGAAAACAAATAACTGGCAGAATTTGACAAGTTAGTTCAAAATATTTGAACAATTACTTTGGACATGTTTTTAAGAGATATGCAGCACTCTCCTTTAACATTAGAAGCTTTACTGGTACTCGATGCCATTGACCAACGTGGTAGTTTTGCCAGTGCCGCTGAGCAGCTTAATAAAGTTCCATCAGCTATTTCGTATATTGTGCAGAAACTCGAAGAACAACTGGGTGTGACCTTATTTGTGCGCCAAGGTCGACGCTCAGTGCTAACTCCAGCAGGTTTGCATCTTCTTGAAGAAGGCCGCAAAGTTTTACTCGCTGTTGGCAAATTGACTGAGCAGACGCAAACAATCGCCCACGGTTGGGAGCCCAAAATACGTATCGCCATTGATACCATTGTGGACGAGCGCAAAGTTTTTAAAGCCTGCCATGCATTTTTAGCTGTACACGAAAACATCGAACTCGACTTTAAAGAAGAAGTATTAAATGGTACATGGGAAGCATTAATAGAAGACGAGGTTGATTTGGTGATCGGTGCATCAGATCCTATCCCTGCGCAGCAAGGCATACGCGCAAAAACCCTGACCGAATACCGTAGCGTCTTTGTTGCAGCGCCAGAACACCCGCTTCTAAAACTGAACAGAGACATAGAAGCATCTGATATTTTGAAATATCGTACTGTAGTTGTTCATGACTCAAGTCGAAATGCCATTGCGAAGTCGTCAAACATCATTGAAGGTTCAAAGCATTTATATGTAAGCAATTTACAGCAGAAAATCTTCGCCATAGAGGCCGGTGTCGGTGTTGGTTTTTTACCAGTTGATCAGATAAGTGCTCAGATTCAATCTGGTACATTAAAAGCATTAACCTTGGTCGAGCCTTCAACACCACAACCATTAAACATTGCCTGGAAAGTAGTGAATAAAGGAAAAGGGTTAAGAGCCTTGGTGGAGTGTATTGAAACCGAGTTTAGCTAATTGCCTTTTATTCAGAACGCTGTATGGCTTAAATCATTACAAAAGCAGCATTGTAACTATGAAGAACTAGCCTATGCTTTAGCTATAGTGAATAAATTTACATGACTTAATTTTGAACAAACGCTTCTTTGATATTGCAATTAATGTCAGTAAGCAAATGTCATTTGCTCAAAAGTTTATGGCTATTATTGCCATGCTCTCTATCCCTTTACTGTTTCTCTTGGTTGTACTTTTAATTGACACCAATAGTTCAATACAGAAAACCCAAAAAGAAATACAGGGCATTCAATCTCTCGAAATGCTCATATCCACTATTTATAGAATACAAGACTTCCGAGACCATGCTGTTTTACAAGAAGTTAATTTAGATAGCGAACTAATAAAATTCATTTCAGATGAAAAGCACTTTATCAGCACACAAATCGAACAGTTATCGAATAACCTTTTTCATCAACAACCAGCAAGTATAAATATACAAACTCAGATTGAAAATATTAAATTTGAGTGGCAACTTTTAAATGAAAGCCAAGCGGTAATGCGAGGTGGTATTGAATCTCAGTTTCTACACTTTGATAAAGTGGTACTTGAACTTCAACTTTTAGCTAAAGTCATTACTTTTGAAAGTGCCCTTATTCATGACGACAGTCCAATCAATTTCTATCTCATCAATAACTTTGTTAACGAAGCGCCTAAAATTTATAAAAATATCGGCTTTCTCCGTGCCGCAGGAACTTACGCTCTGAGTATGCCAACTGTGGACAGTTACACCTATCACACACTTGAAAAATTAGCAGCTCAAACTGAAGATAATATTTCCTTAAACAATTATTCATCTAGCCATATCGCACTTTATCTGAACGAAAATAGTGACATAAAAGGTGGTATGGCAGAGCTGCTAAATAGTGCCAAAAAACTCCTTAATTATACTTATGAGCAGATTTTGGATGAGCCTGAATTACTGCCTAATTGGAAAGAATATTTAGAGTTTTATTCAAATGAAATAAAAAAAATGCGCGAATTTGACACGCTTATTTTAAAGTATGTGGGAGTTCAATTAGACAACCGTAGCTCGGAGCAAAAATTTAAATTTGCTGCTTTAGTCATTGTCACACTTATGCTCTACCTAGTTATAGTCTATTTTGTTTATGGTATTTACCTTCAACTTAAAGCAACTTTGAGTAATTATTCTCAAAAAGCAATGGCATTAGCACAAGGTGATTTAAATACGCGTATTAATGACATGTCTAAAGATGAATTTGGTGATTTAGCTAATACCTTTAATGAAATGGCCGAAATCATCTCTGTCAATCAAAGTAAATTAGTAGAAGCTGAAAAAGTTGGGTCACTTAGTAGAATGATTACAGGGGTTGCCCATGAGATAAACACGCCATTAGGTATCATCATTTCTAGTTACAGCCTTAATAAAAGTGCCATTGAAAATTTAAACAATCTCTTTACAAATGAAGAACTTGATGAAGATGACCTAAAAGAGTTTATTCAATCATCGCAGAATACTGAAGTATTGATTGATAAAAATTTAAACAAAGTAGTTAATCTCATAGAAACCTTCAAGCAAGTAAATAGCTCATTGAATGTCAGCCCTCAAAAGGGAGTTGAACTCTTATCACTGATTGAGTTTGCGTATCTGCCTATTGAAGAATCACACAAAGATATTGAGTTTTCTATCAATGGAACTGAGTGCGAGATTGATACTGATGTGAATTTACTGACGCAAGTGATAAGTAATATTATAGAAAATGCAATCGAACATGGCCTTAAAGACACTGCTAATAAACAAATAAGCATCACTGTCAATGATAGCAATGAACAAGTCAATTTGAGCATTCAAGACAATGGTAAAGGGATCTCTGAAGAAGAAATCTCAAAAATTTTTGAGCCGTTCTACACGACTGGGAGAATAAATGGGAAGGTGGGCCTTGGCATGCATATAGTTTATATCATTGTTTCTCAATCTTTGAATGGGACTATTAAAATCTCAAGTGATCTGAATAAGTTTACAAGGCTAGATATTACACTCCCCAAACATCGTGATGACTGTGAAGAAATCGATATAGATTTAGATGACTTTATTTAAAGTAATACCTTTTATCTTATACCAACGCTCTTGATCAATTGAGCTATTTTGAAGTTTAGGGTTGGTATGAGACTAATTTTTTCTCTTTAAATCAACCCAAAGCTTAGGGTTTTTAAATTCAGCGTTATTAGATAAAAAAGGGTTTTCAATCGTAATTATTGTTTTACTACTCCATTTAGATAAAGGAAACAAGTGACGCGTAGCTGGGTGCATCGCCATATAATCATTAAAGCTACCATCCTCGATGGCTAGCATTAAGCCATCAGTCAAATTATTAATCAGCTTTTTGTTTTCCTTATGAGTGAAGAAATACATTGGGAAAGGATAATGCAATATTAAATCATCAAAAACCATTAGTTCAGGCATGACTTTTTGTCGACTTTCTACTTCTGAATAACCCTCGTTAATGCCTCTAGGAAATGCTTTACAGCGGCCGGAGTATACTTGTCTAAACATATTTTCATACACCATGTTTGGAACAACATTAAGGCCTGAAGCAAGAAGAATATCAGTATCAGGCCAATGTTGACCTTGACACAAAGGGATTCCATTCAGATCTTTTAGTGAATTAACTTCTAAAAACTCACTTTGATATTTCTTATTAATTGTAAAAACGCGATATCCAAGTAATCCTTTCACAAGAGGAATTGGCACAAAACCAAGCTTACTTTCTCTTTCAACATTAGACCCTGCCCAATATAAATCAATAAGCCTACCAGCTTGCATTTCTGATAGTGCCCTTTCTTGCACCATATATGGCGCATACTCAACTGTGATTGGCTTATTGATTTTCTTGTAGGCGAGTTTAATCAGTCCAATATAGTAATCATGAGTACTATCAAACTTAGATTGGCTCGCCCTTACTTTTATTGTTTCTGCATCTGCGTTTGATATAAAGAAAAACAAAATAACGAACAAAAAACAAACTTTCATATAAAAAGCCTTATCTAAAATCGTGGACGAGTCGCATCAAATATAAGCATGAAACAAGTTTAGTTTAAAACTTGCCTATTCTTTGAAAGGTAGACTAATTTTGAGTTATGTACGCAATTTGATTAGAGATTTATGGACCTCCATAAAATAAAAAACTCAATATCAATTAAGTTATTAAGTTATGTTTTATCAATATATTTGCTGATAACTCTTTTCATTACAATTCTTCATATCAGTGTGGAGTATGTAAATGCTAAGAGACAGGTAGAAGAAGTGCTTATTGCTTCTGAAAAAACATTTAGGAAAATATTAGCTTCTGACTTATGGAATCTAGATTTTGAGCAAGTTGAAATTACAGCAAATAGTATTATCAGCCTTCCACAAATCGCAGGCATTGAAGTCAAATCCGATAACAATGAGAAAGTTGTTCAAGCAGGTACTTTATTAAATCACAATAATGAAGCGCTTACTTTTCATTCTTTTGCGCTTTATAGTGATTTCAACAATACTTCACAAATTGGTGATGTAAAGTTATTCGCAAATGAAGACTTCATAATAAATAGTATTAAACCAAGTATTTACCTTCTTATTTTCAATGCCGCGTTGAAAACTGCAGCAATCTTTTTATTAATTTTCCTCATTTTTAGAAAATTACTGACAAAACCTCTGAGCCAATTGGCTTCAAGCGCAAGTCTAATTAATCCAAATGAATTACAGAAATCACTGATTAGCGTTGCTAAAAACCCCAATGATGAGTTAGGGGTTTTACAAAGTGCGCTTAATACTATGATTAACAAAACAGCTGAAGCATTCGATAAATTAGACAAAATAAACAAAAATTTAGAATCCATTGTTGATGAACGCACAGAAGAGCTTCAACAAACCGTTTCTCAGCTTAATGAACAGCAAGATAGACTACTTTGCGAGATAGAAACTAGACAAAAATCAGAACAAGCACTTGCTAACTCATTACAAGAACTCAAACATGCTCAATCACAACTTATTGAATCTGAAAAAATGGCATCACTCGGAAGCTTAGTCGCAGGTGTGGCGCATGAGATAAATACACCTGTGGGATTATCTTTAACTGGAATTTCACACTTTCAATCAACTGTAGATGAAGTCGCAAAACTTTTCGAAGCTGGCGAGCTAGAAGAAGATGACTTTGTCAGGTTCATACAAGAAAGCAAAGCGCTGTCTTGTACAATTCATAATAGCCTGCAAAGGGCTGCAAATTTAGTGAAAAGCTTTAAATTGGTTGCCGTTGACCAGTCCGCTGAAGAAGTGAGGCAATTTGACATCATTCAATACCTTAAAGACACTATGACCAGCCTCAATAACAAGCTCAAGCAAAGTAAAGTTAACTTTGAGATTGACTGTGACTCAGAAGTATTAATCATCAATAATTACCCAGGTTCCTGGGCGCAGGTTTTCACCAACTTAATTCAAAATACTTTAATACATGCTTATGACCCTGATTCAACTGGTCAAGTTGTACTTAAGTTCTATACTGAAGATGAGGACCTTATCTTTACATTCACAGATGATGGTAAAGGTATGACAGAAGAAAGTCAGAAGAAAATTTTCGACCCCTTCTATACTACAAACCGCGCAAATGGTGGGTCTGGTTTAGGTATGAATATTATCTTTAACATTATTACACAGAAAATGTCAGGAAAAGTTACAGTCCAAAGTGAGCTGGGTAAAGGTACTAAATTTACGATTAAAGTGCCTATCGATATACAAAGCTTTAAAGAAGGTGATTGATTATGGGGTTATTTAAAAAGTCTTCAAAATCAAAGGATGAAAATAAACCTTCATGGAAGATTTTAATTGTTGATGATGAGCCTGATGTTCATGCAGTCACAAAACTAACGTTAAGTCGGTTTGAATTTGATGACAAAGGCGTTGAGTTTATAAGTGCTTACAGCGGTGAAGAAGCAAGAAAAGTGCTTAAAGAGCGTAATGATATTGCTTTAGTACTGTTAGATGTCGTGATGGAGACAGACGATGCTGGACTTCAAGTAGCGCAATACATTCGACAAGAATTAAATAATCATTTTATCAGGATCATTTTACGTACAGGCCAACCCGGCCAAGCACCTGAAAGAACAGTTATTACTAACTATGACATCAATGATTATAAAGATAAAACAAGTTTGAGTAGTGATAAGTTATTTACCGTTGTTTATACCGGCCTGAGAGGCTATAGAGACATCTTAGATATAGAGCTTGCCAGAAAAAAACTCGAGAATCACCGTGAAGGTCTAGAGCGTGTCATTGACTCTACTGCCAGCTTATTTAGGATCCGCTCATTGCAAGAGTTTGCCAGCGGCTTACTCGTCCAAATTGCATCACTCCTTCACGCAGACGAAAAAAGAACTGAAAATAGCAATAACTTTGCAGTTAGAAAAACTGAAGATGGATTACAATTTCTAGCTGGTACTGGTGATTACTGTCCATTATCTGGCGACAAAGTAAATCTGCCTGAAAACATCAACGCAATGATAGAAAACGCTTGTTTAAGTCAGAAGTGTGTAATTGAAAATGACTGTTTTGTTGGATACTTCAAAACAATGAATGCAGGTGAAAACTTAATTTATTTAGAAGGGATCAATCAAATCGATGATTTGGATCGAAAGCTTCTTGAACTCTTCTCAAATAACATCTCGGTTGCTTTTGATAATCTTGAGCTTGATAAAGAAATATTCGAAACACAATCTGAAATTATCGACACTTTAGGTGAAGTCGTTGAAAGTCGCTCTAAAGAAGCAGCAAACCATGTTAAACGTGTAGCTCATTTATCAAGAGCATTAGCCTTATGGGCTGGTGAACCAGAAGAAAAAGCACAAGAGTTGTTTATGGCATCACCCATGCACGATGTCGGTAAAGTGGCTATTCCAGATTCTGTTCTTTTAAAGCCAGGCAAGCTCACTGAAGAAGAGTTTGAGATAATGAAAACCCATGTGAATATTGGGCATGAAATTTTTGCTCGCTCAAAACGCCCTACCTTAAAAGCCGCTGCTATCGTCGCTGGAGAGCATCATGAAAAGTACAATGGCAAAGGCTACCCCAATGGTTTAAAAGGTGAGGATATTCATATATACGGTCGAATAGTTGCACTTGTCGATGTGTTTGATGCCCTATCCCATTCTCGTTGTTATAAGGAAGCTTGGCCAATAGATAAAGTATTACAACTGCTCGAAGAAGAAAAAGGCGAACATTTTGATCCTAGGTTAGTAGAGCTATTTATTCAGAATATAGATGAAGTACAACGAATTATGGAAGCTTACCCTGATTAAACAAAATAATTCCAAGCGAGCGCAATAGCTGAACAATAATGACAAATGTTCGGCTATCGTCACTTTAACCAACTAATTGTTGATACAACACTCTTGCTGCAAGTAATAAAAACGCAGTGCCTAGTAATTTATCAATCACAGCTTGTTTCTTAGTTAAGTCAAACTTCTGCCTTGCTTTGGCGCTGGCAACCGACACAAAGAAATACCATGCGGTATCAATCACTAACACGGTGCCGCACATTAATATGGCGACAGTCAGTGTCATGGCTTCTGGTTGTATAAATTGCGAAAACAAGGCGATAAAAAAGATTGCGAGCTTAGGATTTAAAAAAGCAATGGCAAAGCCGTCTTGCGCGGCTTGCTTATAACTCGTTGCATTTGCTTTAGCAATATCTAGACCTGAAGACTTACTGGTTAAGATTTTATAACCCATATAGGCTAAATACGCTGCGCCTGCGTAAACCAGCGTTTGGAATACAATCGGAAAATGGGTAATTAAACTTGCTAAACCTGCTATTGATAATGCGGCATAAATACCAACGCCAACACCGTGTGCCACACTTGCTGCGATACCGTGCCCTGCACTGTTATATAGTGAGTGACGTAATACGACAGCCAAACTCGGGCCCGGTGACATAGCACCAATTACACAAATTGTGGCTAAGCTTAGCCAAGTTGTTAACTCCACAACATTATCCTGCATAGTAAAATTCGCAGCTAGTTTAACGAGCTCACTTTAACTGAGCAAGTTATCTAATTTAACCCATAAGTTTACAACTTCATAAATTAAAAAATAATAAGTAACACTCTGTTATTAAAAATTATTTTTTTGACTTTCCTTTTCTTTAGTTAAAACCTAAAAATGGAACACAATGATTTACATAGACGTCTGACAAGCTTATTATTGCAAATAATAACAGTTTCCATTTGCAATAATATATTCCATGACCTCTATTCTCCTCATTGAAGACGACATTACACTTAGCAATTATTTATCAGATTTGCTGAAAAAAGCAGGCTACCTTGTTGAACAATGCTTTGATGGGGAGCATGGATTTGATAAAGCCAGATCTGAACAGCATCACCTCGTTTTACTCGATAAAATGCTGCCAAAACTAGATGGTGTTACTTTACTCAAACAATTGCGAAAAGTAAGCCAGATCCCCGTGATCATGGTTTCGGCTAAAGGCGCTGAAGAAGAGCGTATTTTAGGATTCACTCATGGGGCTGATGATTATGTTGCCAAACCTTTTAACAGCCAAGAATTACTGCTGCGCATTGAAAGTCTTTTACGCCGTGCCAAGCCCGACATAGAAAGTAGCAGCCAAGAGCATATGCACTTTGATGGTTTATCTATCAATGTGAACACACAGCAAGTACATCTTAATGAAGTACTGTTAGATTTTACCCCCATCCAATTTAAATTATTGTGGAACCTGCTTAGCAAACAGAACGTTATTATCCCAAAAGCGGAGTTGCACGAAGCTGTATTAAATAAAAAACTGGGGGCGTACGACCGCAGTATCGACATGCATTTGAGCCGTGTAAGGCGCAAGCTTAATGAAGCAGGCTGGCAGGGAGATCGTTTACAGACAGTGCATGGCAAAGGGTACTGTTTTAAATGAAGCGTAAGATTTTCTGGAAGCTGTTTTTTATCCTTGCAACAGGCCTAGTGACATTTTTCTATTTGGTTCACACCATTACCTTAAAAACCGAAGAGAAAATGAGCTTTATTAAAGCTGAGCATAGAGCTGAATTAAGCGCTTGGGGCGAAAAAGCAGAGTCATATTACGTTCAAAAAGACTTTGCAGGATTAGAACAGTACCTTCAAGACATAGAGCAACAAGAGAACGTGTGGGTGTCTGTCGTCGGTTTTAAAGCTGAGCAATTTGCGGGTAAACCTTACGATAAAGACATCGTAGGTTATTATCATTTTGGGCGCAGCATTGATTGGAAGATCCACCTCTACTTTTCTGATAACCCGATTATGGAGTTACCTTTTCAAGAGTATGGCGCCAGTTTTTTAATTCGATTACCTGAGCGAATGCGACCGGGCACACATTGGTTAACAACAAAATTTGCATTGCAGATCGTTATTCCGATGATGTTACTTATCTTGCTCACCTTCATTCTATACAGGCACATTATTACGCCGTTACATCGACTCGATAATGCCACCCTCGCATTCAGCAAGGGTGACTTATCAGTTCGAGTCGGCCAACACTTTGCCAAACGAGATGATGAACTGTCTCATCTTGCCAATACGTTTGATTCAATGGCATCACGAATAGGAGAGCTTATCGAGAATCAAAGGCAACTCATAGCTGATTTGTCCCATGAGTTGCGAACGCCATTAACTCGTTTAGATATTGCCGTTGAGAACTTTGACTCGAGTAATAGTTCACATCATTTAGAACGTATTTCAAGGGAATCTAAGCAAATAAGGAAGCTTGTTGAAAATACCCTCACTTTTGCTTGGCTCGAAAATGAACAGCCCAAGATCATGCAGGAACAAGTAGAATTAGTTGATTTACTCGATGTTTTGATTGAAGACGCCAGATTCGAGTTTGCCTGTAAATTCATCGAGAGTAAATTACCAAACTCAGCAATGATCTCTGACTCAAGTCATAAAGCACTCTGCCCAGCGATAGAAAACGTGCTGCGAAATGCCCTAAAGTACACGCCATGCAAAGAAACCGTTTCGGTAAGACTCACACAACAGCAAGATCATTACCTACTAGAAATCAATGATTCGGGCCCAGGGATCCCAGAGCACTTGCTAGATAAAATCTTCGAACCCTTCTTTAGAGTTGACGACAGCAGAATGGCTGAAAGTGACAGCTTTGGCTTAGGGTTAGCATTAGCTAAACGCCATCTTTTAAGTGTTGGTGCAAATATCTATGCCATAAATCAAGAAAGCGGCGGCCTCAGCGTTAAAATCACCATTCCAAAGCTGCAAATGTAACAGTTGTAAAAGTGCTACCAATCACAATTGCAAATAGGAATAATTCTGATTTAGAAAATATCAGTAATTAGAGATGTCCCATGACTTTTAAAGCGACTCCTGTGTTCAAAACAAAAATACTATCTACCCTTATTGCTGGCTTGCTGAGTACTCAAGCCCTTGCAACCGAAAAAGACTCTGACAACAAAGACATTGAAAAAATTGTCGTTGTAGGTGCAACAACCAACTCTGAAATTACGCCTGAGCAATTAGATAATTACCAAGCCAATGATTTAGAAGATATCTTTAGAGCTACCCCATCGATTACGGTTGGCGGTTCGTTGGGTATTGTACAAAAGGTATTTGTACGTGGTTTAGAAGACTCGATGATGAATATCACGGTTGATGGTGCGCCACAAACTAGCACGCTTTTCCACCATGTTGGTCGTGTGTCAATTGAGCCTGAATTATTACGAAGTGTTGAAGTACAAGCCGGTGCGGGTGAAGCAACAGCGGGCAGTGGCGCAGTCGGTGGTGCCATTCGTTTTAAAACAAAAACTGCAAACGATTTATTAAATGCGGATGAGCAGTTTGGCGGGTTGGCGAAAGCGAGTATTTTCTCTAACGATGGCAACAAGCAGAGTGTTGCTTTGTATGGTCGTGTTACTGATTCAGTGAATGTGTTAGCGTCATATGTGAATGTCAGCCGTGACAACATGGAAGATGGTAATGGTGAGGTTTTGCCTGGTTCAGGCTCAGATCAAACTCTGGGCTTTGTTAAAGTAGATGCCGAAATTAGTGATAGCCAATTTATCACCATAAGTTATGAAACTCGTGAAGAAGAAGGTGAATTTGGTAAGCAAACGAACTGGGTGCAAACTATTGACTCGCCTTTGTTCAAAACATGGTCTGACCGTGAAACTTTAGTGCTAAACCATGCGCTTTATTTAAATGAATTCATCAATTTAGAAACCACGCTTTACTCAACTGAGTCTTCTTTAAAGCGTGAGCTTTACACTTGGAACGCTGGGATTAAAACCACAGGTTTTGATATTAGAAATACCAGTGACCTAGGCAATCACGTTCTAACCTATGGTATTGAACAAAAGAATGATGAAGTTAACTCTGAGTCATACGAAGCATTTGGTGGCAAAGCTAACGAAGACGGTACTGTGACTGGCGTGTATGCCCAAGATCATTGGCAAATTACACCTGACCTATTACTAAGCTTTGGAGTACGTTATGACGCCTACGAGCTAGACCACACAGGTCTTGAAGCAAACTGGGTTAAGGTAGATGGCAAATGGGTTGTTGAACATGATGAACAAGGCAACCCTGTCACAAAGAGCAAAGACTTTTCAGTTAAAAAACAAGACGGCTTTAGTAAAAACATCGGTTTCAAATACACCTTAGCTGAAAACATTACCTTGAGCGCAGGCTACGCAGAAGCCTTGAGAGGCCGCCAAGTAGCTGATGCATTTACCGCAGGTGAAGTAAACGACAATCCTGAACTCGCGCCTGAAGATGTAGAAAACATTGAGCTTGGCCTTGAATACAACGATGGCACATGGCTATTCGAAGCATCTGTTTACCAGAGCACTATTAATGGTGTGGTATTCGATAAATTCAAAGGTCGTGAAGGTGTTTTTTACGAAAATATCGGCGATTTAGAAAGCACAGGTGTTGAACTTGTTGCAGGCTACCAAGCAAATCAATTTGATGTGTTAGTCAGCTTTAACCATAACGATGTTGTACTAAATAATATGGCATTTAGCTGGCCTGATAGTTCAGTTGAAGGTGGCAAAAAACAGGTCATTCGCAATAAGGTAGATATTAATGCCTACGAATATGGTGGACTTGGTAATGCTGTAGGTAACGCACTGAATATCAACTTTAACTATGAAGTAACAGATAGCATTAAAACGGGCTTTAATTTTAAGTATGTTGCGGACTTAAATGATATTGAAGTTATGCACCGCTCTTTAGAGTTAGGCTGGGTAGATGAGCTAGGTGGCATCGATAAAGAGGGCTACAACTTAGTTGACGTATACGCACGATACGAACCAACTGAGCAGTTACGTTTTGACCTTTCTATTCAAAACTTATTTAACGAAACATACCGAAGCCACGGCAGTGTTGGCGACTTTAGTAAATTTGGTAAGGGCTATGAAACATTAAAAGGTATGTATGAGCCTGGCCGTGATATACGTTTAAGTGTGTCTTATCAGTTTTAATAATTAACTGATAAGTATTATGAATTTGCTGCTACATTTTGATAGCAGCAAATTCATTTCGCGTCATAATTTCATACACTTACCCGACATAAAGTCGGTGCTACCGAGTTAAACTCCCCCGGTAGCAGCAAATTCATTTCGCGTCTTAATTTAAAACTACTCACCCGACAAATAGTCTGTGCTACCGAGTTTAACTGCACCGGTAGCAGCGAATTTATTTAGCGTCACTTAAATAAATACAATCCCAATAGGAATAATCTGACACTCGCTCACATAAGCCTTTTCGCAACGGATTGGCAACAATATATCTCGCTTGATTTAACAGCTCTTCTTCTCGCCTTATACATGTATCGTAATACCCTTTTTGCCAAACCTTACCTGTGACGGTATTTCTTAAAAGAGTCGCAGTTCGTCCTTTGAAGAATTTGATGACTTGCCCCAATTCAAGAGTGAAGCCCAGTTTAATCAACAAATGGATATGATCAGGCATTATTGTATATGCAATGACGTCAGCATATTGTTTATCTTCAAGTTTATATATTTCTTGACCCAAAAGCTGGTTGACGGGCAGTCGGGTGAATATTGCTCTCCGAGCTTGAGTTGTGATTGTAATTGCATAATACCTTCCTGGAATTGACACTCTGCCTTTTCGAAGATTTATGGCTGAAAACATTGACAAAATCCTTTTATTACAAACCAATCTAATAGTTTAGCTTTAAAGTTTGATTTTGCATGTTCGCTATTTAGCCAATGCAAATTCGGTGCTACCGAACTAGATACCCGGTAGCAGCGAATTTATTTCGCGTCTTAATTTCAAACACTTACCCGACATAAAGTCGGTGCTACCGAGTTAAAGTGCACCGGTAGCAGCGAATTTATCTCGCGTCTTAATTTCAAACTACTCACCCGACATATAGTCTGTGCTACCGAGCTAAACACCCGGTAGCAGCGAATTTATTTCGCGTCTTAATTGTAAACACTTACCCGACGTAAAGTCGCTGCTACCGAGCTAAACACCCGGTAGCAGCGAATTTATTTCGCGTCTTAATTTAAAACTACTCACCCGACATAAAGTCGGTGCTACCGAATTGTTAACTCATCTTTTCATTAAACTTCTTAATCTCACCCGCTTTCATTAAACAATAAACCGCTGGTAAAACAATTAAGGTCAGTAACACCGCGCTCGACATGCCGCCGACCATAGGCGCTGCAATTCGACTCATCACTTCAGAGCCTGTGCCATCGCCATATAAAATCGGTAACAAACCGATAATGATGGTTGCGACTGTCATCATCACAGGGCGTACGCGTAATCCTGCGCCATGTAAAATGGCTTCTAGATAACCAGATTTACCAATGGCTGTGCCTTTGGCTTTGTGTTCATCTTTTAAATCTTGCAGTGCTTGATTCAAATACACCAACATGATCACGCCAATTTCTACAGCAACGCCGGCCAATGCGATAAAACCAACGCCAACTGCAACCGAGAAATTAAAACCTTCTAGATACATAAGCCATAAGCCGCCGATCATCGCCATCGGCAATGTTGCGATGATCACCACAACTTCGCTCAAACGTCTGAAGTTTAGGTAAAGTAAAATAACTATAATCGCTAACGTTAATGGTACAACATAGCTCAGCTTCTCTTTGGCACGCTCCATGTACTCATACTGCCCGGCCCAATTAATTGAATAGCCAGCAGGTAGTTCGAGCTCTTTGGTAAGTAATGCTTTGGCATTTTCAACATAATTGCCGACATCAATGTCTTCAATATCAATATACGTCCAACCATTTAAACGGGCGTTTTCGCTCTTTATACCTGGTGGACCATTTTCAATATAAACATGCGCGACATCACCCAACGCAATACGCTGGCCTGTGGGTGTCACCATCGGCATTCGCGCTAATTGTTCAGGCGAATTTCGGTAGTCTTGTGGGTAACGCAAGTTCACCGGATAGCGCTCTTGCCCTTCAACAGTTTGAGTTACATTCATGCCGCCAATGGCCGTTGCTACTACTTGCTGTACATCGGCGATATTCAAACCATAACGGGCAGCCTTTACACGATTAATATCAACCTTGATATAACGACCACCAGCAACACGCTCTGAATACACAGACGCTGTGCCTTCAAGCTTAGGTAAAAGCGTTTCGAGCTGTTGACCAATATCTTGAATTACATCGAGATCTGGTCCTGCCACTTTTATGCCCACAGGTGTTTTAATGCCCGTTGCCAGCATGTCGATACGGGTTTTGATTGGCATAACCCAAGCATTGGTCACACCGGGCAATTTCACCAATGCATCCAGCTCTTTTTTTAAACTCTCAGTAGTCACGCCCTCACGCCACTGTGATTTGGGTTTTAACTGGATAAAGGTTTCGATCATAGTAAGCGGCGCTGGATCAGTGGCGGTTTCTGCACGACCCACTTTACCAAACACGTTCTCTACCTCAGGAATAGTGCGGATTAGTTTGTCAGTTTGTTGCAACAACTCTCTGGCTTTACCAATCGAAATGCCCGGATACGTCGTTGGCATATACATTAAATCACCTTCATCTAAAGGTGGAATAAACTCGCTGCCGATCTTATCTAGTGGATAAAAACCAACCACTGTAACTGCGATCGCCGCCAAAATTGTGGTTTTTGGAAAACGTAAAACGCCTTTCAGAACTGGCATATAAATCGCAGTCAGTAATCTATTCAACGGGTTTTTACGCTCAGGTAGTACCTTGCCGCGAATAAAGTAGCCCATTAACACAGGCACTAGGGTGATCGCTAAACCAGCAGACGCCGCCATGGCATAGGTTTTGGTATACGCAAGCGGCGCAAACATGCGCCCTTCTTGAGCTTCAAGAATAAACACAGGTAAGAAGCTCACGGTAATAATCAGCAAGCTAAAAAATAACGCAGGCCCTACCTCACTGGCGGCTTTACTCACCACTTGCCAACGATTTTCATCGGTAAGTGGGGTCTTCTCCATGTGTTTGTGCATATTTTCAATCATTACGATGGCACCATCTGTCATCGCACCGATGGCTATCGCAATGCCGCCTAACGACATGATGTTGGCATTAATCCCTTGAAAATACATGACGATAAACGCCACTAATATACCCATTGGTAGGCTTATCACCGCCACAATTGAAGAACGCAAATGGAACAAGAAAGCTGCACAAATCAGGGCAACAACAATCAGCTCTTCGGTGAGTTTGCCCCATAGATTATCGACTGCTCTATCGATTAAAGCTGAGCGGTCATACACAGTGACAATTTCAACGCCCTCAGGCAAGCCCGCTTTTAGCGATTCTAATTTAGCTTTCACGCCATCAATGGTGGTTTTGGCGTTTTCACCAAAGCGCATCACCACAACGCCACCCACCACTTCGCCTTCACCGTTCAGCTCAGCAACACCGCGGCGCATTTGCGGGCCAAGATTGACCACGGCCACATCGGCAATGGTAAGCGCCACGCCTTTTTCATTCACACCTAGTGGAATTTGCAGAATATCTTGCACACTTTGGATATAACCCGTCGCGGTAACCATATATTCCGCTTCGGCCATTTCAAGCACCGATGCGCCTGTTTCTTGGTTGCCCCGCTGTAATGCAGTTTGCACATGATTTAACGGAATGCCATAGGCGCGTAACTTATCCGGGTCGACTTGCACTTGATACTGCTTCACCATACCGCCAACTGCGGCGACTTCTGAGACACCTGCTACAGATTGCAATTCGTATTTTAAGAACCAGTCTTGAATACTGCGCAGTTGGCTAATGTCGTGTTTGCCTGTTTTATCGACCAACGCATATAAATATACCCAACCCACCCCAGTGGCATCAGGACCTAATTGAGGTTTTGCACTACTGGGTAAGCTCGACGCAACTTGGCTTAAATACTCTAGCACCCGCGAGCGCGCCCAGTACAAGTCGGTCTTATCGTCGAAAATGATATAAACGTAAGAATCGCCAAAAAAGGAATAACCCCTTACCGTTTGTGCACCCGGCACCGATAACATGGCAGTGGTGAGCGGGAATGTCACCTGATCTTGCACCACTTGCGGTGATTGACCAGGGTAACTGGTTTTTACGATAACCTGTACATCAGATAAATCGGGAATGGCATCAACAGGGGTGTTCTTTAACGAGAACAACCCTGCGCCAACTAAAATTAAACTCATCAACACCACGAAGAAGCGGTTGCTGATAGACCAGCGAATAATTGCTGCGATCATATTACCTCCTCGTGATTAATGGTGAGCGTGCTCATTCATTGACATATCATCATCCTGCATCGCTTTTTCATCGGCTAGTTTGTTGATGGCGATGACTTTAAAGTCTTGTGCAGTATCAAAAGTAAATTCGATATTATCACCCGTTTTGAACGTTGAAATGTCCAGCTCATTGATAACCTCAAAGTCCATCGTTGCAGGCCCTCTGCCCCACTTTTCAATGGCTTCGCGACTGATATTGATAATACGAGCGTCAAAATCAATGGCATTGATCACACCATTTACGGTGGCTTGTGTATCAGGTGTTTCAACTTCAACTTTGCCCATAATATGAATTGCTGAAACCGGATAACTGCCATCATCTTGTTTGGTGATCTCAAAATGTAAATTATGGCCTACTTCTAGCGCATCAAAGTCAGCTTGGTTAAGCACATCAAAATCCATCACCATTTGTGGCCATTGCCACGCTTCAACTGGCGCATGATCGATGGTCACACTTTGCTCTGTGTCAGATTTTGCGGTGACGACCCCTTCAGCCCAGACAGAAGCTGGCTCTTCAACAAACTCCATGCGTTTAAAATCTGATGATTTACTCGATTCAGAATCAATCAAGAATTGCGCAGATGTGACGACGGTATCGCCTTCATTGAGACCTTCTAATACTTCAATTTGATCTTGATAGACTTGGCCAATTTGCACGGCGATAGATTTAAACTGCCCATCACCCAAAGCTAAGACCACGCGGTTTTGTTTACCCGTTCTTATAACTGACTCGATTGGCGTAAGAATGCTATCTTGTTTTGTTTTACCGCTTATTTGCAATTGTGCATACATGTTTGGCTTGAGCGCACCGTCTTTGTTTTCAAAACGTAGACGTACACGTAGCGTGCGATTTTTTTCATCAAGGGTTGGATAAATGTAATCCACCTCACCATGCCAAGCTCGAGCGGGCTGATAATCTAAGGTCATGTGTACAGGCAAACCAACTGTTACCGACGCTGCATCACGCTCAAATACTTCGGCTTCAACCCACACATTGCTTAAATCACCAATGCTCATCATGGTTGTGCCCGGTTGCACATAATAACCCTCGCGAATATTTAAGTTGGCAACCACCCCATTTTGCGGCGAATAAAAAGTCACATTTTGGCTGACTTTTTTATCTCGCTGTAGCTGCTCGATAAAAATATCGTCAATATGAAGCGCTCTCAATCGAGCCTTGGCGGCTTCTATTAATCCAAATTCTTTGCCACGAAGAGAAATTAAAAACTCTTGTTGTGCATTCACAAGCTCAGGGGAATATAAGGTATAGAGCGCTTGGCCTTTTTTAACTTTTTGGCCAGTGGTTTTCACAAATAATTGCTCAACCCAACCCGATACGCGCGGGTGAATATGCACCAGATTGTCTTCATCATACTGAATATAGCCAACGGTATTAATTGTTGGCGTCATGTCTCTCAGTGTGACTTGCGCAGTTCGAACACCTAAGTTGTTTATAACCTCAGGAGAGATCTTAATTGCCCCTGGCCCGTGTTCATCTTCGCTGTTAGACTCTTCATATACCGGAATTAGATCCATGCCCATCGGGGATTTACCAGGTTTGTCTCGACGGTAATTAGAGTCCATTGGCGCAACCCAATACAGTGGTTTTTTTTCATCACTTTGTTCGGCATGTGTACTGTGTTCTGTATTTGATTGCGAATAAAAGTACATACCCGCGCTGCCAGCAGCAATGCCTAAACTGAGCAATACCGCATTTGTTATAAATTTAGACATCAGAATTGCTCCTTATAACTGTTCACTTCTGCGAATACTTCGTAGCTGCCATCTTTTTTTAGCAACAGCACTTTATAGGCTTGAAACCTTTCATCAATTTCCATCCCAGGTGAGCCAAGTGGCATAGCGGGTACGCTTAATCCAATTGCGTTTTCAGGGGGAGATTGTAAAAACTGTTTTATGAATTTCGCAGGCACATGACCTTCGAATGCAAACCCGTCGGCATGCACCGCGGTATGACATGAGCGGTATCTCGCTTCAATACCATACTGACTCTTTATTTCGCTCATTTGCGGGTGTGAAAAATTTTTGCCTTCGACCTTAATATTTTGGGAAGTGAGATGATCTAACCATAAGGTACAACAGCCACAAGTCGGGGTTTTCGCAACCAGTAGCTCTATGGCTTTGTCTTGCGAAAAACTGTTATTTGAAAAAATACTTAAAAATAACGTGAGTGAAAAAATTAACTTTGAGAAAACTCGCATCGCCTGCGCTCCTAATCACAATAAAAACAAAACAATAAAATAGGTGATTAATCGGACACACACGCCAAATTTTAGGCGCACTTATCCTAGGTTAGGCAAAAATCGGCGGGCGATAGAGATTAGAAATTGTTGTAGCTGGTGGTGTTAATGGCGCATTTTGAATTTTCTCGAAGCTAGAGAAAAAACCAAGCGTCTGAACTGACTGAGGTACATAAGTGAAAGCATGACAGGCATTAATCGGGCAAACACACTCAACTTCGCAGCAATCCATTGACGACATTCCGTCTTTTGACATTCCGTCTTTTGACATTCCGTCTTTTGACATTCCGTCTTGCGCCATTGTGTGTTGCATCATGCTATCTTGAGTCATCATGGTCATATCGCATTCATGGGCAGCAAAAGCCGTCATTTGACCAAATGGCGAAACGACTAAACTTAAAAACAGCATAATTGATGCGATGAATTTAAACATAACAACTCAACAGAATTAACTGCCGCTAATGCTAAACAATTTTTGTCAGGATGGCAAAGCCTGTAATGGTACTTAGATAGCCTAGCAGTAAAGTATTTGCAGGCACAGCATGCATTAACATACTTGGCATTTGCTTATATTGCTTGTATTTCAAAACAAAAAAGCTGTGCCCTTCAAACTGAGCAAAACGTTCAAAGTAGGGTTTAAGTTTTTTGAGATAAGGTTCAAAGAAGGCTTTAATGGCGCTCAAATAGAACATACAGAACGTCGATGCCCCCATGACTTCAAGCATCAAAGTCAATTCCATTGCCACGAAAATTTCTGGCCCTGCAAACACAACAACAATTAACATTGCCAAGCTGTACCAAGAAAATTGTTTTATTTTTTCAATTAGTTTTTTGTAAGACTTAACTAATAGCTTCATGCCCTTACTTCCCTTTCATACCTGCGAAATGCTAAATCCAGATACTAGCAAAAAGCCGTTAAATATAAAAACCGATTAATTAACAAACAAATAACAACGGAGTACTTAAGTTATTTCTAAACTTAAAGAGAACGCCATAATCCAAAGGTGATGTTATGAGTAAACTAACTTTGGGAATAATTGGTGGGCTCTTAAGCGCAATTATTGGCTTTATTGCATGGCAGCAACTCACCCCGCCTGATCCATTCCTTGCAAGACAGGTGAAAGCAATTGCACCTGCTGAAGATAATTTTCTAATTAATTTTTACCCGCATATTTCTCAACACCAACGTCCTGAAGAGACTTACCCCTTCCCTATTCCGCTTGGTGGAGTTGGACCTGCAACCAATTTGTATTCAGGGCCAAACCAATACCCCTTCTTTTGTATGTCAGTTGATTCAAAAGTGGGCCAGCCTGAGGTCGATAACCAAGAAGGTCTTGGTGTGCCAGTCACAAGTGATACCGGTGAACTTTTAGGTTTCAGCAAAGACTGCGGTGTCAAATCGCACTTACAATACTTTGCCATTAATGCCGACAAACAGCCCGAAAAACTCACTTTAGATCAAGCAAAAGGCTACCAAGGTGCGTTATTCAGAGCGGAGCAAGGCACAATTAATCGCTTTATTTATACCATTGTCATGCCTATTAAACCTGAAGAAGTGGGAGACAGATTAGCAAAGTCGCAATGGAACAATCGATTGGTGTATCAATTTAATGGCGGCTCAGGCATTGGCTTTAGGCAAGGCCGGCAAAAAACCTATAAAGTCATGCAGCGCCAAGTTGACCAATTACTTGATGGTTATGCCATTATCAGTTCTAGTGGCAATAAAACCAGCTATACCTATAACATGCTGCTAGCCGAAGACACTGCTAGGAGAGTTAAAAAGCAATTTACCAGTTTATATGGTGAACCACTTTATACAGTGGGTGTAGGTGGCTCGGGTGGCGGCCTTGCGCAATATTTAATTGCACAAAATAGTACAGGTATTCTAGATGGCTTACTGCCTCTTTATAGTTATCCGGATATGATCAGCCAAACCACCTATGCACTCGATTGTGATCTGCTAAACAACTATTTCACCTTTAGAGCCGATAACCGAAAGGCTTGGAGAGACTGGGATAGACGCCGCTTAATTGAAGGCATGAATGCCATTAATGACTTTCCGCAGCGGGCCGGTTTTCTGCAACCATTGAACCAACTTATGGCCGGATTTGTACCTAGCTTCCCTGATGGGAACAGCGAATGTATAAACGGTTACTTTGGGCTATCTGCTTATATTAACAATCCTAAACAGGGCTTTTTAAGACCTTTATTTTCCGATTCTGTGGTAGAACAAAATAACTGGAGTTACTGGCAAGACATGAAGCATGTGCTCGGCACAGACAAGCAAGGTTTTGGCCGTTCAACTTGGGATAACGTGGGCGTACAATATGGGTTAAATGCGCTTCTTGAGAATAAAATCAGTATCGAGGAGTTTTTTGATATCAACTACAACATTGGGGCTTGGAAGTCACAGCCCACCATGCAAGTAGAGCATATCATTACACCACTTGGCCCTCACAAACCGCTTTGGCTCTCCCTTTGGGGCAGTGAAAACATTTATGAAGCGAACCATGGACCTGCCCAGCGTCATACCGCTAGCCTTGAAGCCATTGAGGCAGCCTATCGTTCAGGCCAAGTCTTTATAGGTAAAGTTGACCTGCCAATCATAGATGCCAGACATTACCTTGAAAATGAGTTAGATATGCATCATATGTCGGCCTCTTTTTATAGTCGTTTACGAATAGATAAAGCCAATGGCGATCATAAAAATCACATTATTTGGGTCGCCCACAAAGATCATGACCCAACACAGGCCGCGTTTGCCATGATAGATAAATGGCTTTTGAATCTTAAACAAAACCCAAACCTGAGTGTTATTGAAGCAAAGCCACAAGAGTTAGGCGATACCTGCTTTGAAGCCGATGGCAGTACGTATGCCAAAGGCGAGGATGTGTTTGATGGTAAATGGAATCAAAAGTCAGACGGTGCGTGTCAGTCACGTTTTCCGATGTTTAGTACCAGCCGAATTGAATCGGGTGGCCCTTGGGCGGGCGACATCTTCAAATGCCATTTAATTGATGTTGAAGCAGCAATCGAAAAAGGCATGTATGGGACCCACCCTATCACAAAATTAACAGAGCAATTAAAGACCGTTTTCCCACACGGCGTTTGTGATTATGAGCAAGGAGATATGGGGCGCCCAAGTAATATTTAACATCTGTAGGCGCGGGTTTATCCCGCGCTTTTGTGCGCGACATAAAGTCGCGCCTACAGGTCAATTCTTTAAATAAATTAAGACTCGGTAGCACCGACTTTATGTCGGGTTAATCTACTTCTATATTTGTAGGCACGGGTTTACCCCGCGCTTTTGTGCGCGACATAAAGTGCGTCTACAGGCCAATACAATCAGTTTGAAAAATGTCATCTGCATATTAACTAAATTAAGACTCGGTAGCACCGACTTTATGTCGGGTTCATGAACGCTTTTATATCTTTAGGCACGGGTTTACCCCGCGCTTTTGAGCGTGACATAAAGTCGACCCTTAAAGGGGTTGATTATGAATAGCTGTTTTAATCGCCTTAAACTCTTGTACAATCGAAACTTATCTTATGTACGGGAAACTTAAATGAACGCGCTCTTCTCTTATGGCACGCTACAGCAACCTCAAGTGCAACTTGATACATTTGGTCGTTTACTTGAGGGCCAAAAAGATACCTTGATTGGTTACAAGCTCGGGGAAGTTAAAATCACTGACGAAGCAGTCATTAAAAGCAGTGGCAAAGAATATCATCCAATTCTCATTAAATCAGAGCATAGCGAAGATACTGTTGATGGTACCGTTTTTTTAATCACTGATGCTGAGTTACAACAAGCCGATGAATATGAAGTTGATGACTACCAAAGAGTCGAAGCGCAATTAGCGTCAGGTAAAACATGCTGGATTTATGCTGCGGCATCTTAATTAAATTAATCCGGCTACAAATTCAGACCTTTACTTACACTCTATTACAGTTAATTTATATACATAAATAATTATCTGACACTAAAATTGAAACACTCTCATTGTAGGTTATGAGAGAAAACCTCTACTCGCTTATAAAGATAAAAAGGAAAGATAATGCGCAAATTAATTAATTTCATTTTGCCATTTGCTTTAACAGCCATCAGCGGCTGCTCAACGGAAACAACTGAATCTGATAACGTCAAAACTCGCGCTATATGGTCAAATATTTATGTCACATCAGGAGGCGATACTAGTCGAGTTATCGCTGAATTAAATTTAACCGATGAATTTGGCACTAACATCAGTTTATCAAGTTCAGATAAGTTAGAGGCAAGTGTGGGCAACGACACTAAAACACTAGAAAAACATACTGATGTATTCGATGTTGACTATCGAGCCATTTTTGATGAACACACTGAAGATACACAATATGTTGTGAAGTTTGTTCGCTCTGAGGATAATGTTACTCTAACGAATACTTTAACGCTACCAGCTCCATTTGAAATACTTGCACCTCAGAAAAGCCAATCATTCTCTAAGTCTGAACAATTAGTGATTGAATGGTCTAACCATAACACCGGCGATAAACTTGATGTGACGCTCAGCTCTTCTTGCAAACTCAAAGACGGTGGGTCTCAAGGAAATGCTGAAAAATTTGAAAACGTGACAGATGACGGCAAGCTAAGCATTGATCTTGATACATTAACTATGTTTAAAGATGAAAATCTAAACACACGCCAAAACTGCTCAGTTAATCTTCTTGTTGAACGTTTTAGATTAGGCAGTGTTGATAGTAATTATGCTAGTGGCAGTAAAAGTAGAGCGTCACAACAAAGACGATTAGATGATATAACCATTACGCTACGATGATAAAAAGATAATTCGAAAAATCGTTACAAACCTGTTAAATAAATTAACTTTTGTTGTATACCCATTATGCAATTACAATTCAAGAAGGGTGCTCTAGAAATTTAAAGCACCCTTAAATCAGACGTTTAGAGTAAAAACACTCAAATCGACCAGTTAGTAATATTGCTGTAATAAAACTCTTGGATAATACACACCATCTTATACAGCAACCTATTTAAAGTTATGAACCACTCACCGTTATTGCTCGGATTCACACCCCGTACAATGAACGACTTAGATAATTACAGTGTGCAACATACCTGTCAGTACGACACATTAAAGCTAGATTATGCAAAAGAAGGCATAACCTTTAATTGCGTCTTACCGTACGATGCACAGATCGGTGATGTGATTTCATTATCAGCAACAAAACCTGATGCGAGAGCAGAAAGTTTTAGTGCAGAGACAACTTTAACGAAAGCTGATTTAGAAAATAAGAATGCAATATTAAAGCTGATAGGTGAAGGTGAAACCGATGATTACCTGATGCAGCTTAACTTGCTTGGTTTGCATGGCTCAATTAAAAATTCAGCTGAGTTTAATGCGCATATAAAAAGCCAAGCGATTAAAAACAAAAAAATGAACGCTATTTCCCCTTGGCTCATAAGTGCTAAAAAACAGGGGGCAAAACTAATGTCAGTGATGCTCTCAGCTTTTTAGATTACTAAGCTGTTTTTCAGCCCCACTAATTTAGCGGGGCTTTTTTCTTTCTTGAGCATTTATGAATGCAAGAAAATAACCCAACATAAAGTCAGTGCTACCGAGCTAAACGGCCTCGGTAACAGCAAATTCACTTCGCTGCTAATTTCAAATACTTACCCGACGTAAAGTCGGTGCTACCGAGCTAAACGGCCTCGGTAACAGCAAATTCACTTCGCTGCTAATTTCAAACGCTTACCCTGCGTAAAGTCAGTGCTACCGAGCTAAACTGCCTCGTTAACAGCTAATTCATTTCGCGTCTGAATTTGAAACGCTTACCCGACGTAAAGTCGGTGCTGCCGAGCTAGATGGCCTCGGTAACAGCAAATTTATTTCGTGTCTTCTAAGTTAATTCGGAAAACTCAATTTTCCCATACTTACTCCAAATTCTATGGAAGTACCAACTAAGCACTCATTGGCAAGTACAGCAAATAAAATGGCTTCTTTCGCATCGGGGTCTAGGCTTATTTCGTTACTTGATGAAATTAAAACCTTGTCCTTAGATAATTCCTGAATTCTTTGCATCAATATTGGATTGTGCACCCCACCACCACTGGCATACACATTAAGTTCTTTATTTTCTGAAAGGTGATTGAGTTGCTTAGCTATTAGTAATGCACTCAATTCACACAAGGTTGCCATAACATCTTCATGTTTTAAGTGAGTTGTATTTGAGCCTTCCTGTGCAGCTTGTAAGTAAGCTAAATTAAACACCTCTGGTCCTGTTGATTTAGGAAGGTCTAATTCAACAAAATCCATGTCTAGAAGTTTAGATAATAAAGCTTGGTTAACACTGCCTTTTGAAGAAATCGCACCATCAATGTCAAACGCTTGGTCGAAATGCTTCTGTATGTAGGCGTCCATGATGGTGTTACCTGGACCCAAATCACTACACAGCATGTCGTTGAAGCTGCCTGCCTTTGGTAAATAAGTGATATTGGCGATGCCGCCTAAATTCAATAAAACACGGTATTCAGTGTTCGATGAAAAGCAAAAGTAATCGCCAAACTGAGCTAGTGGCGCACCTTCACCACCCGCTGCAATGTGCTTTTGTCTAAAGTCGCTCAAAGTGAGTATGCCAGTTTCCATAGCTAAATGATCACCATCACCGATTTGCAAAGTAGCATTACCAAAATCTTCAAAATCATGCTGATGTTTAGGGCAGTGATAGATTGTTTGACCATGACTGGCTATGGCATCTATGTCTTTAGGGTTAACTTGCCAGTCTTTTAAAGCTTGGTTGATCAGTTGGCCGTGATACTTTCCTATCCAGGGGTTTAGAAGTGAGAGGTATTCTAGCGATACTTGTGGTTTGGCAAAGACCGTTCTGATTTTGCTTTTAACTTCCTCAGGGTAATCAACTGTCTTGAAGTGTTTTAAAGTCACTTCGGTATTCGTACCACAACCACTTATTTCACACAAAGCGATGTCTAGCCCATCAAGTGACGTACCACTCATTAAACCTATAATTTGGCGTTTTGGTTTTTGTGAAACGTGGTATAACTGTTCAATGTTTTTGCGCACTTTTAAGCCCCAAACCCTAATTGTTTCACTTTACTCAGCACCGCTTGATAACGAATGTCGGTACAACAGCCAAACCCAGCGCGTTGTCGAAATTTCGACGATGTCGATAGAGGTGAAGTCATGCCCGTTAAGAAACGAGTCAGAATGGCTGAACTTGGCGCAACACCTATTTGCATTAAATGTTGCCTCAATGCATTCAGATCATTTCTTAATGCTTCATCTGATGGGAACTCAGTTGATTTAGACTGCTCAAGTTTAGCAACTTGCCCTCGACACGCTGAGCAGTGACCGCACTGCTCTGGCGCATTTGTGTCATCAAAATATCTTGCCAAGTTGTAACTCAAGCACGTATTTAACTCAAAGAAACGAAGCATAGCAGCGATACGCTTAACCTCAGCTTGCTCTTTTTCTAAAAAGTAATCGGCAAGCTCTTTCGCTAAATCTGGCAGGGCTAACTTAATTTCATCAACTTGATACACTTGCATCATACGCTTTGATTCAAGCTCAATAAGCCCTTGCTCATGTAAATAATCTAAGGCAGCAACAATGCGATTCCTATCATGACCTTGTTGCACTAAGGCTTGTATATCAACAGTACCCCACACTTTTTTAAAGTGTGTATTGGCAAATATTTGCTGGATAAATTGCTGACGATTTGGGTCAAATAGACTTAGAATTTTGTGCTCTGTGTGCAACCATTTAAATCTAAAGTCGGCGTAAAACGCGTATTTAGCTTCAATCACACCTTTTAATTCGAGTTGTACCAACAGAGTTTTCAGCGCAAGGAGCCTTATATTACTAACCTTAGAAGCACTGAGTTCCTGCATTTCCCATAAACCATGCTGTTGCTGAGATTGGATTTCTTCAATCAGTGCTTGGATACTCGTTTGTTCAGGCGTATCGGCATATACAAAGTTCTCAAGCGTAGCAACACCATCTAAATTAGCTAAAGTGATACATTCTGAAAATTGTCCATCACGGCCTGCTCGCCCAATCTCTTGACTATAATTCTCTATCGATTTTGGTAAGTCATAGTGCACAACAAAACGGATATCTGATTTATCTATACCCATACCAAATGCAATGGTGGCCACAATCACTTGCTTTTGGTTACTCATGAAGTCATTCTGAATGCTTTGGCGAAGGCCATCGTCTAAACCTGCATGGTATGCAGCAGCATTAATACCTGCAGCTTGTAATTGCTTTGCAACTTGCTCGGCTTGCTGTTGTAGCGTTACGTAAACAATCCCCGCACCAGTTTGTTGCTTTAAATATCCAACAACGGCAGGGATTTTTTCATCTTCAGGGTATGCATAAACACTTAAATCTAGATTAGCGCGATAAAAACCAGTTTGAACAATATGCTCAGGTTTTATATCAAAGCGGCTAGCCATGTCGTGCTTTACTTTTTTAGTGGCTGTCGCAGTTAATAACAGCACCAATGGAATGTCTAATTCGTTACGATAGTCAGGTAATTTAAGATAGTCAGGTCTAAAGTTATGACCCCATTCAGAGATACAGTGCGCTTCATCAACGACCAGCATAGAAATTGGTACTTGCTTAATGAATTCTCTGAAGCGCTCATTTTTAAAACGCTCAACCGAGATCATCAAGACCTTTGTGCTGCCATTTCTGACATTTTGCATTACTGACTGACTTTCTTCTCGACTTAACGTGGAATCTAAACTGGCTGCATTAATGCCTTTGCTTTTTAAGAACTCTAATTGATCTTTCATTAACGCCAGTAAAGGCGAAATAACTAACGTTAAATTGGGTAGCTGTAAGGCAGTCAACTGATAGCATAAGGACTTGCCTGAACCCGTTGGAAAAATTGCTAGACTAGAATATCCGTTTACTAGTTGGGTGATTGTTTGTTCTTGGCCTGGTCTAAATTCTGAAAAGCCAAAATATTGCGCTAAGGTTTGATGAAGCACCGACTCGGTCATGATGCGAAATTCCATGTTAACAACTGCTTAGCTAAGATAGCATAATATCAACCCCAAATAATACCGACGCGCTTATTATCAGGGTTGATATAGCAACTGTTTAATGTCGTGTTTAACGTTTGAAACGCACCACTAATTCAACCATATCTTGAGATACTTGCGTGAGTGTTTGGCTAGCTTGTTCAACACTTGTAGCGCTGTGTAAACTGTCACCCGCTAATGAGGCAATATTCACAACTTGTTGGTTTATATCTTCAGAAACATTCGCTTGCTCTTCGATGGCTGCTGCAATTTGCAGTGACATATCATTAATTTTATCAATTGATTCATTGATTTGAACCAACATATCGCTGCTTTGTAGCAAGTGTGCCATGCCCTGCTGAGATTCTTGCTCACCTTGTTCAGCGACGACAACCGCATGCGCTGTACTTTGAGATAATTCGTTAATAATACCTTGTATTTCTTGAGTAGATTGCTGCGTTCTTTGAGCAAGACTGCGAACTTCATCGGCAACTACTGCAAAGCCTCGACCTTGTTCACCGGCACGAGCAGCTTCAATCGCAGCATTTAGAGCTAACAAGTTTGTTTGCTCCGCGATTTGTTCAATGAACTGAGCCGCATCTGCAATACGTGAAGTTTGCTTTGATACGCCTTCTACAGATTGCTTGATGTTTAACACAGTATTCGTTAATGACTCAATTGCACACTTAGTTTGCTCGCTGTATTCAGCACTTTGTGTTGCAAGATCGTGTGATTGACCTGCTTGCTCAGCCGTTGCTTGAACATGACCCGACACATCGTTAATCGTCATACTCATTTCGTTCATGGCTGTTGCGACTTGCTCTGTCTGTAATTGCTGCTGTACTAATTGTGTATTGGCATTTTGCGCCATAGCTAAAGAGGAGTTCGCTCCTTTAGATACATGCTTTGCCGCATCAGCGATACGGGTAACAACGGTGTCTAAGTGCGCTCGCTCACTCAGGATTCGTACATGTAAGTCAGCAATATCACTTGGGTACGTAGAATAAACATTCTTAGAAATGTCATCACTAAAACTGCTCGATAGCTCATTACTTAATGCTTTGAAATAGTAGTTCTTTTGTTTGCTTTTTAGGACTATGGTTAAAATAGTGGCAAGAATAGAAGAGGCAAAAGCCGCGACTTGATAACCTGAAATAAATGCAGCCACACATAAAGCCAAAATAACGGCGAGTGCTGCGTAATAAGTATCGACGCGGAAGTTAAACCCGCTTTTATTCTGTTTCGCTTGAGCGTAAATAATTTCAGCGCGTTTAATTGCTGATTCATTCGGTACACTTCTGACCGACTCGTACCCGACTACTTTGCCATGCTCTGTGACAGGGGTAACGTAGGCATCAACCCAGTAGAAATCACCATTCTTACAACGGTTTTTAACCAAGCCCATCCAAGGCTTACCTTGTTTTAATTCTGCCCACATGGTTTTAAATGCCACTTCCGGCATATCAGGGTGACGAACAATATTATGGGGTTGACCAATCAACTCTTCTCTACTGAAACCACTAATAGTAACGAATTCGTCATTACACTCTGTAATGTTACCTTGTAAGTCTGTAACAGAGATTAATTTCACATCAGAAGAAAAGGATTTGCGATTTGCAGTAATTGGCTGGTTGTTTCTCATTATGCCCCTCTAATGTAAAACAGTAGAATTTAGATTGATTTCGGGGCACGAAATCTACTAATAAATTATTTATTACGCAAACAATATTTAATAAATGAACCGAAATTTAATACTAAATGACTATAAAAAAATCTGTACTTTGTTCTGACACAAGAATGATCCTGTTTTTGGTGTCGAACGTATTGAAAATCTTGTAAAATCTTCCACTCTCAACACCGTCTCACTTTTTTAAAGAATGGTAATTTATAAAGGAGCATTTTGTGTCTCGTTTTTCTGCGATCACTGACAACCCGCATGAGGGTCGTTTTAATAAAAAGACTGGTATTTTGGTAACCAACTTAGGTAGCCCGGATGCACCAACGCCTAAAGCCTTACGTGTTTATTTGGCCGAATTCTTATCTGATCCCAGAATTGTCGAGATACCGCGCCTAATATGGTTAATGATCCTTCATGGCATTATTTTACGAGTTCGCCCAAAGAAATCAGCCAAAGCATATGCAAGTATTTGGACTGAAAACGGCTCACCACTTATTCATATTTCTCAGCAGCAAGCAGACAAAATCGCCGAGAAGTTAAAGGCAAATAATCATAACGTAGAGGTCGAGCTTGCGATGCGTTATGGCAACCCTTCAATCGAAGCGGGTTTAGAAAAACTCAGAGATAAAGGTATAACCCGGATTATTGTATTTCCTTTGTACCCACAATATTCAAGTCCAACAACGGGTTCTACTTTTGACGCAATTGCAAATGTATTAAAGAAATGGCGCTGGGTACCTGAATTACATTTCATCAATGGTTATCACACAAACCCGCTTTACATTGAGTCTCTAGCTAATAGTATTCAAGAAGACCTAGATAAAAATGGCACGCCTCAAAAAATTGTATTCTCATATCATGGGATGCCAAAGCAGTTTTTAGATCATGGCGACCCGTATCACTGTCTATGTCATCAAACCACGCGCTTAGTGGTTGAGAAATTAGGTTTAGATAAAGACCTAGTAATGACGACTTTCCAAAGCCGCTTTGGTAAAGCTGAATGGTTAAAACCATACACAGATGCAACCCTAGAGTCTTTTCCTAAAGAAGGCATCAAAGATATTGCCATTATCAGTCCAGCATTCAGTGCTGACTGTTTAGAAACACTCGAAGAACTTGAAGAAGAAAATCGAGAGATTTTCGAAGAAGCGGGTGGTGAAAAGTATCGTTACATTGCTGCGTTAAACGACAGAGATGATCATATTGACGCATTATATGATGTGTTAAAACCAAATTTATAAACACGAAAATAAACAGGCACTCATTCTATTGAGTGCCTAACTTTGACTGCTATTTGTCAAGCATATCTAAACAAACCGATATCGGTTGTGCGGGACTATAAAAGAACCCCTGCACATTATGACAACCAAATTGCTTAAGCATGTTGACTTGGGCTTCTTG
The DNA here is from genome assembly GCF_049257195.1 of Pseudoalteromonas sp. SS15. Taxonomy (NCBI): domain Bacteria; kingdom Pseudomonadati; phylum Pseudomonadota; class Gammaproteobacteria; order Alteromonadales; family Pseudoalteromonadaceae; genus Pseudoalteromonas; species Pseudoalteromonas sp. SS15. The sequence continues at coordinate 433,288 of NZ_JBMMUD010000004.1, forward strand.
TTCAACGCCTTCGGCAATTAACTGTGTGCCAATGTCATCACCTAGCTCGACAAGGTACTTAACCATAGCTTGCTTCTTTTTATCGTCTATCAAAGTATCGATGAAAGACCTATCAATTTTGACGAAATCAACCTGACTCTTTAATAAATGGCTTAAAGAAGAATAACCGGTACAGAAGTCATCTAGCGCAATTTGCACACCTTTCTTTTGAAGCTCACCCAGTACTTGCCATGTATATTGATTGGCAGCTACAGATTCAGTCACTTCAATCGTTAATGCATGATAAGGGAGGTGGTTTTCTTCAATCGCGTTGATAATCTGTTTATATTGATCGTTACTTGCTTTAAATTCATTGACCGAACGATTAATCGAAATTGAGATATGTGTATGGCCTTGACTGTGCATTTTAGCCAAGTCTTTACAGCTCTTTTCTAGTACAAACTGACCAATTTGATGGATAAGACCAAACTCTTCAGCTATTGGAATAAACTGCCCGGGTGATATAGCACCTAACTCACTATCTGACCATCGCACAAGTGCTTCGAACTTGCGAATATTCCCTGTTGTAGAGTCAATGATAGGTTGGTAGTGTACTGAAAGGAGTTGGAATTTTATGGCCTCTTTGAGTTTGTCTCTGAGATGTATTTTCTGCAGATAAGCATTTTGAATGGCTTCGTTGTATAGTGCAATTTGACCTGGTGACGTTTTCTTTGCAGAGCCCAGAGCATGCGTTGCATGACTGATTAAAGTTGATGCAGTCAAAGGTTGATTTGATGCTAATTCTGCTACACCAATACACGCAGTGATCTCTACTGACAATTCATTAAAAACATACGGAAGTGATATTTTAGACTGAATTTTTTCAGCCACAAGCATCGCATTATCTATGCCGCTGTTCTGGAGTAGAATAGCAAATTCATCACCGCCATAACGACAAACAATATCCTGCCTGCGCACACCATTTTTTATTCGCTTAGCCACAGATAATAGAACATTATCCCCAATCTCAGAACCATAAACGTCGTTGACTTCTTTAAACCTGTCTAAGCCAATAAATAAAACAACAGACTCTTTTTTCTTCGCGCGGTTTTCCGAAATAACTTGCTCTAAATTCTCTAAAAATGAGCGACGATTGGTCAGGCCTGTGAGCGGTTCATGATTTGCGTAAAACGTTAATTGGGCTTCATTACGCTTCCATTCAGTGATGTCTCTGAATATCGCGACATAATTTGTGGGTTGATTTAATTCATCTTTAACAACGCTTAAAGTCAATTCTTCTGGAAAAATTTGACCATTTTTACGTCGATTAAAAATTTCACCTTTCCAGGTACCCGAAGTTTCTAGCGCATGCCACATCTTTTTGTAAAACTGTTTACTTTGCTGACCTGACGAAAGAACACCGGGATCTTGGCCCATTAGTTCAAAACCTTTATAACCCGTCAAATCCTCAAATGCTTTGTTGACCATGATGATTTTATTTTCATGATCTGTGATCATAATAGCGTCTGTGGCGTGTTCGAACACCACATTGGTTAATTCTAGTTGCTTTGTAAGTGCATTGATTTGAGATATGTCTTGCACTGTAGCAGTAAAAACACGTTCAGATATAGGACCTGTTTCGTTTTCGATATGCCCAATAATGCGCATCAGACCTTTGCGCTTAGACAACAACTTATGACGTACTGTGGTATCAACTTGCTCAATGTCCCCGCGCTTTAAAAGCAAGAGCAGGTCTTCGAGTCGCTCTTTGTCTCTTTGCTCTAAACACTCTAAAAAGCAATCTAGGCTTAATTCAATATCATGATGCTTGCCAATGAGATGGCGCATTTCTTTACTAAACCAGTGCTTATCTTGTTCTAAATGCCAATTCCAAGAGCTTAATTTTGCAATGCGCTCACCTTTTGCAAGCTGCTTTAAAATCAAATCTTGAGAAGCCATTTCTAAGTTATGGTTTAATTCTGCACCAACGATGTAACTTAACTCTTTTAAAAACGATTGCTGACTGTCGGTTAATAGCCTTTCATCTTCGTACATACAAACCATTATGCCAATAGGTGTATGATCTAATGCACGTAAGGTGACACCTGCATAACTATTGATGTTTAAAACTCTTAATAATTCATCATCAACATAAGTCTCTTTAAGACAATGATTAAGCATACAGACCCCTTCACTATCTTGCGCATCATTGCACGGCGTACCAGCAAGGTCATAAGTAATATTTGGTTGTAAAACGCCGTCCTTAGCATAACAAACTGTTTGTACTTGAGTTCTTCCATTAACAAATTGGCCGATTAGGCAATGAACAGGAGTTAGCTCTTCAAACATCATCTGAATGGCTTGTTCATACCTAGCTTGGCTATTCTCAAGACTGTAAAAATGGCTAAAAGAAAGTGTCATGTGATCCACTAATTAAACGACGTATATACAAAATGCACGAATCGTAATAATAATGGAAGTGTTTTGAAGTGTTTTGTAGTGAGATCAAAAAAATGCAGATAAATTGCTGCAACAATGAATTATTGCAGCAATTTTAAACGGTGTGGTTATTGAATTACAGGCTGAACATCTAAACCATAGCCAAATATTACGGCTAAAACGAGTACGGTTGATGCTGCTGCCATAAGTTTAAGCATAAGTGGCAAACAGAATCTGAACCAGTGCGTGTAAGGTACACCCGCCATGCCTAAAATACCCATTAATACGGCATTTGTTGGGATGATCATATTTGAGAAGCCATCACCAAACTGATACGCAAGTACTGCAACCTGGCGTGGTACGCCAACTAAATCGCCTAATGGTGCCATCAATGGCATAGTCACATAGGCTTGCCCTGAACCTGATGGTATAAAGGTATTTAATAAAGTTTGGATGATTAACATGCCCACCGCTGACACTTCAGCACCCACGTAAGAAAGCGGTAAAGACATCGCATGAACTAATGTGTGTAAGATTTGACCATCTTCCAATACCAATGCGATACCTCGGGCCACACCGATTAAGATTGCAGTCGTAACTAGGTCTGACACACCTTCAATAAAACGATTTGCAGTTTCGTCTGCAGATAACTTACCTAATACTGCAACCACAGCACCCCAAGCGATAAAAACACCGCCTAATTGTGTTAAATACCAGCCCTTTGTTGAAATACCCCAGATTGCAATCACAAGCGTAATGATGAAGCTACCTAAGATCATCTGGTGGCGTTTATTTAATTGCGGGTAAGATGGTTTTTCTTGACCTTCTAAAGGACAAGGCACACCGATCATCATTGATTTGCTTGGATCTTCGTACACTTTTTTAGAGTAGCTCCAAACATGGTGGAAACCGATTAAAACAAATGGAATGAAAATAGCAAAACGTAGCCAAACACCTGAATATTGAGGCACTTCAGCAATTTGTTGAGCAATGAGTACCGTGAATGGGTTAAATGCTGATACACCGTAACCGATACCATAACCCGCTACAATCATACCTACTGCTGTCATTGCATCAAGACGCATTGCCTTACAAAGGCCTACTAGAATTAATACAAAAGGAATGTATTCACCCGCGGTACCGATTGCACTAGAAGCAAGCGCAAAACAAAATACAACCATAAAGATAAGACGTTGTGGTTTAGTGCCATGTTTTTCTAAAAGGCGACCGATTAGCGCATCAACTGTGCCTGTTGCACGGGCGATTGCGAGTACACCACCCACAATTAATACAAAGAAAATGACATCTTGCGCCGCAGCAAAAGCGCGTGGAATAGAAGTTAGTAAATCCCATGGGGTGAGATAAGTTTTGTCTGCAACCTGCGCATAAGTGCCTGCCACAACCATTTGACGACCTGACTCAGTCGTACTTGTTTCAAAAAAGCCCTGTGGCACAACCCAGGTTGCAAATAAAGCTACAACCATCATGCCCAATAACAAAATCAAGGTATGGGGTACTTTTAAATTACCCATTTACACGCTCCTATTCTTATAAATCTGAGACTCTCGAGTAGTCTGGAGCGCGCATAATACCTAAATCAGCGCCATTATTCACCTGCAAGATGTCAACAAATGAAAACAGGCATTGAAGACGTCTAGTTTGAGTAAGCTTGCTCTGCTATGTGCGTGCGATTCCTTCCTGCTTCTTTGGCACTGTAAAGCGCTCTATCAGCTTGCTTTAACACGGTATCTATGTCTTCGCTCAAGTTAGGCCAATGAGATATGCCTATCGAGGTCGTCACGTTACCAACTTGCTGAAACTTAAAGTCAGCAATGCTAAGCCTAAGCCTTTCAGCGATTTTATATGCGACATCTAGCTCTACATTTGGCAAAAAGATCAAAAATTCTTCTCCGCCTGAGCGACAGACTAGATCTTGCTCTCGGGCACAATTTTGCATAAGTGCTGCAAACTCTTTAATGACAATGTCGCCAACATCGTGCCCATAGGTGTCATTTACTCGCTTAAAATGGTCTATATCTAGTGCGAGTACTGAGAAAGCTTGTTCATTTGCTACGAAGTACGATATCGAATTTTCCATACCTCGGCGGTTTAGCAATTGAGTTAATTGGTCTTTTTGTCTGTCTTGATCAAGTCTGTGAATTGTTTGTTCAATACGTTTATGGCTTGATAAGAATGCTTGTTTTAAATAATCGGCTTCAAAATACCAAGTATTGATTTTATTGGCGTCAAACTTACTATCGAGACCTTCTTCTTTTAACGCCTGAGCTAAGCTTGCTAATGGTTGGGCTATCTTAGTTCCAAACAACAGAATAATAAGTAAAGTCAGAACAATAAGTGGTAGTGTGCTCAACAGAACATCAACGATAGTATTCGAAACCTTATCCAACGTTGCTGACTTGCGGCTTTGTGACACAACCCCCCAATTTGGTAGCTTAGCCGGGGCAAATCCCGCCAACATTTTTTGGCTTTGTGAATTAGCTGCAATCATGCTACCTGATATACCAGCCAAAACCGCATCAACTATTTGGTTATTAATTATCTTCTCACCTATTCTTGTTACATCTTTATGAAAGATAATGTGGCCATTTTGGTCGACAACATATGTGTAAGAATCATCATTATGATGGTGTTTATCAAGTATTTGATTGAGGATATTTTTTTCTTGAAGATAAATAGCGCCACCTACAAAACCTACAAATCTTTTTTGACTGTCAAACACAGGTGAAGTGATACTGACGATTAAATTGCCGACCGGAGACAAGAAAGGTTCTGATATATAAGTTTGTTGTCTAGTTAATGGTTCTAGTGCTTTCTCGCCTTCAATATAGGTATTGACTAAGTTCAGAGATGAGGGAGAAACGGCACGCACTTTGCCATTTTTATCAACAAAGATGGTTGCATTAAAACTGTCGGTTTGTTTTAACAAACGCGCTAGCTCAATTTGTAAAACAGTGGGGTCATCATGGTTATCTTTTAAAGACTCAGAAGTATATTCGAGCTGAGATAACACTGAACCCAAAAAAAGGTCTGTTACATTGGCTATTTTACTAGCATAGACTCTATTTGCGTCTAAGGTGTCGTTGACTATCAAGTCTTTTTGAACTTTGTAGACAGCAAAAAGTGCGTTTCCGAGTGTTAGGAGCACACCGAAAAAAGCCAATATCAAAACTAAGCGTTTTAAATCAAGTCGCCTGAAGGCACCAAAAACATTAACCAAATGAACCTCTAATGGTTAAAAGTGTAAATACAAACCCAACATTACAAAGTTACGCTTAGAAAAAAATAAATCATTAATCTAAATCAACTTTATGTTTTAAATTTTATATACCAATTATAACAATAAAAAACATCAAGAACCTCAAAAAATTGATTCAGATAACATTTTATTTACCAAAAATAAGTTAGTCGTTTTTTCTATCTGACATCGGTATAATTTCAATATCTTAATTTGTGCTGATTTTTATGGTTCGCAGTAAACTCAAAGCCCTTACTACTCATCTTACTGTTGCTTGTGTATTGCTCGCCACTTTATGGCTACTTGTCAGTGATAAGCATGTTTTGATTATAGGTAATTCATTAATCCTAGTCTATGTTGTTTCTTCTCTTGGCTTTTGTATAGTGCCAGAAAAAGATAAAAATAAAAAAAAGAAACATTAGGAACTACATAGGTATTTGAATCGAAGAAATTCAATTCTGCTCTTCCATATTTAAGCTAGATGGGAAACTTGCGACTATACTTGCAAAAAAGATAATTTTTGGTCGCGTTTTGAATAAACTTAAATTTTTACTATTAGCCGTATTAATCTATCTGTCTGGTTTTGTCAGCGGCATATATATGTTGCCCACTTTAATGGCTCCGCCAACGCCTAGCATGCTCGAATTTGCTACCGCGACATTAAATACAAAATACCAAGCGATTATCCCTGAATCCCTAAGTGGTTCAGACTTCCTTCACTTTGGAGAAGGCACTTTTTCGCTCTCCGAAAAAAATATTGTCTTTCAAGGTACACTCTCTCCAGGCCCAGATTATCAAGTTTATCTATCACCAATTTTTGTAGAAGATGAGCCTCAGTTTCTTCAACATAAACAACTAATGGTTAGAGTGGGTGAAGTTAAATCATTCAATGGTTTTATTTTAGAAGTGCCAAAAAACGTTGATATTAGTGAATATTCCAATGTTGTCATTTGGTGTGAAGCTTTCCAAGAGTTTATTACTGCTGCGAATTACAAACAAGGCTAGAAATGCTTTTCGTTATTTATAGAAAATTTTTAAATACTGGTTCTGATTTCATGCTCCAATCATTCTGCGCACAGAAAACGACTATGATTGATCTAGTTCTCTATAAAACTGGTATTATACTGAATTAGTAAAAATAAATTTTCGGATCTTCATGCACTCTTTCTCAAATCATGTACAACTTGGTTATTATGGTGTTTTACCATTTTTAGCATGTATATTTGGCAGCTTAATACTTGGAAGTAACGAAATGCTTATACAAGCATTTACATTTTATAGCCTTGGTATTTCAGCCTTCTGCGCTGGTGTAATGTGGCGCCCAGGAGAGCAAAGCATTACCCATGCTGTAATGGCCGTTTTACTTATTATCCCCTTTCCTTTACTGGCTTTTGCGAATACAACAATTACCCTAGCCTATTTAGCTATTTGTTACCCACTAATCTTGCTCTTCGAGCGAGGTATGCCAGCGTGGCAATCCTATCATAAGGATTACCACAAAATGCGTTTTGTACTCACTTCAGTATTGTTTGTCAGTCATTTATTTATGATTGCACAACAAATTGAACTTTCTAGCAACATATAAGCCTTAAATCTGCTATATGTAGTATATGACTTAAACTAGATGTAGCAGATGAAGATTAAACATTTTTATGCCTTTATAATAATCACTACTTTGTGCCTAGCCATTTTGCTTCTAAAAAGACCAGGTATAGACATAGATGCATTCGAAGAATTATTTTGGTTTTCTTGCACCGGTTTATTAATCGGTTATGGCGCCCAGTATGTCAGTAATCGCTTTTTAATCGTCGCTTGGGGAATGTACTGTGTTGGATTATTCCTAGATGTACTCGATGATATTCTAAGCAAAGACACACTCCCGCTGTTGGTCGCTGATACCTCACTAAAAAAGATTGGCCTGATTTTAACTTGTGTGGTGCTCTACAACGTTATTCATCACGAAAGAAAAATCATCAATAAACTAAATAACGAGATTACACGGCGAAAAAAGCTCGAAGAAAAATTAAGCTTTGAAGCCAATCATGATCACCTAACCCAACTCGGTAACAGAAAATCTTGCTTTGAAAACTTTACGGCATTGAGTAACAAATATCCTTATTTACTTTATTTTGACCTTGATAATTTTAAGTCTGCTAATGATACATATGGTCATCAAACAGGTGATAAAATACTAATTTTAATTTCCAATACTTTGCAATCCGAATTTGGCAATGATAACTGTTTTAGGCTTGGGGGAGATGAATTTGTCGCTTTTAGCAAAACACCTCCTGAAAACCTTGAAATGTTGAGGGAAAAATTAATAGAGCATATTTTTGAGTTCGGTGTAGGAGTCAGTATCGGCATGGCTCAGATAACGTCTAAAGAGTCTCCAGATGAGATTATGCACCGTGCCGACTCAGCCATGTATTCTGATAAATCACACAAAATAATTCGTCAAAGACCAAGAACTTAGTGCGCTTATTTCTGGCACTTTTAAGATCATGCTGATAGTCTAATACTAATTTCTATTTGTGAGGGAATCGCTGTGTTCGGTAACTTATTTAATAATCAACAGCAAGAACAAGAACTTCAGGCATTACGTCAACAAGTACAGTTTTTACAGCAAGACAACGAAAAGCTTCAATCTGAGAATGATAACCTTAACGAATTGCTAGTCGAAACCCAGGCTCAACTCAATGAGAACACCGATAACCAACTCCTTCAATGTGCTATTAATGGTTTATCTCAAGTTCGAGATATCAGAGAAACTGTAAGTCAGAGTTTTACTTCAATAGAACAAGAAAGCCAGTCTATTAATAACATCAATTCAATTTTCGAAACTTCAGAAAAATCTTTGACTAATATTTTATCAGGTATGGATGGGCTGACCGAGAATATGGCGACCATGACAACCAATATTTCTGGTTTGTCGCAAATGGCCGATAACATCAATACGTTCGTTACCACTATCTCTAAGATTTCTGATCAAACTAACTTACTGGCACTTAATGCTGCAATTGAAGCTGCACGCGCCGGTGAGGCTGGTCGTGGCTTTAGCGTCGTAGCTGATGAAGTTCGTGCGCTTGCGAACAATACCAATGAGTCAGCAAACGAAGTTTCAGACCTTGTTAAACAAATCATGGATACTACGCAACAAACGGTAAACGCAGTTAATGTGATCCAAAGTTCAAACCACGATTTATCCGAAAGTATCGCGCAGCTAAACAATGATTATTCAAGCATAGTGGGTAGTTGTGGTTCGATGAAAAACACCATCATGGATGCAACCACACAGACGTTTGTGCAAACTGTAAAGCTAGACCATGTTGTGTGGAAGTCTGATGTATACAACCATCTTATTGGGTTAAATTCACAGCCCATTTCAGCATTTGCTGATCATGCAAGTTGTCGTCTCGGAACGTGGATGAATTCTGAGGGTCATAAAAAGTTTAGTGATTTGAGTGCATTTAAACGCCTTGATGCTCCTCACAAGCAGGTTCATACCACTGGCGTTGAAGCAATGAACTTATTTGCTCAAGGAAACAAGCAGGGTTGTATTCAAAAACTAAATCTGATGGAACAAGCATCTGCTGAAGTTATGTCTTTACTAGATGAATTAGCTAGGCAAGCTTAATAGCTTCTCCAGAACCTCTAGAAGAAGATGACGAGCCTCGTATCTTGAGGCCATAAAATATATAATCACGCCATTGTTATTTATACATTGTAGTTATGAAACTAAATAAACAGTGGCGTATTTTGACCGTCGGTGATGGCGATCTCAGTTTTTCCCACGCACTCTCTTTACAATTTCCTCGCTCACAGCTTATTGCCAGCGTATATGATTCAGAAACTGTATTGCTCGATAAATATAAAGATAATGCGCTCAATGCTTTAAAACAAAAACAAGTCAAAGTATTAACAGAATTTGATGTCACTGAACCGGGCTCATGGAAAAGGATTGCTAGCAAAAGCATCGATGTGGTGATATTTCAATTTCCATTAATTCCGGCATTTTCTAATTTTGATGATTTTAAACAGCAGAGTCTGTCAGTAAATACCTTAAACAGGCGCTTATTAAGATTATATATACACTACGCGCATAAGTACGTACTTGACCCTGCTGGGCCCATGTTATGCTTTATTACCTCAAAAGATGTGAAACCTTATTGTGAGTGGGATTTAGAATCGTCACTGACACAGGGCTTAGATATTAACTATCTAGGTCAAAGTATATTTAATATCAATGACTTCCCTGGTTATAAGATAAGAAATGTTGATAGAGATAAGCATGTAAAAGACACCAGTGGGATCAGTTATGTGTGGTCTGCAAAAACAACATCCGACGAACTTCCTCACCTTAATCGGCCGCATTACCTTTTAGATAATCATTGCAGCTTCTGTCGCGCAGGCCCATTTCTTACAGACAAAGACAAGCTCGCGCATACAAACTCTAAAAAGCATAAAAATATGAAAAAGCACCATGACGATTGGATGGCATATTTAAAAAGCGAAACTTTGTAAAAAATGTGATTATTAATCTCCCTCAAGAAAACAGTATGTTAGAAAAATAGATGCTCACCGCAAAAGCTATGAATAATGTATACAAGCCTATTGAGCAAAGTTAATTTCACGATTAGACTACGGCTCTGATTTAATATGAGAGTAAACATAACCAATGGCAAATAGAGATTTGCTTTTCGCGGTGGCTTGCTTACTGTGTGCAATGATCACCATTCAATCAGGTGCATCTATTGCCAAACAACTCTTCCCTTATGTTGGGCCTGAAGGTACTACTGCTTATAGACTTGGTTTCTCAGCCCTAATTTTATGTCTTATTTTTAGACCATGGCGACACGTGCCAAAAAAATGGGGGCCAATTGTCGTCTATGGCCTTTGTTTAGGCGGCATGAATATCACTTTTTATTACGCCATTGAGCGAATACCGCTTGGGATAGGTGTTGCCCTTGAATTTACCGGTCCCCTTGCGGTTGCTTTATTCTCATCAAAACGAAAACGTGACTATTTATGGGTACTATTTGCCATTGCAGGTATTGTATTACTGCTCCCTGATATGAGCACTCAAGAAGGGCTCGACCCAATAGGCGTAATACTTGCCCTAGTCGCAGGTGGATTTTGGGCGGGTTATATTTTATTTGGTAAGAAAACCGGTAATCAAGGCTCAGGTGGCGCAACCGTTGCAATTGGAATGGCTGTTTCAGCACTCGTATTAGTGCCATATGGTGCAGCCTCACAAGGTGCTGCATTATTGAATTGGGAGCTTATCCCACTGGGTATTATGATAGGTATTTTATCAAGTGCGCTCCCCTATAGTTTAGAGATGGTTGCGCTTAGAAATATGCCTGCACAAGGTTTCAGTATCATGATGAGTTTAGAGCCTGCCGTTGCCGCTGTAGCTGGACTTATTATCTTAGGAGAACTTTTAACGGTGTGGCAGTGGTTCGCTGTGTTTATGATTATTATTGCCTCAGTGGGCAGCTCATTGGGTAATAAAGAAAAACACTAAATTTAAGATTTGTAGAGCAACTTAAATTTTAACAGTCTAGTTCTAGAATAAAGCCGAGGTCGTCCCCGGCTTTATTCTGTTTAATTTTAGTACTCTTGGAAGTTAGTATTATTTAAAAGATAATCTTCTGGCTTTGGCATCACCCACTTTTCTAGCCACTGCTCTTGCTCCCATAACACATGTAAAATAGCTTCTATTGATTGATACTCATGTGATTCATTCGGAAGTAATACCAAGCGTGCTTCTTTATCTAAACTCAATAAGGTTTGATATAACAACTCGGCTTGTAGTTTTGTCGCCTTATCATCATCTTTACCGTGGATAATCAGAATCGGGACATTAATTTTATCTACAGAGTTAAAAGCAGATACACCACTAAACAAAGACGCCTTTTGCCAATAAGCCTCATCACTGTCTAAATACCCTTTACTCGACATAGTCACATTATATTGACCACTTCTTAAAATGCCTGATGAAAAGTAATCCGTGTTTGCCAATGCAAGTGAAGCAAGCGTTGCACCCGCTCCATGACCAGCGATTGATATTTTGCCAAGTTCAGCTACCCCTTTTGCAATTAACGCATCCTTAGCTGCTTTGAAGCTAGACTTCAAATCTGTCATAAATGCTGCACTTGAGGCTGCGCTTTTTAGACTTGGCATACTTGGGTTTTCTAGAATTGCGATACCTTTTGCAACATAAGCCACCATATCTTTGTGGTTGCTCGTAACAAATTCACCTTTTTTATTGTAGATATCATCACCTAACCAAAATAAGACGGGTAAGCTACCTTGAGTTGCATCATAGTTATTTGGTAAGTATAAGTTTGCCGTTAATGTTTGACCATCGGCGCGACGATATTGCAATTGCTCTTTTTTCACACCAATAAAGCCTTCTATTGGATGCATGTTTCTCGTTAGTTGCTCCAAGGTGTTGAAGGTCAAATCACTGATAAAAAAATTAGTAGGCTGCAACTGAGTCTCTTTACTAAATAAAAAACGCATGCCTTCATCATCAAGCAGTGCAATCAAAGACTCAGAGAACTCAGGCTGAGATTGCCATACAGTTGATTTACTGTTTGTTTTAGCGTCAAAACGTTCTAGTAATTGAATGACAGAGTCACCTTGAATTTGTTGGCTATGCACAAACAAATATCGACCTCCAACGACTTTAAGTGCTTCTGTCCCTAAGTCATTCCTTTGTTTAATAAATTTATGCCAAGTTTGAGAAGATTTATCTTCAGTGAATGTTTTAAATTCAACACGACGTTGGTCTGCATCTCTCGGAGTAATAATGCTTTGTCGATGCTTTTTATTATCTAACGACTTTTCAGTAAGCAATGCCAAACTGTCGTTAAACCAATCTATCTTATCTAGCTTCCAATCTAATATTGCGAACGCTTTAGGCGCTTTTCGAAACGGTGCACTGACAGTAAATAAGTTATCTGAACCATCAGGTTTAGCTTCAGCCCATAAAACCGTTGCGCCTTTATCTAAACGCCACTGGAACTTATGTTTTTGTACAACGGGTGAGTCTAAAGTTTCAACGAGTGGGTTTACTGCTAATTCATATAAAGCATGACCTGTCATGCCCCAGACTTGCCAAACGTTAGCAAAGTTTTCAAGCGGTCTATCAGATGTAATGGGGTCATCAATCATATTGACGATTAAATTGGTTGAATCAGGAGACACATCGAAATGATTTAAAAAGGTTGCTTGGCCAATCGGCTTTGCAAGTCCGCTTAAGCTGATTTTAATCAGTTGACCTTGTGCAAAAAATTTAAACTGATCGGCAATCGGATCGGGTTTAATCTCTTCAGAAGCCGGCTGTCCATTTTCATCAACCTGGTTTGTCACTTCGTTTGATTCAGGTTGCGCCGTCACTTGAAGTTCATTGCTTGTAATTAGCTCGCTTTGAGTCGCTTCAACAACTTCCTCTACAGGACGAAAGTACTCAGTGATAACTAAGCCTTCTTGATTTGGGATGATAATGCGTTGCTCTTTTTTAGGCTCAGCGGGCTCTTTTAATAAGGGTTTGCCATGATTCACAGCAATATTAACCACAAACCCCGTGCTATCCGGTAACCATTGGTAAGGAGAAGTTGTTAAGAAACCATTCAGGGTCGATTGAGTGACTTGCTCCAACCGTCTGGTCTTAACGTCATAAACCCATAGCGTTGCAGAATTGACCCGCTCTAAAACAAGACTTAAGTAACGACTATTCGCAGACCATTGCACGTCTCTAATCTCACCTTCAGGTAAGTTATTGATGTTAAGCACAGAACCCGAAATAACATGACGTATTTCAATATCAGCATAACGTTTGAGTGATGCGTGCGAGTAATTGTATGGGTTGAAGTTAATACCAAATAGAGACAGTTGCGGTTGTACTTGTTTAGATGAACCAATCGCATGCTGTGACAACTCAACTAACCAGTCGTTGTCTGGGCTCATTAAAATATCTGGTGTAGATTGCACTTCGACTAAGCGCGCAAACTCTTCCGTTGGTGTCTTGAATCCGATCGTGTTGGCATTCGCAATGGCTTCAGATGATATTAACAATGTAACGAAAAAAGCGCCAAATACAGACGATATTGTGCGATTCATACTGTTCCCCTAATCAATTAGTAGCGAAATAATATACTTAAATCATTAAAATTGCAGCTATTTACGTAACTTTGAATCACTCAATATTTGCAGAGTATTTCAGAAAATTTAAAACACTTAAGCGGTTAGAATATCTCTCATAATGACAGTACAACGTCGAGTTTTAGATTAAATTCAGGTAGACTTCGCGCCTCCAAAATCAACATCTATGAGAGTGCAATGAGTAAACGTGTTTTAGTAATTGGTTATGTATGGCCTGAACCCAATTCTTCCGCGGCAGGCACACATATGATGTCTTTACTGAAGACGTTTCGAAATCAAAACTGGCAAGTTGAGTTTGCTACGCCCTCGCAACAAACAGAGCACATGGTTGACCTAAATGATTTTGGGATCAGCAGTAAAAAAATAGCCTTAAATTGTTCTAGTTTTGATGATTACATCACAAATTATAATCCCGATATTGTGATGTTTGATCGCTTTATGATGGAGGAGCAATTTGGTTGGCGAGTCGATAAGTTTGCCCCTAATGCTGTTAAAATCTTAGATACTGAAGATTTACAATGCCTCAGACAAGCAAGACATACTGCCCATAAAGGCAAACGAGACTTTACCTTAGCAGATTTACAAAGTGATATTGCCAAACGTGAGATTGCCGCTATTTTACGTTGTGATTTGAGTTTAATTATCTCCAGTTATGAGATGTCATTGCTCGAATCTCATTTCAAAGTTGATTTGAACCTATGCCACCACCTACCGTTTATGGTTAATCTTGAGAATTTGCCAAAGTCTTTGCCTGAATTTGAGCAAAGAGCCCACTTTATGACCATAGGTAACTTTAGACACGCACCTAATTGGGATGCGGTTTTGTACTTACAAGAAATTTGGCCGCTTATCAAAAAACAGCTACCTGAAGCTGAGCTACACATTTACGGCTCATACCCACCTCCGAAAGCCACAGCCTTGCATAACCCAAAAGCGGGCTTCCTAATTAAAGGCTGGGCGGAAGATGCAAATAAGGTCATGCAAAATGCTAGAGTATGTTTAGCACCTTTAAGGTTTGGTGCCGGCATTAAAGGCAAGCTATTAGAAGCGATGATAAACCAAACACCGAGTGTGACCACGGACATTGGTGCCGAAGGCATGACTGAAGACCATGCATGGCCTGGTTTAATTGCTAATAGCGCCCAGACGTTTGCTGATGCAGCAGTAAAGCTTTACCAAGATAAAAAGCTGTACGAGGAAAGTAAAAATGCTTCAGAAGCGTTATTGAGGTCTTTTTACAATCAACAAGAGTTAGAAGCGTCATTAGTTAAGCGAGTTGTCGATATTGCTGATAATTTAGAGGCGCACAGAATGCAAAATTTCATGGGTCAAATGTTAAAACATCACACCATGAAAAGTACACAATATATGGCGCAGTGGATTGAAGCAAAAAACAAAAATAATTCACAATAAATTGCTAGACATACCATCAAAAGTGATTAGAATTCGCACCGTTTCTAACAAAGCATACCAGTTGGGTTAACTTCGGCTATAGTTAACCTAATATTTACTTTTACCACCCTCATTTGGTTTAAAAACTTGAACACAGCTAGTTTTACGCAAAAAAGAAAGTTTATCGTTAAGCTTGGCAAAATGCTGCACAAATATGGTACGCCAGCCTATCGACTTGAAGCGCACTTAATGGAAGTCGCAACGCACTTAAACTTAAAATCGTCTTTCGTTATGTCACCAACTTCAGTGACCTTTGTTATATGGACTGACGGTCATGAAGAAGAGTACACACATGTTGCGCGTGTCGAACCTGGTGATCATGATTTAGGCTCGTTAGCAGACACCGATGATGTAGTAACTCGTATGTTGGCTGGTGAATTAAGCATTGAAGAAGCTGATGCAAACCTTGAAACCATAGATACAAGCAAGAACCCGTTTAATAATTGGTTTACTGGGTTTGCTTTTATGGTCTCTGGTGCCGCTTTTGCAATGCTAATGGGCACCAGTTGGAATGATGTTTTATGGTCAGGTTTGATTTCACTTGTCGTATTTCTGTTTGTACTCTGGTCAGCCCGCTCTAAACGCGTAACTCATATGTTGGAGCCGTTGGTTGCCATTGCAGCTGCAATAGCAGCATGTGCAGTAAGTAGCTACATTGACCCTGGAGTCAACATACGACTCGTAGTTTTATCATCGATCATTGTATTTATTCCAGGCCTCGCTTTAGCACTAGGCTTTGCTGAGTTATCAGCAAGACATTTGGTATCAGGCACAGCGCGTGTTATGGATGCTGTCATGCTGCTATTTAAACTTTATTTTGGCGCATTTCTTGGAATTAGCATTGGTTTTGCACTGTTCGGGCAAACTGACTTTATTCAACCCGAAGCACTGCCTAAATGGACCGCTTGGTTAGCTATATTACTTTTATGTAGTAGCTTAATTATCATCTTTAGAACCAAGCTAAAGCATGCAAGTTGGTCGATTGCTTCAGGTTTTATCGCCTATGCGGCAAGTATCAGTGCTGCGGTTTACTTTGACTACAGCATAGGTGCATTCGTTGGTGCATTTGCTGTCGGCGTTTTTAGTAATTTGTTTAACCGTGTAGTGAATGCTCCAGCCTCAATAGTGGCTATGCAAGGGCTTATTGTTTTGGTGCCAGGTTCAAAAACGTACATTGGCTTGAACTCATTAATTGAAGGCCAAAGTTTCGTGAATGCAGACCAAATTGGTCAACAAACTTTTCTGATTTTCATGTCACTGGTTGCGGGTTTAATTTTCGCTAACGTGGCGCTACCACCAAAGAAAAGTTTATAAGTACAATTAAGGCTGCATAAACTGAGCAGCCTTCTTTTCTATTAAATTAACAATACTTCTTTTAAAATCTTGTCGTTAATTATTCTCGCTTAATCGCAAACACTGGAAATCACTATTTGTGACTATAAAATAGCGAACAAAACTGAACAACAAGGTCATATAATGAAGTTAATAAAATCAACAATTGCACTTGCAGTGGGTTTAGTTACCTCGTCTGCATTTGCAAATGACACAATAACAATTGAAGACATTCCTAAAATCCAATCTGTTGGCCAAACAGCGGTAGATCCTGAAGGCGAACTTGTTGCTTTTACACGCTCAGTGCCAAGAGAACTTTATATTGATGCTAATGGCACAAACTACTCTGAGCTTTATGTTGTTGATGACAAAGGTGTTGAGCGCCCTTTCATCACAGGTAAAGTGAGTGTTCGCAGCATTCAGTGGTCTGCTGATGGTGACTTCATCTACTTCCTAACCAAGAAGAAAACAGACAAGTTCACTTCTTTATACCGTATCGCTGCTAACGGCGGTGAGTCACAAAAAGTATTATCATTAAATGGTACTTCAATCTCTAGCTACAAGCTAAACCCAAATGGCAAACAAGTTGCTATCTTAGCGATGCCTGCTAAAGATAAGACTGAAAAAGAACTTAAAAAGCTTGGCTTTATGGCTGAAGTTTATGAGTTAGGTCTAAAAAACAAACAACTACACCTTGTTGATTTAGTGCAATCTGAAAAAGCGCTTAAACCTGCTGCGGTAGAAATTGAAGGTTATGTAAGCGACATCAACTTCTCTGATGAAGGTGACAAGTTACTTGTTAAAACTCAGCCCACAGCCCTTATTGACGACAAGTACATGAAGTCTCAATGGCACGTTATGGATGTAGCCTCTCAAAAAATCACCACGTCTTTCAAAACTGAAGGTAAATTAGGTGCTGCTGAATTCTCATACGAAGGCGATTATGTTGCCATTCTTGGTGCTGAGGACAAGCACGATCCTGCAACTGGTCGTCTTTATCTAGGTAATGCAAAGACAGGCGAAATTGAAGAGTGGATCCCGAACTTCATGGGACACATTGGTGATTTCGAGTGGGCTAACCGCCGTAACACATTAAACTTTGTTGCAAATGTGGGTGCTGAAAGCTTTGTTGGTCAAATTAAAGTAGGCTCTAACAAGTACAAGAAGATTGTTAAAGAAGGCAAACTGATTGCATCTAACCTATCTGTATCTGATTCAGATAAGACCATTGTTCTTCGAGGCAATACTGACAAGCACCCGAACGAAGTTTTCATGCTTCGCGGTAAAAAGACAAAACGCCTTTCTGATTCAAATGATTGGTTAAATGACAAACGCTTTGCGAAACAAGAAAATATTTCATTCAAAGCACGTGATGGTGTTGAGATTGGCGGCGTATTAATTTACCCACTTGATTACCAAGAAGGTAAGCGCTACCCACTGATCATGGCGGTTCACGGCGGTCCTGAAAGCCATGACAAAGATGGTTGGTTAACGAGCTACTCAGATCCAGGTCAAATGGGTGCAGCACGAGGTTATGCGGTTTTCTACCCGAACTACCGTGGTTCAACAGGTAAAGGCGTTGATTACTCTAAACTTGGTCAAGGCGACTACGCAGGTAAAGAGTTTGACGATCTAGTTGATATGAAAAACCATTTAGTAGAAATGGGCCTAGTAGATAGCAAGCGCGTTGGTATTACAGGTGGTTCATACGGTGGTTATGCATCAGCTTGGGGCGCGACTAAACTGACTGAACACTTCGCAGCAAGTGTTATGTTTGTAGGTGTGACAAACCAGCTATCTAAGTTTGGCACAACTGACATCTCTAATGAAATGTACCTTGTACATGCCCGCTCATACCCTTGGGAAAAGTGGCAATGGTACCTAGAGCGCAGCCCAATTTACTGGGCAGGTCAGTCTGAAACACCATTACTTATCATGCACGGTAAAGATGATCCACGCGTTCACCCTGCTCAGTCAATGGAACTATACCGTTACATGAAGGTACAAGGTAAAGATGTTCGCCTAATTTATTACCCTGGTGAAGGTCATGGTAACCGTAAAGTTGCAGCTCAATATGACTACAGCATTCGTTTGATGCGTTGGATGGACAACTACCTTATTGAAGGTAAGAAAACCATGCCGACTTATGAAATCGACCATGCTGCAAATTTAAAAGCAGCAAAAGAAGCTAAAAAGTAATTTAGCATTCTAGATTAAACCAAAGCCACCTATTTTAGGTGGCTTTTTTGTATGAGTCTCACTCAATTCGTTTTATTAAAGATGAAAAATTTACATAAACTAATACTTTAGTAATAAAAGTTTCATGCGTATACTCTATGCTCAATTTTTAACTAGTGACATGGAGTCGAATCAATGAAAATTTCTCGTCTAGTCTTACCATTTGTAACCGCTGCTGTATTAGCAGGTTGTTCAGCAACAGGTCCACATCTTAAAAGCTCTGTATCTGAAGGTGTAGCGGGCATTGAAGCGCGTTTACCTTATGCGAACTACTCAAACTACTTTGGTTATGTAGACTCATCAGTACAGCCGGAAGGTAAGTACAAAGGCAAAGATACTTATTATCTGTACGCTTGGGTACCTGCTGCGGTTGATGAAATCGGTGTATCTATGATCTCACCAGCGGTTTCAAAACCAGAAGGGGATGACTTTAAACATGCTAACTTCACACCTGGCATGCAAAAAGATGCTGATAAATTCTTTGATACTTATATTGTGTTTGATCGTTTAAATATCATCGACAATACAAAAATCAAAAACGGTGGCAAGGTGCTACAAAACCTAGGGCGTAATGACGATACGTCAGAGTTACCTGCAAACCCAAGTGGTGCAAACTACAACTCTCTTCTTCGTAAAACAACGTCAATGAATAACGCAAGCGAAGCGCTTGTTCGTGGTGTTTACCGAATTTCATTTACGTCTTTTCGTTCAAACGTAGAAGGCTCATTTGAAGCGACAATTGGTACTAACGTACCTGGCGTTAAAATCGCTGCATCGCTTGAAGAGTTACATGAATTGGTAAATGGCAATAAGCTTTAAGCTCCACCTTTATTAATGACAAAAGGCCCTATTTGGGCCTTTTTAATTTATGGCGTTATATCTATTATGCTTTCTTAACAAACTTAGCTGTTACCATCATTTCGCCAACACCATCAACTTTACAGTCAAGCTCATGGTCTTTTTTATCTAATACGCGACGAACAAGGGCTTTAGTACCAATTTTTATCACCTGTGAGCTGCCTTTGATTTTAAGATCTTTTGCAACAGTCACTTTATCACCGTCAGCAAGCACAGTACCGTTTGCATCTTTCACTTCAAATGCATCTTCATCTACTTCATTTGGGTTCCATTCGTGTGCACATTCTGGACACACTAGGTTTGTTTGATCTTCGTATACGTATTCAGAATTACATTTAGGACAAGGAGGTAATGACATATTTCACAACTTCTAAAATTACAATGTCATTATTCTAAAGGCTAAAGAAGTATCATGCGAGGAGATTTTGAAAAAACCTGATCGACCATCAGGTTTTAACGATGGTTAATTCAGGTTAAGTAAGTGTTTTTGAAATAAGTACTAATGTTGATGTTCAGATAGGTTAGAAATAATGCCTAAACTCTTAATTATGTAAGCTATTCTCAGCTTAATATAAAGCGAGCTGAACTTTAAAGCTTTAACGGACCGCTAAAAAGGAGGTAAAAACAGTCCTGTGCAAGTTAAAGGCTGACAGTAAAGTTCGCTCATATAAAAAATTTAGGGCAAGTTTTGAGTAAAAACAATGCCCTAAGCATTGTACTTTTGTCTATAAAAGCACTCTTTTGTATTAAGCGTCTGGTGCACTGTTGTCCATTTGCAATTGTATGTAGTTTGGTAGGCCCATCAGTTTGATTAAATTTAAGTGTTGTTCAAGCCAATAAATATGATCCATTTCGGTGTCATCTAGAAGTTTCTCTAGCATCTCACGAGTCACATAGTCTTGTGCTTTTTCGCACTCACCTATGATGTTTTTTAAACTCGCAGCCACCGTCATCTCAGCTGCAAGATCGTTTTCAAGCATTTGCTGAACGTTATCACCCACATTAATAGGCTGTCGAGAGGCGGTATCTGGTTTGCCTTCTAAAAACAAAATGCGCTCGATAATCGCTTTTGCATGATCAAGCTCTTCATCATATTCATGTGCCAGTTTGTGTCCTAACTTGCCCAACCCCCAGTCTTCATACATTTTCGAATGTGCCAGATACTGATCCATTGAGGTTAACTCTAGCGTTAACTGCTGATTTAGTAGGTCAATGATTTTTGAATTACCTTGCATGATTTACTCCTCAACCTGCGACTGCAGATAATTTTGAATGCCAGTGTGCTGAATTAAGAATTGCTGCGCTTCAATCCAATCAACATACTCTTCTTCGTATTCAAGGATTTCTTCAAGCAGTTCGCGAGAGATGTAATCTTGCTCTTTCTCACATAGTTCAATGGCCGCTTTTAGAGCAGGAATTTGCTCCAATTCGAATGCCATATCGCAGGCAAGCATTTCTTCTGTATGTTCGCCGATACGCAATTTTTCAAGATGCTGCAGATTTGGTAAGCCTTCTAAAAACAAAATGCGCTCGATGAGATCGTCCGCTTGCTTCATGTCTTTTATAGATTTTTTATAGGCTTTTTCGTTGAGTTCTTCTAAGCCCCAGTTTTTGTACATACGGGCATGAAGAAAATATTGGTTAATTGAAGTCAGCTCTAGCGTTAAAATTGCGTTTAACGAAGCCAACACTTGTTTGTTACCCTGCATAGGGCCCCCTAAAAATAATAACGAGACGCCCTATAACACTAGACTAATATTCATCCAGTTCAAGACCAATTAAAGATAAGCACTAAATTAATATATCCTTTTAAAATAAACAACTTATAACATTATTGAGAGTGATTTAGATTAGTAAAAACACTCTTAACACCATACTTTTTTACTATCCATATTAAGCCAACTCTAGAACACGTGATTTAAAAACTTAAGAAATTGTTTTATATAGTTAAATTGTTTTTTTAACTGCAATACCTAAACGCTTTGCCAAACGTACCAAATTTGCTCTATCAAGTTTTAATGCTCTTGCCGCTGCCGCCCAATTTAGATCATGCTCTAACAATGCCTGCTCTATTAATTTTTTTTGAAATTGCTCAGTGGCAGACTTTAATGAATCTATTTGGCTTAAATTAGGACTGTTTTGAGCAAAGTTTGAAGTTTGCCCTTGTTCAAAACGAGACTGAGTAAAATTGTCTTTAGTTTGATTATCTTTAAACAATTCGCAGTCACTTTCATCTACGCTGATAATACTATTTGGCCACTGCTGTTGTTTTGCTTTTAATGCAGCTCGACTTATCACATGTTCAAGCTCGCGAACATTGCCCGGCCACGAGTAAGATTGCAGTAATTGATATAAACTCGGCGACAACTTTAACTGCGCAATACCAAGTTGTTTACTGACTTTTTCAGCAAAGAAGCCAGTCAAAAACGGAATATCATCTAAGCGTTCGTTCAAAGAAGGCACTTTAATCGGGAATACACTCAATCTATGATACAAATCTGCGCGAAAGCGACCGGCTTCAACCTCTTCTAATAAATTTCGGTTTGTCGCTGCGATGACTCGCACATCAACTGATTGGGTTTTATCCGCACCGACAGGTTGAATTTCACCGCTTTGTAAGACTCGGAGCAGCTTACTTTGGGTATTAAGCGGTAACTCACCAATTTCATCTAAAAAAATCGTACCGCCATCAGCAAGCAGAAACTTGCCATCACGATGTGAATTCGCCCCAGTAAACGCGCCCTTTCTATAACCAAATAGCTCACTTTCAGCCAACGTCTCGGGCAAAGAGGCACAGTTTACCTGCACAAAGACCTTGCTTGCTCGGTGCGATTGATTATGTAAAGAGTGAGCGACAAGCTCTTTACCTGTGCCCGTCTCACCTGTGATAAGCGTGGTAAAGTCTGAACCTGCAACAAGTTGAATATCTCTTTGTAATTGCTTCATGGCCTGACTTTGCCCGACCATTTCATATTGGCCTTTGCTCAGCTCGGTGATCAAATGACTTCCTTGCTGAGCCTTGGTTAATAAGTCATGGGTCAACAGTATGGCACTAACATGTCGGGTCAAAGACTCATTGACCATTTGCAAAAAAGCAGGCGCATAGTCTTCAAAAATACCAGCATTTAAACTGTCTACCGTGATCACTCCGAGCAATTGATCTTGATGCTTGATCGGAAACCCCATACACGCGTGAACGGGAATATCGCCTTCTTGTGCAATCAAAAGCCCATCGTAAGGGTCAGGTAATTCGCTATTGGCACTGAACCTCACAGCCTTATCTGACAGACTAATTGCCTGTAAACGCGGGTGTTTATCTATCACAAAGTGTCTGCCCAGCACATCTGGCATCAATCCTGATATGGCAACAGGGACCAGTTTATTGTTTTGGTAAAGTAACAAAGCAATGGCATCGCTAATAAAACACTCTTTAACAGCCTGAATAACGGCTTCAAAACAATGTTCTACGTCGAATTGTGCGCTGTTAGGTAAGGCCCGAGCCAGCGCTCTATTAAGCATAAGCAGTGAAGATAACGAACGTTGCTCCATGTATTTTTGACTCTTTAATTATCAAAAGACATACAAAGTTTAAGTCAAAATGACTCACTTATTCAAACTATAATTTATCAAACCTGCTAATAATATGATTTTAATAAGAATAATATTTGGCACAGTAAATGCCATTACATTCACAAGCCCTAAAAAGATAAATTAACAAGCTGTGGAGTAGTAATGAGACCTATCAATTTAACCGAGCCGGTGCCTAATGAGTTTAAACTTTCCAAGCCACATCAATGGCCATTATTCATGCTTGGCTTTCGGCCATTCTTTTTATTAGCTGGGCTTTGGTCTGTGCTCGCTATTTTGCTTTGGCAATTTATTTTAAATGGCACACTCTCTTGGCAAGCACAAATTCCTGCGACACTTTGGCACGCACACGAAATGATCTTTGGTTTTGCTTCAGCGGTGGCTATCGGCTTTTTACTCACCGCAGCACAAACATGGACCGGCGTGCCAGGACTTTCTGGTAAAGGCTTAATGATCCTTGTCGCGATTTGGATTTCATGCCGAGCTATTTTCTTTTTTTATGCAGACAACCAATTATTGTTGCTACTCGGCCAAGTACTTTTCTGGCTCTTTGCTATTGCTTATTTGAGTCATATGCTGGTGACGTCGGCTTCTAAACATAATTACATCATGATTGTTGTACTCGCCCTACTCACTATTTTTAATAGTGCGTTTTTAATGAGCACTTGGTTGGGCGAATATTCGCTCGCCCGCTTATTCACACAATTGGCCGTGCTTGGCTTTATGCTGCTAATTGGCATTATCGGCGGACGTGTCATTCCATTTTTTACGGCGCGCGGACTAAATCAAGAAGAGCAAGTTAGAACACCTAAACTCGATAAATTGCTGCTGTTATTTAGCCTATTTGCGATGGCTGGATTTGCTAGCATCAAGCTCTTTTCTCTTAATATCAATGTTGGTTTGGTTTTACTTCCTGCTGCCACTTTGCATTTAACTCGCGCCATTCTATGGTTTGATAAAGGTACTTTTAAAGTGCCGCTACTTTGGTCGCTGCATTTAGGCTACTTTTTAAGTGCGGTTGGCATTTTGTTTCTCGCATTTAGCTACCTCACAGGCAGTATTAATCCAGCGGATGCACTGCATTTAATTACCATTGGCGGTATAGGGTTAATGATCTTGGCAATGATGGCAAGAGTCTCACTTGGTCATACTGGTAGAGCCTTAACCCCTGCCAGTATGGTCGCTTGGGCATTTGCTTTTATAGCTTTGAGTGCGCTGGTGCGTGCTTTTATGCCTGTTCTTTATGCGCCTCATTTGGCATGGAACATCAGCGCTTATTTGTGGGTTGTTGGTTTTGCTATTTTCTTATGGTTTTATACACCCATTTTAATGCAGAAAAGAGTTGATGGGCGAAGAGGTTAATAGACCAAGTTGGCGTTAAAAATAACAACTCGTTCTTTGAAATCAACACGGTAGCACCGACTTTATGTCGGGTTTATAGAGTTGGCGGCAAAGCGACAAAACAGTAGTCTTTGATCGCCAAATTTGTTTTCTATTTCACGAAAGCACTACTTCCGTGTATCCTTGGGAGAGTCCATCACAACATGGGTGGTGATGGTTCTCACCTGAGAAATTGAGCCCAGCACATCAGCATGAAGCGCTTTAAAAGTATGTAGATACCATCTCTCCTAACCAGTCTCAAGTTTGATTTAAACAACTTGAGACTGATATTCAGTTTGATTCTTCACAACACCAAAGCAGATATGAGCAAGCTTTCTCATAGCTGCACCGATAGCCTGCATTTTTGTTTTTCCATGCCTTATGAGCCTACTTTTTTGCTCCTTTATATCAGGGTTATGTTGTCCTGCTACGACGGCTGCCATATATAATTTAGCCCTGATATAACCTGGCCCTTCTTTGCTTAAGGTTGTCTTTCCTACCTGTTTACCTGACT